>JBDHTD010000015.1:0-82791 GCA_039808485.1 Aquamicrobium sp. | reverse complement strand
GCGCTGGCGGCGGTCGGCGCCCCGCCGGTGCATGGTCGCGCCGAGCCAGAGCGCGCCGGGCGCACGCTCGGCCAGCCGCCGCAGCGGCCCGGCGCAGTCCTCGGGCGCGCCGGCCTCGGGCGCGCCGGGCATCAGGATCAGCAGCAGGTCGTGCGTGTCCGCCAGCAGGTCCTCCAGCGCGAGGCGGCACTCGCCCTTCGTTCCGCGCAGGTTGCCCTTGGTCAGAAGGCGGCAGAGCCGGCCCCAGCCGTCGCGGCTGGCGGGGTAGGCGACCACGTCGGGCGTGCCGTCCGCGAAGACGAGGCGCGCGCCGACCGCAAGCCTGAAGGCGAGCGGCCGGCCGGTTTCCTCGATGTGCCTTTCCCGTGCCTGCATCAGCGCGCTGTGGGCGCGCACGACGCCGGCGACGGTGTTGCGGTCGGCAAGGCCGATGCCGTCGCAGCCCAGCGCGATGGCTTCCGCCACCAGTTCGTGGGCGTGCGAGGCCCCGCGCAGGAACGAGAAGCTGGAAGCGGCGACGAGCTCGGCATGGCTCATGCGAACAACCCGTGGAGATACCAGCGCGGCCGCTCCGTCTCGCGGCCGTAGAGCCCTTCGCGGAACAGCCAGAAGCGGCGGCCGTGGCGGTCCTCGACGCGGAAATAGTCCCGCGTCAGCGCGTCCTCCCCGTCGCGCCACCATTCCGGGGCGATGCGCTCCGGCCCCTCGGCCGCGACGATGTCGTGGACGATCCGGCGCCAGCGGAAGCGCAGCGGCGGGCCGTCCGGCACCTCGGCCATGGTTTCGACCGGCTGCGGCGGGGCGAAGAGGCGAAGCGGCGCGACCGGCGGCTCGTCCGGGACGGCGACGGGCCAGGCCGGGGCGGCGCCCGGCGCCGCGATGGCGTCGACGGCGTGGAAGCCGCGCTCGGGCACATGGCTGTCCGCCGCCGCGAAGCGCATCACCCGCGCCGGGCCGAAGCGGGCGCTCAGGCGGTCGATCAGCTCGCCGACCGCCTCGTCGCCCTCGTCGCCGCCGTCGAAGCGCGCCTGCCGCTCCGCCATGGCCTCGCAGGAAAGCGCGGCCAGACGCACCATGTCGAAGCCGAATCCCGGATCGAGCGGATCGGCGAGCGCGTCGAGCCGCTCGGCATAGAGCCGGGCGAGGATGCGCGCGTCCCGGACCGGCCGTCCGCTGGCGATTGCGATCCGCCTCACGGCGCCGTCGGCACGGAAGAAGCTCGCTTCGAAGCGCCGTCCGCCCAGCCCGTGCTCTTCGAGCCGCCGGGAAAGCCCGCGCGCCAGCCCGGCCAGCGTGGCGTCGATGTCCCCGGCATGCGCGATGGGGTCGGCGAAGCGCCGCTCGACCATCAGCTCGGGCGCGGGCCGGTCGGGCGAGATCGGATGGTCCGTCTCGCCCAGCACGCGCGCGAGGCGCTCCATCAGCTCGGCCCCGAAGCGGGCGGCAAGCGGCGCGCGCGGCCGGTCGGCGATGTCGGCGATGGTTTTCAGCCCGGCGCGGGACAAGGCCAGCGCCCGCTCGCCGTCGAGCCCCAGCGCCGCCACCGGCAGCGGCCGCACGGCCGCGGCCTCGTCGCCCGGCGCGACGACGCCTTGCGCGGAATAGCGGGCGACGGCGCGGGCCGCGTCGGGCGTCGCGGCGATCGCCGCCCGGACCGTGAGGCCCATGAAGCCGAGCCGGGCCACGGCCTCGGCGCGCATCGCGGCCTCGCCGCCGAAGAGATGGACGCAGCCGGTGATGTCGAGCATGACGGCGTCGTCGCCGTCGCATGCGGTGAGCGGCGTGAAGCGGTCGCACCAGTCGGCGATGCGCCTCAACAGGGCACGGTCGGCGGCGCGGTCGAGATCGGCGACCGCCACCTCCGGCACCCGTGCCCGCGCATCCGCCAGCGTCAGGCCGGGCACCAGCCCGAGCGCCAGCGCCTCGCGGTTGGCATGGGCGACACGCAAGGCGCTCCTGATCTTGGCGAGGACGACGCGCGGGCGCTCATCCCGCGTCGCGCCAGGCTGTCGCTCCAGCCGGTCGGTGGGAAGGAAGGGAAACCACAGCGCCAGATAGCGCCGGTTGCCGGAAAACAAGTTCGTCACGGTTCCACTCCACGCGCCAGCGGCCGGACCCGGGTCCGCCGCGGTGGCGCAGCAGGTTGAGGTCGAAACGGGGATGGCCGGGGGCGGCCGCCTCCAGCGTCACGGACGGGGCCGCGGCGACGCTCCATCGGCTGAAGGCGGCGCTCGGCTGCGGGTCGGCCTCGAGGCGCAGCACGACGAGGCCGACGCCCGAGCCGGCGGCGGCAAGGCAGAGCCTGCGGCTTTCCGCTAGGCCGAGCTCCTTGGCCGGCCCCCACAGTTCCATCACCACGGCGCCCAGGGCCGCGCAGCGCACGGCCTCATGCGCGGTGCGCAAGGCCTGAAGCGCGTCGCGCGTCTCGATCAGGATGAAGAGCGACGGCGACGCCCCGAACTCCGCCAGCCCATTGGGATTGAGAAGGCCGTGCTGCCGCGCGGCCATCGCCTGCTGCACCCAGACGATGGGCCGCCCTTCGCCCGCCACGGCCGCCATGCCCGCCATGCGCAGCGCCAGCCCGAGGCCGAAGCCGCAGGCCGCGCCGCTGTCCGCCATGGCGGCGGCGAAGACCTCGTGCACGGCCCTGCGCGGCAAGCCGCCGCCGAGCGCGGCGTCGATCGCCCCGACGCCCAGCGCGAACCGCTCGGGCGGGCTCGTGCCGGCCCATTTCCGGTCCTCGATGCAGGCAAGGCTCTGCCGAAGCCGGGCAAGGATATCCCGCTCGATCATTACAGTCATGTTCCTGTTTTGTTCTATAAAAACGCCGTTCCCGGCAAGAGTCAACCCGGTCGCCTCCGCCACGCGCGCGGGGGGAAGGGGCCGTGGACTCTTTATGAAAGACGGCCTTCCTTCAGGAACCAGTCCTTTCCGGGCATCGAATCGAGAAGCATGGTCGTATAGTCGTGCTGCGGGTTGCCCATGACCGCGGCGCTGTCGTCGAACTCGACGATGGCGCCCCTGCGCATGACGGCGATGCGGTCGCATACCTGCGCCGCTATCCGCAGGTCGTGGGTGATGAACAGCATCGAAAGCTTCAGCCTTTTGCGTATCTCCAGAAGCAGTTCCAGAACCTGCGCCTGGATGGAAACGTCGAGCGCGGAAACGGCCTCGTCGGCGATGACGAGGCTGGGCTGAAGCACCAATGCGCGGGCAATGCCGATCCTTTGCTTCTGTCCGCCGGAAAATTCATGCGGATAGCGGTCCAGCGCGCTGTGGTCGAGCCGCACCAGGTCGAGCATCTCCCGCGCCCTTGCAAGCGCCTCCCCGGGCGTTGCCCCATGTATGATCTGGGTCTCGGTCAATATCCGCCGGATCTTGTGGCGCGGATTGAGCGAGGCCGTCGGGTCCTGGAAGATCATCTGGATCCTGGGACGTATCTGCGCGAAGCGTTTCGGGCTCATGGCGGAGAAATCCTCGCCGTCGAAACGGATGACGCCCGCATCCTCCTTCAGCAGTCGGACGATCACCTGGCCCAACGTCGATTTTCCCGAGCCCGATTCTCCGACGAGGCCGATGGTCTCCCCTCTTTTCAGGGTGAGGTTGATATGGTCCAGGGCCCTGACCTCGCGCTTCCTTCGCGCGATCATCCCGACATGGGTGATGTAGGTCTTCTCGACGCCGATCACTTCGAGGATCGGGCGGTCCGCGTTGTCGGAAGGCGGCAAGGCCTCCCGGGACAGGCCGTGAACCGCATCAATCAGTTGGCGGGTATAGGCATGGCGGGGCTGGTTGAGAACCGTCTCCACCGGGCCGGATTCGACCAGCTCGCCATGCTGCATCACGGCAACCCTGTCGGCGATGTCGGCGACCACGCCGAAATCGTGGGTGATGAACAGGACAGCGAGACGCTTCTCCTTCTGGATCCTGGCCAGCAGCTCCAGGATCTGCTTCTGCGTCGTCACGTCGAGCGCCGTCGTCGGCTCATCGGCGATCAGGATGTCCGGTTCCAGCGCCAGCGCCATCGCGATCATCACGCGCTGCCTCTGCCCGCCCGACAGGCGAAATGGGTAGGCATGCTGCAAGACTTCCGGATCGGGCAGGCCCATCGCCGTCAGCAATTCGACGATCCGCTGCCGGCGCGTGGCGCCGTCGTTCACGCCATGGGCGCGCAGAACCTCGTCCATCTGTTCGAAGACGGTCAGCACCGGGTTCAGGGCGCTCATCGGCTCCTGGAACACCATGGCGATCCGGCTGCCGCGTATCCTGCGATATTCGCTTTCGGTGATCCGTTCGAGCGAGCGCCCGTCGAAGCGGATGCTGCCCCTGGCTATGGATGTGCCGTAAGGCAGGAGCCCCATGATCGCGGTGACGAGCAGGGATTTGCCGGACCCGGATTCACCGACCACGCACAGTGTCTCGTTCGGATAGAGATCGAGCGAAAGATTGCCGACCGCAAGCTTGCGGTCGGCGCCTTCGGGCAGCGCGATGTCAAGGTCGCGGATTTCCAGCACCGGCTTCAACACGGAGTTCATCCTTGCCTCCTCCTGGCCAGCCGGGGGTTCATCAGGTCGCTCAGGCCCTGGCCGAACAGGTTCAGCGCGAGAACCGTCAGGAAGATGGCCAGTCCGGGGATCGTGCTCAGCCACCACGCGTTGCGGATCATCGTGCGGCCGGCGCCGACCATGAAGCCCCACGACATGTAGTTGCCGTCGCCGAGTCCGAGAAAGGAAAGCCCTGATTCCAGCAGGATCGCCGTGGCGACCATCAGCGAGGCCATGACGATGACCGGAGACAACGTGTTCGGCAGTATCTGCCGGAAGATGATGTTCAGGTGCGAATGGCCGCCGACGCGCGCCGCCTTGACGAAATCCCTGGTTCGCAGGGAGAGGAACTCGGCGCGGACGAGACGCGCGACCGGCGGCCAACTGACGACCGCGATGGCGCAGATGATGGAGACGAGCGAAGGCGAGAAGATCGCCACCAGAACGATCGCGAGCATGAAAGACGGGATCGTCTGGAACAGCTCCGTGACGCGCATCAGCACATCGTCGACAAATCCCGAGAAATAGCCGGCAACGGAACCGACGACGACGCCGACCACGATGGAGAACAACGTCGATACGAGACCGACGACCAGCGAAACGCGCGCGCCGTGAACCACGCCGGCAGCCACGTCCCGGCCAAGCTGGTCGGTGCCGAACAGGAACCCCCCTTGGAACGGCGGCAGGTTCGGCATTCCTGCCATCCGCCACGGGTCTCCGGGCGAGATGAAATCGGCGAAAACCGCGATCAGGGTGAAGAGGAGCAGCACGATGGCGCCGGCCATTCCCGCCTTGTTCCTCGAAAACGTGGCAAGAGCACTCATCACGACACGCTCTCGATGCGGGGATCGACGACGCTGTAGAGGATGTCGGCGATGAAATTGAACAGGACCACCAGCGCGGACGCGATGATGAAGACGGCGAGGAGAAGATTGTAGTCGCGCTGGAGCAGCGCGTCGAAGGCGAGCCTGCCGATGCCCGGCCACGCGAACACGGTTTCCGTCAGAACCGCCCCGCCGACGAGATGCCCCGCCTGGAGACTTGCGAGGGTGATGATCGGCAGGATCGCGTTCTTCAGGATATGGTGGGTCCATATGCGGCGTTGAGGAAGCCCTTTCGCCCGCGCGGATCGCACGAAATCGAGGTTCATCACCTCCAGGATGGAAGAGCGCGTCATGCGCGCATAGGTCGCGAGATAGACGAGCGCAAGCGTCGTTGCCGGCAGGATCAGATGATGGAGCACGTCGAGGACATATCCCGGCTTGCCCCAGCTCGAGCCGAGCTGCGCCATGCCGAAGGCCGGCAGCCAGCCGAGCCAGACGGAAAAGACGAGAATCCCCATGAGGCCGATCCAGAACAGAGGCAGCGCAAAGAACAGCAGCGCCATCATGGTGATGGCCAGGTCCTGCCATTTCCCGACATGGCGCGCGGAGAACACGCCCATTGCCACCCCCGCGACCAGAGCAATGAGAAAGGCGGACATGGTCAGGATCAATGTCGCCGGCAGCCTTTCGGCGATGAGATCGATCACCGGCCGGTTGAAGCGGTAGGAAACGCCGAAATCCAAGGTGGCGACCCGGGAGACGTAGAGAACCAGTTGCTCGGGGAGCGGCCGGTCGAGCCCGTATCGTGCCCGCACCCGGTCGAGGAACTCGGCGTCGACGGCGCCCTGTTCCCCCGCCAGGACGGTTGCCGGATCGCCTGGAGCGGCCCGGACGAGGATGAAGCTGAAGACCGTCACAGCCAACAGGACCGCCAGGGCCTTGACGAAGCGCATGAAGATGAATTTCGCGAGCATCCGACGTTCCCATTCCTGTCGGCGGTTGTTCCGGAGCCGCGGGCGTTCCGGCGAACGCTCGATCCGCGGCTCCAGCTTCCCGTCCTGGCCGCATTGGTGCGACGTCGGACGAGAATGGAGAAGGGCGTTATTCGCCGATCCAGACCTCGGAGAAGTTGTCGTTCAGGCCAATCCCCGTCGTGATCAGGTCCTTGACCTTGCTCCTGTAGACGGTCGGGAACGACATCTGATGCGACCACAGGATCGGCGCGTCGCGCGAGATGATCTCCTGAAGCTCCGAATAGATCTTCCGGCGGTCGTCGCGGTTCAGAGCCTGCGAGGCCTTCAGGAAAAGTTCGTCGACATGCGGGTTTTCATAGCCGCCCAGATTGGCGCCGCCGCCGCGGCCGAACTGGTTGTGCGACACATAGGTCTGTTCGACGCCGACGGCGGGATCGCCGCGCAGGAAGATGTAGTTCGTCGTGATGTCGAACTTTCCCGTCGTCGCCCGCTCCGACCAGCCGGCGACATCGACGGAAACCACGTTGGTTTCGATGCCGATCTGGCGAAGCTGCTGGCGAAGGTACTCGCCTTGCCGCTGCCACGCCTCGCCGAAGGGCAGGGGGGTCAGGTCGAGCTTGGCGTAGATGCCGTCGGCGTCGGGCGTCAGGCCCGACTCGGCCATGAGTTGCCGCGCCTTGTCCATGTCGAAGGAATAATCGGTCAGGACCGATCCGTCGTAGAAGGGCGTCCTCTCGGTCATCGGGCCGAAGGTCGGCTTGCCGAAGCCGCCGAAGATGGCGTCGATTACGAACTGGCGATCATAGGCGTAGGAGATCGCCTGCCGCACCTTGACGTTGTCGAGAGGGGCGTTGCGCATGTTGAGATTGACGATGGCGATGGGATCGAAGAACTCCCAGCCCTTCTCGGAAACCTCGACCCCGGGCATCTCGGCAAGCCGTTTGACCTCGAAATTCTCGATATCGCCGCCGCGCAGGACATCGACATGGCCCTGCTCGAAAGCGATGGCCCGGCTGTTGGCGTCGGGAACGACCTGAAAATATATCTCGTCGAGATAGGGGCGGTTTTCCTTCCAGTACGCATCATTGCGCACCAGGTGGATATACTGTCCGCGCTCCCATTTGCTGAAGACGAACGGGCCGGTTCCAACGGGCTTCTCGTTGGCCGGGTTCTCGAAGATGTTGGTTCCCTCATAGATGTGACGGGCAACGATCGGGCTGTCGCTGACCTCGAACACCATCATGAAGGCCGCATAGGGCTCCTTGAGCGTGAACACGACGGTATGATCGTCGGGCGCCTCGATCGACTCCACCTTCTGCATCACGGTGCGGACGCGCGAGACCGCCTCGGGCAGGAACTGCGAGAAGGAAAAGGCCACGTCGGCGCTGGTGAACGGCTGGCCGTCATGCCACTTCACGCCGTGGCGAAGATGGAAGGTGTAGACCCTTCCATCTTCCGAAATGTCCCAGGATTCGGCCAGCATGGGCAACGGAGTCATATCCGGGGCCAGCGTTATCAGCCCTTCGAACATCTTGCTCCCGACGAAATAGACGGGCGAGACGCGCCCGATCCCGATCATCACCGTCGGCGGTTCAGGCTGGACGATCATGTTCAGCGTTCCGCCGCGCACAGGCTCCTGCGCCCAGGATTGCCCGGCCGCCAGCGCAAGCAGGCCCACTGCCAGGGACAGTTTCTTCAACATGCTATTCCTCCTCAAAAATGGAAACAAATCGTCGAGGGGCCCCGAAACGAAGGAGGCCCGACGGTTGTCGGTCCCGTTCAGCGCTCCGCAGAAAAGCCGTCCAGGAAGGCGCCGAGATTGAGGCCCAGCTCCTCCACGAGATAGCCTCCTTCCTGGATGATGGCCGTCGGCAGCCGCAACTGGCCCAGAAGGCGCCCGATCTGGCGGAAGCCGTCCGTCGAAACGTTCATGTCAACCGACGGATCGCCCTTGAAGGCGTCGAAGCCGGCGGAGACGACGAGGGCGGTCGCGCCACTTTCCCTGACGGAGAGGATGCCGCGGCGGACCGCCTCCAGATATGCCTCGTCGCCGGACCCGGCCGGAACGGGCAGGTTCAGGTTGAAACCCTGCCCCCGTCCTTCTCCGGTCTCGTTCGGATGGCCGGAATAGAAAGGAAACACGTCGTTCGGATCGGCATGAACCGACACGAAATGGACGTCGTTCCGATCGTAGAAGATACTTTGGGTGCCGTTGCCGTGATGGACGTCGAAATCGAAGATGGCGACGCGCTCGTGATGCGGCAGCAGGGCCTGGGCGGCAATGGCGGCGTTGTTCAGGTAGCAGAATCCGCCGGCAAGATCGCGATAGGCATGATGCCCGGGAGGGCGGCACAGCGCATATGCCTCCGTCTCGCCTTCGCAAAGGCGCGCGGCCGCCTCCAGCGCGCAATGCGCGGACGAGATCGCCGCGGCGAAGGTTCCCTTCGTGATTGGAACGGAGCTGCCGGCCAGATAGTAGCCGACCTGTCCCTGAATGCTGGTGGGGCAGACTGACGGGTAACGGACGGCGAATGTATGCGCCACGACCTCGTCGGAGGCCTTGCCGTCCGCAAATGCCTGTCGCCAGCGTGGGTGGGCGTCGCGTAGGAAATCGATATAGCCAGCGGAATGGATCGCCAGTATCGCATCGATATCGAACGATCTGGGAGATATGATCTTATATTTCCTATCTTTCAGAGCAGATAGAAAATATTTTACCCGATCAGGGTTCTCCATGTATTTGACAATATTCCCCCTCCTTAAAATATCTTTTGGAGAGTGCAGTTGGTTTGTTTCAGAATATGCCGCGTACAATATGTCCTCCATGGGGAAGATAGCGATATAATCTTATTATATTTTTGGTCGATTAGAGGTGTACAATTCCCATGATCAGCCTAGGGTGCCATCATATAATTGTCAACAATCAATTGTCGATCAATATGAGAGCTTCAGCTGATTGGTTGCCCTCCTGGACTCCGGCGCGCGAGCGCCCGTGGCGCGCCTGCCTCTTGGCGTCGCTCGGTCTGGTATCTATGATAATTAATTGTCGACACTATTACGTGCCGGGTTCGAGGCGTTCCCGCGCCCCGGCGACAACGATGTCGACGGCGACAGGCAGGGAACTGCCCCTGCGATCCTTCCCGGGCCCGTTCGCGCCATCTGCGATGCGCCGGATTACCGCAGGCAGATCTTGCGCTCTTTCAGTATGTTTCGCTTTCAACAGAGGGACGAGATTCTTGAATTTGCATGATCCGGGCGACGGGGAGGGTAACCGTGAGTAAGACAAGATCATCATCGGCCGGCGCGGCAAAACTGCCCGAGTTGCCGAGATCGATTGCCACCATCGCGGCCCAGCATCTCGAGCGCGAAATCATCGAAGGGCGCCTTGATCCGGGCGAGCGTCTCATCGAGGAAGAATGGGCGGAAAAATTCGGCATCAGCAGGGGTACGTTCCGGGAGGTGCTGCGGATACTCGAGGCGTTCAAGCTGGTGGAAATCATTCCGCGGCGCGGCGCGCAGGTCGCGAGCGTCAACCGGCGGGACGTCGAGGAAATATACATCCTGCGCAAGCATCTCTTCCAGCTTGCCTATATGTATGCAACCCCCAACCTGAACGATGACGCGCTCAGGCAATTCCAGGCGATCGTCGACGACATGGAGTGCGTGGCCGAAAGGGGCGACGCGGTCGAGTTTACGGCGCTGTCGCAGAAATTCGACGAACTGGTTCTCGACGTGGCCGACATCGCCCGGCTGCGCATGCTGATCGAGTTCCTCGGCAAGCAGACGATCCGCTACCGCTATATGGGCTTCAAGATCGCCGGGCGCATCGAGCGCTCCCTTGCCGCGCACAAGCGCATACTGGCTGCGTTCAAGGCGGGGGATGGGGAGCGCGCCGGCGCGGCTGTCTATGAAATCATCGAATGGGCGGGCAAGAGCATCCTGAGCGCCGCATTCGGAGACGGCCCGGCAGAGCCGGTCATTCCCGAGAACGGCCGGGCCAGGGAAGAGAGCGAGCGGCCTCCGCGTCCGTCGCGCCGGAAAGTGGGGTAGGACGGGCGAGGGCGAGGGCAGGGGCGTCCCGGCATCATCGCTTCCGGGGAAGGAACCCCGCCGGAGCCGTTTATTCCCGGTAGCCGATGCGGGCGGAAATCGTGTTGGCGCAATCGCGCGCCAGCTTCGCGATGGGGCTGTCCCAATCGGCGTCGAAATGGCTGTCCGGGCCGGTTATCGTCACCGCCATCGTCACCTGGCTCGAATGATTGAACACGGGAGCGCCGAAGGCGTTCAAGCCTTGCACGGTGAGGCTGACCGCGCGTGAGAGGCCCCGCCGCCTCACGTCGATGAGCGCCTCCTCCACCCTGTCCCAAGGCATCTTCGCCGTCTCCTCGCTGCCGCCGAAGCGCAAGGGCTCGCTTTTCAGCATCCCCTCGATGAGCTTTGCCGGCATGTAGGCGGAAAAGGCCAGTCCGGTAGCGGTGTTGACCAGCGACATGACGGTGCCGACCCGCAGGTAGACGAGGACGGGAATGGGCGATTGCTCGAATTGCAGGATCGTCGGGCCCATATTCCCCCAGACCGATAAGGCGACCGATTGATCGGTTTCGGATGCGAGGCGCAGGATTTCCTCACGGGCGATGCTGATGGCGTCGACCTTTTGCAAATAGGAAAGGCCGAGTTGCAGCGATTGTCTGCCGAGGCCGTACAGGCCCGTCGCCATGTTCTGCTCGACGAAGTCGAGCTTGATGAAGCTCACGAGATAAGGGTGGATTTTGGCCGGCAGCGGCATCCTGGCCCTCACCGGACGCCATGTCGCCGAAAACCAGTATCGAAACGCCTATCAGGAAATTCCGCACGAGCCCCTGTTTACGCCGGTCACGAAATCGAGCGTGCGGGCGGAGACACCCGAGCAGTTCGCCCGCCTTCTGCGGCAGGCTTTCCGTGAAGCGTCGACGGGTGCTCCCCGCCCCGTCCACATCGACGTGGCGGGCCATACGGGAAGCGTCATGGACCAGTCCGAGGGCAATATCTCCGTCGTTCCCGAGCCCGAATATGGTTTCATACCGGCCTGGCGTCCCGAGCCGGACCCCAGAGCGATCCAGCGCGCCGCCGCCGCGCTGGCCCTCGCGCGCCGGCCGGTCATCATCGCCGGCATCGGCGTGGTGACCGCCGCCGCAAAGGCAAGCCTGCGCGCCTTCGCCGAAAAACTGGACATACCGATCACCGGCTCGCTCGACGCAAAGGCACTCGTCCCGTCCGGCCATCGTTTGACTGCCGGCATTTGTGGAACCTACTCGCATGACTACGCCAACCGGCTCGTCTCGGAAGCCGATTGCGCCATTTTCGTCGGTAGCGACAGCGGTGACCAGGTCACCAATCATTTCTCGCTGCCGGTTTCGGGCGCGACGGTCATCCAGATCGATATCGATCCCGCGGAACCGGGCAGGAACTTCGCCGGCGCGATCGGGATCGTGGCAGACCCGATGCGGGCCCTGGAAGCTTTGACCGAGACCTGCGAAGCGCGAAGCAACCCCGGCTGGCTGGCAAGGCTGGCGGAGCTGAAATCCGAGTGGCGCCAGTTTCAGGACGCCGCCGTCGATCAGGATGCGGCAGCGATACGCCCGGAGCGGCTTTGTGCCGAGATCGGCGTTTGGCTGCCGCCGGATGCGATTCTCGTTGCCGACACCGGCTACTCCTCCCACTGGGCAGGTGTCTTTCTCGACATCACCCATGAGGGACAGGATTTCATCCGCGCGGCCGGCTCGTTGGGATGGAGCTTTCCCGCATCGCTCGGCGCCAAGTGCGCCGCCCCCGATCGGCCGGTGGTCTGTTTCACGGGAGATGGGGGCTTCATGTATCATCTTCCGGAATTGGAGACGGCGCGCCGGCTGGGCCTGAACACGATAACGATTGTCAACAACAATAGCCGGCTGGGCCAGGGATTGCGCAACTTACAGACCGCCTATGGCGACAGGCCCACGACGCGCATGGGCGAGATCTTCGAGTATCGGGAAACGGATTTCGCCGGAATTGCCCGTGCGTTCGGTTGCAGGGGAATCACGGTAAGCCGCCGCGAAGAACTCCGCGCGGCCCTGGACGAGGCCCTTGACGAGACCTCGGCGAGCGATGTGCCTGTCGTCATCGACGTCAAGACGGACCCCAACGCCATTGCCCCGCTGCCCTGGCCGCGCACATAGAGCCGCAGCCGTAGCAAATATAGGTATGCGTAAGGGTTCACGTGGATGAGTTGGATTTGGCCGCCTCGACATAAAGGCGTCTGAGCTCGGTGGAGACGGGGCCGGGCCGGCCGTTGCCGACCGGGACGCCGTCGATCTCGACCACCGCGGCCACCAGCGTCGTCGCGCTCGTCGCGAACGCTTCCTTGGCCGCGAGCGCCTCGGCGAGGCTGAAGGCTCGCTCCTCCAGCTTCAGCCCCCGGTCCGCCATCAGCTTGCCAAGCGCCGCGCGGGTGCAGCCGGCCAGCGTGACCGTCGATCTGGGGCGGGTGACGATGATGTCGTCGGCCGTGAGGATATAGGCGGTCGAGGAGCCGCCCTCCGTCACCATCTCCCCGTCCAGCATCCACGCCTCGCCGCACCCGGCTTCGGCCGCAGCCTGCTTGGCAAGCACCTGCGCCAGGAGATTGACGCTCTTGATGTCGCGGCGCGCCCATCGCAGGTCCGGGAAGGTCTTCACCTTCAGGCCGTCGGTTCCCGATGGCGCGCCGACGAGGTTCTTCACCTGCGTGAACATCACCAGCGTCGGGCGCACGCCCGCCGGCGGGAACAGGAAGTCGCGCTCGGCCGCGCCGCGGGTGATCTGGATGTAGACAATGCCTTCGCGCAGGCCGTTGGCGCGGATGAGCTCGAGCTGGATGTCGCGGATACGCTCCACCGGTTCCGGCAGGGCGATGCGGATTTCGGCAAGAGAGCGTTGCAGGCGCTCGAGATGGAGCGCGTTGTCGACCATGCGGCCGTCGATGACGGAGGTGACCTCGTAGATGCCATCGCCGAAGAGGAAGCCGCGATCCGTCACCGGAACCGAAGCCTCGCGGTGCGGAACGTAGGAACCGTTCACATAGGCGAGCTGTTGCATGATCTTGCTTTCCGCTGAATTTTCAAATGGTTAATAGATATGTTCGGAACCGTGGCGCTCCGTCGGCAAGGGCGGCGAACCTGCGCGGAAGGGTTCGCCCCGCGCGTCTCGGCACCGGGAGGGGGCATGGCTCGGGGACAAAGGGAACGATTGCTTCCGCGGCTTCATTCGACGGCGGCATCCTCCATTGTTTCGCCGTCCGGTCAAGGGCCCCGAAGAGCGGCGCGACAGGCGCAACGGGGCTAAAGGCGGCAGCGCCGGCGTCCGGACGTCGTTTGGTCCACGTTTTAAACAAGGGCGCGGAACAAGGCGGGGGGAGGGTCGTCCGAATGAATTACCCTTGTGGATCAAAGGCTTGTTTCCATCGGTGTGCCATCCCTGGCCCGACGGGCCGCGCAGAAACGGACCCGGTCCAGCGCGGTGAGCCAGCCTTACTATGAAAAACGCTCACAATCCAAAGGGGCATTTCTCATTCGACGGCGGCCCGAACGGGACCTAGCCTGTCCCCATTCTTGCAGCGATCTGGAGGTAGAATTGGCCCGCATAGATTGGTCCGGCGTATTCGTGGTTTCCGTCACGCCGTTCAGGGAAAACGGCGACTTCGACGAAGCGGCGACGCGGACGCTGATCGACACGCTGATCGAGGACGGCGTCGACGGCATCGTCCTGGCCGGCTCGACCGGTGAATGGTTCACGATGAGCGACGAGGAACGCATCGAATTGTTCCGGGTCGGCAAGGACGCGGCCGCCGGCCGGGTGCCGCTTCTGGCCGGCATTTCGGCCATCGCCACGGGAAGCGCGGTCAACCTCGCCGCCGCCTCGAAGGACATGGGCCTCGACGGCGCCCTCCTGCTGCCGCCGCCCTACATCCTGCCGACGGCGCGCGAGCTCGACGCCTACGTATCGGCGGTGGCCGAGGTCGGGCTGCCGATCATGCTCTACAACAACCCGCCGCGCACCGGCGTCAACCTCGACGTCGACTGGCTCCGGAAGCTGTCGCGGCATGCGTCCATCGTCGCGGTCAAGGAATCGTCGAAGGACATCCACCAGCTGAGCGCCGTCATCCGCGAGATGGGGCAGGAGCTCGCCGTGTTCACCGGCATGGAGACCTATCTCGCGCCGATCGTGCAGCGGGGCGGCGCCGGCGTGGTGGCGATGGCGCCGAACGTCTTCGGCCGGCTGGCCGTCCGGCTCTATCAGGCCGTGCTGAAGGGCGACCTCGCCGAGGCGCGCCGCCTTCAGGACCCCATCGACCGGCTCTACGGACGCATGTATGCCGGCAAGCACAACCCTTACGTCGTTCTGAAGGAGGGGATGCGGCTCCTCGGCCGTCCCGGCGGCCATCCGCGCCTGCCGCTTCTGCCCTTCGCCGAAGACGAACGTGAAGAATTCGCCGCGTTCCTTCGCGGCGTGAATGCCTGATCCAGCAACCAAGGAGGAATAACGACATGAACGGGGAAATCATGAACCGCAGGAACTTCGCCAAGACCGCCCTGTTGTCCGGCGTCGCGGTCGGCGCGGCTTCGGCGCTGGCGGCTCCGGCCGTCGCCCAGGAGGTGACGGCTCCGGCCGCCGGCTCCAACCTCGACCGCATCCTGGCCAGCAAGAAGCTGCGCGTCGCGGGCCTCGTCGGCGAGGAGCCCTATTTCAGCAAGGATATCGTCAGCGGCGAATGGGGCGGCTTCTGCATCGACATGGCACGCTCCATCGCGTCCGAGCTGGGCGTCGAGCTGGAAGTCGTCGAATCGACCTGGGGCAACTCCGTGCTCGACCTCCAGGCCAACAAGATCGACCTGTCGTTCGGCCTCAACCCGACGCCGAAGCGCGCCCTCGTCGTCGATTTCTCGAGCCCGCTCTTCTACAACACGTTCTCGATCGTGGCGAAGAAGGACTTCACGGTCTCGTCGTGGGAAGAGCTCAACGACCCGTCGGTCAGCATCGCCGTCGACATCGGCTCGACGCACGAGCTGATCGCGCGCCGCTACGCCGGCAAGGCCAACATCACCGGCTTCAAGACGCGCGACGAGGCGATCCTGGCGGTCGCGGCCGGCCGCGCCGACTGCTTCGTCTGCACCATCTTCCTCGGATTGACGTCCAAGCAGAAGAACCCGCAGCTCGGCAATTTCATCATGCCGCGCCCCTACGTCCAGAGCGCGGTGTCGGCCGCGATGCAGTATGACTCGGATCGCCGTTTTCGCGATTTCGTCTCGACCTGGTGCGACTTCAACCGCGGCAACGGTCAGATCCGCGAGTGGATCGTCTCCAATCTGGCCAAGGTCAACATCCAGCCGGAAGACGTTCCCGCCGAAGTGCAGTTCTAAACGTCGCTATTTCGGGCTCCGTCGGGCATCGCCCGGCGGAGCCGACATCTGGAGGATCGCGTGTCCTACGACTGGAGTTTTGGATTTCTGTGGGAGTACCGGTCCCTGATCTTCAAGGGACTGCTCATCACGGTGGCCTTCACGATCGGCACCAACCTCGCCGGTCTCCTGATCGGCTTGGTCGTCGGCCTGTGCCGTCAGTTCGCGAACCGCTACGTCACCATACCGCTCGTTGCCTATATCGAGCTGTTCCGGTGCACGCCGCTGCTCGTCCAGCTCGTCTGGATCTACTACGCGCTCCCGGTGCTGATCGGCGTCAACATCCCCGCCTATACGGCCGCAGCGCTGACGCTGTCGCTCTATGCCGGATCGTTCTATGCCGAGATCTTCCGCGGCGGCGTCGCCGCGATCGACAAGGGACAGTGGGACGCGGCCCGCGGCATCGGCATGCGCTGGAGCCAGAGCCTGCGCCGCATCATCCTGCCGCAGGCGTTCCGGCTGATGATCCCGCCGATCATCAACCAGTCGATCCTGCAACTCAAGAACACGTCGCTGATCTCGACGCTCGCGGTGGGGGACCTGCTCTATCAGGGTGCGATCATCACCTCCGCGACCTACCGTCCGCTCGAGGTCTACACGATGGTCGCCGTGGTCTATTTCGTCGTCCTCTTCCCGGCCACCATCCTTGCGCGCCAGATGGAAATCCGCATGTCGAGAGGCCGCTAGACATGATCGAAATCAGCGATCTTCACAAATCCTTCGGTGCCCTCGAGGTCCTCAAGGGCATCAACCTGCGGGTCGAGAAAAGCTCGGTCGTCGCGCTCATCGGACCGTCCGGCTCGGGCAAGAGCACCCTCCTGCGCTGCCTGAACCTGCTCGAGGAGCCGGATTCCGGTGTCGTCAAGATGGGTGACGCGGTCTTCAAGTATGGCGCCGACTGGCGCAGGCCGGGCGACCGCGAGGTCTCCGCCTTCCGCGCCCGCACCGGCATGGTGTTCCAGCACTTCAACCTGTTCCCGCACATGACGGCGCTCCAGAACATCATCGAGGGGCCGGTGATCGTCAAGAAGATGCAGAAGAAGAAGGCGGTCGAGCTCGCGCTTCACCTTCTCGGGCAGGTCGGCCTGGCCGACCGCGGCTCTTCCTATCCGAGCGAACTGTCCGGCGGCCAGAAGCAGCGCGTCGCCATCGCCCGCGCGCTGGCGATGGAGCCGGAAATCCTCCTGCTCGACGAGGTGACGTCGGCGCTCGACCCCGAGCTGGTGGGCGAGGTGCTCGACGTGATCCGCGCGCTGGCCGAGAAAGGCATGACGATGGCGCTCGTCACCCACGAGATGTCCTTCGCGCGCGAGGTGGCCGACCAGGTCTATTTCATGTCCGACGGCGTCATCGCCGAGCACGGCACGCCCGATGAGGTCCTGACGCGGCCGCAGAACCCGCGAACGCAGGCGTTCCTCAGCCGGTTCAGGCTCTCCGGGAACTGACGCAAGAGCAGCGGCTCAACGAAAGGCTTTATCGTCGTGTCCTCGCAGCAATCGAGCGACGTCGTGATTGTCGGCGGCGGCGTCATGGGTCTCTTTACGGCGCTCAACCTCGCCGAGCATGGCCGCAGCGTCGCCGTCATCGACAGTGGCCGCGTCTGGTCGGAAGCCTCGGCGGTCAACGCCGGCTCGCTCGCGGCGCAGAACAAGCTGCCGCCGCTGGTTCCCTATACGCTCGCCGCTTTCGACGTCTGGAAGGCATTGCCGGAACGCATCGGCTGCGACGTCGACTACCACCAGACCGGCGGTTACAAGATCGCCACCACGCCGGAGGAAGTGACGCGGCTGCGCGCCGGGCTGGAGGCGCAGCGCCGGGCCGGCCTGCCGGTGCGGTTCATGGAGCCGGACGAAATCCACGCCGAGACGCCCTGGCTGTCGGACGCCGTCCTCGCCGCGACATGGTGCCCGCTCGACAGCTTCGCCAGCCCGATCCGCGTCGGGCCGGGCCTGCACGGGACGCTGGCGCGCCTCGGCGTCGCCATCGCCGAGAACACGCAGATCCGCTCGATCGACGCGTCGGCCGCCGCCGTTCGCCTCGAGACCGACGCGGGGGAGTTCCGCGCCTCACAACTCGTCATTGCGGCCGGGGCGTGGTCGGGACAGGTCGCGGCCATGCTCGGCAGCCGCGTCCCGGTTTCGCTCGACGTCAATATGGTCTCCGTGACCGAGCCGGCCCCCTTCGTCATCGGCAAGATCGTTACCCATGCGCGTGGCATCCTCACGCTGAAGCAGGTCTCGAACGGAACCTGCCTGATCGGCGGCGGCTGGCAGGGGACAGGCTCGCTCGACGACCGGCGCAAGGACATCGACCTCGACCAGATCGTGCACAACCTGATCCTGGCGAACCGGGTCATTCCCGGCCTCGGCCCGCTGCACATCGTGCGAAGCTGGGCCGGTTACGAGGGCGTCAGCCCGGACTCGCTGCCCTATCTCGGGCGATTGCCCGGCTTCGACAACGTCTACATGGCCGCCTGCGCGCGGGGCGGCTTCACGCTCGGCCCCCTGTTCGGCCAGCTTCTCGGCGAGCTCATCGTGAATGGACGCACCTCCATGCCCATCGAGGCATTCCATCCGGGACGGTTCGGCAATGCGTAGTGCTCAGCCTATCGGAGGCATCGTCCCCGGCGCGACGGTCGGCTTCACCTTCAACGGCACGGCCATGGAGGGCTTCGAAGGCGAAGGCCTCGCCGCCGCCCTGATGCGCGCCGGCATCCGCGCCACGCGCTCGACCGCCGGCCGCGGCGAACCGCGCGGCTATTACTGCGGCATGGGCGTGTGCTGGGAATGCGCCGTCGAGGTCGAGGGCATCGGCACGGTGCGCGGCTGCATGTTTCCCGTGCGCGAGGGGCTGGTCGTCCGCTCGCCCTCGGTGCGCCCGAAAGAGGACCTTTGAGATGGTGAAGCCGGTCGTCATCATCGGCGCGGGGCCGGCCGGCCTCGCCTGCGCGCGGCGGCTCGTCGGGAGCCGGGTGCCGGTCGTCGTCATCGACGACAATCTCCAGGCCGGCGGGCAGTATTTCCGCCAGCTTCCGCCCAGCTATGCCGCCGGCCCCGATTCGAGGCTGCTGCGCGAGACCGAGCGTCTCGACATGCTGTTTCCGGTTCTTCGCGATCCGCTCGTCACCTATCGTCCGGCGACGACCGCATGGGCCGTCCACGACCCGCTGACCATCGACTATGCCGGCCCGAACGGTGCGGGGCGCGTGGAAGCGGCCGCAATCGTCGTCGCCACCGGCGCGCAGGACGCTCCGTTTCCCTTTCCGGGCTGGACCCTGCCCGGCGTCATCTCGGCCGGCGGCTGCCTCAACCTCGCCAAGGGGCACGGGCTGACGCCGCCGGGCAGGATCGTGGTCGCCGGCAACGGGCCGCTGGTCCTGGTCGCGGCCGCGACCCTCGCCGCGGCGGGGGCGCAGGTGACGCATGTGATCGAGGCGCAGCCGACATGGCGCGTCGGCGCGGCGATGGCGCGGGGCGCGCTGCTTTCCCCGTCGCTGCTGGTGAAGGGCATCGGCTATCGCGCCCGCCTCATGAAGAGCGGCGCCCGGTTCCTGTCCGGCGCGATGGTCTCGCGGGCCATCGGCGACGGCGCCCTCGAAGCCATCGAGATCGCGCCGGTCGGCGGCGACGGCAGGCCCGATCTGCGGTCCGCGTCGCGGATCGAGGCCGCCACCCTCGTCAGCGGCTACGGCCTGCTCCCCGGAACCGAGTTCGTGCGGATGGCGGGTTGCCGCATGGTGCGCGACCCGCTGATGGGCGGCTGGGTGCCGCAGCGCACGTCGCGCTTCGAGACCAGCATCGCCAACCTCTATGCGGTGGGCGACGGCGCAGGCATCGGCGGCGTCGAGGTCGCCATCGTCGAGGGCCATCTCGCGGCCGGCGCGATCATCGACGGCGGAGCCTCCGACGCGCAGGCCAGACGGCGCTACGCCCGCCTCGACCGCTTCCGCCGCGTTCTTTCCGGCGCGTACGTGACCACCCCCCGCCTCAGCGCCGCCACCGACGAAACCGTGATCTGCCGGTGCGAGGAATTGCGGCTGGCCGATCTCAAGGAAGCCGTGCTGCCCGGCGACCCGGACCTTTACCGGCTCAAATCGGCGACGCGCCTCGGCATGGGCCGCTGTCAGGGCCGCAACTGCCTCACCAGCGCAGCGCACCTGTTCGGTCTCGACCACGAGGACGCCGCCATGCCGCTGCCGCGCATGCGCCCGCCCGCGCGTCCCGTGCGCCTGCGCGACCTGATCGAGAACAAATCCATCGGACCGGCGCGCGAGCCGGACGAAGCCAACACACCCATGAAGCAGGAGACATGACGATGTCGCAGTTTTCCGAACTCCGTGACATTCCGCTCGAGCCGGCCATCGACGGCAAGCGGGTGAAGCCGGCGCACGAGCGCACCTGGCCGACCTTCGATCCCGCCAATGGCGAGGTGCTGAAGGAAGTCCCGATCGCCGACGCGGCGATGGTCGACGACGCCGTGGCCGCCGCCGGCAGGGCGCTCAAGGGAAGCTGGGGCAACGCGCTGCCGGCCGAGCGAAGCCGCGTCCTCTACCGCACCGCCCAGGCGCTGCGCCGCGACGCCGACCGGTTGGCGACGATCGAATCGCTCGATAGCGGCAAGCCGCTGCGCGAGGCCAGGGGCGACATCGAAACCTCGGCCCGCTACTTCGAGTATTACGCCGGCATCGCCGACAAGCTCCAGGGCGACACCATTCCGCTCGGGCCGGACTTCGTGTCGCTGACGCTGCATGAGCCGATCGGCGTCACCGGCCATATCATCCCGTGGAACTTCCCGCTGGTCACGACGGCGCGCGGGCTGGCCCCCGCCCTCGCTGCCGGCGCCACGGCGGTGGTCAAGCCGGCCGAGCAGACGCCGCTGACCTCGCTGCTGCTGGCCGACTACCTCGCCGAGGCCGGCCTGCCGGACGGCGCCTACAACGTGATCTGCGGCCCCGGCGCGGAGACGGGCGCGGCGCTGGTCGAGCATCCGGGGATCGCCCACGTCACCTTCACCGGCTCGGTGCCGACCGGCCAGTCGGTGATGCGCGCCGCCGCCGGCCATGTCGCCTCCTCGACGATGGAGCTCGGCGGCAAGTCGCCGGTGGTGGTCCTCGCCGACGCCGACATGGACGCCGCGCTCGAAGGCGTGCTCAAGGCGATCTTCACCAATTCCGGGCAGGTCTGCTCGGCCGGCTCGCGGCTGGTGGTGGAAAGAAGCGTCGCGGACGGCCTGCTGCGGCGGATCGTCGAGCGCACCGGCAAGATGAGCCTCGGCCGCGGCATCGACAATCCCGACCTCGGCCCGGTTGTGTCGGCCGAACAGCTCTCCAGGATAGCGGCGATGGTGGCGGCGGCCCGCGCGGGCGGCGTCGAGGTACTGGCCGGCGCCGAGCCCGCCGCGGTGAAGGGGCTGGAGGGCGGATGGTTCTATGCGCCGACGATCCTCCTCGCCTCCGATCCCTCCCAGTCGATCGTCCAGAACGAGATTTTCGGCCCGGTGCTGACGGTGCAGATCGCCGACGATTTCGACCATGCGGTCGAGCTGGCCAACGGCACCGATTTCGGCCTCGTCGCCGGCATCTACACCCGCGACGTGTCGCGTGCCTTCCGCTTCGCCCGCGCCGTCGACGCAGGCCAGGTGTTCATCAACCAGTACTTCGCCGGCGGCGTCGAGACGCCGTTCGGCGGCACCAAGATGAGCGGTTTCGGCCGCGAGAAAGGTCTGGAGGCGGTGCGCAGCTATTATCGCGTCAAGACGATCACCGCCCGGATCTGACCTGCCGCCCCGGATCGCGACGGACTCGGGGCGAA
Organism: Aquamicrobium sp.; assembly: GCA_039808485.1. Taxonomy (GTDB): domain Bacteria; phylum Pseudomonadota; class Alphaproteobacteria; order Rhizobiales; family Rhizobiaceae; genus Aerobium. Next base: position 61,187 of record JBDHTD010000015.1, on the reverse strand, counting down.
TCGACCTCATCCCGCTCTAGACGGGAAGCTGCTCGAGCAGCCAGCTCTTGAACAGGGCGGCTGCCGCGGACAGCTCCGTCTGGCCGGTGACGAAATAATAGGCCTCGTCCTCGATGCTGACATCCGCCAGCGGCATGGACAGCGAGCCGCTCTCGATAAGCCTGCGGGCGATGAGGCGGCTTTCGAGGACGACGCCCAGACCCGAGGCCGCGGCTTCGAGCGCGAGCACGCTCCGGTCGAATTCGAGGCCGGTCTTCTGGCCGTGCTTGGCGAGGCCATGGGCCGACAGAAGTTCGGGCCAGCCGTGCAGGCGCGAGCGGGTATGGATGAGCGGCGCGTCGACGAGATCGCCGACCTCGCGGATCGCCGGTCCCTGCGGCCCGACCAGCGGATAGAGCCGCTCGATCCACAGAAGCTCGGCATTCATTCCCGGCCACTTGCTCTGGCCGTAGCGGATCTCGCAATCGGCCAGCTTCCCGGCCGATCCCTGGTCCGTCAATATCTGGATCTCTATATTCGGGTGGCGCCGGATGAACTCGGCCAGATGCGGAACCAGCCAGGAATTGGCGAGGCTCGGCGGTACCCTGACCAGCAGCCTTACATGCTGGGACGAGCGCAGGAATTCGTGCGTCGCCTGCTCGATCTCCTGGAACACCGTGGCGATGCGCGCGGCATAGGCCTTCCCGGCCTCCGTCAATTGCATGCGCCTCTGGATGCGAATGAAAAGAGGCTGGCCGAGGAAGAGTTCGAGCGACTTGATCTGGTGGCTGACCGCTGAAGGAGTCAGCCGTAGCGTGTCTGCCGCGATCGAGAAATTCTCGCTACGCGACGCTACGTAAAAACATCTCAAGGCACTGAGCGGCGGAAGCATTCTGTGCCCACTTGCTATCGGTACATCGCATATCTCTAGGTATCGAAGGCCCGCTAGTCCAGCCTTCGCGCGAACGCGACCGTGACCCTCGCTGTCCTCGACGACGACCTGCTTTCGCGATGGGACGCGCCGGTCGGTCTTGCTTGGGCCTATGCCTGTAACGTGACCATGGAATCCTGACGCGCCGCCGATGGCCGGCGACGGCTCGCAACCAGCCGGACGGATCGAAGAAGCGCGTGCGAGGTTCGAAGGAGCCGGCGGACCACGGCAAGCGGGCTTGCATCGCGGGCGGGGAAAGACGAGCATGACCGGATCGCGCGGGAGAGGCAGGGGCCGCCTTCCGCGCGCGGATTCTCGCTCGATCTGTGTCATGGCCTTCACGCTCCGCCAGCTTCAGTATTTCATCGCCGTTGCCGAGCAGGGCGCGGTGAGCCGCGCCGCGCAGGCCCTGTCGATCTCGCAATCGTCGGTGACGGAGGCGATCCGCGAACTGGAGACCGATCTCGGCGTCGAGCTGTTCGAGCGCCATTCGCGCGGCCTGTCGATCACCCACAAGGGCCACCAGTTCCTGCGCCACGCCACGCGCATCCTGGCGAACGTCTCCGACGCAAGGCAGGCTTTCTCCGACGACAAGGCCGCCGGCGGCGGCGAGCTTCATCTCGGCGTCACCTCGCTGGTCGCCGGCTATGTGCTGTCCGACCTGCTGGCGCGCTACCGCCGCGCCTGGCCGTCGGTCTCGGTCACCGCCATCGAGGACAATGGCGACTATCTCGAACATCTTCTCGTCGGCGGCGAGCTCGACGTCGCGGTGATGGTGATCTCCAATCTGCGCGACCGCATGGCGCTGCAAGCCGAGATTCTCGAGGTCTCGCCCTACCGGCTGTGGCTGCCGCTCGGCCACCGGCTGGTGGCCGAGGAGATCATCTCGATCGAGGACGTGGCGCGCGAGCCGCTGATCATGCTGACCATCGACGAGATCGAGGAGGCGACCGGCAAGCTGCTCGCCGCGCTCGGCGCGCGTCCGCACGTCGCGTTCCGCACCCGCTCGGTCGAGGCCGTGCGCAGCCTCGTCGCCACCGGGGCAGGGGTGGCGCTGCTGCCCGACCTCGTCTACCGCCCGTGGTCGCTCGAAGGCGACCGCATCGAAAGCCGCGACATCTCCGGCTCGCTGCCGGCGGTGCAGGTCGGCATGGTGTGGCGGCGCGGCTCCAGCCTGTCCCAGCAGGCGCGCAACTTCATCGGCGTGGCGCAGGGCCAGCGCGCGATCCGGCAGGGACGTTAGACCTAGGTATCGGATTTTCCGATATACTCTTTCTGATAAATGAATTTGCGAAAGCTTCGGATTTGGCCGACCTTTCCCGTCGAGGGTTCAAGCCGCCGGTGGAGGGCGGCCCCCAAAGGGAGGTGTTGCCATGAAATCTTTCCTGAAATCCTGTACCGCATTGACCGTCGCTCTCGGCTTCGTCGCGCAGGCTGCGGCCCAGGAAATGAAGACCGAAGTCGGCGACGGCGAGGGGCGGCTGAACGTCGTCGCCTGGGCCGGCTTCCTCGAAAGGGGCGAGACCGATCCGAAATTCGACTGGGTGACCAAGTTCGAGGAGCAGACCGGCTGCAAGGTCTCGGTCAAGACCGCCAACACCTCCGACGAAATGGTGGCGCTGATGAACGAGGGCGGCTTCGACCTCGTCACCGCCTCCGGCGACGCCTCGCGCCGCCTGATCGCCGGCAAGCGCGTCCAGCCGATCAACATCGACCTGATCCCGAGCTGGGGCAAGCTCGACGACCGGCTGAAGGAAGCGCCGTGGCACACGGTCGACGGCGTCCATTACGGCGTTCCTTACGTCTGGGGGCCGAACGTGCTCGCCTACAACACCGAGGTGTTCAAGGAGGCGCCGACCTCGTGGAACGTGGTGTTCGAGGAGCAGACCCTGCCCGACGGCAAGTCGAACAAGGGCCGCGTCCAGGCCTATGACGGGCCGATCCACATCGCCGACGCCGCGCTCTATTTGATGACGCACAAGCCCGACCTCGGCATCAAGAGCCCCTACGAGCTCAACGAGGACCAGTACAAGGCGGCGCTCGACCTGTTGCGCGGTCAGCGCCAGCTCGCCAGCCGCTACTGGCACGACGCCTTCATCCAGATCGACGACTTCAAGAACGAGGGCGTCGTCGCCTCCGGCTCGTGGCCGTTCCAGGTCAACCTGCTGAAGGGCGACGGCGCGCCGGTCGCCTCTGTCTTCCCCGAGGAGGGCGTCACCGGCTGGGCCGACACCTCGATGATGCACGCCGACGCCGCCAACCCCAACTGCGCCTACAAGTGGCTGGAGCATTCGCTCAACTCCAACCTGCAAAGCGACCTGTCGCTGTGGTTCGGCGCCAACCCCTCGGTCCCGGCGGCCTGCACCGACGGTTCCGGCATGCTGACGGCGGACGTCTGCGAGCAGAACGGCTCCGGCAATTTCGACAAGGTCCGCTTCTGGCAGACCCCGATCACCCAGTGCGAAAGCCAGGGCGAGTGCGTACCCTATTATCGCTGGGTGTCGGACTATATCGCCGTCATCGGCGGGCGCTGACATAGCCCGAGCAGGCAGGCGCCGCCCCTCATCCCCCTGCCGGGACCTTCTCCCCGTGAACGGGGAGAAGGGGGCTGGCCGCAACGTCGATGCTCCCCTCTCCCCGTGAACGGGGAGAGGGTGGCCCGAAGGGTCGGGTGAGGGGCGGCGCCGCCGTTTCCCGGCGTCCGCTCAAGACGCGCCTGACGGCCCAGTTTCCGCGAATGGAATCAAGCATGACCACAGCCGTTGCCTTCCAGAAAGTCTCGCGCCACTTCGGCGCGGTGCGGGCGGTCGATGCCGTCGACCTCGACATCCGCGCCGGCGAATTCTTCGCCATGCTCGGCCCTTCCGGCTCCGGCAAGACCACGTGCCTGCGGCTCATGGCCGGCTTCGAGCAGCCGACCGCCGGCCATATCGAGATTTTCGGCGAGACGGCAGAGGGCGTGCCGCCCTACCGGCGCAACGTCAACACCGTCTTCCAGGACTACGCGCTGTTTCCGCATCTCAACGTGCTCGACAACGTCGCCTATGGGCTGATGGTGCGCGGGGTCGCCAAACCCGAGCGTCGCGCGCAGGCTGAAGCCGCGCTCGAGCTGGTCAAGCTGCCCGGCTATGGCGGGCGCAAGCCCGGCCAGCTTTCCGGCGGCCAGCGCCAGCGCGTCGCGCTGGCGCGGGCGCTGGTCAACAAGCCCAAGGTGCTGCTGCTCGACGAGCCGCTCGGCGCGCTCGATCTCAAGCTGCGCGAGCAGATGCAGGACGAGCTGAAATCGTTGCAGAAGGCGCTCGGCATCACCTTCGTCTTCGTCACCCACGACCAGGGCGAGGCGCTGTCGATGGCCGACCGCATCGCCGTGTTCAACGAGGGCAGGGTGATGCAGATCGGCACGCCCGAGGAGGTCTACAAGCGGCCGCGCTCGCGCTTCGTCGCCGATTTCGTCGGCTCCTCCAACGTGCTGCCGCCCGATTTCGTCGCCCGCCACGGCGGCGCGCGCCAATGGGCGAGCCTGCGGCCGGAGGCCTTGCGGCTGGCCGACGACGGCACGCCGGGAGCGATACCCGCCACCGTCACCGGCCGCGCCTATCTCGGCGCCTCGACCAGGCTTTCCCTCGACGCAGAGGGCGAGCGCATCCATGCCGTCATCCCGGCCGGCGGCGCCCTGCCGGAAGACGGCGCGGCGGTCGCGCTCGCCTTCGACACCGCCGACCTGCACCTGATGGAGGACGCGTCGTGACGGCGGCCGCCGCATCCGCCGACGCCTCGATCCGCTCGGGCCGCGGCGGCGTCTTCGGCGCGCTCTCTGACGTGCTGTGGCGCAATCCGCGCCTGACGCTGTTCCTGATGCTGACGCCGCCGCTCCTGTGGCTCGGCATCATCTATCTCGGCTCGCTGTTCGCGTTGCTTTTGCAGAGCTTCTTCTCGATCGACGAATATTCGGGCCTGATCAAGCGCGAGTTCACGCTCTCGACCTATGCCGAGCTTTTGAACCCGGCCAATATCGACATCATCGTCCGCACGCTGACGATGTCGGCCGCGGTGACGGTCGGCGCGGCGGTTCTCGCCTTCCCGATCGCCTATTTCGCAGCGCGCTACGCCCGCGGCAAGTGGAAGGCGCTGTTCTATCTCGGCATCATGCTGCCCTTGTGGTCCAGCTATCTGGTCAAGGTCTATGCGTGGAAGCTGATCCTGGCGCGCGAGGGCATCCTGAACTGGCTGTTCGCCAAGCTGCACCTGACATGGCTGCTCGACGCGTGGCTCGCCATCCCCGTCATCGGCGGCAATTCGCTCGCCGTCAGCCACACCGGCACCTTCCTCGTCTTCCTCTATGTCTGGCTGCCGTTCATGATCCTGCCGGTGCAGGCCGCGCTTGAGCGCGTGCCGGGCAATCTGGTCGAGGCGTCCGCCGATCTCGGCGCGTCGCCGCGCCAGACCTTCCTCAACGTGCTGTTCCCGCTGGCGCTGCCCGGCATCATCGCCGGCTCGATCTTCACCTTCTCGCTGACCATGGGCGACTACATCATCCCGCAGATCGTCGGCACCTCGCGCCGCTTCATCGGCCAGGCGGTCTATGCCCACCAGGGCACGGCCGGCAACATCCCGCTCGCCGCCGCCTTCACCGTCGTGCCCATCGTCGTCATGGGCTTCTATCTGTGGTTCGCCAAGCGCAGGGGGGCCTTCGATGCGCTCTGACAAAGGTAGCGATGCCGGCCGCCGCTCGCCGCTCGGCCTGAAGATCGCCGCGGGCCTCGGCCTCGCCTTCCTGCACCTGCCGATCCTCTTGATCTTCGTCTACGCCTTCACCACCGAGGAGCGCTCCTACCAGTGGCCGCCGCCCGGCTTCACCCTGCGCTGGTTCGCGGTGACGTGGAACCGGCCGGACGTGTGGGAGGCGCTCGGACTCTCGGTCAAGGTCGCGTCGATCTCGACCGTGATCGCCCTCGTGCTCGGCACGCTGTGCGCGGCCGCGGTCTCCGGCTCGCGCTTCTTCGGCCGCGAGGCGATCTCGCTGCTGGTCATCCTGCCGATCGCGCTGCCCGGCATCATCACCGGCATCGCGCTGCGCTCGGCCTTCAGCCTCGCCGAGATTCCGTTCTCGTTCTGGACCATCGTGCTCGGCCACGCCACCTTCTGCGTCGTCGTGGTCTACAACAACGCCATCGCCCGCTTCCGCCGCACCTCCGGCTCGCTGATGGAGGCGTCGATGGACCTCGGCGCCGACGGCTTCCAGACCTTCCGCTATGTCATTCTGCCGAATATCGGCACGGCGTTGCTCGCCGGCGGCATGCTCGCCTTCGCGCTGTCCTTCGACGAGGTCATCGTCACCACCTTCACCGCCGGCCAGCAGCAGACGCTGCCGATCTGGATGCTGGAGGAGCTGGTGCGGCCGCGCCAGCGCCCCGTCACCAATGTCGTGGCCATGGTCGTCGTGCTGGTGACGTTCCTGCCGATCCTGGCCGCCTACTATCTCACCCGCGACGGCGACCAGATCGCCGGCGGCGGCAAATGATCCTTCAAGGAGGAAGTTCCATGCAGACCAAGATGCTGATCGGGTCCCGGTTCGAGGCGGGCACGGAAATCGAGGAGACGATCCTGAACCCGCGCACCGGCGAGGCGATCCTGTCGATCCCCGAAGCCTCGCTCGGGCAGGTCGACGCGGCCGTCGCCGCCGCGCGCACCGCCTTCGAGGGCTGGTCGCGGACCACGCCGGCCGAGCGCGCCGGCTACCTTCTGAAGATCGCCGAGCGCATCGAGGCCGAGGCCGAAGGTTTCGCCCGGCTCGAAGCCCTGAACTGCGGCAAGCCGATCAACGCGGCGCTGAACGACGAGATCCCGGCGATCGTCGATTGCTACCGCTTCTTCGCCGGCGCGGTGCGCACCATGCCCGGCGCCATCGCCGGCGAATACCTTGCCGGCCACACCTCGATGATCCGCCGCGACCCCATCGGCGTCGTCGCCTCGATCGCGCCGTGGAACTACCCGCTGATGATGATGGCGTGGAAGCTCGCCCCGGCCATCGCCGGCGGCAACACGGTCGTCTTCAAGCCCTCGGAGCAGACGCCGCTGACGGCGTTGAAGCTCGCGGCCATCCTCGCCGAGGTGCTGCCGGAAGGCGTGGTCAACGTCGTCACCGGCCGTGGCGAGAGCGTCGGCAACGCGCTGATCAATCACCCCCAGGTGGACATGATCTCGATCACCGGCGACGTTGCCACCGGCAAGAAGGTGCTTCAGGCGGCGGCGAAGTCGGTCAAGCGCACCCATCTCGAGCTCGGGGGCAAGGCGCCGGTCGTCGTCTTCGACGACGCCGACATCGACGCCGTGGTCAACGGCCTGCGCGCCTTCGGCTATTACAATGCCGGCCAGGACTGCACCGCCGCCTGCCGCATCTATGCCGGGGCCAAGGTCTACGACCGGCTGGTGGCCGACCTGTCGGCGGCCGTCTCGACCATCAGGTTCGGCCTTGCCGACGATGCCGAGAACGAGATCGGCCCGTTGATCTCGCGCCGCCAGCAGGACCGGGTGGCGAGCTTCGTCGAGCGCGCCGCCGAGCAGAAGCACATCGAGATCGTCACCGGCGGCAAGCCGGGCGAGGCCGGCTTCTACTACCAGCCGACCGTCGTCGCCGGCGCGTTGCAGGAGGACGAGATCGTGCGCCGCGAGGTGTTCGGGCCGGTGGTCTCCGTCACCCGCTTCTCCGACGTCGACGAGGCGGTCAACTGGGCCAACGATTCCGACTATGGGCTGGCCTCGTCGGTGTGGACGCGGGATGTCGGCCGGGCAATGGCCACCGCCGCGCGGCTTCGCTATGGCTGCACCTGGGTCAACACCCATTTCATGCTGGTCAACGAGATGCCGCATGGCGGGCTGAAGCAGTCGGGCTACGGCAAGGACATGTCGCTCTACGCGCTCGAAGACTACACCGCCGTGCGCCATGTCATGATCGCGCATGGCTGAGTGCGCTCCGGCGCTTGCCATCCGCATCATGCCTCGGAAATAGCGCCGGTTGTCCCGTGCCGGGCGGTTGTACCGCTCTCGTTCAGCGGGAAGAGCGGGCGGCGATCGGGGGTGCGTTACAGCCGAAGTGGGGCGGCCCCTGAGTGGCCGCTTTCATCACGTTCCGCCGATTTCGCAAATGGTGGCCGCGCGGCGACCGCGGCCTCCTGAGCCGCTCCTGCGCCCCGCGATTTCAACCGCCCTGAAACGACAAAAGCCGCGGCTTTGGACTGGTCGGAAAACGGGAGCGTGCGAAGTTCTCCAAATCTAGTTCCTAGTTCCCTCAGCCGCTTGACCTGATCGCCCTTCAGGCCTGCGTGTTCCGATCGCCAACGATAGAGCATTTTGCAGCCAGACGGAATCGTCCGACATCGCATAAATGCGGCAAAAACAAATGGATAGAGCGGCAGCCCGGATTTATCCGGGCGTCCGCCGCTCTAACCGTACAGATCGCGGTACTGTCGGCGCAGCTCCGCCTTCTGCACCTTGCCCATCGTGTTCCGCGGCAGTTCGGGAACGAGGATGATGCGCTTGGGCAGCTTGAACTTCGCGAGGCTGCCGGCCAGAGCCTCCAGCATCCCGGCCTCGCTCGGCGCGAAGCCTTTCGCGGCGACGGCGACGGCGGTGACGGCCTCGCCGAAATCGGGATGCGGCACGCCGAACACCGCGCTCTCGACGATGCCGTCGAGCGCGTCGATCTCGGTCTCCACCTCCTTGGGATAGACGTTGAGGCCGCCCGAGATGACGAGGTCCTTGCCACGGCCGACGATGCGCACATAGCCGCGCTCGTCGAGGGTTCCGAGATCGCCGGTGATGAAGAAACCGTCGGGGCGGAACTCCGCCGCCGTCTTCTCCGGCAGCCGCCAGTATCCGCCGAAGACGTTCGGCCCCCGCACCTCGATCATGCCGATCTCGCCGCGCGGCAGTTCGCGGCCGCTCTCGCCGTCGACCACCCGCACCTCGGTTCCCGGCAAGGCGAGGCCCACCGTGCCGGCGATGCGCGCGCCGTCATAGGGGTTGGAGGTGTTCATGCCCGTCTCGGTCATGCCGTAGCGCTCGAGGATGGCGTGGCCGCTGCGCGCGCGCCATTCGACATGGGTCTCGGCCAGCAGCGGCGCCGAGCCGGAGGTGAACAGGCGCATGTGGTGCACGAGGCCGGGCGTCAGCCGCGCGTCAGAGAGGAGACGGGTGTAGAAGGTCGGGATGCCCATCATCGTCGTCGCCCGCGGCAGCGCATGCAGCACCGCGTCGACGTCGAACTTTTGCAGGAAGATCATCCGCCCGCCGGCCATCAGGAGCACGTTGCAGGCGACGAACAGCCCGTGGGCATGGTAGATCGGCAGGGCGTGGAGGAGGACGTCGTCGCCGGTGAAGCGCCATTCCTCCATCAGCACGCGCGCGTTCGAGCCGAGATTGGCGTGGCTCAGCATCGCCCCCTTCGGCTTGCCCGTGGTGCCGGAGGTGTAGAGGATCGCAGCGAGATCGTCCGGCCCGCGCGCGACGGTGTCGAGGAGCGGCGCGCCCGGCGCGTCGGTCAGCGAGCCGTGGCCGGCTTCGTCCAGGGTCAGGATCGCCGGCTGCGCCGGCGCTGCCGCGGCACGCACCGCCTCGATACGGTCCGGCGCGCAGACCGCCAGCCGCGGCTCGGCGTCACTGATGAAATAGCTGACCTCCTGCATCGTATAGCCGGTGTTGAGCGGCACGAACACCGCCCCGCGCTGGAGGCAGGCGAGATAGAGCGCGAGCGCGGCATGCGACTTCTCGACCTGAACCACGACCCGGTCACCCGGCGCGACGCCCGCCTCGTCGAGCCGGCGGGCGATGCGCCCGGCAAGATCGGCGAGCCCGCCATAGGAAATCGAGGTCCCGTCCGCCAGCACGAGCGCGCTGCGCCCGTCGCGCTCCGCCAGCCTGAATGCGTCGAAAAGGTTGCTCACGGCATGTCTCCGGCTATGGACTGATTGGGCGGGCGGCGTCGATCATACGATGCCGGCCCGTCTCAGTTCCTCGATCTGTCCCGCATCATAGCCGAGCCCGCCGAGGATTGCGCCGGTATGTTCGCCGAGCGCGGGCGCAGGCCTCTCGGCTGCGCCGGCCTGTCCCGGCGTGTGGATCGGCAGGCGCACGAACTTGCGCCCCGAGCCGGCCGGCACTTCCGACACCATCCGGCGGTGCCTGACCTGCGGGTCGTCGAGCGCCTCGCCGACCGTGTTGACCGGGCTCGACGGTACGTCGGCCTCATCGAGGATCGTCAGCCACTCGTCGCGCCGGCGCGTCCTGAACACCGCGTCGAGCAGCGGCTCGAGCTCGGCGTGCCGGGCGCTGCGATGCGATCCGGTCGGGAAGCGGGGATCGGTTATCAGGTGTGGGAGCCCGAGCGCGTGGCACAGCCGCACCCACTGCTCCTGCGTGTCGACGCAGACGGCGATCGGCTCGTCGGCGCAGGGGAAGGACTGGAACGGCGCGATCAGCGGGTGCCGGCTGCCCAGCCGCCTCGGCATCTCGCCGGTGATGGCGTAGCGCGCGACGGCGTTCTCCATGATCGCGAGCTGGCAGTCGAGCATCGCGACGTCGACATAGCTGCCCTTGCCGGTCCTGTGGCGGGCCTGCAGGCTGGACAGGATGCCGATGGTGGCGAACAGCGACGCGCCGATGTCGCCGATCGACGCGCCGACCCGGGCCGGCCCGCGGTCGGTCTCGCCGGTGATGCTCATCATGCCCGATAGCGCTTGGGCGATGACGTCGAAGGCGGGCTTGTTACGGTAGGGGCCGTCCTGGCCGAAGCCGGATATCGAGGCATAAACGATGCCCGGGTTGATCGCGGCGATGTCGGCATAGCCGAGCTGGAGCCTGTCCATGACGCCGGCGCGGTTGTTCTCGACGATGATGTCGGCATCCGCCGCCAGCGCGCGGAAGATCTCCTTGCCGCGCGGCTCCTTCAGGTTGAGCGTCAGGCTGCGCTTGTTGCGGTTGACCGAAAGGAAATAGATGCTCTCGTCGTCGTCGACGAACGGCGCGACGCCGCGCGTGAAGTCGCCGGCGCCGGGGCGCTCGATCTTGATCACCTCCGCGCCGAGCGCGCCGAGGAGCCATGTGCAATAGGGCCCAGACAGCATGTGCGTCAGGTCCAGCACCTTCAGGCCGCGAAGCGCGCCGGCATCTTCCAATCCATCCGATTCCATCTCGATCCGTTCTCCAGAACTGTCGCGGCCTTCACTGCGTCGCGAACACGATCTCTCCGGACAGGTCGCCTTTCGGACGTGCCGGCCGCCTCCGACGATCGGGGCGTCTGCACCGCGATAAGCCGGAGCCTGCACCGTTTGGAGGCCGCAGGGAGAGAAACCTTTCGCCCCTACACCGATCACAGGATCGGGGGCGGGACAATCAGCTAATTTCTTTGGATTTGGTGCAGTTTGCGAACGCTTTGCGCCGGGTCGGGCCGGGGGTATCGGCGTTCGTGCGCCGGGAACACCAATCCATTGGCCACAAACTGCTTGTTCGCGGGGCGAGCCGCGCCTGAACTGAAGGCGAGCGGCCGAAAAAGCAAAGGCCGCCGGAACAGACGGCGAATGGGAGCAGGTCGATGAAAATCTCACGCAGAACCTTTGCGGCTTTCGGTATCGCCCTCATGTCGGCGACCGCATTGCCCGGCATGGCCGACGCGAAGTCGCTCAAGATCGGACTGGCGGCGGCGGTGACGTCGCTCGATCCGCACTACTACAACGCGACGCCCAACCACACGGTGGCGATGCATGTGTTCGACACCCTCACCATGCGCGACCCCGCCGGCCGGGTGGAGCCGTGGCTGGCGACGTCGTGGGAGGTCAAGGGCGACAACGAATGGGAATTCAAGCTGCGCGACGACGTGCGCTGGCACGACGGCGAGCCGTTCACCGCCGCCGACGTCGCCTTCACGCTGGAGCGCGTGAAGGACGTGCCCGGCTCGATCGGCGGCTTCTCAGGCCTCATCAACACCATCGCCTCCACCGAGGCGGTCGACGCGCATACGCTGCGCATCACGACCAGCACGCCGACGCCGAACATGCCGGTGTTTCTCAGCCAGATCGAGATCGTCTCGCGGCATGTCGGCAAGGGGGCGAGCACCGAGGACTACAATGCCGGGCGCGTCATGGTCGGGACCGGGCCGTACAAGTTCGCCCGTTACCTTCCCGGCGAGCGCGTCGAGCTGGCCCGCAACGACGACTGGTGGGGCGAGCGGCAGGAATGGGACAACCTCTCCCTCGTCATCGTCACCAATGTCGCGACGCGGATGGCGGCGCTGATGTCGGGCGATCTCGACATCGTCGAGGTGCCCAACGCGCCTGACATCGGGCGTCTCAGGCAAAACAGCGCCTTCTCGATCCACAGCGCGCCCTCGCTGCGCGTCAGCTATGTCCTGCCCTTCTTCCAGGCCGGGGAGGGGGCCGACCCGGTGCGCCGCAAGGACGGCACGGCGTTCGAGCAGTCGCCGCTCCTCAACCGGGACGTGCGGCGCGCGCTTTCCATGGCGATAAACCGGCAGGGTATCGCCGAGCGCGTCATGCTGGGCACGGGCATCCCGACGGGCCAGTTCATGCCCGAAGGCGCCTATTCCTATGACCCCTCCATCCTGGTTCCGACCGCCGATCCGGAAGGCGCGAAGAAGCTGCTCGCCGAGGCGGGCTTCGCGGACGGCTTCGCGCTCAACATGGTGGTGGCGAACGACCGCGTTCCCTACAATGTCGAGGTGGCGCAGGCGCTGGCGCAGATGTGGGCGCGCATCGGCATCGACATGACGGTCGATTCCGTGCCGACCTCGGTGGCGATCCCGCGCGCGACCGCCCAGCGCATCCCGATCTACATCGATAATTTCGGCAACAGCACGGCCGAGGTCGGACGCCTGCTGACGGCGATGCTGCAGACCGTCGACCCCGAAAGGTCGCGCGGCGAGTACAACTGGATTCGCTATTCCAGCCCGGATTACGACGCGGCAGTTGACGCCGCCGTGGTCGATCTCGACCCGGAGACGCGGGAGGCCAAGCTCCAGGCGGCGGCGCGCATGGCGCTCGAGGACTACGCCATGATCCCGATGTATCATTTCGTCAATGCATGGGCTGCCAAGGCCGACATTTCCTACGAGGCGCGCGGCGACGCCATGACGCTCGCCACCTTCATCCGTTCCGCCCCGCAATAGCGGGCGGCGCACCGCGAGCCTTCAGGCTCCGCATCCTCCCAAGGACCCTTCGGGCCCCGGCGACGCCGGGGCCTTTTTTTGTTCCGGCGATGGAAACCGAAGCTCACCTTTCGGAGCCGGCCTCCGGTGCAGTATGAGCACCACTCGCTCACGAATAAACTGCTTGAAGGCAAGGGGGCCGTAACGAAGATTGCTGCAGGGAACACACAGCGCTATTGCGCGGAAAAACCCCGGATGCCGCCTTTCAACGCGCCCGGCACGGGAGACCGGACGGACCGCGCGCGCGGCGCACGCATCCCGTGACACCTCGAACTCGAATGGGAGCTTTTGCGATGGATAGACGTACCTTCATGGGGCTCGGCCTGGGGATCGCCGGCGGCCTTCATCTGCTTCCTCTCGCGGCGGGAGCGCAGGAGAGCCGCACGCTGACGATGGCCGTCGCCACCCCGCCGACCTCGCTAGACCCGCATTTCCAGGACGCCTATATCAGTGTCCAGGCCATCCAGCAGATCTTCAGCGCCCTGCTGTTCGACGAATCGCGCGGCCGTGCCTCGCCCAATCTCGCCACCGGATACACGATTATCGACCCGGTGACGTGGGAGGTGAAGCTGCGCCAGGGCGTCACCTTCCACGACGGGACGCCGTTCCAGGCCGAGGACGTCGTCTTCAGCTACGAACGCGTGCCCAACGTCATCGGCGCGGCCGCGCCGTTCACCGCGAGCGTGCGCGGCATCGAGCGGATCGAGATCGTCGACGCCGGGACCGTGCGCTTCCATCTGAAGAGCCCCGACCCGCTGTTCGCGTGGCGGCTGACGCAGGTGGCGATGCTGTCGCGTACCATCCACGCCAATGCCACGACCGCGGATTTCACCTCCGGCAAGGTCGCCATCGGCACCGGCCCCTACCGCTACGTCGGCTACGAGGCCGGCGAGCGCCTCCGTCTCGAGGCGGTGCCGGGCCACTGGTGGGGCGAGCAGGCGTTCGAGAAGGTGACGATCCGCTACATCTCCGACCCCGGCGCGCGCCTCGCCGCGCTGCGCAGCGGCGACGTCGACATCGTCGATGCCGTGCCGACGCAGGACGCGGCCATGATCGGCAACGATCCGGCCTTCACGCTGTTCGAGACGCCGTCCTACATGACCGTGTTCCTGTTCCCCGATTCGAGCCGCGACCAGACGCCGCTCGCCACGGACGCGGCCGGCAAGGTTCTCGACGTCAACCCGATGAAGGACCTGCGCGTGCGGCGCGCCATCTCGCTGGCGGTCGACCGCGCGGCGATCGTGGCGCGCCTGATGTCCGGCCGGGCGACGGTCGCCGACCAGATGGCCTCGCCCGAGGCGCCCGACCGGGCCTCCGGCCTGCCGGCGCTGGACCTCGACATCGAGGAGGCGAAGAAGCTGATGGCCGAAGCCGGCTATGCCGATGGCTTCTCGCTGACGGTGAACGGCCCCAACGGCTTCTTCGCCAACGACGCCAACATCCTGCAGGCGGTGGCGCAGGGCCTCAGCCGCATCGGCATCAAGGCGCAGGTCGACGTATCCCCGGCCTCGGTCTTCCTCAGCAAGGCGACGGCGCGGGAATTTTCGCTCTTCCTCGCCTATTTCAACTCGCCCTTCGCCTCGATCGCGTTGCAGTATCTGGCGATGACGCACAATCCCGATCTCGGCAACGGCAGCTCCAACCGCCAGCGCTACTCCAACCCCGAGGTCGACGAACTGATGACGGCCGCGCTCAACGAGGCCGATCCGGAACGGCACAAGGCCCTCGTCGGCGAGGCGATGGCCAAGGTCATCGAGGATCGCGGCCTGATACCGATCCTCTACCTGAATGCGATCTGGGCCGGGAAGGCCGACAAGCTCAGCTTCAACGCCAATCCGATGCTGCATTCGAGCGCGTTCTACGCCCGGAACCCGAGCTAGGGCCATAGCTCCCGCCGGAAGCGCGGAGGGGCTGCCTGCACCAGCCTTTCCGCGCCGCTGGCTCGGGACGGGGCCCTGCGTTCTTCGTGAAATGCCGCTACGGCATTTCCAGGAAAGCCATCGCGCCGGAGGCGCCACGGCATCGCAAGATGCGATGGATCGGTTCATCTGGCGGCAGGTATCATGACAGTCTGGATAGCAAATCGCCTCATGCAGGCATTCGGCGTCGTGCTGGTGATGACGCTGATCGTGTTCCTCGCGGTCAACGTCATCGGCGATCCGATCGAGATGCTCATCAGCCCCGAGGCGGACCAGATGGAGCGCCAGCGGATCATCGCGCTCTTCGGCCTCGACCAGCCCTTGTGGCGGCAGTACCTCGCCTTCCTCAAGGGCGCCGTACAGGGCGACCTCGGCCGTAGTTTCGTCTACGGCGAGCCGGCGCTGAAGGTGATCTTCCAGCGGCTGCCGGCCACGCTCGAGCTTGCGGTCTCGGCCTCCCTCATCTCGGTCGCCGTCGGCCTGCCGCTCGGGCTGATCGCCGGCCTTTATCCGCGCCGGGGCTTCAGCAAGGCGATCATGGCCACCAGCATCCTCGGCTTCTCGCTGCCCAGCTTCTGGGTCGGGCTCCTGCTCATCATGGTGTTCGCCGTCTATCTCGGCTGGCTGCCCAGCAGCGGCCGCGGTGAGACCGTCGAGGTGCTGGGCATGCACCTGTCGTTCCTGACGCTGGACGGGCTGCGTCACCTCGCCCTGCCGGCGATCAATCTGGCGATCTTCAACACCGCCGTCATCCTGCGCCTGACGCGCGCGGGCGTCAGCGAGGTCATGCCGCAGGAATATATCCGCTTCGCTCGCGCCAAGGGGGTCTCCGAGCGCCGGGTCATCGGCATCCACGTCCTCAAGAACATCATGATCCCGGTCGTGACCGTGATCGGCCTCGAATTCGGCGCGCTGATCGCGTTCTCGGTGATTACCGAGAGCATCTTCGCCTGGCCCGGCATCGGCAAGCTGATCATCGACAGCATCAACGTGCTCGATCGCCCGATGATGGTCGCCTACCTGATGCTGGTGGTGACGCTGTTCGTGACGGTCAACCTCGTCATCGACATCCTCTACATGCTGCTCGACCCGCGAGTGAGCGCGGACGGGAAGGACTGAAGCCATGAGCCCGACCCCGCAAGCCCCGACCGCAGCGCCGGAACCGGCCCGGGAGCGCCCGACGCGCCCGCTGGTCGAGGTGGCGCTGGCCTATTGTCATTCCTGGCTCGCCGTGCTCGCGCTCGTCGTGCTGGTGGCGGTCGTGCTCGTCGCGATCCTCGCGCCGTGGATCTCGCCGCAAAACCCTTACGACCTGACGGTGATCGACATCATGGAGGGGCGCCTTCCGCCGGGCTCGGAAGCCTATGGCGGGGGCGTCTACATCCTCGGTACCGACGACCAGGGCCGCGACATGCTGTCGGCGATCTTCTACGGCCTGCGCATCTCGCTGATGGTCGGCCTCGGCGCGGCGCTGATCGCTGCGACGGTCGGCACCTCGCTCGGCCTCATCGCCGCCTATGCCGGCGGCCGCGTCGAGGCCGCGATCATGCGCCTGGTCGATCTCCAGCTCTCGATCCCGTCGATCCTGGTGGCGCTGATGATCCTCGCCGTCCTCGGCAAGGGCATCGTCAACGTGATGATCGCGCTGATCCTGGTCGAGTGGGCGCTCTACGCGCGCACCGCCCGCGGCAGCGCGCTGGTGGAGCGCAACAAGGAATATGTCGAGGCCGCCCAGTGTCTCGTG
Organism: Aquamicrobium sp.; assembly: GCA_039808485.1. Lineage (GTDB taxonomy): Bacteria > Pseudomonadota > Alphaproteobacteria > Rhizobiales > Rhizobiaceae > Aerobium. Next base: position 44,397 of record JBDHTD010000015.1, on the reverse strand, counting down.
CTGCCGCAATACCGCATCATGTTCCGGCACATCCTGCCCAACTGCCTGCCGCCGATCATCGTCATCACCACGATCCAGGTGGCGCGGGCCATCGCGCTCGAGGCGACGCTCTCCTTCCTCGGCCTCGGCGTGCCGGTGACGGAGCCGAGCCTCGGCCTGCTCATCTCGAACGGCTACCAGCACATGCTGTCCGGCAATTTCTGGATCAGCTTCTATCCCGGCATCGCGCTGCTCATCACGGTCGCCTCCATCAACATCGTCGGCGACCAGCTGCGCGACGTCCTCAACCCCCGGCATCACCGATGAACGCCCCCGCACCGCAAGCCGCTGCCGACGACGTGGTTCTCGACGTCCGCGACCTGAAGACCTGCTTCCCGACGCCGGGCGGACGGGTGATGGCGGTCGACGGCGTGTCAATCCGCCTTCGCCGCGGCCGCATCCTCGGCCTCGTCGGGGAGAGCGGATCGGGAAAGTCGGTTCTCGGCCTCTCCATCATGCGCCTGCTGGCGGAGCCGGGCTTCATCGCCGGCGGCGAGATCCGCTATGGCGACATGAACCTTGCGGCCGTTCCCGACGAGGCGATGCGCAGCCTGCGCGGCAAGCGCCTCGCGATGATCTTCCAGGATCCGATGATGACGCTCAACCCGGTTCTGCGCATCGAGACGCAAATGGTCGAGGCCATACTGGCGCATGAGGACGTGTCGCGCGAGGAGGCGCGCAGGCGCTCGCGCGACGCGCTCGGCCAGGTAGGCATTCCTAGCCCCGAGGAGCGGCTGCGCGCCTATCCGCACCAGTTTTCCGGCGGCATGCGCCAGCGCGTCTCGATGGCCATCGCGCTCCTCCACCGGCCCGACGTCATCATCGCCGACGAGCCGACCACGGCGCTCGACGTGACCATCCAGTCGCAGATCCTGTCCGAGGTCCAGTCGCTCGTCGAGCGCTTCCACACCGCGCTGATCTGGATCACGCACGACCTTTCGGTGGTGTCGCGACTCGCCGACGACATCGCGGTGATGTATGCGGGCCGCATCGTCGAACTGGGCGCGGTCGACAACGTCGTCAACCGGCCGAGCCACCCCTACACGGCCGGGCTGATCAACTCCCTGCCCAGCCGCAACCGGCGCGGCAGCCGCCTCCAGCAGATACCGGGCATGACGCCGAACCTGCTCAACCTGCCGCAGGGCTGCGCCTTCCGCACCCGCTGCGGCCGGGCCGACGACGCCTGCATCCGCGAGCCGGCGCTGCTCGAGGGCCCGACCAGTTTCCGGCGCTGCTTCCATCCACTTGAAGGTTCACTCGAAGGCCCCCTCGAAGGCCCCCTCGAAGGCGTTGACGCATGACCCCGACGGCACCGACCATCCAGCCCGCGCCGCCGTCCGGCGCGTCCGCCGGCGAGCCGGCGCCGATGCTTCGGCTCGAAGGCATCCGCAAGCACTTCCAGCGCAAGCCCGACATCCTGCGCCGCGCCCTCATCCGCGCCGGCATGGCCAGGCCGCCGCAGGTCGTGCACGCGGTCGACAGCGTCGACCTCTCAATCCGCAAAGGCGAGGTGGTCGGCCTCGTCGGCGAATCCGGCTGCGGCAAGTCGACCCTCGGCCGCATCGTCGCCGGCATCCTTCCGCAGAGCGGCGGCCGCATCGCCTTCAACGGGCGCGACATGGCGAAGATGACCCGGCGCGAATACCAGGCCGCGCAGCTCGACATCCAGATGGTGTTCCAGAACCCGTTCGCCTCGCTCAACCCGCGGATCAAGATCGCCGACGCCATCGCCGAGGCCCCGGCCTATCACGGCCTCATCGAGGGCGATCGCAACGCCTTCGTCGACGAGCAACTGCTGCGCGTCGGCATCGACCCCAGCTACAAGAACCGCTTCGCGCACCAGTTCAGCGGCGGCCAGCGCCAGCGCATCGCCATCGCGCGCGCATTGTCGGTCGACCCCGCCTTCATCGTCTGCGACGAGGCGGTGGCGGCGCTCGACGTGTCGATCCAGGCGCAGGTGCTCAACCTGTTCATGGACCTGAAGGAGAGGCTCGACCTCACCTATCTGTTCATCAGCCACGACCTCGGCGTCATCGAGCACATCTCGGACCGGGCGGCGATCATGTATCTCGGCCGCATCGTCGAGGAAGCGCCGACCGAGGACGTGTTCAGGGCGCCCAACCATCCCTACACCCAGGCGCTGCTCGAAGAAGTGCCGCGCATCGATACGTCGCGGCGCAAGTTCCACGCGATCAGGGGCGAGCTGCCGAGCCCGCTCGCGCCGCCGCCGGGGTGCCACTTCCACCCGCGCTGCCCGCATGCCTTCGACAGGTGTCGCGCGGAAGCGCCGCGGCTGCGCGAGATCGCGCCCGGCCGCCGCAGCGCATGCCATCTCAACGACCGGGGCTGACGCGATGCTCGAAGACTTCTCTCGCCACTTCGCAGCGCTGGATGCGAAGGACGTGCCGGCCGAGACGCTGCACGCCTGCAAGCTGATGATGCTCGACACGGCCGGCAGCGTGATCGCCGCCCGCTCGCTGCCGCCCGCCGGCGAGATCGATCGGTTCGCCGCCCGCCTCGGCGGGACGGCGGGCGTGGCCTATCGCAATGCCCGCCTCGGCGACCTCATGGACTTCACCGAGGGCTTCGCCGGCGCGCATTTCGGCTGCGGTCCGCTCGGGGTCGCACTCGCGCTCGCGCGGGAGACGCCTGTGTCGGGGATGGAGATGCTGCTTTCGATCCTCGCCGGCTACGAGGTTGCGGCGCGCTTCATGGAGGCCATCGGTCCCTATTATACCGACCGGAGCGGCGATTACGGCTACGCACCGGTCTGGAGTATCTGCCCGCCCGTCGCCTTCGGCTCCGCCGCCACGGCTGCTCGCCTGATGGCGTTCGGAGCCGGGCGCATGGAGGCGGCGCTGCTCGTGGCGGGCGGCAAGCTGCCGATCCCGACCGGCGGCGTCTGGGTCAGCGCGACCTTCTCGCCAGAAACCAAGTATGGCGATGCCGGCTGGGCGGCCGTCGCCGGGCTGGCCGGGGCATTCGCCGCCGAATCCGGCTTCGACGGCTTTCCGCAGCTGGTCGAGGACGGCCATCTCTTCCGCATCCTCTCCGCCCCGCACCCCGATCCCGATGCGCTGCTGCGCGGCCTCGGCAGCGAATGGAAGATCGGCCTCGCTCGCTTCAAGCCGTGGCCGTGCTGCGGCCTCAACTTCGGCGTGATCGACAATCTCCAGAAGGTCATGCGGCGGCATTCGATCGCCGCGCAGGATATTTCCGCCATCATCGCCGAAGTCGGCGCGCCGCTGATCCAGCCGAACAGCGTCAATGCCGAGCCGCGCACCGGGGCTGACATGCAGTTCAGCATCCCGCATTGCCTGGCCATGACGGCGCTGGGCGTGCCGCCGGGGCCGGCCTGGCAGTCAGGCGAGGCCCTCCACGGCGCGGCGGCGGCTGCGATGCGGGCCAAGGTGCTGATGCGGCGGCACGAAGCGCCGTGGCCGACCGCGCCTTCGGCCAACCCGCGTCACAAGCCGAGCGCGGTGCGCGTGCTGGTGGGCAGCCGCGAATATGTCGACGAGACCCGCCTCGACGGCGAGGCGCCGGCCTTCGCGCTCGGCATGTCCGAGCCGGAGCTCATCGACAAGTTCCTGTCGCTGGTCGAGGCCGACGACGCGCGGACCATCCTCGATCTCATACTGGCGATCGAGAATGTCGGCGACGCGGGCAGGCTCGCCGCGGCCGTCGAGCACGCCCGCCCGCGCAAGGACGCGCAGCGGCGGGCGGCAACCCTTCTGAACCGAGTGGAGAAAGGTCGAAACCCATGAACGAAATCGCGGCCGCGGCGCGGCGGCTGGGCCTTGGCGAGCTCGCCGCGCGCATGAACGCGCTGTGCGAGGCGACGCCCTTCCGGTGCGGCTGGTATCTCGAGGATCTGCGCCATGGCGGCGCCATCGACCGCGCCGGCCACGTGCCGGCGCCGTCGCAGAGCACGCGCAAGATTGCGTTCATGATGGCTGCGCTGCGCGCCGCGCATCAAGGCCGGGTCGACCTTTCCGAGCCAGTCACCGTCGATGCCCGACTGCAGGAGGGCGTCGTTTCCGGCGTCCTCTACTTCATGACGCCCGGCCTGACCTTCCCGCTGCGCGACGCCATCGTCCAGATGATCATCACCAGCGACAACACCTGCACCAGCCTCGTCGGCGAGAGGCTGGGCGTCGGGTACATCAACGATTTCTGCGCCTCGATCGGCATGGAGGGCACGCTGGTGCGCGAGCTGGTGCCGCCGCGCGACATGCCGGCGGACCACGATTTCGACTTCGTCTGCGACACGACGCCGGCCGATCTGTGCCTGCTGCTGAAGCTGATTCTCGACGGCACGACGGACCCGGCCGCCGCCGAAAGGCTCGGCTGCACGCCGCAGCTGTGCCGCTTCGCCATGGACGTTCTCGTCCGCCAGGTCTACCGCACCCGCATTCCGCTCTACCTGCCGGCCGGCACGGTCGTCGCCCACAAGACCGGCAGCGGCATCAGGGGCGCGATGGATGCCGGGATCGTCTTCGAGACCGGCCGGCCGCTGTTTTCCATCGCGGCGCTGATCTGCGACGTGCCGGCGGCGATGCCCGACGGCCTGCCAGGCGTCACCGTCGCCTGCGAACTGATCGGCCGCATGTCGCGTGCCGCGTGGGACCACCTCGCCGTTTCCGGCGCAGGCAAAGAGGGCTGACGACATGACGGACGACTATATCGGCAGGGCCGAGCGTGGCGCGCGGCGCGAGCTGGCGCGCATCGCCCAGGCGGTGGGCGGCGACATCGGCATCGCCGCGCGCCATCTCGGCAATGGCCTTGCGCTCGACCTCGACGGAACGGGACGCTACCCGCTGGAAAGCACGATCAAGATCGCCATCGCGCTCGCCGTGTTCGACCGGGTCGACCGCGGCGAGATCGCCCTGTCGGACATGGTCGACATCGGCTTTCACGAGTTCAACTCGGGCGGCCCGCTGGCTGACGAGTTCCTTCATCCGGGCGTGTCGCTGTCGGTACTCAACCTGATGGAGCCGATGATCACGCGAAGCTGCAACAGCTCGACCGACATCATGATCCGCATCGCCGGCGGCCTGCCGCGGGTGGAGGCCTATATACGCGGGCTCGGATTTCCGGATTTCGAGGCGCGGCATTCGATGCGCGAGGCGCTGTGCATCATGCACGGGCTGCCGGTGCCGCCCGACGACGTTTCGGAGCGAGACGCGCTCAGGGGTCAGCCGTTCGAGGTTCTCGATGCCCGCAACCGCACCCATGGCGCGGGTGCATCCTACGGCAATGAGAAGCGCGACCAGTGGACCCCGGCCAGCATGCTGCGGCTGCTGGAGGCCATCTGGAACGACGACGGCGTCATAAGCGCGCCGCACCGGCGGCTGCTGCTGGAAATCATGAGGCGCACGACGACCAGCCCTGACCGGGTCAAAGGCCGTTTGCCGTGGGGCGTCGCCTTCGCCAACAAGACCGGAAGCGGCCTCGGGGCGGCGGCCGATGTCGGCTACCTGACGCTGCCGGACGGCGCGGGGACCGTCGCCCTGGCGATCTACGTCAAGAACTCCCGCATCGAGATGGCAGCGCGCAACCGGGTGATCGCCGACGCGGCGCGGCTCGTTTACGACTATTTCATGCTGGCGGCCGCCATGGCCGGCGAGGATTTCGCGTAGGCAGCGCTGCCCTTATCCCGGATGGGGCATGGCGTTGCCTTGCGCCCGCATCGGCGCGGCGGGCACGCGCATCTGCGCCGCGATGCCGTCCTCCGGCGCGCCGCCCGCCGCCGTCTCGGCCGTCTCGGCCGCGAAAGTCAGCACGAGCCAGTCGCGCAGCCGCTGGATCGGTTGCTCCTGCCAGCGCCGCGCGGCGGCGATGATGTAATAGTTGCCCAGCCTGACATGCGACGGCACGACCTCGACGAGGTCGCCCGCCTCGATGGCGCTGTCGCCGATCAGACTGCTGACGAGGGCGACGCCCTGGCCGAGCTTCGCTCCTTCCAGCGACAGGTGGCCATGCCACAGGCGCGGGCCGCGCAGCTTGGGAATGTCCGCGACTCCGGCCTTGGCGAGCCAACTCTCCCATTGATGGGTCGAGCGCTCGTGGATCAGTGGCAGGTTGACGAGGTCGGCCACGCCGGTGATGCCGGGATGCACCTTGACGAAGCCGGGGCTGGCGACCGCGAGGATGCGCGGCTGCGTGAACACCTCGGCGATCACGCCGGGTGTCGATGGTGGCGCCTCGCTGTAGGTGATCTCGACGTCGGCCTCGCCGCGCAGCAGGTCGGGGCTCGCCGTCGTCGGCTGGAGGGTGATGCCGTGGACGCCGATGAAGTCCTCGATCTCGGGCAGCATGCGCAGCAGCCGGCGCGCCGCCAGCCCGGCCATGCAGCAAATATGCAGGCTGTTCTCCTCACCGCGCCTCAGGTCGGTGGTCGCCATGGCGATGATGTCGAAGGCGCGGCCGAGCTGCTGGGCGAACTGCGCGCCCTCCGGCGTCAGCAGCAGGCCGCGGCCCTCCTTCTTCACCAGCTTTATGCCGATCGACAGCTCGAGGTTCTGGATGTGGCGGGAGATGACGGTGTGCGATACGGCGAGCTCGTCCGCCGCCACGCGCACCAGTCCGCGGCGCGCGAACGCCTCGAACGCACGCAGCGCGATCAGGGGCGGAAGGGATCGCTTTTCCAGCAAATCTGCAGGTTTCCTGTTGTCAGAAAGCGGCGAACGGGAGGCGTCGATCTCGTCGAAAAATCGACATGTGCATCATATGCAGGAATCGACAGACGTCAAACTGCTTGATTGCGGCAGGCCTCCGGCCGACCCTCGCGGCGGTAAAGAGGAGGTCGAGCGTGACTGGAATTTCCGGCAAGGCCGCCATTGTCGGCATCCATGAATCGCCCCTGCGCCACGCCCCCCGGATGCATCCCTTCCGGCTCCAGATGGACTGCATCCTCGCCGCTCTGGACGATGCCGGCCTCGCGCTTTCCGACGTCGACGGGCTGTGCGTCGCCTCCGGCGACTGGGCCGAGGGCGGTGCGGTCGAGAGCGTCACTGAGTTCGCCGACTATGCCGGGATGACGCCGACCTATTTCAACGGCACGGATGTCGGGGGTTGCTCCTATGTCGTGCATGCCGGCCATGCCGCCGCCGCCATCGCCGCCGGCCTCGCCGAGGTCGTCGTCGTAGCTTATGCTGCGTGTCCGCGCTGGTGGCCGCTGACCACGCCCTCCTTTGACCCGTTCGTGCTGCCGGCCGGGCCGGGCCAGTTCGAGCTGCCCTACGATCCGACGCTCATATCCGCCTACGCGCTGATGGCGCGCCGCCACATGCATGTCTACGGCACCACCGCCGAGCAGCTCGCGCAGGTGGCGGTGACGTTCCGCGCTCATGCCGGCCTCAACCCCGAGGCGAAGATGCGCGCGCCGCTCACGGTCGAGGACGTGCTGGCCTCGCCGCTGGTCGCCTCGCCGCTGCGCCGCCTCGACTGCTGCCTCGTCACCGACGGCGGCGGCGCCTTCGTCATGACCAGCGCCGAGCGGGCGCGCGACCTGCGGCAAAGGCCGGTGCATCTCGCAGGGTTCGGCGCCGCCGTGCGGCGCACGCAGATCAGCCAGATCCCGCAGGACCTGACGACGCCGGCGGCCGTGTCGGGCGCACGCGCCTTCGCCATGGCCGGGCTCGGCCGCGGCGACGTCGATTTCGCCCAGCTCTACGACGCCTTCACCATCACGCCGCTGCTGGCGCTGGAGGACCTCGGTTTCTGCGCCCGCGGCGAAGGCGGCCCGTTCATCGCCGACGGCAATCTCGGCGCCGGCGGTATCCTGCCCAGCAACACCGACGGCGGCGGGCTGTCGTCCAACCATCCCGGCAAGCGCGGCGTCTTCGCCATGATCGAGGCGGTGCGCCAGCTACGCGGCGAAGGGCCGGGCCTCCAGGTGCCCGATGCCGAGGTCGGCCTCGTCCATGGCCTCGGCGGCACATTCTGCGCCTCGGCCACTGCAATCCTGACCGTCTAGGGGGCTGCCCGTGAAACCCGTCAACGACGCCGACAGCGAACCGTTCTGGCAGGGGCTGGCCGCCGGCCGGCTGATGATCCAGCGCTGCCCCGCGACCGGCCGCCACCAGTGGTATCCGCGCGGCCATTCGATCCACGATCCCGGGGCGACGCCCGAATGGGTGGAGGCCAGCGGCCGGGGGGAGGTCTTCTCCTTCACCGTCATTCACCGCGGCAACACCAGGCGTCCGCCCTACAACTGCGCCCTGATCCGGCTGGAGGAGGGGGTACTGATGCTCTCCTCGCTTCGCGGTGTCGAGGAGGACGCGATGGCCATCGGCATGAAGGTCGCGGTGGATTTCGAAGCGTTCGACGAGGACGTGCGGCTGCCGGTCTTCCGGCCCGCCGCGACAGACCGGACGGAGACAGAAGGATGACCATCTATTTCGACGACATCGCTGTCGGCGATCGCTGCACGTCGACGCGCCTGACCGTCACCCAGACGCATATCGTCGGCTTCGCCGGCCTGACCGGGGACTTCAACCCGCTGCACATGGACGCCGAATTCGCGAAGTCCGTCGGCTACGACACGACCATCGCCCACGGCATGCTGGGACATGCGCTCAGCACCGGCCTGCGCTCGGCGATCGACGACTGGGCGATCATGGCCTTCCTGCAGACACAACGCAGCTTCCGCAGGCCGATCTTCGCCGGGGACACCGTCCGCTACGAGGCCGAGATCGTCGAAACGCGGGCCAGCGAAAGCAAGGCCGATCGCGGCGTCGTGCGCGTGTCGATCCATCTGAAGAACCAGGAGGGGACCGTCGTCCAGGAGGGTGAGGACGTCTTCCTCGTCATGCGCGACACGGCCGGAAAGGCGGGAGGCGGCGATGCGCGGTCTTGAGGGAAGGGTGGCGCTCGTCACCGGCGGCAGCGGCGGCATCGGCAGCGCGGTCTGCCGCCGCCTGGCCGAGGAAGGCGTGGCCGTAATCGTCGCCGACCATGACGAGGATGGCGCGTGCCGGCTCGCGGCCGAGCTCGCCCGCGGCGGCGCGAAAAGCACGGGCGCGGGGCTCGACGTGTCGCGGCGCGACAGCTGGCGCGCGCTGCTCGACGGGCTCGACGCGGACTTTCGCGTCTTCGACATCCTCGTCAACGTCGCCGGCATCACCCGCGACCGTTCGCTCGCCCGGATGAGCGACGAGGAATGGGACGCGGTGCTCGCCGTCAACCTGAAGGGGTCGTGGCTTGGCTGCCAGGCGGCATTCGAGGCCATGGGCGCGGGCGGCGGCGCCATCGTCAACATCGCCTCGACCGCGATCTTCGGCACCTTCGGCCAGGCCAATTACGCGGCGGCGAAATCGGGCATCGTCGGGCTGACCAACACCGCCGCCATCGAAGGTGCGCGCCGCGGCATCCGCGTCAACGCGGTCGCCCCCGGCGTCATCGACACGGCGATGGTGGCGGCCGTGCCCGAGGACATCCGCTCGGGCTGGACGCGCAAGATTCTCCTCGGGCGCTTCGGCGCGCCGGCCGAGATCGCATCCGTTGTCGCCTTCCTCGCCTCCGCCGATGCGCAATACGTGACCGGCCAGACCGTCATCGTCGACGGCGGCGCGACCACCGGCGATTTCTGACCCCTCGTCCGGGAGACCGGACCCTACCCACGGATACGTCTCATGAGCAGCCTTGCGTCCTCGTCCGAGGAACTGATCCTCCATCGCCGCGGCGCGGTCCAGTGGGCGGTCTTCAACCGGCCGGCCGCCTACAACGCGATGACGCACGCCATGGAGGCCGGGCTGACGCGCTTGTGCCGTGCGCTCAACGACGAGCCCGAGGTGCGGGCGCTGGTGCTCATCGGCGCCGCCGGCAGCAAACCCGCCTTCATGGCCGGCGCCGACATGGGCGACCTCGCCGATGTGGGCTCGGTCGAGGGCGCGATCGAGATGGAGCGGCTGTCGGAGGACATGCTGACGGCGCTGGAGAATGTCAGGGTCCCGACCATCGCCGCCATCGCCGGTCCCTGCGTCGGCGTCGGCGCGCTGATCGCCTCGGCCTGTGACGTTCGCCTCGCCTCGCCCTCGATCCGCTTCGGCTTCCCCATCGCCCGGACCGTGGGCAATTCCCTGTCGGCGAAGAATTTCGCCCGGCTCGTCGCCCTGCTCGGGCCGGCGCGCACAAAGGAGATGGTGTTCTCGACCCGGCTTCTCGAGGCCGGTCAGCTCGCATCGCTCGGCGTCCTGCGGGAGGTCGCGCCGGCCGAAGGCCTGCTCGAGGCGCGCGCCCAGGCGGTGGCGGAGGAATTGGCGGCGCTCGCGCCGCTGACCTTGTGGAGCACCAAGGAAACGCTGCGCCGCCTGCGCGACGCCGGCCTCGATGGCGCGGACGATGATGACCTCTTGATGGCCTGCTACCTTTCCGAGGACTACAGGGGCGCGATCGCCGCATTCGTCGAGAAGCGCAAGCCGGTGTTCCAGGGCCGCTGAAGCAAGCCGTCCGACAAGCGAGGTCAAGGCCATGCCGTCAGTGCTACAGCGTCCCGGAGCGTTCCTCGGAGAGGAGATCGGCGCAGATTTTTTCGTCGCCGGCTATGACCGGCTGGCCGCCTACTGGGCCCATCTTGCCGCGCACTCGCCGCGCGTGCGCCTCGAAACCATCGGCACGACCTCGGAAGGGCGCGACCACGTCGTGCTGGTCGCCTCGTCGCCGGACAATCTCGCCCGGCTCGACACCCATCTCGACGCGGCGCGCGCCGTCGCCTATCCTGACCCCGCGCAGCCGCCCGCAGAGGCGCTGCGCGGCGTCACGCCGGTCGTCTGTCTCAGCGGCGGCGTCCATACCAGCGAGGTCGTTCCCGCCGAGGCGCTGTTCGAACTCGCCTGGCGCCTCGCCGACCCGGACAATGCCGCGGCCGGCGACCTGCTGGAAGAGCTGGTCGTAGTGGTGGTGCACGGCAACCCAGACGGGCACGAATACGCCGCGCGCAGCTATATGCGCGAGCCGGACCCCAGCCGGCGCGCCGCCGAGATGCGCGAGGTGCTTGCGCAGATGGCCCCGCGCTATTCCGGGGCCGACAACAATCGCGACGGGCTGCTATGCGCCCTGCCGGAAACGCGCAACCTGCATCGCGCGCTCTATCACCGCTTCTGCCCGCAGATCGTCTACGATGCGCACCAGACCGGTCCGCTCGGCGTCGCGATGTACCTGCCGCCCTACAAGGAGCCGCTGGGGCTCGGCCTCGACCCGATGATCGCGACGCTCGTCAACGAGCTGGGGCTGTCGCTGCACGGACGCTTCCTGCTCGACGACAAGCCGGGGACCTATCACGGCGACATGGCGGAATATCAGCTGTGGCAGTTCGGCCTGGTTTCCTCGCCGCTCCACAATGTCGTCGCCTTCCATTCCGAGGTCATCGGCACCCCTCATCCGCAGCGCGTGCCGCTGATCCCCGACAGGCAGCTGCCGCGCATGGCGCTGCCGCGCCCGCTGGAACCCGGGATATGGCATGCGTCCCAGTCTCTCGACTATCAGCTCACGGCCTTCCTCTCGACGCTGGAATGGGCGGCGGAGAACCGCAAGCGGCTGCTGGCGACCGTCCGCAAGGCCAATGTCGAGGCAATCCGTGCCGGCCGGCGCGATAGCTGGACCGTCCATGACCGCCGCATCCGCGACTTGCGGAAGGCCGCCGCCGCCCGGCCGGCTTACGACGCGTTCGACCTCGCGGCCGGCGTGGCGACCGGCAATCTGCGCGGCGGCGAAGACGTCGACGGCGCGCTGCACGGGTCGGTCCTGCGTGCGCCTTCGGCACGCGATGCGCGCGCCTATGTCATCCCGGCAGTCCAGTCCGCCGGCCAGGCGGCTGTGGATTTCTGCAACGCGCTGATGCTCAACGGCGTCGCGGTCCGCCGCACGACCGAGGCGATCCGCGTCGACGGGCTCGACTGCCCGGCCGGAAGCTGGCTGGTGACGGCCGACCAGAGCAAGCGCGGCTTCATCCTGCATGTCTTCGAGCCGCATCCCTATCCGCACGATCTCGCCCGCGCGGAAGGCGCCGCCGCCGCGCTCTACGGCGCGGGCGGAACCCTCGCCATGCTGATGGGCTTCCGTTTCGCCCGCGTCCTCGACGGCGCGCTGCCTGCCTCGCGGCCGCTCGACGGCGACGCTGCCGTTCCGGCCGGCACGGCATCGGGCGCGGGCGAAGCGGGGATTGTCGTCGAGCGCTCGAACGGCAACGTCTTCCGGGTCGTCAATGCGGCGCTGCGGGAAGGACACCAAGTGACGTGGCTGACGCAGGCCGGGCGACGCGACAGCCATGACCATGCGCAAGGCTCGTTCTGGATCGAGGCCTGCCCGCCGCATCTGGTCGAGACCGCGCTCGCGCTCGGCCTCGACGTCCATGCCGTCGCGGCCGCGCCCGCAGGCGAGGCGCTGGTGCTCCGTCCGGCGCGCGTCGCGGTCTACGACGTCTTCGGCGGGCTCGCCAATGCCGGCTGGGTCCGTTTCGTCCTCGACGGTCAGGGCTTCGCGCATCGCCCGATCCATGTGCCGGAGCTCGACGCGGGGCAATGGCAGAACGATGTCGACGTCCTGGTCATCCCCGACGGCCGCGCCGCGACCGGCTATCACGAGCCGCCGCCCGGCACTCGGTTCGTGCAACCGCCGCTCGACAGGGTGCCCTCCGATCTCCATCCCATGATCGGCTCGGTCAGCGCCGCGACGGTGGCGCAGATCCGCCGGTTCGTTGCGCGCGGCGGGCGTCTCGTCACCATCGGCGCTGGCGAGGACCTTCTGTCAGAGCTGCTGCCCGGGCTCGGTGACCATGCCGCTGCCAGAAGCCGCGCGCTCGGCCTGTCGCCGGACGAGGCGATGGTGCGCAAATCCGTGTTCTCCGCGACGCTCGACACCGGGCACCCGCTGGCGCATGGTTGCGCAGCCGAGATCGCCGTCGCCTCGGCGGGGCGGTGCTATGAGGTCCCCGGCGGCGTCACGCCCGTCGCCCGTTTCCACGCCTCCTCACCCTTATTGAGCGGCCTTGCGATCCACGACGAGATTCTCGCGGACGGATGCGTCGCCTTCCAGGGGTCGCTGGGGGAGGGCGACATCGTCGCCTTCGCCTTCGACGTGGTCCATCGCGCCCAGTCGGCCGGCACGTTTCCCCTGCTCGCCAATGCCATCCTATCGGCGCAGTCGGGCTGAGGGCCATCACTCATCCCACGGGCTCTGTCGCACAAATCTGGTGAGGGATTCATCTTGTGAATCCACGGTGGTAGCTGAGGGGCATGAGCAGGCCGATCCCCCGACCTACAAGACCGGGAACTGGCCGTCCTACAATGCAGCGCCCGAGCGGCGCGGCTCGCTGGCGATCTGGATTGATCCCGCCACGACATAGGAGGCTGCGCCGACCGGTAAGCGTAACCTGGCTATTGGGTTGTTTCCTGACTGCCTCCGCCGAACCGCCGCGCACCCCAGCGACACCGCGATTCCACGCTCTGTCGATTCCGCAAAACGGCAAACCGCGCGGCGACCACGGCCTTCTGCGCCGCTTCCGCGCCCTGCGATTTCAACCGCCCTGAAACGACAAAAGCCGCGGTGTTCCGCGGCTTTGGACTGGTTGGGAAACTGGAGCGGGCAAAGGGATTCGAACCCTCGACCCCAACCTTGGAAAGCAATAAATTGTATCGTCAATGTATTAGAGAAAAATATCGCAGATTTCATTCAGGTGTGCAAGAGAGAGTTCTTCCGGTATTCGCCTTCTTGGCGGCGTGTGGACGGAACGATACTCTGATGAACTGGTGTGAAATACAGTGAGACAGCGAAACGGTGACCGCGCGATGACCCCGAGTTTCGCGCGCTTCCTATCCGATGGTCCTATCTAAGAAGTGACGGTAGCGCTGTGATCATCTCGGGAAACATGACGAGCAGCGCGACTACGAGCAGATCGGCGACAAGGAATGCCGTGACGCCCCTGAAGATTGTCTCCAACGGTATGCTAGCGCCAACGACATTCTTGATGACAAAGACATTGAGCCCGATCGGAGGTGTTATCAGGCCGATCTCGAGGAGCTTCACTACAAAGACGCCGAACCACAGGAAATTGAGCTCGGCCTGAAACGCGACCGGGAGCAGGATCGGCATCGTCAGGAGCATGGCACCCATCGGGTCAAGGAACATCCCGAGCAGCAGATAGATCAGCACGATGGCGCCGAGGAGGAGGAATTCATTGGTCGCGACCGAAAGGATCAGTGAGGAGAGATACCCGTCCATGCCGCTCAGCGTCACGAAGCGGCCGAGCAGGTTGGCGCCGATGGCGATGATGAAGATCGCCGCCGTCGTCACGAAGGTTTCCACTACCGACACCCGGAAGGCACTCCAACTCAGGGAGCGGTAAAGGGCCGCGATGACGATACACAGCGCCGATCCCACGGCGCCCGCCTCGGTCGGGGTGAACACGCCTGTGAACATGCCGCCGAAGATAAGTACGGCCAGGATGAGGAGTGGCGCGACGTCTCGAAGGGTCGCGAGCTTCTCCTTTAGGGTGAAGGCCTCGGTTACCCGCGGCACAGCTGACGGCAGAACCATCGCCCACACCAGCGCCACGACGACATAGGCGAGGATGGAGAGTACGCCAGCCACCAATCCGCCGAGGAAAAGATCGCCGATCGGCACCTGGGCGACGATGCCGAACACGATCAGCAGGATGCTCGGCGGGATCAACGCGCCCACGGTGCCTGCCGCGGCAACAGACCCGGTCGCGAGACCGTGCGAATATCCGTTGCGCAGCATCTCCGGGATCGCGATGCGCCCCATCGCTGCGGCACATGCCACCGACGAACCGGTGATCGAGGCAAAGCCGGCTGCGCCGAAGATGCTGGCGACCGCTAAACCGCCGGGCAGGCGTGCAAGCCACACCTGCGCTGCACGGAACAGGCCTTTCGTGAGCCCCGCATTGTAGGCAACGAACCCGAGGAAGAGGAACATGGGGACGGAACTGAGCTGCCAGCTCGCCGCGAAATTGTACGGTATCCCCTTCAGCGCGCCGATGGCCGGACGCCAGCCGAACAGGAGCCAGATGCCGACGAAAGGAACAGCGATGAGCGCCGCACCGATCGGCACGCGCAGCGCGAGAAGGCCGAGCAGGACAAGCAGCAGCAGCGATGCGATCTGCGGATCAGTCATGTGCGGAATTTTCCTGTTCACTCAAGCGCGCGGGATCGCGGTCGTTCACGGCGGGTCCGGCGATGTAGCCGACGAACTTACCGAGGAGGTAGAGGGACAGCAGGCCGCATCCGAGGGGCAGGGCGAAGTAGCTGTACCAGATCGGCAGTGCCAGATCGTGTTCAATGACGAAAGCCTTGCGCGCGAACTTGTCGACCGCTTCAAGCCATGCCGCGTAGGTCAGCAGCGCGAAAACCGCGGCCGAGAAGAGCCAGGCAGCGGCGCGAAGACGAAGGCGCAGCCTCACCGACAACCTGTCAGTGACCACGTCGACTGCGATGTGCTGATCAAGCCGTTCCACGAAGGCGAGCGGCAGGCAGACAATGAGAACCATGTAATAGTTCGCGACGAGGACGATCGTTCCCGGCAGGGGCTTGCCCATCAGGAGCCTGCTCGCAACGTCCGCCGTCACGTGGCACATCATGACGACCACCGCCAATCCGGCCAGCCATGCAGCTGCCACAGTGACGACGTCTCCTATCCGTTTGATCGCATGCATAGGCGGTCTCCTTGTGGTGGAGCGGACTAGCCCGCCCCACCATTTTCGCAAGTGCGGCGAACGCAATCAGTCCATCGCGTAGCTGGCGGCGTCCACCTTGGAGAGGACTTCCTGCCAGTAGAGCTCGGTAAGCCGGCCGCCCTGCGTCTCGTCGATATCCGTCGTCAGGCCGCGCCACTTCTCGATAAGACCGCGAAACGTCTCGATCTTCGCGTCGACGTTGGCGAGGTTATATTTGGAGGTGAACTGGTCCGCGATGGTCGCCGTGTCGTTGCGCGCAAACTCGGCACTCTTCTCGATGAGGCCGGCATCTGCCCGATTGATCACGACGCCCTTCTTTTCGGCAGCCTCGTAGCCGGCGATCTCGTCCTTGCGGTATGAGACCACCATGTCCGAGGCCAGCTTCGCTGCCGTCTTCAGCAGGAACCGGCGATCGTCCTCCGAGAAGGATTGCCATGTGTCGCGGTTGAAGTTCGCGGCACCAAGCCCTGAGAAGATGCCGCCCGGCGCGCCCACCGTCAGGTTGCTGACGACGTCGACGTAGCGATTGCCGATGAGATCGCCGATCGGGCTCATCGAGCAGGTGACGACTCCCTGGCTGAGGGCGTCGTAGGTGTCGTTGCCGGGCATGGAAACGGGTGCCGCGTCCATCGCCTCGGCCCAGCGCGACCAGTTCGACGCACCCGAGCGCAGCCGCTTGCCTGCGAGGTCCGCCACGCTGCTGATGGGTTGGTTGCACAGCATCTCGTACGGGGTCGTCGCCGCGCCCGCGATGTACACCTGGTTGTAATCCTTGAACTGCGCGAGACAGTCGGCGCAATGGAGCAATGTGTACTCCATCGAGGCTCCCGTCATTGCCGCGCTCGGAAGCTTCGGCGCATCGCCAGCGGTGGCGAGCATCGACAGTTCGGCGATCAGGTTTAACTCGGAAAAGCCTGTCGCATCGTAAGGAAAGATGACGAACCCGGCGTCAGCCAGCCCGTCGCGCACGCCGCCGGCAGTCTCGGGCAGCGTCAGAAGCGACATCGGGTAGACCTTGGCCGTCAGGCTCGTACCCGCCGCGATCGCCTCGCTGAAGGCGGCCAGCGGCTGATAGGCGGCGTAGGTTTCGGTCAGCCCCATGGCGATGCGCAGGTCGCGCGCGTCGGCGGCGCTCGCCATCGACGCCAGTACGAGCGCGGCGGCGCCCGCAGTTCTCAGTCCAGAGCAGTTCATGATTTTCTCCCGTTTTGTGTAAGCGACAAAAGTCCTGCCCCGATCACGCCAATCCCTCGCGATCAGATGTTCACCACTGGGTTGTCTCGAAGAATTTCCTGATTTCCGCCGCGGATTCGACTGGGCGCTCCATGTGCGGAAAATGTCCTGCCCCCGGAAATTCAGCGTAGTCGATGTCGGCAAAATACTCGGGCATCCTGTCCGCCCACGCAGCGGGCGCAACGAGATCGTCCGCGCCCCAGCGCACGCAGGTCCTGACCGAAATGGGCGGGCGCGAAACGACCTGACCGCGCATCATCGATATGCGGTAGCGGTTGTTGCTGCGATACCAGTTGAAGCTTCCCTGCAGGGCATTCGGCTGGGAATAGTTGCGCACCCAGTCGTCCATCACGTCGTCGAACGAGCCGGCCTTGGAGGACCAGCGGTCGAGGAGATGGCTCATGTATTTGCGGATGTTGTCGGGCGAGCTTCCGACGATGTCGGCGGCGCAGGGCTGCTGCTGGAAATATTGGTACCAGCTCTCCTTCAGATAGTCCGGATCCAGCCAGCGATTGCCGATTCCGGGATACGGACAATTGAAGAAGAACAACCCGGAAATGCGCTTCGGCATCATGTAGGCGAGTTCCTGCGCCGCATAGGCGCCGACGTCATGGGAAACGATCCCGAAGCGCTCAATGCCGAGTTCATCGACCAGCGCGGCCATGTCGGCCGCGTGGGCTTCGCGGTCGACCTGGTCCGAGGGACCGCGCACGCTGGAAAGGCTTTGTCCGAACCCTTGCAGGTCCGGCATGACGAGATCGAAATGCGGCCGCAGCATCGGCTCCACCTTCGACCAGGTGTGCGAATATTCCGGGTAGCCGTGCAGGAAGAGGATCGTCTGCCCGCTCCCCGACCGGAGAAAATGCATCTCTTCACCGCGGACGGTGCGCCAGTGGCTCTCGGGTTTGTTCAACATTGCACTCCTCCAGTCGTTCCGCCTCTTGCAGGAGCGGCACGCTCCCGCTTCAGGCAACCAGTCCCCAGGGTTTCTCGATCAATCGCTTAAAGAGGTCGGCGATGCCCAGCAGCCTGCCCAGACTGCTGTCGTCGCCGTCGAACACCGCGGAGAGGCGGCAGCACGCGTTGCCGCCATCGCTGCCCGGCCGGTCGAGCGCTGACACAACCGCCAGACACCCGTGCGGCGTCTCCGCCGGCGCAACAATGTCGATGGCGGCGGTCATGACGAACCAGACCGCCGCCGTGCGCAGATCCGTAGTTTGGTTCGCCGGAAAGCACCGCTCCCCGTCGTCCAGCGCTCGCGTGATTTCGGAGAGCCGCAACTGGTGAACGTCCGACAGTACTACACCGCGATCCGAACGAGCGTCGAGCATGCGCACCCGCAACCCGGCAGTATCGCCGCCGGCAACCGGGCCGAGCCCCTCTCCAAGCGCTATCGCCCAGGCTTTGCAGATCACTGCTTGCGGCGATATCCGGGCGCGCACGTCGCCTCTGCTTGCATTGCCCAGCGCGCTCGCGAACTCGTCCAGCATGCCAAAGACCGGCGCCGCGTCGAACACGATAGAAAACCGCTGCACGTCGCGTCGCCGCATCGCTGGCGCGTCCGTGGAGACGGCTGCATCGGGAGCCGGCCCCGGTCGGCTGGCGGCGATGAAAGCTTCCACGTCTGCGCGCACGATACGGCGACCACGCCGCAACGCGGACAGGTCGACGCGATGCTCCCGTGCCAAGCGGCGCGCGAGCGGCGATGCGACGATGCGCTCGGGTGCGGAGACTCGCAGCACGATTCCTAGACGTCCTTGTCGTCGTGAGGGATGCCACCATAGGTGTGCCATGTGCCGGCGCCGATCCATCCGCCGTCCACGATGAGATTGGTGCCGGTAATGGCGCTGGCATCGTCCGATAGCAGGAAGCGCGCGGCGTTGGCGATTTCACGCGGCTCGATCAGCCGTCCCAGCGGTGTCGCGTTGACGAAGGAAGCCACATCGCGCTCCTTGCGGCTGACGGCATCGGCGAGCGCTGGCGTGTTGGTGATTCCCGGCGAGATTGCGTTGACGCGTACGCTCTGGCGTCCCCAGCGCGTCGCGAGCGATTCCGTCAAGGACGCGACGGCTGCCTTTGCCGGGCCATAAGCGTGCAGAGGGGTCGAAAGCACCGCCGTGACCGAGGCGATGGTGACGATGCTGCCGCGACGCCGTTCGAGCATCGGCCGCGCAAACGCACGGCAGCTCAGATAGGTGCCGCGCAGGTTGGTGTTGACGACCCTATCCCACAGTTCCAGCGGCAAGGTGTACGGGTCCTGCGGCGGCTGCAGGATGCCCGCGCTTGTCACCACCGATGATATGGGGCCGACTTCCGCCTCCACGCGCTGCGCGCAACGCTCGATCGAGGCTTCGTCCAGCACGTCGAGTTCGATGAAGGTGGCGCCGATCGATGCGGCAGCCGTCTGTCCTGCATCACGGTTGAAATCCGCCACGACGACGGCCGCGCCGGATTCCGCCAGCAGCTTCGCGCAGGCAAAGCCGATGCCGCTCGCACCGCCGGTGATGACCGCTACTTGCCCCTCAAATGACATCTACGTTCCTCCGTATTTCCGTTTGTCTTGGCTCAACGCTTCTTCGTCGCGCGCAGGTCGAACGCCGTATCGAGTTGTCGGGGATCTGTCCCGGCCGGGAATATCCTGGTGCGTTGCAGCCGTTGCGAGGCCGTTAGCGGAAGCTCCCGCACGAAAACGACCCATCCAGGCGCCTTGTAGTAGGCGACGCGGGCAAGGACGTGGGCGACGAGGTCCGCGGCCGTTGCTTGGTCCTCCACGTAATCGGGATGGAGGATGACGCACGCCATCACCTCCTCCTCGCGAATCTCGTCCTGCACGGCGACCACAGCTACATTGGCGACGGCGGGGTGCGTGATGAGAACGGCCTCGACCTCGGCGGCGGAAATGTTCTCGCCCGAGCGGCGGATCATGTTCTTCTTGCGGTCGACGAAATGCAGCATTCCGTCCGCGTCCTGGCTGACGATATCGCCCGTGTGGAACCAGCCGCCTTTCCACGATGCCTCCGTCGCTGCCTCGTCCTTGTAGTAGCCGGAAAAGAAGTAGCGCCTCGGATCTGGTCCCCCGGAGCGAACGAGGAGTTCGCCGGGCGTGCCGCGCGGCAGTTCCCGATCGTCATCGTCGACGATCTTGGCCTCGTAACTATCGTCTGGCCGGCCGAAAGCCCGCGTGCCGACCTGCCTCGGCTCATGGCTGTCGCCGAAGACACGGGTCGTCTCCGTCATCCCCCAGATCTCGACCAGCGGAAAACCGAACCGTCTCTCGAACGCGGCATGCAAGGTTGGTTCGACCCCGCCTCCGAACCCGAAGCGGACACTGTGTTCGCGGTCGTCCGGCGTCGGCGCCATCTTCATCAGGACGGTCGGGATGATGCCTACATAGTGGATTGCCGTGGTACGGGTCGCGGCGATGTCGCTCCACCAGCGCGACGCGCTGAAGCGCTCCGGCATGACGAGGCAGTTGCGCGTCAGGATCGCGCAACTGAGGTTCACGACAAGGATGTTGGTGTGGTGGAAGGGCGTCGGATTGTAGAAGCGGTCGCGTCCTTCGCGGATCGTCAGCAGTCCGCCCATGTCGCGGTACCGCTCGCCGGCGGCCAGATGGGTCTCGTTGTTGAGCATGCAACCTTTCGGCCTGCCCGTGGTGCCGGACGTGTAAAGGATCGAGCAGAGGCCATCGTGACGATCCGCGCTGCCGGGAATGGGCAATATCTCGTCGGATGAAAGACCATCGACGATTACGGCGGAGCACCGCCCTTGTGTCCGGTCAGCGAGTTCGCACATCCGTGCGCCGTGGACCGGGTCGCTGACGATGATCGAAACGCCGCTGTGGTCGATCTGGTACATCAACTCATCCCGGTGAAGGTCCGGATTGAGGGGAACGCAAACGCAGCCGAGGGAATTCAGCGCCAGAAAATGGCAGACGAACGGGAGCCGCCCGAGCAGCATGGCGACCTTATGTCCCTCACCGAAACCGGCCGAGGCGTACCAGCGCCGTAGGCGCTCTACTGTCGCATCCACCTCGCCGAACGAGATATCGGACGATGCTCTGCCCTCTTCCACCACGCAAAGGAATGGCCGATCACGCGCGTCCGCGAGCGCCTCCCTGAAGGCATCATGAACTGAGAGCATCTCTTCCCTCCTCCTGCCGGCTTGAAGCGCCGGTCGTGATCGCGACCTGCGGCCACAACGTATACTTTCCCTTTCGTCCCGACGCGGCCTAGCTGGGCGCCGGCGACTCCAGCAGTTCCCTCGCGGCCCGCACAATGTCCTTCGCCGTCGGAATGCAGGTGCGCTCAAGTTCGGCGGCGAAGGGCATCGGCGCGTCGGCACCGCACAGCCGCGTGACCGGCGCATCGAGCCAGTCGAAGGCCTTCTCGCTGATCTCCGCGGCGATCTCGGCGCCGACCCCCCCTGTACGCCATGCCTCGTGAACAACAAGGCAGCGGTTGGTTCGCCTAACGCTGCCGATCAGCGTATCCATGTCGAGCGGCCGCAAGGTGCGCGGGTCGATCACCTCAACGGACCAGCCCTGCTTTGACAGTTCGTCGGCCGCCTTGAGCGCGTGATCGACCATGTTCAACGTCGCGATCACGGTGAGGTCGGTGCCGCTCCGCCGGATGCGCGCGCGGCCGATCGGCAGCGCATAATCATGCTCCGGCACAGGTTGCGGCTGGCCGAGATAGAGCATCTTGTGCTCAAGGAAGACGCATGGATTGTCGTCGCGGATGGCAGCAATCATCAAGCCTTTGGCATCATAGGCGTTGGACGGCGCGAGCACGACAAGGCCGGGCACATGCGCAAACCAGGCCTCAAGGGACTGTGAGTGCTGTGCGGCGAGGCGCGTGCCGCCTCCCTGGGGCCCCCGGAACACCAAGGGTGCCGCGCCGCGCCCGCCCAGCATAAAGCGATACTTTGCCGCCTGATTGACGATCGTATCCATCATGTGGGTGACGAAGTCGAAGATCTGCAGTTCCACCACCGGGCGCTTGCCGCATATGGCAGCGCCAAGCGCGAGCCCGGCGATCGCATGTTCCGATATCGGGGCGTCGATCACCCGCTCAGCGCCGAACCTGTCGAGCAGGCCACGGGTAACTCCGAAGATGCCGCCGATCCGTGCGATGTCCTCGCCAACCACGAATACACCGCTGTCTTCCGCCATCTGCGAGGCGATGGCTTCGTTGATCGCGTCAACATAGGTCAGGGAGCGATGTCCCGGCTCCGGCTCCACACCGGCCTTTGCATGCGGGACGGTGATCGCCCTCGATATCTCTGAAGGCTCGACCACAGTATCCGCCTTGGCGGCAGTGACGGCCTCCTCGACCTCGCGCTCGATCACGTCGGAGATCTCCGCCGCCTCTTGCGCCGATGCAAGGTAGCGGTGCTCGGCAAGGAGCGCACGCATGCGGATCAGGGGATCACGCTCCTTCCAGGATGCCTCCTCTGCATCAGGACGATAGTTCGGCCAGGACGGACGCATGTTGTGGTCGCCCCAGCGATAGGTCCGCGCCTCGATCAGCGTCGGCCCTTCGCCGGCCCTCGCCCGAGTCAGCGCTCGCCTTGTCGCGCGCCAGATCTCGAAGGCGTCGTTGCCGTCGATCTCGTCGGAAACAACGCTGTAGGCAGCCGCCCGTGCGGCGATCGACGGACCTGCGGTCGAGTGTGACTGTGGGGTCGATAGACCATACTGGTTATTCTCGCAGAAGAAGATCAGAGGCAGACGCATGACCGAGGCCATGTTCATGGCCTCGTGGAAGATTCCCTCGTTAGTGGCGCCGTCGCCGAAGAATGCCACCACGGCGCGGTTGCGACCGTCCATGAGTGCGGACTTGGCTGCACCAAGCCCTAACCCCATCGACGCGCCTACAATTCCGTTGGCGCCAAGCATTCCGATCTCGGGGTCGGCGACATGCATGGAACCTCCGAAACCACGGCAATAGCCATCCGAGCGTCCGAGCAGTTCGCTGAACATGCGCCGGAGCGAGCCCCCCATCGCGATCAGGTGGCCGTGCCCCCGGTGATGGCTGAAAACGACGTCGCCGCGCTCAAGCGCCAGACACGCGCCGGCGGCAATCGCTTCCTGCCCGACCGCGGAGTGAGCCGTGCCGCGTAGCGCGCGCTCGTCGAAGAGCCGCTCCACCCGCTGCTCGAACGCCCTGACGCGCAGCATCCTGACATACATCTCCAGCGCGTCCGCGGCGTCGGGCATATCGACCGGGTCGGCCCGATGCGCGGTCTGATTCCTACTGGTCATCCGGAGCATAAAACTCTCTGGTAATTTCTAGATACTAATGAGTAGCATGCTCTATCACTTTTGCAAGCGGGAAGCTATTCTCGTCGATGATCCAGCGCTTCGCTCCCGAGTCCGCGCCAACCTACGATAGGAGCTTGTCACCAATGTCTCGGCAAATTGGCTCCAATGCCCCCGATAAGCCGGTAGAAGACGGAAATGATCTTAAGGAACGGGAGCGCTTGATCCGGAATGAGCTGAAAGAAATAAAGCGCGAGCAGATCGTCTCTGTCGCGCTCGATCTTTTCCATCGCAAGGGTTACCACGACACGAAGATTGACGATATTGCGACAGCACTGAATGTCGGCAAGCCGTATATTTATAATTACTTTAGATCAAAAGTAAATCTTCTTGAAGTTGTCGCAAGCAAGGGAACTGACGGGGTTCTGCAAGCGGTCGAGTCCACGGCACATGATCGCAGCGATCCCGAGACGACGCTCCGGCGCGTCGCCTACGCATTCACCCACTCCGCGCTGGTGAACCACAAGCATGCCATCATCTATTTTCGCGAGTACAACAACCTTCCGGCAGCCACGCGGAGCGACTTGCGTGATAAGCGCATCAGGATCGACAATATTATCAGGTCCATTATCGATGAAGGCATTGCTGCCGGTCAGTTTGCGACAAATTCGGCATACCTTGCCAGCCTCTCCATCACTGGCATGATGAGCTACACATTTGCCTGGTATAGGAGCAAGAACACAATCCCGATTCCAGATATTTGTGAGGAGATATCAAGCAACGTTGTAAGAATTGTGAAAGGATACTAAAATTAAATGTACGACTACTCAGAGTTGATTATCTTGATGGAGGGCGATCCGGGAGTTTTTTCCTTCGCCCCATTTGACTAAAGCGTTATCACTCCTATTGTGATCATGCTTGGCATTACGATTTCCTTCTAGTGGTATCCGCCTGACATAAGAAATCGGTCAGGGATTCCCATTGTGAGATCACCTGCCTGGTGATCGTAGCGCGCCACCGAAACAGGGCCAAAATCGGGGTTATTGAGGTTCTGCCGAACCATGGTGATTCGGAAACTCGCCACGACCGTCTTGTTTGGATGAGGTCAATTCGTCGATGTCTCCACCTCCCATGCCCATAACGTGGATGATAGTCTGGAACGCCGTCATTGCCGTCACGCCGTCACCTCCTCGCCGCGCTCCCGGGTCTTTCGTCTCCATCTCCGGGGTGGAGCCGGGGCAGGGGGTGGAGCAGGATAGTGAAGCATCTACCACATTACAGCACAGGGCGCGGAGCGACGGGGCCGAAGGCGGAAGCAGGAGTACACGGAGAGCGGTATCGCGCCGAAGAACGCCCGCTTCATCGAGTTGCTCGGCCATGTCAAGCTGACCGACCTGAACACCGCCATGATCCGGCAGTGGCACCGTACCGTCACAGAGCAGTGCGGAACTTACACCGCGAACCGGGCGAAGTCGCACCTGAAGTCGATACTGGCCCTTGCCGAGGAAGACTTTTCTATTAGAGCGCCATCTATGCCGACTGGCCTTCCCCGTGCCAGGCACAAGCAGAAGAAGGCGATCCTGACGCCCGAGCACATCGCCAAGCTGATCGCCGCCGCCAAGGATGATCCTGAACACGGCATCTACTACGCCTTCCCGTTCCTCGCCGGCACCCGCCCTTCCGAGCAATTGGGCCTGCTCTGGTCCGAAGTGGATTTCGACCGCAACGTCATCCGCATCCGCCGCATTCAGGAGTGCGACGGGAGCCTCACCGAGATGACGAAGACCGAGGCCGGGCAGCGTGACATTCCCATGAGCGCCGTCCTGCGCGAGATGTTGCTTGCGTGGCGCGTCCGCTGCCCGAGGAAGGGAAAGGAACTGCACCGCGTGTTTCCCGGCCCCGGACGATTGCAGCCCTGGCCGAAGCCGAGGCTCGGCGGCGGCGGGCCGCTCCTTTATCAGAACTACCGCAAGCGCTATTGGGCACCGGCGTTCAAGGCTATGAAACTGCCCTACGTGACGCCGCACTCTGCCCGGCACTCTTTCATATCCATCCTACAATCCGAAGGGATCGAGGTGGCGTTGGTGGCGCAGATCGCCGGCCATGCGAATCCGACCGTCACCCTGAGCCACTACAGTCGGGCCGTCCGGGATGGTAGCGCCGCCATCGAGGCGCTGGATCGGGCTTACGGGCGCTGACGGAAACGGCGCAGGCGGGCTGCCCGGTTAGGTCCATATACGCCTGGAGCTGGCGCTTCTGCGTCCATAGCCCCGTCTCGCCTCTCCGATCATATCTTCGTGGGCGCTGGCACACCGCCCGGGCCAACATGCCCGTCCGCCAGCAGCGCCGCTCGGTAGTACCTCTCCGGCCCGAGGAGAGGCATGTGGCTGCCGAGCACCATGCCGGCGCCAACAGACTGGCCCTGAAACGCCGATAATTATGCTCCGACTCTCGCTGTGGTTTCCTGTTCTGCTCGATACAGGAGATCACCTCATGCACATCATGGTGAGGCATAAACGCACCGGCGTGGAGGAATGGATTCCGCTCGAGAAGGCGGCGGAGTTGCTGGGCCCCACGGCCGACGAGATCGAGTGGGTGCTCGAAGAGTTCGGCGAGATCGAAGCAGGCGACTACATCGCGCTCGATCAGGAATGGTAGGCAGAACTGGCTGGGGGGAGGGTAGACAACTGCTCCTCGCGATCTTCTTCATGTTCGCTGGTGGCAGGGTGGCGGCGGTGGCATGCCACCCGTGCGGTCCCGGTGCAGCGCATAGGTAGGCCGTAGACCATCCGCTGCACTCTGGGAGTCCCTACAGGACGTGCCACCGCTGCCAGAACACCGCAATCTCAACATATTGCGCGTTGATCACAGGCGACGAGCTAGACGTGAGCGTCCTTCCGGCACGCGAGGCAAGCTTTTGCCGCCTCAGCGTGCCCGCGATTGCTTCCAGGGCATGCGGGTCGCTGAGCACGTTTTAGCAAAACGCGGAGCGACGCAGGGTTGTAGCATGCCGTCCGCCTCGACATGCGCGCGCCGCGCTACGTTGTGCGGATGCCGCGCTGCCTCCAGCATATCCAGCACCGGCGAGACGCAAGCGTCCGTTTCCGCAAACAGCGCGGCCCACTCGTCGCGAGACCGGGTGGCGAAGCGTTCGGCGAAAGCGTTTGTCATTGTACGCCAGAACGATCTGTCGTTCTGCTGGAAAGCATCATCCGCAATACCTAGCCCTGCAAGAAGCGCGCGGAAAAACTGCGGTTCGATGGCGCCGACGGCAACGAAGCGGCCATCCGAGCAGGAATAGCACCTGTAATAGGGCGCGCCCCCATCAATGAAGTTGCTCTCCCGGGTGGCGTCCCAGCGTCCGTTCTGCCGCAGGGCGAGGAACATGCTCATCAGCGATATGGCGCCGTCGATCATCGCAACGTCAACCACCTGGCCGCTCCCCGTGCGCTGCGCCTCGACGATCGCAGCCAGAACACCGGCAACAAGGAACATGGCGCCGCCGCCATAGTCACCGACGAAATTGAGAGGCGGCGGCGGCGGACGTCCCTCCTCGCCGATTGCGGCAAGGGCTCCCGACAACGCGATGTAGTTGATGTCGTGGCCGGCCCGCTGCGCAAGCGGCCCCGTCTGCCCCCATCCGGTCATTCTTGCGTAAACCACTCGAGGATTGGTCGCGAGACAGACGTCCGGCCCCAGGCCGAGGCGCTCCATGATCCCGGGGCGGAAGCCTTCCAGCAGCGCGTCCGCGTCTGCGATGAGTTCGAGGGCCTTGTCGTGACCATGCGGTGTCTTGAGGTCCAGAGCGACGCTGCCGCGACCCCGGTGCACGATAGCTTCCCCTAGATCCTCATACGCGGCCTGCCCGCCCGGCCGCGCGATCCGGATGATATCCGCTCCCATGCCGGCAAGCAGCATGGCTGCAAACGGCACGGGACCGATCGCATCCATCTCGACGATCTTGATGCCCGAAAGCGGTCCCACCACAGCAGCCTCCCTATCGCGGCAACGCGTCGATTGCCGCCATTGACAATTTCTTCACTTTCATGACTATTGAGTAACATTAATATACGATCGGGTAAATTGCCGGGTAAATCGATGGTGGAAGGTCTGGAGAACGCGGCGGCGCTGGTTGTAGGCGGCACGGCGGGGATCGGCTTCGCAAGCGCTGAGGCGCTGCTCGATGCGAGGCTGTCACGCCTCGCGATCGCCAGCCGTTCCATTGAACGAGGCACCGAAGCACGCGACCGGCTTGCCGCGCGATATCCCCATGCCAGCATCGCCTTCTTCCGGTGCGACGCGACGAAGCCCCGGGAGTTGCAGTCGGCCGTCGACGAAACGGCGGCCTGGACCGGGGGCATCGACATTCTCGTCAGTTCGGCGGGCGGCGATCCGCGCCCGCGCCTTCTGCACCAGATTCCGCTCGACGATGTCTTCCCGACGATAGAGGCGGCGGCGGCAGGCATAATCCTCCCAGCGCGGGCGGTCCTTACTCATATGCGCGAGCGAGGACGCGGCTCGGTGATCTGCTTTGCCTCGGACGCCGCCAAGGTGGCGACACCAGGCGAAAGCGTGATCGGCGCCGCGATGGCGGCGATCACCATGTTCTGCCGCGGCATGGCGATCGAGGCCAAGCGCAGCGGCGTGCGCGTCAACTGCATCACGCCGAGCATTGTGCGCGACACGCTGCTCTACCACCGTCTGCAGGAAGACGAGTTCTGCAGAAAGCTGTTTGGCAAGGCCGAGACGCTGGCGAACCTGGGCGTTGCCACGCCGTCTGATCTGGCCGCGCTTGTGGTGTTCCTCGCAAGCCCGGCCGCCGCCCGCATAACCGGGCAGACCATCAGCGTCACCGGTGGAATTTCTGCTGTCTGATCCTTCGGAAACTACCTGTTGCCGAGGATGCGGCGCGCCCTAGCCGCGTGGGGGGCGTCGATCATCTGCCCGTCGACGACCGCAACGCCGCTGCCGGCGCCGTCCAGCGCCTCCAGTACGCGCGCGGCCCATTCCAGCTCATGCTGCGAAGGCTGGAAAAGCTCGTTGATGACGGCCACCTGCGCCGGGTGGATCGCTGCCTTGCCGTCGAACCCGTCCCGGCGCGCATCCGATGCTTCCCGGCGAAGCGCATCGAGATCGCGGAAGTCGGTGAAGACGGCGTCGATCGCGGCGACGCGCGCCTCCTTCGCCGCGAGAAGGCACAGGTCGCGTGCCAGGCGGAACGGTCCCGAATAGGCGCCCGATGCGGCGCGATTGGAAGGTGCCGCCATGTCGGCCGCAAGGTCCTCGCCGCCCCACATCAGCGCGCGCAGGCGCGGATGCGTCCACGGCTGGCGAAAGAGCGACATCACAGACGCGACTGTCTCGGTGGCAATGGCGATGATGCCGGTCGCGCCCGGCCTGGTCTCGAGGGGTGTCATCAACTCGTCGACGACTGCCAGATCTCCGGGGCCGGTCGTCTTCGGCAGGACGAGATAGTCGGGCCGCAAGGGCAGCGTCGCCCCGAGGTCGTCCCCGATCCATGCGGTGCCGAGATCGTTCACCCGGACGGCGATCGCCGGGCCGCCCGGCGCGCGGTTGGCAAGATGACCGGCAAGGAGCCTCCTCGCATCCACCTTGTCGGCCGGTTTGACTGCATCCTCGAGGTCGTAGATCACGACGTCGGCCCCGCTCGACGCCGCCTTCTCCAGCATCTTCGGCATGCCTGCCGGCACGAACAGCAGGGAGCGCATCTCAGGCGGCCGCCGGGCGCATCCGCATCAAGGCCTGGCGGTCGCATGTGCCGCACAGCACGCCATCCTGGTTGAGCGCTTCGTGGCGCAAGGTGACGATGCCCTCGCCGGGCCGCGAACGGGACTCGCGCTTGGCGAGCACCGTGGTGCGGATACGGATTGTGTCACCCTCGAACAATGGGTGGGGGAACTTGACGTCGCTCATGCCGAGATTGGCGATGGTGGTGCCGAAGGTGGTGTCGTTGACCGACATGCCGACCATGAGACCCAGCGTGAACAGGCTGTTGACCAGCGGCCGCTTCCAGACGCTGTTGGCGGCGGCCTGATTGTCGATGTGCACGGGCTGCGTGTTCATCGTCAGCAGCGAGAACCACTTGTTGTCCGCTTCCGTGATGGTGCGGGTCCACTCGTGCTCGAACACGCGTCCCGGCTCGAACTCCTCAAACCACAACCCGGCCATGGCTATTCCTCCTCCTGCGGGACTATGTCGATCAAAGGCGCGCCAATCGGCACCGTGTCGCCGACAGCGCAATGGATCTTCCCGACGACTCCATCGCTGGGCGCGGTGAGCGAGTGGACGAGCTTCATCGCCTCCATCTGCATCAGGCTGTCGCCTCTCGAGACGCGCGCGCCGTGCTGCACCAAAATGGCGGTTACGACACCGGGAAGCGGCGCCGCGAGGCCATCGGCACCTGTTTCACGGATATCGGAGCCGGCAGCCTGCTCGACGGCAAGCATGACCTGCGCGTCGATCGAAAGGCCGCTGCGGGAAAGGCACACGCGCGAGCCGCGCACCTCACCGAACACGTCGGGGCGCGCATGCAGCTTCGTGCCGTCATCGAGGATCGCGCAGTAGCCCTCTGGATCGCGCGCGACGGTAATCACGGTTTCCGCGCCGTCGTCGGAGACCGTCAGTTCCACCATTGCCGGGCGGCGTTGCCCCATGATGCGAAAGCCGCTCGGCCTCAGCCATGGGTGCTCATCATCGTTGCCCTGTGCTTGCGCCCAGAGGATCGCCGCCTGCGCGCGCAGGTCTCGCATCGCGTCCGCGTCGGGTGTCCAGCCGTCCGGGAACTCTGTGGCAAGGAAGCCGGTGGTGACGCGCCCCTCGGCAAAGGCGGAGCGCCGCACCGAGCCTCGCAGCAGCCCTGTATTGGTGCCGACGCCCAGCACGGCGAACTCGCTAAGAGCCGCGTCCAGTTTTGAGACTGCCCCGGCACGGTCTTCGCCGAGCACGACCAGCTTGGCGATCATGCTGTCATAGTGAAGACCGATCTCGGAGCCTTCGGCTATGCCGCTGTCAAGCCGCACCGCCGGCGGGACGCGAACGCCGAGGACGGTTCCAGTCGCCGGCTGGAAGCCAAGCTCGGGTCGCTCGGCCGCAATGCGCGCCTCGATCGCGTGACCGCGTGCGCAAATGTCCTGCTGCCGTGCAGGCAGTTCCAGCCCGGCGGCAACGCGCAACTGCCATTCGACAAGGTCGACGCCGGTGATCTCTTCGGTCACCGGATGTTCGACCTGCAGGCGCGTGTTCATTTCGAGGAAGTAGGGCTCCTCTGAGCTGGCCTCCATGACGAACTCCACGGTGCCGGCGGACGTGTAGCCGATGGCGCGGCCGAGAAGCAGCGCGCGATCGTAGAGCTTCTGCCTCGCCGCGTCGGTCAGGTTCGGGGCGGGAGCCTCCTCGAATACCTTCTGGTTGTTGCGCTGCACCGAGCAGTCTCGCTCGAAGAGGTGGAGGAGATTACCGTGGCGGTCGCCGATGAGCTGCACCTCGAGATGGCGCGGATTGAGCACCAGCCGTTCGAGGAGCACCGTGTCGTCGCCGAAGGCGGCCAGAGCCTCGGCCTTCGCCGCGGAAAGCGCCTGTGGCAGGTCCGCCAGCCCGTCGACGCGGCGCATGCCGCGTCCGCCGCCGCCTGCCGATGCCTTGATGAGCAGCGGAAAGCCTGTCCGCAGCGCCTCCTCTGCGATGCGCTGGGGTGACTGGTCGGCGCCGAGGTAGCCCGGAACGGTCGGAACGCCGGCCGCATCGGCGATCTTCTTTGCCTCGATCTTCGAACCCATCGCGGCGATGACCTCGGCCGAGGGACCGACAAAGACGATGCCTTCCTTCTCGCACGCGGCGGCGAAGCGCGGGTTCTCGGAAAGGAAGCCGTAGCCCGGGTGGATCGCGTCAGCACCGCCACGGCGGGCTGCGGCGAGCAGCGCAGGGATGTCGAGGTAGCTTTGCGCGGCCGCCGCGGGGCCGATGCGAAACGCGACATCCGCCATTCTCACATGGAGGGCGCCGGCATCCGCATCCGAATAGACTGCAATGGTGCCAAGCCCCAACCGTCTGCACGTGCGGATGATGCGACAGGCGATCTCGCCACGATTGGCGATCAGGACGCGGCGGATCGGCCGCGGCGCGGTAGCAAACTGGCTCATCGTCACATCCGGTAAACAGGCCTAGGGCCGTGCCGTGCCGGCTGCATCGCCCCGGCGGCCAGGCAGAGGGACAGCACAGTACGGGTGTCGGCGGGCGCGATTATCCCGTCGTCCCAGACCCTTGCCGTGCAGAAGTATGGATTGGACTTTTCATCGAACTGCCGGCGCAGGTCCGCTTCGTAGGCCACCAGTTCCTCCTCCGTGGCCGGGTGGCGCGAGATGCTGGCACGACGCAGGTCCATCAGCACCGAGGAGCCGATGTCCGGGTTCATTCCGCCGAGCCGGGCATTCGGCCACATGAACATGAACCGCGGCCGAAAACCGCGGCCGCTCATGCCATAATTGCCCGCGCCGTACGAGCCGCCCGTCACAAGCGTGTAGCGCGGCACCCTGGTGTTGGACACCGCATAGACGAGTTTTGCCGAGTTCTTGGAGATACCGCCGCGCTCGGCGTCGGAGCCGACCATGAACCCGGTCGTGTTCTGCATGAACAGGAGCGGTATGTTACGCTGGTCGCAGAGCTCGATGAAGTGCACCCCCTTGAGGGTGCTGTTGGAGAACAGGACGCCGTTGTTGGCGATGATGCCGACCGGCAACCCGTCAATATGAGCGAAGCCGCACAGCA
The DNA here is from genome assembly GCA_039808485.1 of Aquamicrobium sp. Classification (GTDB taxonomy): domain Bacteria; phylum Pseudomonadota; class Alphaproteobacteria; order Rhizobiales; family Rhizobiaceae; genus Aerobium. The sequence goes on along the minus strand of JBDHTD010000015.1, from coordinate 12,385 downwards.
GCGTCTCGCCGAACTGTGGCTTGAACTCATGGAATTCGCTACCATCGACGATGCGCGCGATGATCTCGCGCTGGTCGAGCGGGCGCGACAGGTCCGCGCCAATGATCCCCGGTATCTCGGCGGGGTTGTAAAGGGGTGCCCGGGCCGCAAGCCGCCCGGCAATCGGCTGGCGGTAGTTGAGTGCGCCGACGATGTCGCGGAGCTTGGCGATCGCCTCGCGCTCGTTCGAGGCATAGTGATCGGAGACGCCCGATATCGTGGTGTGCATCAGCGCACCACCGAGCGTGTCGCGGTCGACGGTCTCGCTGATCGCCGCCCGGACGATCTGCGGCCCGCCGAGATGGATCGACGAGTTGTCGGCAACCATCACGAACTCGTCGCACAGCACGGGGATATAGGCGCCGCCGGCCGTCGACTCGCCGAACACCGCCGCAACCTGGGGGATGCCATCGGCGGACATGCGGCTCTGGCGATAGAACGTTCCGCCGAAGTGCTCCTGATCGGGGAACACGTCCTCGAGGTTCTGCAGGTTCGCGCCGCCGCAGTCGACGAGATAGACCGCCGGAAGTCGGTTCTCCTGGGCAATGTCCTGCGCGCGGATGTGCTTTCGCACCGTCTCCTTGAAGAACGAACCTCCCTTAACGGTCGCGTCATTGGCGATGATCATGCATGTCGTGCCGCGGATCGTCCCGATGCCGGTAACGATGCCAGCCGAGGGAAGACTGTTCCCGTAGAGCCCCCAGCCGGCAAGCGAGGATAGTTCGAGAAACGGCGTGAGCGGATCGATCAGGAGGTCGATGCGGTCGCGCACGAGGATCTTGTTGCGGTCCCGGTGACGGCCGATCATCTTCGCGCCGCCGCCGGCGAGCGCCCACTCGTACTTCGCGTGGAGGTCGTCCAAGACCGCCGCGTAGGCTTCGGCGTTGGCGCTGTAGACCGGGTCGTTGGGATCGCAGCGGCTTTTCAGGACAGCCATGGCAAGGCTCTTCTCACTGGTATCGGATGCAACGGTTCAGGCTCCTTGACCGGGCGGGTCCTCGGCAATCGGCCCGGCCTGTCCAAAGCCGTCGGGTCCGTTGACGATCACAAGTTGATCTGCGCGCAGCCGTGTGAGCGTCCGGAAGCAGTCAGCGACAGCATCGAGATCGACTTCACAGCCAGGCGCGGCCAATAGTTCCAAGGTGATCCTGTCGCGATGCCCTTCGCGGCGCACGCGAAGGCGCGCCTCGGCAAGGCCCTCGATACGGTCGGCGAGGACCCGCAGATGATCTGGATAAACGAAAATCTCGCGTATCTTTCGCGCCGCGCCGACACGCCCCTCGATGGGTGCTATCCACGCAGCGCCTCCGTCGGGATGAAGCGTTGTCGCCCGCCCGAGATCCCCGGTGCCGAAGCGGATCAGCGGCCAGCCGGGCGTCAGCGTCGTCACCACGATCTCGCCGGCCTCGCCGACGGGCACCGGCATGCCGGTCGCCGGATCGCAGATCTGGACGTAGCGGTCGTCATGGATCCGGTAGCCGGGCGTGCCGTCGATCTCGTAGCCGATGAGGCCGAAATCGGCGGTGCCGTAGCAGGACCACGTCTTGATCCCGAATTCCTCTTCGAGAGCCCGCCGTTTGGCCGACCAGTCGCCGAATTCGCCACCGAGAAAGGCGTGGCGCAGCGACCAGTCGCGCGGAATGTTCCTGCCAGTCTTGCGGAGCTGTTGGATGAGGGTGGCGAAAAAGGCGGTGCTTCCGAGGAAGATCGTCGGCTTCAGCGTCACCAGCAGCTCGGCCTGCAACTCGGTGTTGCCGGTTCCCGCCGGAACGACGGTCACGCCCCTTGCCCGAAGGCCGCGGTCGAACAGCAGACCGGCCGGCACCAGGTGATAGGCCCAGGTGTTGAGGGCGAGATCGCCGGGGCCGACGCCCGCCGCGGCGAACATCGCATCCATTGCGTGACCGCCGCGATCAGCCGCCGGCGATGGCTCGAAGATCGGGCCGGGCGATACGTAGATGTGGCCGAGTTCCTCCATACCGCACGACAGGAAGCCTCCAAAGGGCGGCTCTGCCGCCTGCAACTCCAGAAGGCGCTCCTTCTTGAGCACCGGCAACCGGTTGAGCGCCGCCTCATCGACGATGTCGTCGGCGCGCAGGCCGGCCTCGGCAAAGCGGCGGGCAAGCGCCGGCGCATTTGCCCCGGCCGCCGCGTAGACCCGTCTCAGCCGGGCGAAACGATCGAGTTTTTCCGCCATCATCCGAGCCAACGCTTGCGACGCCGATAGTGCTTGATGTTCTGGAAACGGCTGCGGCCTTCGGCGCCGGCGAAGCCGAGGTAGAATTCCTGGACGTCCTGGTTGTTCTGGAGCTGGTCGCGCGTGCCGTGCAGGACGATGCGGCCGCTATCCATGACGTAACCGTAGTCGCATTGGCCGATCGCGGCGCGGGCGTTCTGCTCGACGAGGAGGATCGTCAGCCCCTCCTCCCGCTTGATCCGACCGATCACCTCGAACAGCTGCTCGACGAGAATGGGCGCGAGCCCCATCGAGGGCTCGTCGAGCATCAGCAGCTTCGGCCTCGCCATCAGGGCGCGCCCGATCAGCAGCATCTGCATCTCGCCGCCCGAGAGATAACCGGCAGTGCGCTTCAGAAGGTCCGGCAGCCGCGGGAAGTAGCCGTATATCTTTTCGAGATCATCCTTCACCGCCCTATGGTCGGTGCGCCTGTGCGCGCCGACCATCAGGTTCTGCTCGACCGTCAGGTGCTCCAGGACCTTGCGGCCTTCGAGCACCTGGACGATCCCACGGTCGAAGATGTCGGTGGGATCGCCATTGGTGATGTCGGCGCCGTCGAACGTGACGCGCCCCGCCGACACTCTGCCAAGGTCGGAATGAAGCAGGCCAGAGATAGCCTTGAGCGTCGTGGTCTTGCCGGCTCCGTTGGAACCCAGCAGGACGACCATCCGTCCGTCGGGAACTTCGAGGTTCGCCGAGCGGAGAACCTGGATCACCCCGCCATAAACGACGTCCACGTTGGATAGGACAAGGCCCATAGCCTGGCTCCACTTCCTTCCTTTACCACTTCTCGAAGGCGGGAACCGACAGCCACCCGTCGCCGATCGGTTCGATCTTGCCGTCGCGGACGACTTCAGCCGTGGCCTTGAGGTCGCCGACCGGGAACGGCGCCGTCTCGTCGAAGTCGAGCGTAGGCAGCGCGCCGAGCAATTCCTCCTCGGTGTAGACGTTCTCGAGAAGTGCGTTGCGCATCGCCTCGCCGGTGACGTTGTCGGCCCCGACCGTGGCGACTGCCTTTTCAAGAACGCGCAGGCCGAGCAGCGCCTGGGCGGCCGACTGGGCGGCGATCAGGCCCCACTGACCCTCCTTCTTGTTGTTCTCGTACACCTCCTTGATCGGCAGGCCCTCGCGCTGCGGCGCGGCGAAGGAGAAGGCGGAGAACGAGCCGTTGAGCTTGGCCAGATCGATGCCCTTGGCGACTTCGGACAGGCCGTTGTGCGTGGAGCTGATGATCGGGATGTTGATTCCGAGTTCGCCCATCGAGCTGGCAGCGGCAATGACCTGTGCCGTGGTTCCGCCGATGAGCAGGACATCCGGATTTCCCGCCGACAGGGCGCGCACGTTCGCCGTCAACGACACCGGCGAGGCATCGGCCCACTGGGTATCGAGTACCTCGAAGCGATCCGGATAGGTCTCCGCGAGCTTGCGCACGCCGTTTACCTGGTCGACGAAGCCGGCCTGGCTCTGGGTGCTGATGGGACCGATGACGAGCTTCGACCTCTTCTGCTCCTGCAGATGGGAAAGCAGGCCGGCGAACTCGTGGCTGTAGGTGGGGCGGATGGAGTAGTGCCAGCCGTCCGGCACCCAGACCAGACCGACCATCGCGGTGCCGATCAGCAGCGGTACCTTGTCGGTCGGCAGGCGCTTCATCAGCGTGACGAAGTCGGGCGAGCCGAAGCCGAGATGCATGATCGGCTTGTCCGAGGAAAGGATTGCCGGCCAGGTCTTGGCAATCTGCGCCGGGTCGTAGCGCATGTCGTAGATCTTGATCTCGACATTGACGCCGATCTTCTCGCCGACTTCCTTGTTCCACCAGTCCGCAACCGCGTTGATACCCGACATCGCGTTCGGCATGACGTCAGCGAACGGTCCGGAATAGTCGGCGCTGGCGCTGATGACGTAGTCCGCCGAGAGTGCGGGAATGCTCGTCGCCGCGAGCAATGTTGCGGCGAAAATGCTCCTTGCGAGTTTCATTTCCTTCCTCCTCATGCCGGCCACAACGGCCGGACTTGCTTGACCGCACCGTCAGTTGCGCGGGAACGGCCAAAGTTGGAACGTGGTGCGCAGCACCGCCCAGCGGTGCGCCAGCCCACGCGGTTCGAAGATGAGTGCGAGCAGGATGCAGCCGCCAAGCGCGACCGAGGTGAGCGCGAACAGGACGCCGCCGCTCGCTCCCGACTGCATCATGGTGTTGGCGACGTCGTGCAGCCCCTCCTGGACGAGCGTGATGAAGACGACGCCCAGAATCGCGCCGACGGGGCTGTGGACGCCGCCAACGATCAGCATGCCCAGGTACCAGATCGAGGCGAACAGCGTAAAACTGGTCACCGTCACGAATTGCAGGAAGTAGGCGAGGCACGCACCCGCGACGCCGGCGAACAGGGAGCCGACGAAGAAGGCCAGCACCTTCATCCTGAAGACGGGTACGCCCATAACTTCGGCAACCACGTCGTTGTCGCGCACGGCGAGCAATGCGCGGCCGAAGCGCGAGCGCTTCAGGTTGAAGACCGCAACCGTCAGCAGTGCCAGCAGCGCCAGCGTGAAGTAGTAGAAATGGATCGGCGCGGAGAGCGTCAGCGGACCGATCGCGATCGGCTGGACCGACATGCCGACGAGGCCGCCAAGCCAGCTCATCGGCAGTGCTAGGATCACGATCGGAAACACGACCTGCGCGGCAAGGGTGGTGAGCGCGAGGTAGAAACCCTTCACGCGCGCAGCTGGCAAGGCGAACAGGATTGAAACCGTACCCGTGATGAGCGCTGCCGCCGGGATGACGAGGTAGAACGGCAGACCGTATTCGGACAACTTCGCCGTGGCGAAGGCGCCGACCCCGACGAATGCGGACTGAGCGACGTTGATCTGTCCAGCCATGCCCACGGTGACGTAGAGCCCGTAGACCGCCATCAGGGTGATGAACATGTGGGTGAACACGCCCAGCATGTATGGCCCCGCGGCAAGCGGCCAGACGAGCAGGAGGGCAACGAGGATCGCCAGCCATACCCGGGAGCGCCGGGTCGCGAGCACCCGCGCTTCGTGCGCATAGCTGGTGGGATGGATTCCTGTCGGCAACATGGCTCAGAGCCTCTCGATCTTTTTCCAGCCAAACAGGCCCTGCGGACGCAGCAGCAGCACGCCGATCATCACCGCATAGGGAAGCACTCCCGAAGCCGCGCCATTGGTGATCGGGTCGAGATAGGCCATGGCAAGAGCCTCCCCGAGCCCGATGAGGATACCGGCCAGCGGCGCGCCACGAATGGATTCGAGGCCGCCGAGCAGCGCGACCGGCAGGGCCTTCAGGCCGATATGGGCAATCTCCAGCGAAATGATGCGGCCCGAAAGGAGCACCACCGCGGCGCAGGTCGCGACCATGGTGCCGAGGATCCATGCCACGGCGATGGCCTGGCGCACCGATACGCCCAGCGACTGGGCGATGTGGTGGTCCTCCGCCACGGCCGCGAGGCGCAGGCCGTACCGGGTCCGCGTGAAGCAGTAGTGCAGCCCGAAGGCGAGGACGATCGTGAACGCCCCGCCGATCAGGAGGCGGGTGTTCACCAGGAACGGCCCGACGATGAAGCCGCCTTCCGGCAGGATGACCGGGAACGAGCGTGTCTCCGCCGACCAGATCAACTGGGCCATCCCGCGCAACAGGATCAGCAGCGCGATGCTGGCCATGAAGATGGCGAATGCAGGCTGGCTGATCAGCGGCCGGAAGACGAAGCGCTCGAGCGTCATGCCGAACAGCACGCAGGCTGCGAGCGTCGCGCCGATGCTCGCCACCAGCGGGATGTCGTAGCCGATTTGCTGCGCGCCGAGCGTGAACGTCCAGAGGAACAGCGCGCCGAAAACGAGGATCTCGCCCTGTGCGAGGTTTACGATGCGCGAGGCGCGATAGATGACCACGAAGGAGATGGCGACGAGCCCGTAGACCAACCCGACGAGCGTGCCTTCGATCAATATCTGCAGGAACGATATCATGCCCGCGCTCCGATCCGGTTGAGGGAGACATCCGTGCGCAGCATGCTCGTCGTCCCGTCCTGGTACTTCACCTCGATCTCCGTCCGAAGCGTGGGATCGCCCCGATAGAGCGCCTCGATCGTCGCGGCGTAGCGGGCGTGAATGGCTTCGCGCCGCAGCTTGCGCGAGCGGGTGAGCTCTGCCTCGTCGGCGTCGAGTTCCTTCGGCAGGTTGGCGAACGCGACGACCCGCGCCGGCTCGTCGACAAGGGCGTTCACCTTCTCGATGGCACGGGCGATCTCCTCGCATATCGGCACAAGCTGGCTGAGCTCGGGGAACGTGCCGTAAGCGAGCCCGTGCAGTTCGGCAAAGCGGCCAGCGATCTCCGGGTCGATGTTGACGAGCGCGACAACACTGTCGCGCTGCTCGTCGCCGATGACGATGGCATCGCGGATCATGGGCGAGGCGCGCAGGTGGTTCTCGATGAACTGCGGCGGATAGGAATGGCCGGTACGAAGCTTGCGCAGGTCCTTGATACGGTCGAGGAAGATCAGCTCGCCGCCGGGATCGAGCCGAACCGCGTCACCGGTGCGGAACCCGTCTTCACTCTCGCCTATGGCGATGGTCGCATCCGGATCGTCGAAGTAGCCGTTGAACGCCAGCGCCTTCAGCCGCAACTGTCCGTCCTCGTCGATCCAGGCTTCTATCGGCTCGGTGATCGTGGGGTCGGAAGGCATCAGCGAACCCATGGTCCACGGGTTCTTGCTGCCCGGGCGATGGGTTGAGATCAGGCCCATCTCAGTGGACCCGTAGAGATTGCCGAGCGGCACGCCGAATGCCCGGAAGCGTTCGAACAGCTCGCCCGACAGGCCCGATCCGCCGGAAAGGACCGCGCGCGCGCGCGTCAGGCCGAGCAGCTCGCGAACGCCGCTCAGGATCAGCAGGTCCGCCAGCGGATGCAGCAGAACGCGCTCAAGCCAGCTCGACTCGTCGCGCACGCGGCGGCGTCCCTGCTCCACGCCCCAGGAATAGAGGCGCCGGCGCAGCGGGCTCGCGTCCATCATGCGCGCCTCTATGTTCGATGCCTGCATCTCCCACTGGCGCGGGGTGAACATCAGGAACTCGGGGCCGATCTCGCGCAGGTCGCGCTGAACCGTTTCCGGCTTCTCGGCAAAGTGCACGACGAGCGGGGCAAGCAGCGGCAGCGCGATGCCGAAGAACTGTTCCGCGGCCCAGGCCGGTGAAATGTAGGAGAGGTAGTTGCCGCCCGGCTTGATATCGAGGCCGCCCATCAAGCGGTATGCGTTATCCAGAATGAAGGCATGTGAGAGCATCGCCGCCTTGGGCCGTCCGGTCGTGCCGGACGTGTAGCAGTAGACGGCAACGTCGGTTGCCTTGCCGCGCGCGATCTCGGCGTCGACAAAGGCGTCGCTCTCATGGCCGGCGGCGCGTTCGCGCAACGTCGCCAGCGAGACCAGTTGCGGCTGGGCATAGTTCCACAGCCCGCGCCCGTCGATATAGATGACGTTGCGGATCGAGGGTACGCTGTCGAGGCAACTGAGTATCTTGTCGACCTGCTCCTGATCCTCGCCAACGACCATCGCTGCATGCGAGTGACCGAGGGCATAGCCGAGCTCGTCGGCGGTGGCGTCGGGATAAATGCTGACGGTGATCGCACCGAGCGACAGGGCCGCAAGCTCGAGCAGATACTGCTCCTCGATGTTCTCCGAGATGAGGGCCAGCACCTCCCCACGCCGCAGTCCGAACGCGGCGAGCCCGCGGGCAAGGAGCCGCGTCTCGTCGTGGGCCGATTTCCAGGTGCGCGTCTGCCATATGCCCACGCGCTTCGATTTCAGCGCGACGCGAGTGGCGAATTCCTGCGCATTGGCAGCGAGCATCTGCGGCAGCGAGCGGCCCTCGGATCGGCGAGGTGTGATGATCCTTTCTGCCCGGAGCACATGGCGTGTCATGCCGCTGCCCCCCCGAGATAGGCCGACACCACGCGCGGATTCTCGCGGATATCGTCCGGGACGCCGCAGGCGATGACCTGACCGAAATCCATGACGGTCACGCGGTCGGAGATTGCCATGACGACTTCCATGTCGTGCTCGACGAGCACGACCGGGATTCCGAGCCCCTCGCGGATGTCGAGGATGAAGCGGGCGAGATCGCCCTTCTCCTCGGCGCTCATGCCGGCCATCGGCTCGTCCATGATGAGTATCCTGGGCTCCAGCGCGAGTGCGCGGCCGAGGTCGACTCGCTTTCGCAGCCCGTAGGACATGTCGCCGACGGTGGCGTGGCGCATCTCCTCAAGTTCGAGAAAATCGATGATCGCCTCCGCCTTGGCGGCGTATTCCTCCTCCTCGCGCCGGACGCTTCCCCAGTAGATGAGCGCTCCGAGGAAACCCGTCTTCATCTGGCAGTGGAATCCGACGAGGATGTTCTCGCGGGTGGTCATCGAGGGATAGGTCTGGATGCCCTGGAAGGTACGGCTGATGCCGAGGGCTGCGCGTCGGTGCGGGCCGACGGCCGAGATGTCCTCGCCGCGAAAGCGCACCGCTCCCGACTGGGGGCGATAGAAGCCCGACAAGCAGTTGAGCAGGCTGGATTTTCCCGCGCCGTTCGGGCCGATCACCGCATGGATCTCGCCTTCCAGCACTTTCAGGGAAACCGATTGGAGAGCGTGGACCGCGCCGAAGCGAAGGCGCAGATTCTCCGCTTCGAGTATCGTGGTCCGGCTCGCGCCAGGATTCATGGCAATATCCTCCCCACGGCGCATGGCGCTTGCCATGCGCGCGTGTTTCCTCGCGTCGGTATCGTCGGTCGTTTCGACCCTACTGGAACGTCACGTCCAGTCCGCAGGCGCGGGCAATCAGCAGCGTCTGGATCTGCGAGGATCCATCGCCGATGGTGCAGATGCGATTGTCGCGCAGGTAGCGAGAGACCGGGCAATCGTCCATGAAGCCCCAGCCACCGTGAACCTGGATCGCCATGTTGGCGACCTCGGAGCCGGTTTCCGTCGCGTGCAGCTTCGCCATAGACAGCGCCATCAGGTCGTTGCGGCCCTCATCCACCAGCCACGCCGCGCGATAGGTGACGAGGCGCGCGCTGTCCACCTTGAGCGCCATCTTTGCGATCATCTCCTGGATCAGCTGGAGACGGCCGATGCTGCCGCCGAAGGCCTGCCGCGACTTCGCATAGGCGAGGGAATGATCGAGGCTCGCCTGCGCCAGGCCCAGCGAACAGGCCGAAAGGAACAGGCGGGCAGCCTGGTAGCCCCTGTGCAGGACATAGCGTCCGCCGTGCTTCTGACCGATGATCGCGCTCTCTGGCAAGCGGCAATCATCAAGGTAGAGCGGTCTCGTGTCCGACGAGCGCCAGCCCATCTTGCGGTACTTCTCGCCACGCGTATAGCCGGGCGTGTCGTTCGGCACCAGGAATAGGGTGTACTGCTTGCGCGGGTCGCTCCTCTCGCTGGAGACCGCGAGGATGATCGTGAACGACGAGATGTCCGTACCCGGGTTGGTGATGTATGCCTTTTCACCCGTCAGCGACCACATCCCGGCGCTGATCTCGGTCGCCCGCGTCTTGAATCCCGCGGTATCGCTGCCCGCGTCAGGCTCCGTCCCGGCGATCGAGCAGATCTTGCGCCCTGCGACGATGTCCGGCAGCCAGGCGGCCTTCTGCTCCTCGGTGCCGAAGCGCGCGACAGTGAGGCCGGTCGCCATCGACACCATCGCCGAGACCGCAATCGATTGGTCGGCGCGCGCGAGCTCCTCAATGGCGAGGACGGCCTCGAACACGCCCATGCCGAGACCGCCGAGTTCCTCGGGGAACGGGATCGCCATGATGCCGAGGTCGCCGATCTCGCGAAACAGATCGGTCGGGAACACGCCGTCGCGGTCGAGTTGCTCTGCGCGCGGCGCGATCTCGGCCTGCGCGAATTCACGCACGCGTTCCTGCAACGCCCGTTGATCGGGCGTCAGATCGAAGTTCATATCTATCCTCCCATTTCGACCACCCGCCCTCCCGGCGGTGGCGTGAGCCGTGGCCTAACTGTTGTGAATCGTGGCCATCAGCCGATCTCCCGGTTGTGCCGCAAGACCGCGCGTCGCCATCTCGATTAGGGCGTCCGCCACCTCGTCGGCGCTCCATGCGCCGTCGGGCGAATACCATTTGGTCACCCAGTGCACCGCACCGAGAAGCATGAACATGGCAAGCTTAGGGTTCAGCGGCAGGATGCTGCCGTCCCCGATGCCTTCCTCGACCAGACGGCGCATGCGCTTCTCGAATTCGTCGCGAAGCCCCATGATGTGCCGAGCCTGGTCGCCGGTGAGCGAGTTTTCCTCCAGAATGAGGACCGGCACGCCCATCGCACCGATCATCTCGCGCAAGTAGGTCGACATGCCGATCTGGATCTTCTCCAGTCCGGTGCGGCCCTCCCGCTCACCCCTGTCGACGCTCTCGCGGGCGATCTCCATCGCCTCCTCGTGGCAGGCATAGAGCAAATCCTGCTTGCTCTGCACATAGCGGTAGAGCGCGGCCTTGCTGACGCCGAGACGCTCGGCGACGTCATCGAGCGTAGCGCCGTGGCTGCCGCGGCGATTGAAGACTTTTGCAGCCTCCCTGATGATCGCCTTGCGTTTGGCCTCGAGAACCTCTTCCCGATCCGGTAGCGCACTTGCCCAACGTGACATTGTCATATTCCTCAGGAACGGGCTGTTACCCTCGATGAAGTTACCTATACGACACTATCATTACTGTCAAGTTGACATAAGTGACTTTTAAGTCACAAAAGTGACGAACGATGTCAGATTGTGTCGAATCCAAGCCGGGCGCCCGGGGCCGGAGGTCGAAGAGAGTCTCGAACTCTTCCGCTAGAGTGACTTCGGATCCAGCGAAACATGCTCGCCGACCGCCTCGAAACCTGCGCATCTCCACCGAGTTTCGAGTTGGCCGCGGCGCTTATACGCCCGCTGCCGCCGCTACCCTCTCCCTCCCGGTGCCGCACGGGCGTCCGTCCGTCCGGCAGTAGATGGCTGAGCCCGGAGCAGGATAGCCGTTTCCATGGTGGTTCCCACGGCCGAGCCCGACGAGATGGGGGAGGCGGTTCTGGTTGAGGTCCATGCCGGTGGCGCTGGTGGTGCTGGTGGCGCTCTTTTGCACCCCTTTGGGGATATAGCGGGGGTTGAGGCAACGTAGAGCAGGTTCCCGGCAGCCCACACGGGCCGTCCGAGCAGCTACACCAGCACCACCAGCACCATCGGCGGATGATCGACTGTCCCGGGCGCACATGAGGCGGCAGCGAGAATTTTCTCTTCCTCGTCGATGCCGACCTGCCCGCGCTGGAGGCAGCCGTCGAAAATCCTACTTCACCTGCGGGCGACCGTGATCGTTCCCGATCAAGCTACAGGAGCCCCCTAGTAGCTATGATCGAGAATTCGGCCTGGCCCCACCAGGCAAGGTTGGAAACTGCCGCATTCTCGAACTGCCGCGAGAGGCTATCACAGATCGCATGAGCGATCTTTCCCTGACCTTCCTTTCCGCGGTGACCGCCACGTTCTTCACCGCCGGCGTGGTCAAGGGCGTGACCGGCAAATGATCCACCCCCATTGACCGTGTCCACCTTGAAGTATGGTTTTGACGATTAAGGAGGGCCACGATGAGCACCAAGCGACACAAGCCCGAGGAGATCGTCACGAAGCTTCGGCAGGTTGAGGTTTTGCGGGGCCATGGCATGGCGATGGCGGATGCGGTTCGCCAGATCGGCGTTTCCGAGCTGACGTATTACAGGTGGCGCAAGCAGTATGGCGGCATGAGCCGTGACCAGTTGCGCCAGTTGAAAGATCTCCAGAAGGAGAACGAACGGCTTCGCAAGGCGGTAGCCGACCTGACGCTGGACAAGCTGATCCTGTCGGAGGCTGCCCGGGGAAACTTCTGAGCCCCTCGCGTCGCCGTGCCTGCATCGATCATGTTCGCACAGTTCTGCCGAAGCGCGTATCGGAGCGCGGTGTATGCCGCGCACTGGGGCAGCATCGCTCCACGCAGCGCCGCATTGCAGCGCCGCATTCCTCGCGGTCTGTCAACGGCGGCGCAAAAGTCGGCCATTGGGCGGCGCAAAATTAGGCCACTTGGCGCCGCCAGCGGGGAACGTCG
>JBDHTD010000014.1:0-84810 GCA_039808485.1 Aquamicrobium sp. | reverse complement strand
GCTATCACGGCGTCAATTTCGGCGGCATCTCGGTCGGCGGCATCGTCGCCAACCGCAAGATGTTCGGCACGCTGCTCGCCGGCGTCGACCACATGCCGCACACCCACATTCCGGCCAAGAACGCCTTCAGCCGCGGCGTGCCGGAACATGGCGCCGAGCTCGCCGACGAGCTGGAGCGGATCGTGACGCTGCACGACGCCTCGACCATCGCCGCCGTCATCGTCGAGCCGGTCGCCGGCTCGACCGGCGTCCTCATCCCGCCGAAGGGCTATCTCGAGCGCCTGCGCGCCATCTGCGACAAGCACGGCATCCTCCTGATCTTCGACGAGGTCATCACCGGCTTCGGCCGTCTCGGCACGCCGTTCGCGGCCGATTATTTCGGCGTCACGCCCGACATCATGATCACCGCCAAGGGCGTGTCCAACGGCGTGATCCCGATGGGCGCGGTGTTCGTCAAGAAGGAGGTCCACGACGCCTTCATGACCGGGCCGGAGCACCTGATCGAGTTCTTCCACGGCTACACCTATTCCGGCAACCCGATCGCCTCGGCCGCGGCGCTCGGCACCCTCGACACCTACAAGGAAGAGGGGTTGCTCACCCGCGGCGCCGAGCTCGCGCCCTATTGGGAGGACGCGCTGCATTCGCTGAAGGATGCACCGCACGTCATCGACATCCGCAACATCGGCCTCGTCGGCGCCATCGAGCTCCAGCCGATCGCCGGCCAGCCGACCAAGCGCGCCTTCGCAGCCTTCATCAAGGCGTTCGAGAAGGGCTTCCTGATCCGCACCACCGGCGACATCATCGCGCTGTCGCCGCCGCTGATCATCGAAAAGAACCAGATCGACGAACTGGTGGATGGCGTGCGCGACGTCCTCGAGGCGATCGACTGACGAGCGCCCGGCCGGAAGGGGCCGGCATAAGAAAATACCGGAAGGGCCGGCGTCGGGAACCGCCGGCTCCTTCGGGGGAATGCAGAATGGGAGTTTTGAACCGATGGCAGCACCGGGCGAGAACCTGCGCGTCAACGCCGATCGTCTGTGGGAATCGATCCACGAACTGGCGAAGATCGGCCCCGGCGTCGCCGGCGGCAGCAACCGCCAGACCCTGACCGACGCGGACGGCGAAGGCCGCCGCCTGTTCCAGCGCTGGTGCGAGGACGCCGGCCTCGAAATGGGCGTCGACCGGATGGGCACGATGTTCGCCATGCGGCCGGGCACCGATCCCGACGCGCTGCCGGTCTATGTCGGCTCGCATCTCGACACCCAGCCGACCGGCGGCCGCTATGACGGGGTGCTCGGCGTGCTCGGCGGGCTGGAGGTGGTGCGCACGCTGAACGACCTCGGCATCCGCACCAGGCACCCGATCGTCGTCACCAACTGGACAAACGAGGAAGGCACCCGCTTCGCGCCGGCGATGCTGGCCTCGGGCGTGTTCGCCGGCGTGCACGACCTCGACTGGGCCTATGGCCGCCAGGACAAGGAGGGAAAACGCTTCGGCGACGAGCTGGAGCGCATCGGCTGGAAGGGCGACGAGGAGGTCGGGGCGCGCAAGATCAAGGCGTTCTTCGAGCTGCATATCGAGCAGGGGCCGATCCTTGAGGACGAAGGCATCGACATCGGCGTCGTCACCCACGGCCAGGGGCTGTGGTGGCTCCAGGTGACGCTGGCCGGCAAAGAGGCGCATACCGGCTCGACGCCGATGCCCAAGCGCCGCAATGCCGGCCTCGGCATGGCGCGCATCGCCGAGCTGGTGCACGAGGTGGCGATGGACTACCAGCCCGACGCGGTCGGCGCGATCGGCCACATGGAGGTCTATCCCAACTCGCGCAACGTCATTCCCGGCAGGACGGTGTTCACCATCGACATCCGCTCGCCCGATGAGGCGGTGCTGAACGAGATGCGCGCCCGGATCGAGGACGGCATCGCCACCATCTGCGAGGCGCTCGACATCGGCTTCGAGGTCGAGCCGGTCGGCCATTTCGACCCCGTCACCTTCGACGAGGGCTGCGTGACCGCGATCCGCAACGCCGCCGAGCGGCTCGGCTATTCGCACCGCGACATCGTCTCCGGCGCCGGCCACGACGCCTGCTGGATCAACCGCGTCGCGCCGACGGCGATGGTGATGTGCCCGTGCGTCGACGGACTTTCCCACAACGAGGCGGAGGAGATTTCGAAGGAATGGGCGGCGGCCGGGGCGGACGTGCTGTTCCACGCCGTGGTCGAGACGGCGGAAATCGCCGAATAGGGATGGCGGGTCATGGACGTCGAGGGATTGCTCCAGAACGTGATCCGCTTCTCGAACTTCATGACCTCGCGGATCATCGTCTCGGGGGTGGTGTTCTACGTCGCGTCCGGCTTCACCGAAATCGGCAACGCTTCCGAGGGGTTCCTGCCGGACATGGAGCTTCTGAATCAGGTGGTGCAGAATTACCAGACGATCTTCGACGTGCTCGGCGTCTCGGATTTCGCGCTGCTGCTCATCCTGTTCATGTTCCTGACGACGATCCACATCATCTACGTGGTGTTCGAGCGCATCGGCCAGTACCTGCCGCCGGCGATCCTGCCGCTGCCGGGCTGGTCGGTCATCGACGAGATGACGGTGAAGGCGTTCGACATCCTCGGCGAGGCGCGCGGCGAGGAGCACACCGACGAGGAGAACCAGCGCCTCTACGAGTTCAAGAAGAAGCTGCGCGACATCGAACAGCAGATCGAGGACAAGTATCGAGCCGAGCTCGAAGGCATCAATGCCGGCTTCCGCATCTCGAAGACCTTCGTCGTCTTCTCGGGCCTGGCGTGGGCCTACGCCACGGTCTCGGGCAGCTACACCGGCGATCCGACCTTCCTGGTCATCATCTTCGGCCTCGCGGTCGCGACCGCGCTCTATGCCGCGTTCTCGATCTTCCGCGCCAACCATTCGCGCATCATCAACCTGCGCGAGGACGTGGTGGTGCAGTTTCTGGGTTTCGCCCGCATCTGGCTTACGCCACACTATCAGGAACGGGTCACCGCCGTATGCCAGTCCGGCGGCCATCCGTTCCGTTCGGCGAATTTCGCCGTCGTCGTGCCGATCTACGGCACGCTCGACGCGCTCATGAAAGACATCCGCAGCCGGCGACCGCGCCGGGCGCGGCCATAACAGGGGAACGAAATGACAAAAGTCATCAAGAACGGCACCATCGTCACCGCTGACCGGACCTACGAGGCCGACGTGCTGATCAAGGGCGGCAGGATCGTCGGCATCGGCCACGACCTGCACGGCGACCACGAATACGACGCCACCGGCTGCTACGTCATGCCGGGCGGCATCGACCCGCACACCCATCTCGAAATGCCGTTCATGGGCACCTATTCGGCCGACGATTTCGAGAGCGGCACCCGCGCGGCCCTTTCCGGCGGCACGACCATGGTGGTCGATTTCTGCCTGCCGTCGCCCGGCCAGTCGCTGATGGAAGCGATGCAGATGTGGGACAACAAGTCGACGCGCGCCTGCTGCGACTATTCCTTCCACATGGCGATCACCTGGTGGGGGAAGGAGGTGTTCGACGAGATGCCGCAGGTGGTGGAGCGCGGCATCACCTCGTTCAAGCACTTCATGGCCTACAAGGGCGCGCTGATGGTCAACGACGACGAGATGTTCGCCTCGTTCCAGCGCTGCGCCGAGCTCGGCGCGCTGCCGCTCGTCCATGCCGAGAACGGCGACGTGGTGGCGGCGCTGTCGCAGAAGCTGCTGGCCGAAGGAAACAACGGGCCGGAGGCGCACGCCTATTCGCGCCCGCCGGAGGTCGAGGGCGAGGCGACCAACCGCGCGATCATGATCGCCGACATGGCCGGCGTGCCGCTCTATGTCGTCCACACCTCCTGCGAGCAGAGCCACGAGGCGATCCGCCGGGCGCGGCAGAAAGGCATGCGCGTGTTCGGCGAGCCGCTGATCCAGCACCTTGTGCTCGACGAGAGCGAATATTTCGACAAGGACTGGGACCACGCGGCGCGGCGCGTCATGAGCCCGCCCTTCCGCAACAGGCAGCATCAGGATTCGCTGTGGGCGGGGCTGACGGCCGGCTCGCTGCAAACGGTGGCGACCGACCATTGCGCCTTCACCACCGACCAGAAGCGCTATGGCGTCGGCGACTTCACCAAGATCCCCAACGGCACCGGCGGGCTCGAGGACCGGCTGCCCGTCCTGTGGACCTTTGGCGTCAACACCGGCCGGCTGACGCCCAACGAGTTCGTCGCCGTCACCTCGACCAACATCGCCAAGATATTGAACATGTACCCGAAAAAGGGTGCGATTGTCGAAGGCGCCGACGCCGACATCGTCGTCTGGGACCCGGAACGGGAGAAGACCATCTCGGCCAAGTCGCAGCAGTCGGTGATCGACTACAACGTGTTCGAGGGCGTCGAGGTCAAGGGCCTGCCGCGCTTCGTCTTCAGCCGCGGCGAGGTCGCCGTCGACGACGGCAAGGTCGAGGCGAAGCCCGGTCACGGCCAGTTCGTGGCGCGCGAGCCGCACATGGCGGTCAACAAGGCGCTGTCGACCTGGAAGGAGGTCGTCGCGCCGCGCAAGGTGGAGCGGACCGGAATTCCGGCGAGCGGGGTTTGACGGGAAACCCATGAACGCTCCAGCCAGCCATATCGAGCCAGCCACGACAACACCCGCAGCGGGGCAGGCGGCCGCGCCCGCAACGGTGATCGCGGCGTCGGGGCTCGGCCTCACCTTCGACACCAATGACGGGCCGGTCCATGCGCTGTCCAATGTCGATCTCGCCATCGACAAGGGCGAGTTCGTCTCCTTCATCGGTCCCTCGGGCTGCGGCAAGACGACGTTCCTGCGTGTCATCGCCGATCTCGAGCAGCCGACCGAAGGGACGATCCTCGTCAACGGCATGACGCCGCGGGCGGCGCGCGAGGCGCGCTCCTACGGCTATGTCTTCCAGGCGGCGGGCCTGTTCCCGTGGCGCACCATCGAGCGCAACGTAGCCTTGCCGCTGGAGATCATGGGCTATCCGAAGCCCGAGATCGCGCAGCGCGTCGGGCGCACTCTGTCGCTGGTCAATCTCTCCGGCTTCGAGAAGAAGTTCCCGTGGCAGCTTTCGGGCGGCATGCAGCAGCGCGCCTCGATCGCCCGCGCGCTCGCCTTCGACGCCGACCTGCTCCTGATGGACGAGCCGTTCGGCGCGCTCGACGAGATCGTGCGCGACCATCTGAACGAGCAGCTTCTGGAACTGTGGGCGCGGACGCGAAAGACGATCTGCTTCGTCACCCATTCCATCCCGGAAGCCGTCTATCTCTCGACCAAGATCGTGGTGATGTCGCCGCGTCCCGGCCGGGTGACGGATGTGATCCATTCGACCCTGCCGCGGGAACGGCCGCTCGACATCCGCGAATCGCCGGAATTCCTCGAGATCGCCGCGCGGGTGCGCGAGGGCCTGCGCGCGGGGCATTCCTACGATGACTAGCGCGGCCGGCACGCTCCCGGCGGGCGGGGCGGGGCGCGAAAGCCTCGCCGCTCGCCTTGCCGCCGGCAACGCGCTGCCGATCCTGATCGTCGTCGCGGCCATCGTCGTCGTCTGGTACGGCTTCGCGGTCTGGCTCAACCTGCCGTGGCAGTTGAGCGTCTACGAGCGGGCGGGGCAGGCGTGGACGGCAACCGATCTGGTGCGCGACACGCTGGCGCAGGAGCGGCCGGTGCTGCCCGGCCCGCATCAGGTGCTGGCCGAGATGTGGCGCACCACGTTCGAGGTCGCGCCGACCTCGCGCCGCAGCCTGCTCTACCATGCGTGGATCACGCTGTCGTCGACGCTGCTCGGCTTCGTGCTCGGCACGTTGCTCGGCATCGTACTCGCCGTGTTCATCGTCCACAACCGGGCGATGGACAAGTCGGTGATGCCCTGGGTGGTGGCCAGCCAGACCATCCCCATCCTCGCCATCGCGCCGATGATCATCGTGGTGCTGAACGCGGTCGGCCTGACCGGGCTTCTGCCCAAGGCGCTGATCTCGACGTATCTGTCGTTCTTCCCGGTCGTGGTCGGCATGGTCAAGGGGCTGCGGGCTCCCGAGACGATCCAGCTCGACCTGATGCGCACCTATAATTCGAGCGCCGCCCAGACCTTCTGGAAGCTGCGCTGGCCGAGCGCGATGCCGTATCTGTTCACCTCGCTCAAGGTGGCCGTCGCCATCAGCCTCGTCGGGGCCATCGTCGGCGAATTGCCGACCGGCGCGGTGGCCGGCCTCGGCGCGCGGCTGCTCGCCGGCTCCTATTACGGCCAGACGATCCAGATCTGGTCGGCGCTGTTCATGGCGGCCGCGCTCGCGGCCGTGCTCGTCGCCATCGTCGGCGCCGGCCACCGCATGGTGCTGAAGCGGATGGGGATGACGCCATGACGCCGCTGTTCCTCGCGCTGATCTTCTGGGCCGTCGCCTGGGCCTTCAACGAATGGTTGGTGCGGTTCGAGCCGCGCTCGCTGGTCTTGCGCCGCTCGATCGGCATCGTGGTGCCGACCGTGTTCGGCATCGCGGTGCTGGCGCTGTGGGAAGGCGTCGTGCGCGGCTTCCAGATCCCGTCGGTGCTTCTTCCGCCGCCGTCGATGATCGGGGCGCGGATCGCGGCTTCCGTGCCGGTGCTGTGGGCCGATTTCCAGCAGACGTTCCTGAAGGCGGTGCTGATCGGCTACGTGCTCGGCTGCGGCGCCGGCTTTCTCGTCGCCATCCTGATCGACCGCTCGCCCTTCCTGCAACGCGGGCTGTTGCCGCTCGGCAATTTCGTCTCGGCGCTGCCGATCATCGGCGTGGCGCCGATCATGGTGATGTGGTTCGGCTTCGACTGGCCGTCGAAGGCGGCGGTGGTCATCATCATGACCTTCTTCCCGATGCTGGTGAACACGGTCGAGGGGTTGGCCGCGTCATCGCCGATCGACCGCGACCTGATGCGCACCTACGCGGCGAACTACTGGCAGACCCTTTTCAAGCTCCGCCTGCCGGCGGCCTCGCCCTTCATCTTCAACGCGCTGAAGATCAACTCGACGCTGGCGCTGATCGGCGCCATCGTCGCAGAGTTCTTCGGCACGCCCATCGTCGGCATGGGCTTCCGCATCTCGACCGAGGTCGGGCGGATGAATGTCGACATGGTCTGGGCGGAGATCGCGGTCGCGGCGGTCGCGGGGTCCGTCTTCTACGGGGTCGTGTCGCTCGCCGAGCGGGCGGCGACATTCTGGCATCCGTCTGTCCGTGGTGGATAGGCGCACTTCAGAGGGTGAAAACAATGAAAAGAACAGCAGCAGTCGCATTCCTCGCCGGCGCGATGTCGCTGGCCGGCTTTCAGGCCATGGCCGCCGACAAGGTCACGCTCCAGCTCAAATGGGTGACGCAGGCGCAGTTCGCCGGCTACTACGTCGCCAAGGACAAGGGCTTCTACGAGGAGGAAGGGCTCGACGTCGAGATCAAGCCGGGCGGGCCGGACATCGCCCCGCCGCAGGTGATGGCCGGCGGCGGCGCCGACGTCATCGTGGAATGGATGCCGGCGGCGCTCGCCACCCGCGAGCGCGGCGTGCCGCTGGTCAACATCGCCCAGCCCTACAAGTCGTCGGGCATGATGCTGACCTGTTTGAAATCCACCGGCATCACCGGGCCGGACGATTTCAAGGGCCGCACGCTCGGCGTCTGGTTCTTCGGCAACGAATATCCGTTCATGAACTGGATGAACAAGCTCGGCATCCCGACGCAGGGCGGCGCAGACGGAGTCAACGTGCTGAAGCAGGGCTTCAACGTCGATCCGCTGCTCCAGAAGCAGGCCGACTGCATCTCGGTCATGACCTATAACGAATACTGGCAGGTCATCGACGCCGGCATCAAGGAAGACGAGCTCATCACCTTCAAATATGAGGACCAGGGCGTCGCGACGCTGGAAGACGGCCTGTGGGTGCTGGAGCAGAACCTCGCCGACCCGGCTTTCGTCGACAAGATGGCCCGTTTCGTCAAGGCGTCGATGAAGGGCTGGAAATACACCGAGGAGAACCCGGACGAGGCGGCCGAGATCGTGCTCGACAACGACGAGACCGGCGCCCAGCAGGAGCACCACCAGAAGCGCATGGCGCGCGAGGTGGCCAAGCTCACTGCCGGCTCCAACGGCACGCTCGACCCGGCCGACTACGAGCGCACGGTCGAGACGCTCTTGACCGGCGGCGACGAGCCGGTGATTGCCAAGAAGCCCGAAGGCGCCTGGACCCATGCCGTCACCGACAAGGCGTTCGGCGGCTGACCTCCGGCCGGGATCGTCCGACCGGCACGGGAAGGGGCGGGCGACCGCCCCTTTCCCTTTTTCCCTTGCGGAAAACCAGGCGGGAAAGCCGGATATATTATTGACCGGCCGGACGGTTTATGTTGAGTTCGAAGCTTCGCGGCCCCGGGGAGGAGGAAGGCATGGCGTTGTCGCCGGAGGAAATCGCACGCAAGAGCGCGGACGCCATGTGGGCGCGCGACGAGGCCTCGAAATGGCTGGGCATGAGCCTCGACGCGGTCGGACCGGGGACGGCGACGCTGTCGTTCACCGTCGAGAAGCATCACGCCAACGGCCACGGCACCTGCCATGGCGGCTATATCTTCACGCTGGCGGATTCGGCCTTCGCCTTCGCCTGCAACTCGCACAACCGGCTGGCGGTGGCCCAGCACAACAGCATCACCTATGTCGCGCCGGGCCGGCCCGGCGACCGGCTGACGGCCGAGGCGCGCGAGATCGCGCTCTACGGCCGCTCGGGCCTCTACGACGTGCGCGTCGCCGACCAGACCGGCAGGCTGATCGCCGAGTTCCGCGGCGCGTCGCGGACGCTCGAGGGCGTCCATTTCGAGGCGTAAGCGCCCCGGCCCGTTCAGCCGGTGGCCATCGTCTCCAGGCTGGCGAAGCCCTCCGGCATGCCGCCCTCGTCGAACGGTGTGGTGATCTCGACGAAATCGTCGGGGTAGAAGCCGTTGAAGCGGGTCCTGAGCGACAGCGAGTAGGCGCCGATATGGCCGATCTCGATCCAGTCGCCGGTGTCGACGGTCTCGGGCAGCCAGAACGGCCGCGACAGGATGTCGACCGAATCGCAGGTCGCGCCGCAGACCTTGAACGGCACGATGGTTTCGCGGTCGCCGTTGCGCGAGCGGATCGCCGGATCGGGGATGAAGCGGGCCGGCAGCGTGATCTTGCCGGTCCACGAATCCGACAGCGACGCCCAGATGCCGTCATTGATGTAGAGCCGGCGGCCTTTTCGCAGCAGCACCCGCACGATCAGCGAGAACGCGCGCGCCACGATCACCCTGCCCGGCTCGGCCACCAGCGGCACGCCGGAAAAGCCCCATTCGGCGATGTCGTCGCCAAGGCGCGTCATGATCTCGCCGAGCGAGGGCATCTGCGGCTTCCTGCGGTTGGGGTCGTGGCCGTATTCGGCCGGGAAGCCGCCGCCGACGTCGAGGCCGGCGATCTCGACCGAGGCGCGGTTGCGCACCCAGTCGGCCGAGGCCAGCGCCCGCTCATAGGTGTCGGGGTCCTCGATCTGGCTGCCGACATGGAAGCAGATGCCGACCTTGTACCCGGCCCGCCCCAGCCGGTCGATCAGCTCGACGGCGGCGGCCGGGCCGGCGCCGAACTTCTTCGATAGCTCGTAGGCGGCGCTGCCCTTGGTCTGGATGCGGACGAAGACGGTGATGGTGGCCGGGTCGATGTCGAGCGCGCGCACGACGCGCGTCAGCTTGGCGATCTCGTCCTCGTGGTCGACGGCGACGATGCGGATGCCGTATTCCTCCAGCGCCAGCCGGATGTGCGACTGCGCCTTGACCGGGTGCATGTAGAGCATCTCGGCCTCCGGCGCGACCGCGCGCACGGCGGCGAACTCGCCGGGCGAGGCGACGTCAAAGGCGCTGACGCCGGCTTCGGCCAGCGTCTTCAGCACCATTTTCTCGCCGTTGGTCTTGACCGCATAGGCGGTCTTGCCGGGAAACATCTCCATGAAGCGGCGGCAGTCGCCCTTCAGCACCTCGGGGCGAAAGCAGTAGACGGGGTCGTCGGGGCGCAGCGCCAGCGCCGCTTCGCGGGCATTCTCGAATCTCTGCAAGGGTGGCTCCTCTGGGGTGGCTCCTCTGGTCGGCCCGAACGAGCCTATCAGGCGATCGCTGCATGAAAAAGGCCGGCGGCGGCCGGATCGATCCCGGCCGGGGACGCTGTGTGCGACAATTTTTGCCGCATTTTTTTCACAGGCGGCGCGGGCCGGATTTTGCCAGCGAAATCAGTTTTCTGCGGTGCGGCGATCAAGGGTTTTTCCAGAACGGTGCGGCGATGCAGCACAAGATGTGCTTGCCAGCGGCCGAAACCGCCCTAGACTCCATGAAAGTCCGCAGAGGAGATACGCCAATGGGACTTGCACGACCGCTCAACGCGTTGATGTTCTGTGCCGCGTTCGCTTTCGTCGGCGCCTTGATAATCGGGGTTCTTCCCTGAGATCGGCCGGGTGCCGCAGAGGCGCTGATTCCTCAGGCAGAAACGGACGAGGGAAGGCCGGGTTCACCCCGGCCTTCTCCATGAATCGGCCCCGGAATCGATCCTGGAGTCGGCTCGGGGATCGGTGAGGGGCGAGACCTGACGCGGACGGTCTACGTCCGCCGTCCTATGCCGCCGCGGCCGCCTGCGGCCGCACGCCGATCAGGTGGCAGATGGCGAAGGCGAGATCGGCCCGGTTCATGGTGTAGAAGTGGAATTCCTCCACCCCGCGCTCGACCAGGTCCAGCACCTGCTCGGCGGCGATGGCTGCGGCGACCAGCGCATGGGTCTGGGTGTCGCCGTCCAGCCCCTCGAAGCGGCTGGCGAGCCAGGCCGGCACATGCGCGCCGCAGCGCCCGGCAAAGCCCGCGACCTGGCGGAAGTTGTGGATCGGCAGCAGGCCGGGGACGATCGGGATATAGATGCCGGCGCGGCGCACGCGCTCGACGTAGCGCTCGTAGAGGTCGTTGTCGAAGAAGAACTGGGTGATGGCGCGGGTGGCGCCGGCGTCGACCTTGCGCTTCAGCATGTCGATGTCGGTGGCGAAGTCGGCGCTTTCCGGGTGCTTTTCCGGATAGGCCGAAACCGAGACCTCGAAATCGCCGGCGCGGCGGATCGCCGCCGTCAGCTCGGCGCCGTTGGTGTAGCCGTCCGGGTGCGGCCGGTAGGCCGCGCCGACGCCGGCGGCGGGATCGCCGCGCAGCGCCACGAAGCGCGTGACGCCCATGGCCGCGAAGTCGCGGATCACCGCGTCGGCCTCGTCGCGGGTGGCGTCGACGCAGGTGAGATGGGCCGCGGGGCTCAGGCCCGTCTCGCGCAGGATGCGCCCGACGGTGCGGGCGGTGCGCTCGCGCGTCGAGCCGCCGGCGCCATAGGTGACGGAAACGTAGGCGGGTGCGAGCGGCTCCAGCCGCGTCACCGTCTCCCACAGCCGCTTCTCCATCTCGTCCGTTTTCGGCGGGAAGAACTCGAACGAGACGTTGATCCGGCCGCCGGTATCGGGGCGGCGGGAAAGGCTGGGAGCGGCCATCAGGCGGTTTCCTTGAATTCGGTCCGGGAGGAGTCGGAAGGGGCGGCGACGAGCAGCCGGCGGTCGCGCGCCAGCCACAGCTTGACGGTGAGGCCGTCCGTCCCGGTCGGGGCGAAGGTGCGGGTGTGCTCGAGCTCGAGCCCGGCCTCGCCCAGCCAGTCGCCGATCTGGCGATCGGAGAAGCCGAGGCGGGCATGGGCGTGGTCCTCGCGCAGGAACTCGTGCGCGTGGGGGGCGAAATCGACGATCGCCAGCCGGCCGGAAGGGCGCAGCAGGCGGGCAGCCTCGCCGATCGCCGCGCCCGGATCGTCGAGATAGTGCAGCACCTGGTGCATGGTGACGAGGTCGAAGCCGTCGCGTTCGACCGGCGGGGCGTAGATGTCGCCCTGGCGCACCTGGGCGTGGGCGATGTCGGCGCGGTCGAGATTGGCGCGCGCCACGGCCAGCATCTCGCGCGACAGGTCGATGCCGACGCCGCGACGGTAGAGCGGCGCGAACAGTTCGAGCAGCCGGCCGGTGCCGGTGCCGAGGTCGAGCATCGACTGGAAGGGGCGGTCGCCGATCGCCTCCTTCAGCGCCGCCTCGACCGCGCCGTCGGGCGCGTGCATCGAGCGCAACTCGTCCCAGCGCGCGGCATTGGCGCTGAAATAGTCGGCCGCGCGTTCCTGCCGCTTGCGCTTGACAGCGGAAAGCCGCTCGAGGTCGCGCTCGACGACCGGGTCGGAGCGGTCGATGCGGCCGATGACGCCTGACAGGAAGTCCTCGACGGCATGGCTGCCGGACAGGCGGAAGAACGCCCACGAGCCTTCCTGGTAGCGCTCGACCAGCCCGGCCTCCATCAGGAGCTTGAGATGGCGCGAGACGCGCGGCTGCGACTGGGCGAGGATCTCGGTCAGGTCGGTGACGGTCAGGTCGCCGCGCGCGAGCAGGAGAAGGATGCGCAGCCGGCTGGATTCGGCCGCGGCCTTCATTATATCAACCATCGCGGCAAGGCTGGCGGAAAGCGGGGCGAGCATCCAGTTCTCCAAAACACATAAAGATATATTTATATCGCCTTTGAGAGCGATGCAAGCACGTTGTCGCTGCAAGGCAACAAACCGGCGCGGGCGCGCCATGGGGGTCGACGATGGCGGAAGACAGAAGCTTGACGGGGCATGACGCCGAGGCGCGGGACGGCGAGGTGGCGCTGCCGTTCGATCCGGCGGCGCGGGCGCGCGACGCCGGGCTGGTCTTTATCGGCCGGGTGCGCTCGCCATGGACCGAGCGCAGCGAATGCCCGCGCAACGTTGCGGCGGCGCGCGAGAAAGGCCGGCCGGCCACGATCGAGATCGATCTCGACTATCGACCCGGCCTCGCCGGGCTCGAAGGGGCGACGCATATCATCGTCCTGACTTGGCTCGACAGGTCGCGGCGCGACCTGATCGTCCAGAAGCCCCGCCATGCGCCGCTGGCGCGCGGAACCTTCGCGCTGCGCTCGCCGGTCAGGCCCAATCCGATCGGCCTGCATGTCGTCGGCCTGACCGGCGTCGACATCGCCGCCGGCGTGCTGCATCTCGACGCTATCGACGTGCTCGACGGCACGCCCGTCATCGATGTGAAGCCCTATTTCCCCGGCACCGATTCGGTGCCCGATGCCATGGCCGGCAGCTGATGACGGCGGCGACGGCAAGGCGGCGCGCCATCGCCAGGGCGCTGACCGCGCTGCTGCCGATGGCGCCCTATGCCGACATCGAGGCGATCAGGCAGGCAGCCGGCGCCCGCGATATGCGCGAATTGCCGGCGTCCATCGCCGTCTGGCTGGCGACGATCGCCCATGTCCGCCATGAGCATAGCAGCTACGACCGGCTGCTGGCCGAGGGCTACGACCGCGATTCGGCGCGTTTCTTCGTCGTCGGCGAGATCAACGACACGCTGACGCGCTGGCGCGCGACGCGGTTGCTGGGGGAGGAAGGGGAGTAAGGGAGTCGGGGAGAAAAAAACTTTTGACGCGGCTCGACTCGGATTTTCCCCTATTCATAAATCCATTGTTCCGGCACCCGCACCGAGACCGTCTCGCCGTTCTCGATCCGGCCCGGCTTTTCCACCCAGGCGACGAGGCCGCGCAGGCGCTGGGCCGATTTCGGGAAGGCCAGCGCGCCTGCGTCGAGGTCGGCCACGCCGGCGCGCTCGGCGATCAGTTGCCCGGCGATGCGGCACGGCCTGTTCTGGCCGTCCACCTTCAGCGTCACGCCGCCGGCAAAGAACAGAAGCGTGCCGGAGGGCAGCATCGACAGCCGCGGCAGGCCGTCGAGGACGAGGTTCGCGCCGATCCATTCGGGGCGGATCCCGCCGAGACCCATGCGTCCGGCCACCACCGCGAGCTCGTCCGGTGCGACGATGGAAAGCTGGCGCTCGTTGCGCATCTCGGTGCCGCGCGGATACCACGGCTCGCGCCCGCCCGAGCGCCGCGTGCGGCCGTGGTGATAATCGCCGGCGATGCCGTCGAGGGAGAGGTCGAGCGTCGGGACGGCGAAAGTCTCGAACGTGCCGTGCGGGGCGAGCAGCGTCGCGGCCACCCGCGCGGCAAGCTTGCGCGCGGGAAGAACCTTGATGTCGTCGTCCTGCGTGGCGAAAAGCGGGGTCATCGCGCCGGTTCCTTGCTCGGGGAGGCTTGAGGGGAAGCGGGACCTTGCATGGCTGTGCGGCGGCGGTCCAGTCAAAACCGCTGACAGGTTCATTCACGCGCGCGATGGGGGAAGGCGTTTTTTCGCCTACATCATCCGCATCAGCGCGCCGCCGATCGAATAGCCGGCGCCATAGGTGCACAACAGGCCGTAATCGCCCGCCTTCATGTCGCGATGGTTCTGCGCCAGCGCCACCACCGCGCCGGCGGCGGCGGTGTTGCCGAGTTCCTCCAGCACGGTCGGCGCGATGTCATGGCCGATCTCGCGGCCGAAGGCGAGCTTCAGGATCATCTGGTTCATGCGCGCATTGGCCTGGTGCAGCCAGAAGCGGCGCACCGTTTCCGGCGTGCGGCCGTGCTCGGCCAGGAAGTCGACGATGAAGCGGTGGCTCGCCACCGTCACGTCCTTGAACACCTTGTTGCCCTGCTGCTTGATCAGGTTGCCCTCGGCGGCGATGCAGTCGACGTCCTCCTGCGCGGCGCGGTTCAGATAGCCGAAATTCGAGCGGATGTTGTTGGAGAACTGCGTCCAGTTGCGGGTGTCGAGGAGCTCGAAGCGGCCGGGCCGGACCTCCTCTGCGTCCGCCGCCTCGACCAGCAGCGCCGTCGCCGCGTCGCCGAAGATGAAGTGCGTCTGCCGGTCGCGGAAGTTCAGATGCGCGGTGATCAGCTCCGGCGTGACGACCAGCGCGCGCCGGTGCGCGCCGGCGCGCAGGAGGTTGAAGGCGACATGCAGCCCCGCCGCCGCCGAGGAGCAGCCGAGCGACAGGTCGAAGGCCGCGCCTTTCGCCCCGATCTCCTGCTGGATCTCGATGCCGATCGAGGGATACATGCGCTGGAGGTGCGAGGAAGCGCAGATGACGAGGTCGACGCTGCCTGCGTCGATGCCGGCGTCGTCGAGCGCGGCGCGCGCGGCCGAAGCGCCGAATTCGGCCAGCACCGATAGCGCGTCGTCGTCGCGCGCGGGAATGCGCGGCGTCATGCGCCCGATGTCGAGGATGCCGTCCGGCGTGTGGACGTGGCGGCGGCTGATGCCGGAGGCATGGTGGATGAAGGCGGCGCTCGATGTCTGCAGCGGCGCCTCGCCCCGCGCCGTGCGGGCGACGTTTTCCCGCTCCACCCAGCCGTTGAAGCTTTCGACCAGCTCTTCGTTGGAAATGACGGCTTGCGGAATGGAAACGCCCATACCGCCGATGATGACGCGATTCATGGCCTTGTCCCGAACGTGCGGCGTTGCGCCGGCGGGGGCTGCCGCGCGCGACGGCCAGATTTAAGCCGTTTGCCTTTACGCCAGATTAACCGTCCGGGGCGGCGGCGGAAATCCGTTCCGCCGCCGGGCAGGGCAGCCTAACGCGTCAGGCGCTTGTAGGTCATGCGGGTCGGATTGAGCGCGTCGGGGCCGAGGCGGCGCACCTTGTCCTTCTCGTAATCCTCGAAATTGCCCTCGAACCACTCGACATGGCTGTCGCCCTCGAAGGCGAGGATGTGGGTGGCCAGCCGGTCGAGGAACATGCGGTCGTGCGAGATGATGACGGCGCAGCCGGCGAAGTTCTCCAGCGCGTCCTCGAGCGCGGCAAGCGTCTCGGTGTCGAGGTCGTTGGTCGGCTCGTCCAGCAGGAGCACGTTGCCGCCGGTCTTCAGCATCTTGGCCAGATGCACCCGGTTGCGCTGGCCGCCGGACAGGTTGCCGACCTTCTGCTGCTGGTCGCCGCCGCGGAAGTTGAACGACGAGCAATAGGCGCGGGTATTGGCCTCGTGCTTGCCGAGCTTGACCACCTCCGCGCCGCCGGAAATCTCCTCCCAGACGGTCTTGTCGGGGTCGAGCGCGTCGCGGCTCTGGTCGACATAGCCGAGCTTGACCGTGTCGCCGACGCGGATCGAGCCCTTGTCGGGCGTTTCCTGGCCGGTGATCATCCTGAACAGCGTGGTCTTGCCGGCGCCGTTCGGCCCGATGACGCCGACGATGCCGCCGGCCGGCAGCTTGAACGAGAGATCGTCGATCAGCAGGCGGTCGCCGAAGCCCTTGGAGACGCCCTCGACCTCGATGACGACGTTGCCGAGGCGCTCGCCATAGGGGATGACGATCTGCGTGTCGGACGGGCGGCGGTTGTCGGCGGCTTCCAGAAGGTCCTGGAACGCCTGGATGCGCGCCTTCGACTTGGTCTGGCGCGCCTTCGGGCTGGAGGCGATCCACTCGCGCTCGCGGCTGATGGCGCGCTGGCGGGCGTCGTCCTCGCGGCCCTCCTGCTTCAGGCGCTTGGCCTTGGCCTCGAGATAGGCGGTGTAGTTGCCCTCGTAGGGGATGCCGCGGCCGCGGTCGAGCTCGAGGATCCAGCCGGTGACGTTGTCGAGGAAGTAGCGGTCGTGGGTGATGAGGATGACCGAGCCCTTGTAGGCGCGCAGGTGCTTCTCCAGCCACGCGGTCGTCTCGGCGTCGAGATGGTTGGTCGGCTCGTCGAGCAGCAGAAGGTCGGGCTCCGAGAGCAGCAGCCGGCACAGCGCGACACGCCGGCGCTCGCCGCCGGAAAGCTGGGTGACGTCGGCCTCCTTGGGCGGGCAGGCCAGCGCCTCCATCGCCATCTCGACCTGCTGTTCGAGGTCCCACAGGTTCAGGCGGTCCATCTCGTCCTGGAGATGCGCCGATTCGTCGGCCGTCTCGTCGGAATAGTTCATCATCAGCTCGTTATAGCGCTCGATGATCGCCGTCTTCTTCGCCACGCCTTCCATGACGTTGCCGAAGACGTTGAGCGCGGGGTCGAGCTCGGGCTCCTGGGCGAGGTAGCCGACGGTGGCGCCCTCGGCCAGCCAGGCTTCGCCGCTCCACTCCTTGTCGATGCCGGCCATGATCTTGAGGATGGTCGACTTGCCGGCGCCGTTGGGGCCGAGAATGCCGATCTTGGCGTCGGGATAGAAGGAGAGGTGGATGTTCTCCAGGACCTTCTTGGCGCCGTAGGCCTTGGTCAGGCCCGACATATGATAGATGAACTGGCGTGCCATGGCGCGCGAAGACTCCGTTGTTCCTGTCAGGGAGGAAAGGGTTGGCGCGTATGTAGGCGATCGCGCGGGGAAGGGCAATCCGTGCCTATTGCGCGGCGGGTGAGGGCTTTGCCGGCGGCGTGGCCGCAGGCGCGGCCGGCGGCGCGCATTGCTGGCCGCGCATCGCGCTTTCGATGGCGACGACCTCGCCCTTGCGCTGGGCGACCAGCCCTTCCTTGTCGCCGCCCGAGAGCGAACTGACCGGCACGCCGATCAGGAACACGCCGACGGCGTCGCCGGTCGCGGCCTGCTTCTGCTCCGCGGCGACGGCGGCGAGCGCGGCCGAGGATTGCCGGTGCTCGGCGACGAGCTGGTCGCAAGAAAGCCCGGAATAGGCGTTGACCGGCATCGCGACCGGCGCGATGGCGTCGGGATTCCTGGCGCAGCCCGCCACCGCCGCCGCGACAAGGATAAGCGCGGCTCGCGCCGTCCGTTTCCCGTTCATGGCCATCTCTCCCCCGCGAGCGTCCCGTCCCGTATCGGGAATGAAAGCCTTTGCCGGCGCGACGTCAAGAGCGGGCCGAATATCCGTGAACGGCGGCTGAACGCCCGGTTCAGCGCCGGTTCCGGAGGGGCGGGCGATTGTGGGGCCGTTCACACGAACCCAGCCCCACCCGAAAGAGGAAACGCCATGACCCGCAAGTTCTTCATCACCGCCGCCGCCGCCCTCGTCGCTTTCGGCGCGCTGCCCGCATCCGCCAACAGCGTCTGGCTGAACCAGTACGGCTTCGGCAACGAGGCCGGCGGTGCCCAGACCGGCACGGCCAACGCCATCGGCGTCTACCAGAACGGCATCTTCAACGGCGCGGTCAGCCGCCAGACAGGCCATGGCAACACCGCGGCCATCGGCCAGGACGGCTTCGGCAACTACGCCAACAGCCGCCAGCAGGGCAACCACAACCAGGCCGGCGTCGGCCAGTTCGGCGCCAACCACAACTCGATCCTGGTCCAGGACGGCAACGGCAACATCGCCGCCGGCGTGCAGGTCGGCAACGGTTGCGACGCGGCGGTGACGCAGACCGGCAGCGGCAACGTCGCAGCCTTCGTCCAAACCTGCCCGTAACCGACCCGATGCGTGCTCCCGGCCGCCGGCGGAGCCTTCCTCCCCGGCGGCCCGGCCCAACGACCCGACCCAACGACAGGGAAACGACCATGACCGGAACCACCAAGCATTATTCGATCTGGGCGGCCTCGATGGTCGCCAGCCTTGCCGCCGCCTTCGCCGCGGCCGGGGCGTCGCAGGCCGGCTCGGACAGGATCAGTTGCGAGATCGTCGCCAGCGCCTCGGCCGGCGCGGTCACCCTCGAAGGACGCGCCCACGCGGCGGAGCCGCTTTCCGGCTCCTATCGCTTCGAGGTTTTCGGGAGCGGAACGCAGATCCGCCAGGGCGGCCCGTTCGGGAGCGCGGCCGGCGCGACCGCGACGCTCGGCTCGGTCCGGCTCGGCGGCGGCGGCCCCTATGACGCGCGGCTCGAGGTCAGCGCCAACGGCCGCACCGTCCACTGCGCCGAACGGACCGGCCAGAAGCTTTGATCGGGAGGCTCCGATCTTCGCCCGGCCATGCAGCGAAAACCCCGGCTTGTCCGGGGTTTTCCCGTTGCGGGAACCGGATTCGTTAACGAGGCATGAATGCCGGGTTCCGGCCCGGTTCAGGGGCCGGTCGCCATAGTCGGGCCATCGAATGAAGCACCGACCCCGAGAGGAGAACACCGATGACCCGCACCGTTCTTTCCGCGCTGGCGCTCGCCGCCGCCCTTGCCGCCGCAGCCCCCGCTTCCGCCCATGCCGGCGGCTCGATCGGCATCACCGTCGTCCCGACCAACGCGCAGGAGGCGCAGGCGATGCGCGCCGGCCTGACGATCTATTCCCTCGTCAACGGCTTCAACGGCGGCTCGGGCATCAGCCAGGCCGGTTTCGGCAATGCCGCCGGCCTCGCCCAGAACGGCGGCGGCAATCTCGGCGTCGTCCACCAGCAGGGCTCCGGCCACAACGGCACGCTGACACAGACCGGCAACGGCAACGCCCACGGCCTGTTCCAGTTCGGCAAGAACACCAGCGGCCACGTCGCCCAGACCGGCAACGGCCAGACCGGCGCGACCTTCATGTTCGGGTTCTGACGCGGCAGCGGCCGCCAGCCCGGTTTCGCCGGCCGCGCGGGTCTTGACCGCGCGGCCGTTTCGTTTTCCCTTCAGGCGGAAGCGGGAGGCGACAGCCATGGATTTCGACAGCCAGCGCGAACTTTCCTCGCCGACGGGCGCGACCTTGAACCTCTATGCCGCGTTGCCGCCGGGCCGCCCGCGCGGCGTCGTCCAGATCAATCACGGTCTGGCCGAGCACGCCGGCCGCTACGGCCGTTTCGCCCGCTTCCTCGCCGACCGCGGCTTCGCCGCCTATGCCCACGACCATCGCGGCCATGGCCTGACCACCGCGCCCGACGCGCCGCCCGGATCGTTCGGGGCCGAGCCGGCCGCGGCGAAGGTCATCGCCGACGTCGCCGCTGTCCACGACCTGATCGCCGAGGAGCAGCCCGGCCTGCCGGTCGTCGTCTTCGGCCATTCGATGGGCGCGCTGATCGCGCTCAACTTCGTGCAGAAACATCATGACCGCATCGCCGGCGCCGCGATCTGGAACGGCAATTTTTCCGCCGGCCTCCTCGGGCGCCTGGCGCAGGCGGTGCTGGCGTGGGAGAGGTTCAGGCTCGGCTCCGACGTGCCGTCGCGCATCCTGCCGCGCCTGACCTTCCGCGACTGGGCGCGGAAGGTCACGGACGGGCGGACGCCGTTCGACTGGCTGTCGCGCGACCACGCGGAAGTCGACGCCTATGTCGCCGACCCGCTGTGTGGCTTCGACGCCTCGGTCGGGATGTGGAGGGGCGTGTTCGAGCTGATCTTCGCCGGCGCGGACGACCGCAACCTCGCCGGCGTGCGTCGCGACCTGCCGTTCCACGTCCTCGGCGGCGCCAGGGACCCGGCGACGGATTTCGGCAAGGCGACGGAGCGTCTCGCCGGCCGTCTCAGGGCGGCGGGCTTCGCCGATGTCGTCTCGACGGTCCATGCCCAGACCCGGCACGAGACGCTGAACGAGCTGAACCGCGACGTCGCGATGGAGGAATTCGCGCAATGGGCCGCGCGCAAGACGGAAGCCGATGCGAGGTCATGACGGACGCGCATGACCCCATGCCGAGAATTCGGATACCCCGGGGCCGCGCGATCTGATAGGCCGGTGGCAAGCTGCAATGGAGGCTGCCGCGATCATGGCTCAACCCCCGCTCAAGGGTCCGCTCGCGGGCATCCGCGTCATCGAGCTCGCCCGCATTCTCGCCGGCCCGTGGGCCGGACAGCTCCTCGCCGATCTCGGCGCGGACGTCGTCAAGGTCGAGAACCCGGACGGTGGCGACGACACCCGCAAATGGGGGCCGCCCTTCGTCGTGAGCCATGACGGCGAGAACCTGTCGGCCGCCTATTACCACTCCTGCAATCGCGGCAAGCGCTCGATCGCGGTCGATTTCTCGACGCCGGAGGGGGCCGAAACCGTGCGCCGGCTGGCGGCGGGGGCCGACGTGATGATCGAGAACTTCAAGCTCGGCGGGCTGAAGAAATACGGGCTCGACTACGAAAGCCTGAAGGCGGTCAACCCGCGCCTCGTCTATTGCTCGATCACCGGCTTCGGCCAGGACGGCCCCTACGCGCCGCGCGCCGGCTACGACTTCATCATCCAGGCGATGAGCGGGCTGATGTCGATCACCGGCGAGCCCGGCCGCGAGCCGCAGAAGGCGGGCGTGGCCGTCTCCGACATCTTCACCGGGCTCTACGCGGTCGTCGCCATCCAGGCGGCGCTGCGCCATGCCGAGGCCACCGGCGAGGGCCAGCACATCGACATGGCGCTCTACGATTCGCAGATCTCGGTGCTGGCCAACCAGAACCTGAACTATCTGGTTTCCGGCAATTCGCCGGTGCAGATGGGCAACGCCCACATGAACATCGCGCCCTACGAGGTGGTGCCGGTCGAGGACGGCCACATCATCCTCGCCGTCGGCAATGACGGCCAGTTCCAGCGCTTCTGCGCCGCCACCGGCATGGCGGATGCGGCCGCCGACCCCGATTTCGCCACCAATCCGCTCAGGGTCAGCAACCGCGCGCGGCTGCGCGCGGAAGTCGTGGCCGTGACCAGCCGCTGGCGGCGCGAGGCGCTGCTGGCGGCGCTGGAGAAGGCGGCCGTGCCGGCATCGCCGATCAACACCATCGGCCAGATGTTCGACGATCCGCAGACCAGGGCGCGCGGCATGCGCCTCGATCTGGACGACGGCATGGGCAATGCGCTGCCTTCCGTGCGTGCGCCGATGGTGATGAGCGCGACGCCGCTGGCCTATGAGCGGCCGTCGCCGCGGCTCGGCCAGCACACCGAAGAAATCCTCACGGAACTGGAGAAGGGGGCCAAATGAGAACCGGCGGACAACTCATCGTCGACGCGCTGGAGGCCAACGGCGTCGACAGGCTCTATTGCGTGCCGGGCGAGAGCTATCTCGCCGTGCTCGACGCGCTGCACGATTCCGCGATCGCGACCGTCGTCTGCCGGCAGGAGGGCGGCGCGGCGATGATGGCCGACTGTTACGGCCGGCTGTCGGGGAAGCCGGGCATCTGCTTCGTCACCCGCGGGCC
This sequence comes from Aquamicrobium sp., assembly GCA_039808485.1. GTDB lineage: Bacteria > Pseudomonadota > Alphaproteobacteria > Rhizobiales > Rhizobiaceae > Aerobium. Next base: position 62,918 of record JBDHTD010000014.1, on the reverse strand, counting down.
GGGCGCGACCAACGCCTCGGCCGGCGTCCACATCGCGCGCCAGGATTCGATCCCGATGATCCTGTTCATCGGCCAGATCGGCCGCGGCATCAAGGAGCGCGAGGCGTTCCAGGAAGTCGACTACAAGGCGTTCTACGGCTCGGTCGCCAAATGGGTGGTCGAGATCGACGATGCCGCGCGCATTCCCGAGCTCGTCACCCGGGCCTTCGCCGTCGCCACCTCGGGGCGGCCGGGGCCGGTTGTGGTCTCGCTGCCCGAGGACATGCTGACCGACGTGGTCGAGGCGCCGGCGCCGCTGCCTTTCGTCCCGGTCGCCATCCGCCCCGGCGAGCCGGAGATGGCGGCGATCCGGACCCTGCTCGAGAAGGCCGAGCGGCCTTTCCTCATCCTTGGCGGCGCGGGCTGGGACGATGCGGCGGTCGCCGACATCCGCGCGGCGGCGGAAGGCTGGTCGCTGCCGGTCGGCTGCTCGTTCCGCCGCCAGATGCTGTTCGACCATCTGCATCCCTCCTATGCCGGCGACGTCGGCATCGGCATCAACCCCGAGCTCGGCGGCTACATCAGGCAGGCGGACGTGGTGCTCCTGGTCGGCGGCCGCTTCGGCGAGATGCCGTCGTCGGACTACACGCTGCTGAAGAGCCCCTATCCCGACCAGAAGCTCGTCCATGTCCATGCCGACGCCGGGGAGCTCGGCCGGGTCTATCGCCCGACGGTCGCGGTCAATGCCACGCCTGCCGCCTTCGCCGCCGCCTTCCGCGCGGGCGCGCCGGCGAAGACGCCCCCGAAGGCACCCGTGTGGGCGAACCGGACCGAGGAACTGCACCAGTCCTATCTCAAATGGTCGACGCCGCCGGCGACCGGCCCCGGCAAGGTGCTGATGGGGCCGATCATGGAGCATCTGGAAAAGGTGCTGCCGGAGGATGCCGTGATCTGCAACGGCGCCGGCAACTTCGCCACCTGGATGCATCGCTTCCACCGCTTCCGCCGCAACGCCACGCAAGCCGCGCCGACCTCCGGCTCGATGGGCTACGGCCTGCCGGCGGGCGTCGCCGCCAAGCACCTGTTCCCCGAGCGCGAGGTCATCGTCTGGGCCGGCGACGGCGACTTCATGATGCACGGGCAGGAATTCGCCACCGCCGTCCAGTACGGCCTGCCCGTCATCGTCGTCATCCTGAACAACGGCATCTACGGCACCATCCGCATGCACCAGGAGCGCGAATATCCCGGCCGCGTTTCCGGCACCATGCTGAGGAACCCGGATTTCGCCGCGCTGGCGCGGGCCTATGGCGGCCATGGCGAGACGGTCGTCGAGACGGGCGAGTTCGCCGCCGCCTTCGAGCGCGCGAGGGCGAGTGGCATCCCGGCGATCATCGAGGTCCGGCTCGATCCGGAGGCGATCACGCCGACGCGGACGCTGACCGACATCCGCGAAAAGCGCTGACCGAGGCGGTTCAACCTTGCCAGCGCCGGGAAAAGCCTTCCGCGTCGGCAGGCGGCGGCAGCCCGGCGGCGTCGAGCCATGCTTCGCTCGGCCCGGCCAGCGCGCGATAGATGCCGCGCGCCAGCCCGCGCGCCGTCTCGCCGGGCCAGCCTTGCGGCAGCAGGGCCACGGGCAGGCCGGGATCGCGCAGGACGATGCGCCGCCATTCGTGGACGAGCAGCGTCCGGGCGGCGATGGCGTCGAGCGGATGTGCGCCCCCGCTCCCATCAAGGGCGGCATGGAGCGGCGAGAAGGCGGCGATGAAGGCGCGATAGGCCGCGGCCGTTTCCGCCGAGGGCCACAGCGCATGCAGGGTCTCGGGATGGTCGGTGCTTTCGCCGCGCACCACCAGCATGCCTGAAAGCGCGGCCGTAGCATCCGGCGCGCCGTCCGCTTCGGGACGCAGATGCACGCCCGGCGCCACCCTGACGAAGCCGAGCGCCTGCAACTCGGCCGTGTCGACCTCGCCCACGCCCGGCGGCAGGATCGCCACGGTCCAGCCGCCGGTCCAGGCGGGGGCGGCGCCGGCATAGATGCGCCGCGTCGCGAGGTCGAAGGCGTGGCGACCCTGTCGGCCGAGGCTGAAGAACGAATTGCGGCCCTGGCGCTCGCGCTCGACCCAGCCGTCGGACGCCAGCCGCGACATCGCCGTGCGCAGCGCCCCGGCCTCGATGCCCAGCCGGCCGACGATCTCCTGGAGCAGGGCGAGCGCCACCCGCCCGCCGCGCGGCACCACGGCGTCGCCGAATATGGTGATCGCCAGCGACCAGACGCGCAGGCGGCCGCGTTCCTGCACGTGCCCGGTCAGCGTGTCGAGAAGGGCGTGGATGTCGGGTTCGCGCGTCATGGCGCGACAGATGCCAGCAGGAGCGGGGCGGCCGCAACCGCAAAATTTCCCGCCTGCCGCCTTGAACGCGCGGCCCCCCGCTCCCATGTAAAATTGCCTGCGGAAAAAATCCGGCTCCGGGCGATATGCGGCGCAGTTGCGCCGCATCTTCATAAGAGTGGGACAATAATATGGAAATCTTCACGCCCGAGGGCTTTTCCGCCCTCTTGCAGGTGATCGCCATTGACCTGGTGCTCGCCGGCGACAACGCGGTGGTGATCGGGCTCGCCGCCGCCGGCCTTCCGGCCCAACAGCGCGCCAAGGCCATCCTGATCGGGATCATCGCCGCCACCGTGCTGCGCATCGGCTTCGCCACGGTCACGGTTCAGCTTCTCAACATCATCGGCCTGCTTCTCGTCGGCGGCATCCTGCTTCTGTGGGTGTGCTGGAAGATGTGGCGGGAATTGCGCACGCCGCACCACGAGGCGCACGCCGCGCAGGAAGCGTTGGCCGACGAGGACCTCGACGCCTCGGGCGGCATCGCCGACAGTGCGCCGCGCAAGACCCTCAAGCAGGCCGCGATCCAGATCGTCATCGCCGACATCTCGATGTCGCTCGACAACGTGCTGGCGGTGGCGGGCGCCGCGCGCGAGCACCCGACCGTCCTCGTCGTCGGCCTCGTGCTTTCCATCGCGCTGATGGGCATCGCCGCCGGCTTCATCGCCCGCCTGCTCGAGAAGCATCGCTGGATCGCCTATATCGGCCTCGCCATCATCCTCTATGTCGCGCTGGAGATGATCTATCGCGGCTCGCTGGAGGTCTGGCCGGCCGTCGCCGCCTCGCTCTGACGGGCGGAAAGAAGATAAAGGCCGCCGCGTTTCGTCGGGAAGCGCGGCGGCTTTTTTTTTGAACAGTGAAAACGTTCAGAGATTGGACAGCAGCGCCGGCGTCGGCCAGCCGTCGGCGGGCAGGCCGAGGCGGATCTGTTCGAGGCGCACGGCGTCGCGCGTCTTCTGGCCGAGGATGCCGTCGATGCCGCCGACATCGTAGCCGCGTTGTTCCAGCTTCCACTGCAACAGCTTCATGGTTTCGCCGACCAGCCCTTCCTCCGGATTGCGCGGATCGAGCTTGGGCGCGCCGGCCAGCCGCGTGGCGAGGTTCGCCGCCGTCAGCGTGTAGACGATCGACTGGTTCCATTCGAGATAGATGTCGAAATTGGGATAGACGAGGAAGGCCGGGCCCTTGTGGCCCATCGGCAGCATCAGGCCGGCCTCGGGCCTGCTCGCGTCGAGCGCGCCGCCGTCGCGCCGGGTCACGCCCCATTGCGTCCATTGCGACACCGGCAGCCTGTTCAGGCGGCCGGTCTCCTCCCACGCCATCCGCGCCGGGACCGTGACTTCCTCCATCCACGGCTCGCCCGGCCGCCAGCCGCGCGAGCGGATCTTGGCGGCCGTGGTCATGATGACGTCGGGAACGGAGCCGCGCATGTCGACCCTGCCGTCGCCGTCGCCGTCGACGCCCTTGGTCAGGATGTCGGACGGCAGCATCTGGGTCTGGCCGATCTCGCCGGCCCAGGCGCCCTGGGTGTCGGCGGGCAGCGTGCCGTCGTCGATCAGGGTGAGCATCGGCACCACCTGCGGCCGGAACAGGTCGGGCCGGCGGCAGTCATGCGCCAGCGTCACCAGCGCGTTCAGGGTGTTGAAGTCGCCCTGGACAGCGCCGAAATCGGTCTCCAGCGCCCAGAACGCGGCGATGACCGGGCTGGGAACGCCGGATTGGCGTTCGGCGCGGGCGAAGATTTCGGCATGTTTCTTCAGGTTGGCTGCGCCGTTGGTCAGCCGGTACTGGTTGATCATCCGGTTCGAGAACTCGATGAAGGTCTGGGTGAATACCCCTTGCGCCCGGTCGCGGGCGAGCACCTTCTCGTCGATGCGGGCAGCGGCCAGCGCCGCCAGGCCGCGTTCGCCGACGCCGGCCGCGCGCGCCTCCTGCGCGATGCCGGCCTTCCAGGCGGAGACATCGCCGCCGCAGTCCTGCGCCAGCGCGGGCAGGGCGGTTGCGAAGGTCGCGGCGACGGCGATGGCCTGAAATTTCATGCCTGTTCTCCTGCAAGGCGTTGTCGGCGCGATTGTGACGGATCGGGCGCCGAAAACCGAGATAAATTCGGCGTTACCGGGTGTGGCGTTTCAGCCATGCCTGCCATTGCGCCCGGTTGCCGTTGAAGACGTTGACGTCGGCGTCGCCGGCAATGCCCGGCACCTCGCCCGTGCCGGTATATTGCCAGAACAGGAACGGGTGCTTGCCGTAAAGGTCGTCGGGGTGGGCGGCGACCGAGCGCAGCCACCAGTCGTTGCCCTTGAAGCCGGCGAGCCCGTTCTGGTCGAAGAAGTCGATGGTGGTGTAGACGATCGGCCGCTTGCCGTAGTGGCGCTCCAGCATGTCGAGGAAGACGCGCATCTCGGCCTGCACCGTCTCGGCCGGCGGGCGCAGCTTGCAGGTCGGCGACTTGTGGTTCCATTCCATGTCGAGCACATGCGGCAGGCTGCCGGCCTCGCGCGGCACGTTGCGGATGAACCATTCCGCCTGCTCGCGCGCCGTGCGACAGAAATAGTAGAAATGATAGGCCGAGCGCGGAATGCCGGCCGCCCTGGCATTGCGCCAGTGCTCGCGGAAGCGGTCGTCGAGCCGGTCGCCGCCTTCCGTGGCCTTGATGAAGACGAAGGAGATGCCGGCTTCCCTGGCCGCGCGCCAGTCGACGTCCTGCTGGTATTTCGACACGTCGGTGCCATGGATCGCATAGGTCCAGGGGGCGCGGCTGCCCCATGGATGCGGCTTGCGGTCGCCGAAGCGCGGATGCGTGGCGGTGGCGGACTGCGGCGCGGTCAGCACCTGCGGCGGCTGCGGCCGGCCCGGCGCGACATCGGAGAAATCGTAGTTGACGGCGGTGCAGGACGCCAGGACCAGCACGGCCGGCGCGATCCATGCCGCTGCCACCACCTCGAGCCATGCACGGAAGCTCAATCGCCGCATCGTTCCTCCCTCGTGCCCGCCGGCCGAATCGCGGCAGGCTCGGGCAGAGAATACCGATCCCGATTGATTTTTCGCCGCCGCCGCCCAAAAGTCTCGCCGCAAAGGCAATCGAATGGCGGCGATTTGAAGGCGGCCGCGGATCGGGGGGAACATGCGTATTCTGGGCAAGCTTCTGAAATGGCTCGTGGTGCTGGCGGTGGCGGTGGCGGCCGGCGTCGCCGGCTGGCTGCTGTTCTCGCCGCCGGCGCTGATTCGCGTCGCCACCGCCTATTCGGCCAAGATCGTCTGCTCGAACCAGTTCCTGGCCTGGCGCGACGGCCAGGAGGTGCTGGCGCTCGACGTCCAGGCGCCCGGCCACCCGATCCTGAAATACATCTCGGTCGACGTCGATCCGGCCGGACGCACGGTGTCGGCCAGGCTGCTCGGCCTGTTCGGCGAGGGGCGGGCGGTCTATCGGCCGGGCGCGGGCTGCACCAGCGTTCCCCGCGGCGCCGAGATACAGGCCATGCCGGAGGTGCCGGGCGCGGGCGTGCCGAACATGGCGGCGCTGTGGCCGGCGGGCGAGCGGCTGGAGCCGTCGCAGGACGCCGCGCTGGCTGCGATCCTCGATGACCCGGACATGGCCGGCCCCGGCATGCGCGCCTTCGTCGTCGCGCATGACGGCCGCATCGTCGGCGAGCGCTACGGCGACGGCTTCAAGGCCGACACGCCGCTGCTGGGCTGGTCGATGACCAAGACCGTTACGGCCGCGATCATCGGCACGCTGGTCGGCGAGGAGCGGCTTTCCGTCGACCAGGACGGGCTCTTCGAAGGCTGGAACGGCGACGAGCGCGGCGAGATCACCATCGCCGACCTGATGGCGATGTCGAGCGGGCTGGAGTTCAACGAGGATTATGGCGACGTCACCGACGTCACCCGCATGCTCTATCTCGAATCCGACATGGCGGGCTTCGCCGCCAACAAGCCGCTCGCCGGCCGGCGCGGCACGCTGTTCAACTATTCGAGCGGCACGACGACGATGCTGTCGCGCGTCTGGCAGGACGCCTTCGCGGAGGCCGCCGGGGCGCTCGCCTGGCCGCGCGAGTCGCTTTTCGGCCCGCTCGGCATGACGAGCGCGGTCCTGGAGACCGACGCCACCGGCACCTTCGTCGGCTCGTCCTATCTCTACGCCACGGCGCGCGACTGGGTGCGCTTCGGCGAGTTCCTGCGCAATGACGGCGTCTGGGAGGGGCGGCGGATCCTGCCCGAGGGTTTCGTGGCCTGGATGCGCGAGGAGGCCCCGGCCTCCGCGGGCAAATACGGGCGCGGCCAGCTCTGGCTCACCGGCCCGGGCGACGACGATTCCGGCTTCGATCTGCCGGGCGACACTTTCTGGCTGCGCGGCCATGACGGACAGACCGTGACCGTCATCCCGTCGCGCGGGCTGGTGGTCGCGCGGCTCGGCCTGACCCCGTCCAAGCTCGGCTACCGGCCGCAGAAGGCGGTGGCGGCGCTGGCGAGGCTCTACGGCGAGGAGTAGCCTGTAACACACGGTAACCCGATGTGACGCAACCGGGAGACGGCCGGATTCATTTCCCCGACGACCGTGGCGCCGGTTTCATGGCGGCCCAACGGTTCGAAAGAAGGAGACAGGGAATGAACAAGCTGATCCTCGCCTCGGTTTCCGGCCTCGCGCTGATGGGGCTTGCCGCGTGCAGCGATACCGACGGAACCACGACCCAGGCCGTCCCCGACCAGATGGAGCCGATGGAGCAGCCGGCTGCCCCGAACGCGGTTCCGCCGGCCCCGACCGAGCCTGCGACGCCCAACACCGCGCCCACCACGCCGCCGACCGCGCCGACCGTGCCGCCGGTGGAGTAACCGCGCAGTCGTTCCTCCCAGCCACTCAGGCAGCCATGCAGGGCGGGTCCGCGCCAGCCGCGGACCCGTTTTCGCGGGCGGACGTTTCCGTTCCGTCGCGCGGAAGAAGCCATGAAGCATCTCGCCAGCGGCGGAAATTCCCCTTATGAAGCGGCCATGTCGATCTGGGCGCGGATAAGCGAGTTCCTGACCACGGTGCCGGCGAACGCGCTGTCGAGCGTGATCGAGGCCGTGCGAACCGCCATGTCAGGCGACCCGCAGCTCCGCCGCCGCGTCGCCTTTTCCATCGCCATGATCGCGCTGTCGGCCAAGATGGCCAAGGCCGACGGCGTGGTGACGCAGGACGAGGTCCGCGCCTTCCAGCAGATATTCATCGTGCCGCCGGAGCAGACCCGTAACGTCGCGCGGCTGTTCGACCTCGCCAAGCAGGACATCGCCGGCTTCGAGGCCTATGCCGAGCGGCTTGCCGGCCTGTGCGGGACCGGCGCGCCCGATTGCGCGGTGCTCGAGGACATTCTCGACGGCCTGCTGCACATCGCGGCCGCCGACGGCGTCGTCCACGAGCGCGAGGTCGGGTTCCTGCGCCGCGTCGCCGAGATCTTCGCGATCAGCGAGGAGCGGTTCGAGACCATCCTGTCGCGCCACGCCTTCACCGGCGAGGCCAATCCGTGGCGGGTGCTGGGGCTGGAACTGGGCGCGCCGTTCGAGGAGGTGCGGGCGCAGTATCGCCGCATGGCCGCCGAGAATCACCCCGACCGGCTGATCGCGCGCGGCGTGCCGGAAGAGTTCCTGGCCATCGCCAACCGCAGGCTGGCCGCGATCAACGCCGCCTACGAGGCGATCGAGCGGTCGAGGCGGCCGGGGGAACGGCCGGCATGAGCGGCTTCGCTCCCGACCATGCCGGAGCCGAGGTCAGGGTCTCGCCCAATTTCGGCGTCCGCAACGACGCGATGCGGCCGGACTGCCTGATCCTGCATTATACCGGGATGGAAACCGCGCAGGCCGCTGAGGCGTGGCTGTGCGCGCCCGAAAGCGAGGTCTCGGCCCACTATCTGGTGCATGAGGACGGCCGCATCGTGCAGATGGTGCGCGAGAGCGACCGCGCCTGGCATGCCGGCAAAGGGTCGTGGAAGGGGCGTTGCGACGTCAATTCCTTCTCCATCGGCGTCGAGATCGTCAATCCCGGCCCGCTCGGCGATTTTCCCGATTTTCCCGACGGGCAGATCGAGGCGGTGGCGGCGCTCTGCCGCGGCGTCTGCGCCCGCCACGGCATCGCGCCGGAGCGGGTGCTGGCCCATTCCGACGTGTCGCCCGGCCGCAAGATCGACCCTGGCGAGCGGTTCCCGTGGGCGAGGCTGCATGCGCTCGGCGTCGGCCATTGGGTCGCGCCGGCGCCGATCCAGGGCGGCAGGTTCCTGGCGCCGGGCGACCGCGGCGAGCCGGTCGAGGCGTTCCAGTCGATGCTGTCGCTCTATGGCTACGGGCTGGAGATCGACGGCCTGTTCGACGAGGCGACGCGCATTGCCGTCGAGGCGTTCCAGCGCCATTTCCGGCCGGCGCGCGTCGACGGCGTCGCCGACCGCTCGACCATCGAGACGCTGCATCGCCTGCTCAGCGCCTTGCCCTCCCTTACGGCCTGAGCGGCCGCCGCCGTCACATTCTGTCACGCAAAGTGACTTGAACGGTCATGTTTGGCCCCCATTCGGCCGGCACATCGGCTCCCGCACTGTCGCCGGAACGATCCCCCTGAACGGCGATACGGGCCAACCCGCCGCGCCCGAGGCGCGCCAACAAGAACGGACCCCAATGAAGAAGCTGTCTTTCGCGACGGCGGCCCTTGCCGCCGCCCTTTCCGCATTCGCGCATTCCGCCCATGCCATGCCCACCACCATGCCCGCCACCGACGCCCAGTCGATGTTTTCCGCCGCGACCGCGCCCCTCGACGCGGCTCCCGGCATCGATCCCGTCACCACCGCTTCGGTCGCGGCGGGAAAGGCGCGGCCGTCGGGGCAGGCTTCGGCCTATGACGCCATCATCTCGAAGCATGCCGTCAGGCACGGCGTTCCCGTCTCGCTCGCCCGCGCCGTTGTGCGCATCGAAAGCAATTTCCGCCCCAACGCGCGCGGCCGGGCCGGCGAGATCGGCCTGATGCAGATCAAGCCGGCGACGGCGCGGATGATGGGCTATTCCGGCAGCGCCAAGGGGCTCTACGATCCCGAGACCAACATACGCTGGGGCATGAAATATCTCGCCCAGGCGCACCGGCTCGGCGGTGGCGACACCTGCGGCACCATCCTGCGCTACAATGCCGGCCATGCCGCCAAGCGCATGAACAAGGTCTCGTCCGCCTATTGCGCCAGGGTCAAGCGCCACATGACCGGCGCCTGACGGGCGGACCCGAAGCGTTTACGGTTGCAATTTTGTCCGCGAACCCCTTTATACGCGGCGTCAGTCGGCCGGGCGGCCGCGCCGGCAAGGGCCGAAAGGCCGCCGGCGAGGAAAGTCCGGGCTCCGGGAAACACGATGCCGGCTAACGGCCGGCGGGGGCGACCCCAGGGAAAGTGCCACAGAAAGCAGACCGCCCCGCCTGCCGACCGGCCGCACATGTCGACGCATAGGCCGACGCATGGGCCGCCGGTGGGCTGGCGGGGCAAGGGTGAAAGGGTGGGGTAAGAGCCCACCGCGCGACTGGCAACAGGAGCGGCACGGCAAACCCCATCGGGAGCAAGACCGAATAGGGACGGCGCGAAGGGAAACCTTCAGGCAGTTTCCGGCCAGCCGTCCGGGTAGGTTGCTTGAGGCGTGCGGCAACGCACGTCCCAGACGAATGGCCGCCACGTTGCGCCGCCTCGGCGGCGCGGCCATACAGAACCCGGCTTACAGGCCGACTGACGCTTTCCTTTCAATGGTTTGGCGGAGCCTGCCGGCGAATCGATTCATCGTCCTCACACGGCGATTCAGCGCGTTCACGTTTCGATTCAACCTCGGGCTTACAGAAACGGGCGCCGCCTAGCTTCCCCGCTCTCCCAGCCGGCGAGCGCGGCCAGCCCGTCCGCGTCGAGAACCTCGCAGCCGCCGTCGCGCCAGCGCAGCAGCTTCCGGTTCGCCAGCCGGCGCGCCGTCTTGTTGGTGTGCACGAGCGACAGGCCCAGCGTGTCGGCGACGTGCTGCTGGGTGATCGCCAGCGTGGGCGACCCCCTTTCCGGGATCAGCCCCGACGTCCTGGCGCGGCCGACGAGGAAAGAGACGAGATAGGCCAGCCGCTCGAGCGCGCTGCGGCGGCCGATGCTCAGCAGGTTCTCGTCCAGCATGCATTCCTCGCGCGAGGCGAGCCAGGTGACGTCATAGGCAAGCTCGGCGTGCTCGCGGTAGAGCGACATCAGCCGGCGGCGCTCGAACACGCACAGCGTCATCGGCGACAGGGCCTCGACGGAATGGTGCATCTCGTCCATCAGCGTCCCCTGAAGGCCGACGAGGTCGCCCGGCATGACGTAGTTGACGATCTGCCGGCGTCCGTCGTCGAGCAGCTTGTAGCGGAAGCCCCAGCCTTCGAGCACCGTGTAGAGATGGGGCGCCGCGGCGCCCTCGCACAGCACGGCGGCGCCCTTGGCGACCGACAGTTCGCCGCGCTTGAGCGAGGAGACAAAGGCCAGCTCCTCCCCGGTGAAATCGCGGAACGCTTTGCGGCGGCGCAACGGACACCGTTCGCAGGAATGTTTGCGTGTGGACCGGACGAGATTATTCGACATGACGAACGCTTCAACGCGGCGGTCCCGGCAAAGGTTCGGCTACGTCATTTTTAAATGACGGCTGCTTGCGATCCGGGCTCCAGTCGCGGCCGGGGCCGGGGAAATTCCCTGATTCAGGAGCAGCGTTTGAACGATAATTCATTGAAGGGCCTGCGCGCCCTTGTCCTTGACGACGAGGCCGTCATCGCCCTCGATCTGGAGGAGATGCTCCGCGACCTCGGGGCCGGCGAGGTCACCGTGGCCTACAGCCTGGACAATGTCGGTGCCGATATCGGTATCGATGGCGTGGGCGCGTTCGGCTTCGACATCGTCATTCTCGACATCGCGCTCGGCGGGCGCTCCACGGTCGGGTTCGCCGCCGCCCTGTCGGCCAGAGGCGTGCCGGTGGTCTTCGCCACCGGCCGCCACGACGCCGGGGCGCTGCTTGCGGGCCTGCCCGACGTGCCGACCGTCGGCAAGCCGTTTTGCGACGAGGCGCTCGCCGACGCGGTCCGGCAGGCGCTCAATCGCCGGCGGGGCGACCCGGCCGATTGAGCCGGCCCGAAGGCGTAAATGAACCATTCGCCGCGGCGCGCGTTCTTCCGACGTACCTCAGAACAGGAGACAGACATGGACTGGAACCGCGTCGAAGGAAATTGGAAGCAGGTCAAGGGCAAGGTCAAGGAGCAGTGGGGCAAGTTGACCGACGACGATCTCGATGTCATCGCCGGCAAGCGCGACCAGCTCGAAGGCAAGATTCAGGAACGCTACGGCATCGAGAAGGACCGTGTGCGCCGTGACGTCGACGACTGGTACGGCACCCAGGGCTGGTAGGCGTCCGCTTCCCGGCTCTCGACATCGATGAAAGCTCGCGCCGCCGTTCATTCGGCGGCGTTTTTTTGCGCTTCCGCGCCACGCGCTGGGGAACGCGGGGGCGGGGACGCGGGGGCGGGGCGCGGGAGCCGCGATAACGCTTCATTAAGCCTAACGCAGGATAAATGCGGATTGGCTGCCGCATTGCCGCCGTGCCGCCGCCGATGGTCCGGCATGGTGGTTGATGTGACTTGCTCCCGTTGACGCCCATATTGCCCCATGTTATCCCTTATCCATCATCGCAACCTCGTTTCAGTTCAAGGTGAAGCGTCACTCGATCCGGCCGCCCCTGGCGCGCGCCGGAACGGTGCTTCTCTGTCGAATGCGGGGCCGGGTTCGCGGCCTGCTTGCGGGCCGGAATCGAGGCCGGGCTGGGTTGCGCAGCGTGCGGAAATGGCGGCTCGCGGCATGTCCGGCGACATGCGGGCGAGGGCGGCGGCAGGGACGGCAGCATCGGGTCATGGACCGTTTTCTTTCCAGCGCCGTGAACAGGATCGACGCCAAGGGGCGGGTGTCGGTGCCGGCGCATTTCCGCGCCGTGGTGGCGAAGCGGGGCTATCAGGACCTCTACGCGCTGAAGGCGCTCGACCGGCCGGCGCTCGACGTCGGCGGGCTCGACCTGCTCGACCGCTACGAGGCGCGCATCGCCATGGAAGACCCGTTTCTCCAGACCGCGGACGACATGTCCTACTTCGTCCACGGCGACAGCGATTTCCTGAAGCTCGACCAGGACGGGCGCATCACGGTGACGGATTTCATCCGCGAGCATACCGGCATCGCGACCGAGGTGGCCTTCGTCGGCCGCGGCACCTTCTTCCAGATGTGGGAGCCGTCGCGGCTCGCCGCCTATGGCGCGCAGGTGCGGGCGCGGCTCTTGAAGCTGCGGCAGCAGGCGGCGGGCGAGGGCGCGCCATGACCGCCGGCCATGGCGCGGCGGGCGCCGGCGCGGACGCAGCGCGCCACGTCCCGGTGATGCTGGCGGAGGTTCTCGCCGCGCTGCGGCCGCGACCGGGCGAGACGATCGCCGACGGCACCTTCGGCGCGGGCGGCTATAGCCGGGCCATTCTGGGCGCGGGCGCGAACGTCGTCGCCATCGACCGCGATCCCGACGCCATTGCCGCCGGCCGGGCGCTGGAGGCGGAAGCCTGCGGGCGGCTCAGGCTGGTCCGGGGACGGTTCTCGGCTCTCGATGAAATTGCCGGCGAAAAGGTCGACGGCGTCGTGCTCGACATCGGCGTGTCCTCGATGCAGATCGACGAGGCGGCGCGCGGTTTCTCCTTCCGCCACGACGGGCCGCTCGACATGCGCATGGAGCAGGCGGGGCCGGGCGCCGCCGATGTCGTCAACCGCTTCAAGGTCGGCGATCTCGCCCGCATCCTCGGCTTCTACGGCGAGGAGCGCCATGCCGGCCGCGTCGCCCGCATGATCGAGAAGCGCCGGGCGCAAAAGCCGTTCGAGCGGACGCGCGACCTCGCGGACGCCGTCGAGGGCGTGCTCGGCCGCAAGCCGGGCGACCGCATCCATCCCGCCACCCGCACCTTCCAGGCCCTGCGCATCTTCGTCAACGACGAGCTAGGCGAACTGGGCCGCGCGCTGTTCGCGGCCGAGCGGGCGCTGAAGCCCGGCGGCCGGCTGGTCGTCGTCACCTTCCATTCGCTCGAGGACAGGATGGTCAAGCAGTTCCTGGCCGACCGTTCCGGCCGCGCCTCGGGCTCGCGCCATTTGCCGGCGGCGATGGAGAAAGAGGCCACGTTCGACAAGCCCGCCAAGGCGGTCGCGGCCAGCGAGGCTGAAGCGGTGGAAAATCCGCGCGCCCGCTCGGCCAAGCTGCGCCGGGCGTCGCGCACCGCCGCGCCGTCGCGGCCGAGCGATCCGTCGATCTTCGGGCTGCCGTCGCTGCCCGACATTTCAGGAGAAGGGTGAGGCCATGTTCAGGACGACCGACATGGTGCTGATCGCCGTCATGGTCTGTGCAGCGGGCTTCACCTACACCACCAAGCACGAGGCCGAGGCCGAGTATTCCAAGCTGCGCAAGCTCGAGGCGGCGATCCGCTTCGAGGAGGAGACGATCGACGTGCTCAAGGCGGACTGGAGCCTGCTGACCCAGCCGGCGCGGTTGCAGAAGCTGGCCGAGGCCTATCGCGACGAGCTTCATCTCGTGCCGGTCGAGGCGCACCAGATCGGCAGCATCGAGGAGTTGCCCGAACGGCCGCTGAGCATCGAGGACATCGTCGGCGAGGGCGAGATCGCCGGGAAGACGGTCGACGGCGTCACGACCGGAGGCATCGGACGATGATCGGCCGCTGGCGGAAGGACGGGCAGGGCGAGGACCGGGGGCAGGGTGAGGGCAAGGGCGAGGCCGGCCGCATCGTCATCGAGGGGCTGGCCAAGGCATCGGGCGGCCGCGGCCGCAGCCGCATCGTGATGACCATGGCGGTGTTCTTCTGCATCTACGGCGCCATCGCCGGCCGCCTGGTCTTCCTCGGAACGCAGGAGATCGAAGAGGGCGGTCCCGGCCCGTCGCGGGTCACGGCCTCGCGGCCCGACATCGTCGACCGCAACGGCGAGGTGCTGGCCACCGACATCAACACCGCCTCGCTCTATGCCGAGCCGCGCCGCATCGTCGATGTCGACGAGGCGCTGGAAAAGCTCCTGACCATCCTGCCGGACCTGAATGTCGAGCAGACCTACAACCGGCTGAAGAGCGATGCCGGCTTCATCTGGCTCAAGCGCCAGTTGTCGCCGCGCCAGCAGCAGGCGATCATGCAGCTCGGCATTCCCGGCGTCGGCTTCCGCACCGAGAAGCGCCGATTCTATCCCGGCGGCGCGACGGCGGCCCACATCGTCGGCCTGGTCAATGTCGACAACAAGGGCATTGCCGGGATGGAGAAATACATCGACGATCAGGGGCTGGCGGATTTGCAGGCGACCGGCCTCGCCATCCCCAAGGACCTCGAGCCGGTCAGGCTGTCGATCGACCTGCGCGTCCAGCACATCCTGCGCGACGAGCTGGAGCAGGCGATGGAGCGCTACCGCGCCATCGGCGCCGGCGCCGTGGTGCTGAACGCCCGCACCGGCGAGGTGCTCGGCATGGCCTCGCTGCCGGACTACGACCCCAACAACCCGTTCAACGCCCATGAGAAGGACCGGCTGAACCGCGTGTCGGCCGGCGTCTACGAGATGGGTTCGACCTTCAAGGGCTTCACTCTGGCCATGGCGCTCGACGCCGGCACGGCCAACCTGAACAGCCGCTTCGACGCCTCGCGGCCGATCCAGATCGCCCGCCACACCATCCGCGACTTCCACGGCAAGGGCCGGGTGCTGACCGTGCCGGAGGTGTTCATCTATTCGTCGAACATCGGCACCGCCCGCATGGCCGAGACGGTCAGCGTCGATCACCACCGCGCCTTCTTCCGCAAGATCGGCCTGCTCGACCGCATGTCCACCGAGCTGCCGGAGGTGGCGCGCCCGACAGAGCCTTCCGAATGGAAGCGCATCCACCAGATCACCATCTCGTTCGGCCACGGCGTGGCGACGACGCCGCTCCAGACCGCGATGTCGGCGGCGGCGATGCTGAACGGCGGCATGCTGATCCAGCCGACCTTCCTGCCGCGCGACGCCGGGCAGGCCATGGCCGGCGCGACCCAGGTCATCAAGCAGAAGACCAGCGAGATGATGCGCTACCTGTTCCGGCTGAACGTCGAGAAGGGATCGGGCCGCCGCGCCGAGGTGCCCGGATACTTCGTCGGCGGCAAGACCGGCACGGCGGAAAAGGTGGTCAACGGCCGCTATTCCAACGACAAGCGCTTCAACGCCTTCCTCGCCGGCTTCCCCGTCAACGACCCCGAGTACATCGTGCTCGTGATCCTCGACGAGCCGAAGCCGGAAAAGCCGGGGATGAGCGCGACATCGGGCCTCAACACCGCGCCGGTGGTCGGCAGCATCATCCGCCGTTCGGCTGCTCTCCTTGGCGTCAAGCCCGATTTCGGCCATGAAAGTGGGGCCCTTCTGGTCTCGACCCGGTGATTCTCGGCCTGGGAGAGACCGACAGGGAAGATCGATTTGACCGCAGATGCAGACGGGCAGTGGAATTCGATGAAACTCAGCCAGTTTTCCGGTTTCCTGCCCGTCGCGGCCACGCTTGCCGGGGTCGAGGTGACGGGGCTGACCTCGGATTCGCGCAAGGCCGCTCCCGGCTTCCTGTTCGCCGCGCTCCAGGGATCGAAGACTGACGGCGCCGCCTTCGCGGCCGACGCGGCGCGGCGCGGCGCGGTCGCCGTCATCGCCGCGCGCGGCGCGGTCGGCGGCGACATCGGCCTGCCGGTGCTCGAGGTCGGCGACCCGCGCCGGGCGCTGGCGCTGGCGGCGGCCGCCTTCTACGGCGCGCAGCCCGAGACCATGGTCGCCGTCACCGGCACCAGCGGCAAGACCTCCGTCGCGTCGTTCGTGCGCCAGATCTGGGCCGAGGCCGGCCTCGCCGCCGCCTCGATCGGCACCACCGGCGTCACCGCACCGGGGCGCGAGGAATACGGCTCGCTGACCACGCCCGACCCGGTGGCGCTGCACCGGCTTCTGGCCGAACTCGCCCGTGAGGGCGTCACCCACGCGGCGATGGAGGCGTCGAGCCACGGCCTCGACCAGCGCCGGCTCGACGGGGTCAGGCTCACCGCCGGCGGCTTCACCAATCTCGGCCGCGACCACATGGACTATCATCCGACGGTCGAGGACTACCACGCCGCCAAGATGCGGCTGTTCACCGAACTGCTGCCCAGGAGCGCGCCGGCGGTGGTCTTCGCCGACGATCCGTGGTCTAGGGCCACCGTCGACGCCGCACGGCGGGCCGGGCTCGACGTGCTGACCGTCGGCCGCAAGGGTTCCTTCCTCCAGTTGAAGCGCGTCGAGCACGAGCGCCACCGCCAGCGCGCCGAGATCGAGGCGAACGGGGCGATCCATGAGATCGACCTGCCGCTGGCCGGCGATTTCCAGGTTTCGAACGCGCTGGTCGCGGCCGGGCTCGCCATCGCGACCGGGCTCGACGCCGCCACGGCGCTGGCCGCGCTCGAAAGGCTGAAAGGCGCGTCGGGGCGGCTCGAGCTGGTCGGCGCGACGCCTGACGGCGCGCCGGTCTATGTCGACTACGCCCACAAGCCCGACGCGCTGGAGAACGTGCTGAAGGCGGTCCGCCCCTTCACCACCGGCCGCGTCGTCGTCGTGTTCGGTTGCGGCGGCGACCGCGACCGGGGAAAAAGGCCGATCATGGGCGAGATCGCGACCCGGCTGGCCGATGCCGTCATCGTCACCGACGACAACCCCCGCTCGGAAGCGCCGGCCGACATCCGCGCCGCCATTCTCGCCGCCGCGCCGGGCGCCGCCGAGATCGGCGACCGCCGGCAGGCGATCCGCGAGGCGGTGTCTCGGCTTCGGGCCGGCGACACGCTGATCGTCGCCGGCAAGGGGCACGAGGAAGGCCAGACGACCGGCGACGTCACCTCGCCTTTCTCCGACCACGACGAGGTTCGCGCCGCGCTGAAGGAGCTTTCGTCATGAGCCTGCTCTGGCGCACCGAAGCGCTTGCCGGCGCGATGCAGGGGCGGCCCGTCGGCGCATTGCCCGAGGGCGTGACCGGCATTTCCATCGACAGCCGCAGCTTGCGCCCGGGCGAAGCCTTCTTCGCCATCGCTGGAGACAGGTTCGACGGCCACGACTTCGCCACCGCCGCTGTCAAGGCGGGCGCCGGCCTTCTGGTGGTGGCCGAGGGCAAGCTGCCGGCGCTCGGCCGCATCACCGCGCCGATGCTGGTCGTGCCCGACGTGCTGGCCGCTCTGGAGGCCGTCGGCGTCGCGGCGCGGGCGCGGTCCAGGGCCAAGATCATCGCCGTCACCGGCTCGGTCGGCAAGACCACGACCAAGGAGGCGATGCGTGTCGCGCTTTCGGCCTGCGGCGCGGTCCATGCCTCCGACAGGTCGTTCAACAACCATTGGGGCGTGCCGCTGACGCTGGCGCGGATGCCAGAGGATTGCGACTACGCCATCTTCGAGATCGGCATGAACCATCCGGGCGAGATCCGGGCGCTGACGCGCTTCGTGCGGCCGCACATCGCCGTCATCACCCTGATCGCGCCGGCGCATCTCGGCCATTTCAGGGACCTCAAGGAAATCGCCCGCGCCAAGGCCGAGATATTCGAAAGCGTCGAGAAGGACGGCCACGCGCTGCTGAACCACGACGATCCGCAATGGAAGCTGCTCGAACAGGCCGCGCACGACGCCGGCGTCGAGCACGTCTGGAGCTTCGGCGAGCATCCGCGCGCCACCTTCAGGCTGGTTTCGTGCGAGATGGACGGCGAGGGCTCGCATGTCCGGGTCGCGATGGCCGGGCGCGAGGTCGAGGCGCGGATCGGCGCGCCGGGCCGCCACATCGCGCAGAACGCGCTTGCCGTGCTGGGCGCCGCCTATCTCGCCGGCGCCGACGTCGGCAAGGCGGCGGCCGCCCTTTCGGGCTTCACGGCCGAGAAGGGACGCGGCCGCCAGCACCGGCTTTCCCACCCGGCCGGCGGCACCTTCGTGCTGATCGACGAGAGCTACAATGCCAATCCGGCGTCGATGAAGGCGGCGCTCGCCGTGCTCGGCGCGCTGCCGGTGGGCGCGAACGGCCGACGCATCGCGGTGCTCGGCGACATGCTCGAACTCGGCGAGCATTCGCAGGAGCTCCATGCCGGGCTGGCCGGGGCGCTTGCCGAGGCGGGCGTCGACCGGGTGCTGCTCGGCGGGCAGGAGATGGCGGCGCTGGCCGACGCGCTGCCCTCCGACATGCCGTGCAAGCACCGCGCCGGCGCCGACGAACTGAAGCCGCTGCTGCTCGACGCGGTGCAGCCCGGCGACGTGGTGATGGTCAAGTCGTCGAACGGGGCCGGCTTCACCAGGCTGACGGAAGCGCTTCTGGAGAGATATCCGGCCGCCGCGCCGGCTGGACAGGTTTGAGAGAAGGGTCGGGGACGCCTTAAATGCTGCTTTTGCTTGCAGGACTTGCCGACCAGGTCTCGGCGCTCAACGTCTTTCGTTACATCACCTTCCGCACCGGGGGCGCGCTGATCACCTCGGCGCTGATCGTGTTCCTGTTCGGGCCTGCGATCATCGACGCGCTGCGCATCCGCCAGGGCCGGGGCCAGCCGATCCGCGCCGACGGGCCGCAGACCCATTTCAAGAAGGCCGGGACGCCGACCATGGGCGGGTTGATGATGCTGACCGGCATCGTCGGCTCGGTGCTGCTGTGGGGCAATTTCTCTTCCACCTATGTCTGGGTGGTGATGATGGTGACGCTCGGCTTCGGCCTGATCGGCTTTTATGACGATTACCTCAAGGTGACGAAGCAGTCGCATCGCGGCTTTTCCGGCAAGCTCAGGCTGGTGATCGAGTTCCTGATCGCCGGTCTCGCCGCCTGGGCGATCATGCGCGCCGGCACCGGCACGTTCTCGTCCTCGCTGGCCTTTCCCTTCGTCAAGGATTTCGTCCTCAATCTCGGCATCTTCTTCGTGCCCTTCGCCGCGTTCGTCATCGTCGGCTCCGGCAACGCGGTCAACATGACCGACGGGCTCGACGGGCTCGCCATCGTGCCGGTGATGGTGGCGGCGGCCGCCTTCGGCATCATCGCCTATCTCGCCGGCAACGCGGTGTTCGCCGACTATCTCCAGATCCATTTCACCCCCGGCACCGGCGAGCTCTCCGTCGTGCTCGGCGCGGTCATCGGCGCCGGCCTCGGCTTCCTGTGGTTCAACGCGCCGCCGGCGGCGATCTTCATGGGCGACACCGGGTCGCTCGCGCTCGGCGGGCTGATCGGCTCGGTCGCCGTCGCCACCAAGCACGAGATCGTGCTGGCGATCATCGGCGGCCTGTTCGTGGTCGAGATCATGTCGGTCATCGTCCAGGTCGCCTGGTTCAAGCTGACCGGCAGGCGCGTGTTCCTGATGGCGCCCATCCACCACCATTTCGAAAAGCTCGGCTGGACCGAAAGCCAGGTGGTGATCCGGTTCTGGATCATCGCCGTGGTGCTGGCGCTGATCGGCCTTTCGACGCTGAAGCTGAGATAGAGATGATCCCGGTCTCCACCCTTTCCGGCCGCAGGGTCGCGCTGTTCGGGCTCGGCGGCTCCGGGCTCGCGACAGCGCAGACGCTCCGCGCCGGCGGTGCCGACGTCGTCGCCTGGGACGACAGCGCGGTGAGCCTCGACAAGGCGCGGGCCGCCGGCATCGCGGTCGCCGACCTGCGCGAAGCGGACTGGCCGTCCTTCGCGTGCTTCGTGCTGTCGCCCGGCGTGCCGCTGACCCATCCCGAGCCGCACTGGAGCGTGAAGCTGGCGCGGGAAGCGGGCGTCGAGATCATCGGCGACATCGAGCTGTTCTGCCGCGAGCGCGCCGCCCTTGCGCCGGCCGCGCCGCTGATCGCCATCACCGGCACCAACGGCAAGTCGACGACGACGGCGCTGATCGCCCACATCCTCGCCCATTCGGGGCGCGACGCGCAGATGGGCGGCAATATAGGCCGCGCCGCGCTCACCCTCGATCCGCCGGCGCCCGGCCGGGTTCCGGGGCGCGTCTACGTGCTCGAATGCTCGTCCTACCAGATCGAGCTCGCGCCGTCGCTTCGCCCCACCGCCGGCATCCTGCTCAACCTGACCCCCGATCATCTCGATCGCCACGGCACCATGGAGCGCTACGCCGCGATCAAGGAGCGGCTGGTGGCGGCGGGCGAGACCGCCATCGTCGGCGTCGACGACGCGCTTTGCGCCGGGATCGCCGACCGGCTGGAAAGGGCGGGGCGCAGGGTCGTCCGCATCTCGACCGGCATGGCGCCGGACGACGGCCTCTACACGGCCGGCGCCGAGCTGATGCGCGCGACGGGCGCCAGGGCGCGGCGCGTCGTCTCGCTCGACGGCATCGGCGCGCTGCGCGGCCGCCACAACGCGCAGAACGCGCTGGCCGCGGTCGCCGCCTGCACGGCGATCGGCCTGACGGAAGCCGAGATACAGGCGGGGCTCGCCACGTTCCCCGGCCTTGCCCACCGCATGGAGCAGGTCGGCCGGCGCGGGCATGTCCTGTTCGTCAACGATTCCAAGGCGACCAACGCCGAGGCGGCGGCACCGGCGCTGTCGAGCTTTTCGCGCATCTACTGGATCGCCGGCGGCCTGCCCAAGGAGGGCGGCATCGATGCCTTGCGGCCGCTGTTTCCCCGCGTCGCCCGCGCCTATCTGATCGGCGACGCGGCCGAAGGCTTCGCCGCGACGCTCGGCGAGGCCGTGCCGCACGAGATTTCCGGCACGCTCGACGTCGCGCTGGCGCGCGCGGCCGAGGACGCCGCGAAGGACGATGCAGCCGAGGCCGTGGTGCTGTTGTCGCCGGCCTGCGCCAGCTTCGACCAGTTCCGGAATTTCGAGGTGCGGGGCGACGCGTTCCGCGACATGGCGCTCGCGCTCGCCGGGGTGGTACCGGCCGGCGCGCCGACGGGAGGGAAAGACTGATGGTCAGCCGTATCGACCGCGGCCCCGCCGCGAACTGGTGGTGGACGATCGACCGCTGGTTTCTCGCCGCCTTCCTGTCGCTGATGGGGCTGGGCATCGTCCTGTCCTTCGCCGCCTCGCCGGCGGTGGCCGAGCGCATCGGTCTCGACAGCTACCATTTCGTCACCCGGCAGATGATGTTCATGCTGCCTGCGCTGGTGGTCATGATCGGCGTCTCGTTCCTCGATGCCCGCCAGGTGCGGCGCCTGGCGCTCGTCATGCTCGCCGGCTCGCTGGCGCTGATGGTGGCGGCGCTCTATTTCGGCGTCGAGATCAAGGGATCGCGGCGGTGGATCCACATCGCCGGGATCTCGATCCAGCCGTCGGAATATCTGAAGCCCGCCTTCGTCATCATCTGCGCCTGGCTGTTCGCCGAGAACGCCCGCCGGCCGGACATTCCCGGCAACCTCTTCGCCATGATCCTGCTGGTCGCGGTGCTGGCGCTGCTGGTCGCCCAGCCCGATCTCGGCCAGACGCTTCTGGTGCTGGCGACATGGGGCGTCATGTTCTTCATGGCCGGCATGCCGTGGTTCTGGATCACCGTTCTCGGCGGCGCGGCCGTCGGCGTCGGGTTGACCGCCTATACGGTGTTTCCGCACGTCGCCGGCCGCATCGACCGCTTCCTGACCGGCGAGGGCGACACCTTCCAGGTCGACATGGGCCGCGAGGCGCTGGTGCGCGGCGGCTGGCTGGGGCAGGGGCCGGGCGAGGGTTCGGTCAAGCGCATCCTGCCCGACAGCCACACCGATTTCGTCTTCTCCGTCGCCGGCGAGGAGTTCGGGCTGCTCGCCTGCCTGCTGATCGCCGGCATCTTCGCCTTCGTCGTGCTTAGGGGCCTGAGCAAGTCGCTCGCCGAGAAGGACGATTTCTCGCGCTACGCCGTCGGCGGCCTCGTCGTGCTGTTCGGGTTGCAATCGATCATCAACATGGGCGTCAACCTCCAGCTCCTGCCGGCCAAGGGCATGACGCTGCCCTTCATCTCCTATGGCGGCTCGTCGCTGATCGCGATGGCGATCTCGATGGGCATGGTGCTGGCGCTGACGCGGCGCGACCCGATGAAGCGCCTGACCATCGGCCGCACGCCGCTTGGCCGGCCGATCGAGGCGCGGCAGCATGGCTGAAGGCACGATCCTGCTGGCGGCCGGCGGCACCGGCGGGCATCTGTTTCCGGCCGAGGCGCTGGCGCACGAGCTGATCGCCCGCGGCCATGAGGTGCATCTGGCGACCGACGGGCGCGCGGCGCGCTATGCCGGCGCGTTCCCGGCGGCGGAAATCCACGAGATCGCTTCCGCCACCATCGGCTCGAAGAACCCGCTGGCGCTCGCCCGCGCGTTCTGGACCATCTGGCAAGGCGCGCGCGAGGCGGGCAGGGTGATCGGCAAGATCAGGCCGAAGGTCGTGGTCGGTTTCGGCGGCTATCCGACGCTGCCGCCCGTCTGGGCGGCGACGCGGGCGTCCGTGCCGACGATCATCCACGAGCAGAACGCGGTGATGGGCCGCGCCAACAAGGCGCTTGCCGCGCGCGTCACGGCGATCGCCGGCGGCTTCCTGCCCGAGGGCGAGGGCGCCTATGCCGGCAAGACGGTGGTGACCGGCAACCCTGTGCGTCCCGCCGTGATCGAGGCGGCGGCTGCGCCTTACGACGTTCCGGCGGCGCAGGGGCGGCTCGACCTTCTCGTCTTTGGCGGCAGCCAGGGCGCGCAGTTCTTCTCGCAGGCGATCCCGCCGGCCATTGCGCTGTTGCCGGAGACGATGCGGGCGAGGCTTCACGTCACCCAGCAGGCGCGCTCTGAGGATGAGGACGCCGTCAAGGCGGCCTATGCGGAACTGGGTGTTGCGGCGGAAGTCTCGCCCTTCTTCACCGACATGGCGCGGCGCATCGCCAAGGCTCATCTCGTCATTTCGCGTTCGGGCGCTTCGACTGTCTCGGAAGTGGCTGCCATTGGCAGACCGGCTCTGCTGGTGCCTTATCCACACGCGCTCGACCACGATCAGGCGGCGAATGCGGCCGCACTTGCCGCCTCCGGTGGGGCCGTGGTCCATCCTCAGCAGACTTTGTCGCCGCAGGCAATCGCCGCGCTGGTCGGCGGCCTGTTCGACGCGCCGGAAAAGCTCGCCGACATGGCCGCCGCCGCGCGCTCGGTCGGAAAGCCGCAGGCCGCGCGGTTGCTCGCCGACCTGACAGAGGCTATTGCATCGGGCCAATCCGTCGCTTCGTTCAAGGGAAGGATGCGGGCATGAAGATGCCGCAGACAATCGGCGTCGTGCATTTCATCGGCATCGGCGGCATCGGCATGAGCGGCATCGCCGAGGTGCTGCACAATCTCGGCTATCAGGTGCAGGGCTCCGACCAGGCCGACAGCGCCAACGTCCAGCGCCTGCGCGACAAGGGCATCGCCTGCTTCGTCGGCCATGCCGCGGAAAATCTCGGGCAGGCCGAGGTGGTCGTCGTCTCGACGGCGGTGAAGAAGAACAACCCCGAACTCGTGGCCGCGCGGGAAAAACTGTTGCCGATCGTGCGCCGGGCCGAGATGCTGGCCGAGCTGATGCGCTTTCGCAACGCCATCGCCATCGGCGGCACCCACGGCAAGACGACGACGACCTCGATGGTGGCGACGCTGCTCGATGCCGGCGGGCTCGACCCCACCGTGGTCAATGGCGGCATCATCAACGCCTACGGCACCAATGCGCGCATGGGCGACGGCGAATGGATGGTGGTCGAGGCCGACGAGAGCGACGGCACCTTCCTGAAGCTGCCGGCCGACATCGTCGTCGTCACCAACATCGATCCCGAGCATCTCGACCACTACGGCTCGTTCGACCACGTGCGCGACGCCTTCCGCCAGTTCGTCGAGAACGTGCCGTTCTACGGCTTCGGCGTGATGTGCATCGACCACCCGGAAGTGCAGGCGCTGGTCAGCCGCATCGGCGACCGACGCGTCGTCACCTATGGCGAGAACAAGCAGGCAGACGTGCGCTTCTCCAATGTCAGCATGGACGGGGCGGTGTCGGTGTTCGACGTTTCGATCCGCAACCGCAAGACCGGCGCGGTCGAGGAGATCGCCGGCCTGCGCCTGCCGATGCCCGGCCGCCACAACGTCTCCAACGCCACCGCGGCGATCGCCGTCGCCCACGAGCTCGGCATGTCCGGCGACGACATCCGGCGCGGGCTGTCCGCCTTCGGCGGCGTCAAGCGCCGCTTCACCCGCACCGGCTCGTGGAACGGGGTCGAGGTGTTCGACGACTACGGCCACCACCCGGTCGAGATCAGAGCGGTGCTGAAGGCGGCGCGGGAAGCCTGCCAGGGCCGCGTCATCGCCATCGCCCAGCCACATCGCTACAGCCGCCTCCACGACCTGTTCGACGATTTCGCCGCCTGTTTCAACGATGCCGACACGGTCGCCGTCGCGCCGGTCTATGCCGCCGGCGAGGAGCCGATCAAGGGCGTCGACGCCGAGGCGCTGGTCGGGCGCATCCGCGCCGCCGGCCACCGCGACGCGCGCTTCGTCGAGGGCGCGCCGCAGATCGCGCCGCTGGTGCGGGAGCTGGCGAAGCCCGGCGATTTCGTCGTGCTTCTCGGCGCCGGCAACATCACGCAATGGGCCTATGCCTTGCCGAAGGAGCTGGAGGCGGGCTCGTGAGCGCCCTCCCGACGAATGGCGCCGCCCTTCTCGAACGGCTCTCGCCCGCGCTCGAAGGCATTCGCGGCAGGCTGATCCCCGACGCGCCGATGGAGACCATCACCTGGTTCCGCGCCGGCGGCCCGGCCGAGCTTCTGTTCCAGCCGGCCGACGAGGACGACCTCGCCGCCTTCCTGAAGGCCCTTCCGCGGGATGTCCCGATCACCATCGTCGGCATCGGCTCCAACCTGCTGGTGCGCGAGGCCGGCATCCGGGGCGTGGTCATCCGCCTGTCCGCCAAGGGGTTCGGGTCCGTCGAGGTGGTGGGCGAAAACCGCCTGCGCGCGGGCGCGGCCGCGCCCGACAAGCGCGTGGCGGCGGCCGCGCTCGAGGCCGGCATCGGCGGCTTTCATTTCTACCACGGCATTCCCGGCTCCATCGGCGGGGCGTTGCGCATGAACGCCGGCGCCAACGGCGTCGAGACGCGCGAGCGCGTGATCTCGGTGCGCGCGCTCGACCGCGCGGGCGATTTCCATACGCTTTCCAACGCCGGGATGGGGTATTCCTACCGCAAGTCGCAGGCGCCGAAGGACCTGATCTTCCTCAGCGCCGAGATGGAAGGCTATCCGGCGGCGCGCGAGGAGATCAGGGCGGCGATGGACGCGGTACAGACCCACCGCGAGACGGTGCAGCCGATCCGCGAGAAGACCGGCGGCTCGACCTTCAAGAACCCGGAAGGCTCCTCCGCCTGGAAGGAGATCGACAAGGCCGGCTGCCGCGGCCTGATGATCGGCGGCGCGCAGATGTCGCCGATGCACTGCAATTTCATGATCAACACCGGCGCGGCCACGGGCTACGACCTCGAGCTTCTGGGCGAGACGGTGCGGGCGCGGGTGCTCGAGAAGTCGGGCATCCGCCTCGAATGGGAAATCCGCCGCATCGGCGATTTCAGGCCCGGGCGCGAGGTGCAGGAGTTCCTCGGGCTGCTGCTTTGAGCGGTGCACTCGATCCTGCGAGGTTCAGTGACTATATTCATTGAGCGCAGAGTCGGAAGAGTGGCGATGACGGTTGTTGCGCTCGATACGCTTGAAATGGCGAAGGAACTCAAGGCTGCCAGGTTTTCCGACCAGCAGGCGGAGACCGTGGCCCGGCTCGTGCATCGGCCGCATGATGTCGATCTTTCCAATCTTGCGAGCAAAGCCGATCTTAAATCCCAGTTGCGCGAACAGGAGCTTCGCCTCGAGGCGAAGATCGAGGCGACCAAGGCCAAGATCATCGAGTGGATGTTCGGCACCATCGGGTTCCAGACGCTTATCATCCTCGGCGCGGTGGTCGCGCGGGCGCGGCTTCTCCAGCCGTGAAACGCGCGTTTGCGCGTCTTTGTCTCCAGAAACGCGCGTTTGCGCGTCTTTGTCTCAAAATGTGAATCGTTCACGAATCCCAAGGGCTTGCCAGCGAATCGAACCTCTGATTCCTTGGGGCAGATTCGTTTCCTGATTTGAGTCGAGCGTGCGGACGCCGGCGCGTGAAGCGCCGGAAGACTCGGACTCAAACTCGGGCAGACGCTGGATGCGGCCACTGGACGAGGGGATTGCGGCCCATGGCGAAAAAACACGTTGCCGTTCTCATGGGCGGGTTGTCGTCGGAGCGGCCCGTGTCGCTGTCGTCGGGCAAGGCATGCGCCGACGCGCTGGAGGCCGAAGGCTACCGCGTTTCCCGCGTCGACGTCGGGCGCGACGTGTCGCAGGTGCTGTCCGCGTTGAAGCCGGACGTCGCCTTCAACGCGCTGCACGGCCCGTTCGGCGAGGACGGCACCATCCAGGGCATCCTCGAATATCTCCAGGTCCCCTACACCCATTCAGGCGTGCTGGCCTCGGCGCTGGCCATGAACAAGGGTCAGGCCAAGCTGGTCGCCGCCGCCGCCGGCATTCCGGTCGCGCCGTCGCTGCTGATGAACCGTTTCGACATCGGGCCGGAGCATCCGATGGAGCCGCCTTACGTCGTCAAGCCGGTCTGCGAGGGGTCGAGCTTCGGCGTCGTCATCGTCAAGGAGGATCAGGCGCATCCGCCGCAGGTCATCGGCTCGGCCGAGTGGCGCTATGGCGACGCGGTGATGGTCGAGCGCTTCGTTCACGGCCGCGAGCTGACCTGCGCGGTGATGGGCGACAGGGCGCTTGGCGTCACCGAGATCGTGCCGCTCGGCCATTCCTTCTACGATTACGATTCAAAATACGTGCCGGGCGGATCAAAACACGAATGCCCGGCGAAAGTTTCACCGTTTATTTACCAAAAGATACTGACATTGGCGCTCAAGGCACATCAGGCGATCGGCTGCCGGGGCGTGTCCCGGTCCGACTTCCGTTACGACGACCGCCATTCCGAGGATGGCGAGCTGATCTGGCTGGAGGTCAACACGCAGCCGGGCATGACGCCGACCTCGCTGGTGCCGGAAATCGCCGCTGCGGCGGGTTATGGTTTTGGTGAACTTCTGAGCTGGATCGTGGAGGACGCTTCGTGTTCTCGTTGACGGCAGGACGAAATGGCGGTGCCGGCGCGAGCGCGGCGCAGAGCGGCCGGACATCCGCGTCCGGCGGCTTCGTCCTGCCGCGCGCGCTGCGCAAGCCGGTGCGCTTCCTGTCGCGGCTCGCCTCCGGCGACGTCGACACCCCGCCCTTCGCGATGCTGGCGCTATCGGCGGCGATGATCGGCTCGTTCTCGCTCTACGGCGCCGTCGTCGGCGGCCACATGCCGGCCGTGGTGCAGGCGGTGACCGCGCGCACCGGCTTCGCCATCGACGAGATCCGCGTCAGCGGCAACGTCGAGACGTCCGAGATCGATATCTTCGACCGCGTCGGCCTCGACGGCTGGACCTCTCTCGTCGGTTTCGACGTACACGACGCGCGCGCGCGCATCGGGAGCCTGCCGTGGATCGAGGCCGTCACCGTGCGCAAGGTCTATCCCTCGACGCTCGAGGTCAAGGTCGTCGAGCGCGCGCCCT
The DNA here is from genome assembly GCA_039808485.1 of Aquamicrobium sp. Classification (GTDB taxonomy): domain Bacteria; phylum Pseudomonadota; class Alphaproteobacteria; order Rhizobiales; family Rhizobiaceae; genus Aerobium. The sequence continues at coordinate 34,954 of JBDHTD010000014.1, read as the reverse complement.
TCGCCATCTGGCAGCAGGGCGCCAGCCTGTCGCTGATCGAGAAGGACGGAAGGGTGATCGCGCCGCTGACGGGCTCGCGCCATGCCGCGCTGCCGCTGGTGGTGGGGCGCGGCGCGGACAAGGCCGCCGCCGGCTTTCTCGCCCGCGTCGCGGCCTATCCCGATCTCGCGGCCCGCGTCGGCGGCTATGTGCGCGTCTCCGACCGCCGCTGGAACCTGCGGCTCGACAACGGCCTGACCGTCAAGCTGCCCGAGAGCGGCGAGGACGCGGCGCTCGCCGAGTTGGTGGCGCTCCAGTCGCGCCACGGCCTGTTCTCGCGCGACATCGAGACCGTCGACATGCGGCTTGCCGACCGCCTGGTCGTCAAGCTGGCGCCCGATGCCGCGGCGGCGCGTGAGGCGGCGCTGAAGCAGCGCCTCGGCAAGAACTACAAGCCGGCCGGGGAACGCAGCATATGAGTTGGCTCGGGGGACAGAAGGACGTTTCGTCGGCGCGCTCGGGGGTGGTGACCGTCCTCGACATCGGCTCGACCAAGATCTGCTGCATCATCGGCCGCCTCAAGCCCTGCGCGGAGAGCGAGCGGTTGCCAGGCCGCACCCACCAGGTGCGGGTGATCGGCATCGGCCACCAGAAATCCCTCGGCGTGAAGTCGGGCGCCGTCATCGATCTCGACGCGGCCGAGCAGGCGGTGCGGCTGGCGGTCGACGCGGCCGAGCGCATGGCGGGCCTGACCGTCGAATCGCTGATCGTCAACGTTTCCGCCGGCAGGCTGAAGAGCCAGGTCTTCTCCTCGACCGTCAATCTCGGCGGCCACGAGGCCGGCGAGGGCGATATCCGCCGCGTGCTCGCCGCCGGCGCCAGGCTGGCGCAGCGCGCCGAGCGCGAGGTGGTGCATTCGCTTCCCGTCAGCTTCTCGCTCGACGCAGAGCGCGGCGTGCGCGACCCCGAAGGCATGATCGGCGACGTGCTCGGCGTCGACATGCACGTGCTGACCGCCGACGCCGCGCCCCTGCGCAACCTCGAGCTTTGCGTCAACCGCGCGCATCTGTCGGTCGAGCGCATGGTGGCGACGCCTTACGCCAGCGGGCTGTCGGCGCTGGTCGACGACGAGGCCGAGATGGGCGCCGCCTGCATCGACATGGGCGGCGGCACGACGACGCTGTCGATCTTCTCGGAAGGCCGCTTCGTCCATGCCGAGGTGCTGCCGGTCGGCGGCAGCCATGTGACGATGGATCTGGCGCGGGGCCTGTCGACGCGGCGCGAGCACGCCGAGCGGCTGAAGGTGATGCACGGCTCGGCGCTGCCGATGGCCGACGACGACCGCGACACGGTGACGATCCAGCCGATGGGCCAGGACGACGGCGACGTCCAGCAGCAGGTGCCGCGCGCGGTGATGAACCGCATCATCCGCGCCCGGGTCGAGGAAACGCTGGAGATCGTCCGCGACCGGCTGAACAAGTCCGGCTTCGGCGGCGTCGCCGGCCGGCGCGTGGTGCTGACCGGGGGGGCGAGCCAGCTTGCCGGCCTGCCGGAGGCGGCGCGGCGGATTCTGGCGCGCAACGTCCGGCTCGGCCGCCCGCTCGGCGTCGCCGGCCTGCCGGAGGCGGCCAAGGGGCCGGCTTTTTCGACCGCGATGGGGCTTCTGATCTACCCGCAGGTGGCGGCGATGGAGAACCGGCAGTCGAAGGGCGGAATTCTGCGCTTTCGCGCAACGGGTACAGGTGGTCCGTTCGGCCGCGTCGGCCGCTGGATCAGGGACAGTTTTTGAGTAGCAACGGGGACAGCCCCAAGGCGGCCGCAGCGGCGAAGCGGCGGGAAAGGCGAGAAGGACGCGCACCATGACCATCAATCTCAAGAAGCCGGACATTACCGAGCTGAAGCCGCGCATCACCGTGTTCGGTGTCGGCGGCGGCGGCGGCAACGCCGTCAACAACATGATCACCGCCGGCTTGAAGGGGGTCGAGTTCGTCGTCGCCAATACCGACGCCCAGGCGCTGACCACGTCGAAGTCCGACCGCCTGATCCAGCTCGGCGCCAACGTCACCGAGGGGCTCGGCGCCGGCGCGCTGCCCGAGGTCGGCCGCGCCGCTGCCGAGGAATGCATCGACGAGATTCTCGACCATCTGTCGCACACGCATATGTGCTTCGTCACCGCCGGCATGGGCGGCGGCACCGGCACGGGCGCCGCGCCGGTGGTGGCGCGCGCCGCGCGCGAGAAGGGTATCCTGACCGTCGGCGTCGTCACCAAGCCGTTCCACTTCGAGGGCCAGCGCCGGATGAAGACGGCCGACCAGGGCATCGAGGAACTGCAAAAGTGCGTCGATACCCTGATCGTCATCCCGAACCAGAACCTGTTCCGCATCGCCAACGACAAGACCACCTTCGCCGACGCCTTCGCCATGGCCGACCAGGTGCTCTATTCCGGCGTCGCCTGCATCACCGACCTGATGGTCAAGGAAGGGCTGATCAACCTCGACTTCGCCGACGTCCGCTCGGTCATGCGTGAGATGGGCAAGGCGATGATGGGCACGGGCGAGGCGTCCGGCGAGGGCCGCGCCATGGCCGCCGCGGAAGCGGCGATCGCCAACCCGCTGCTCGACGAGACCTCGATGAAGGGCGCCAAGGGCCTCCTGATCTCGATCACCGGCGGACGGGACCTCACCCTGTTCGAGGTCGACGAGGCCGCGACCCGCATCCGCGAGGAGGTCGACCAGGACGCCAACATCATCCTCGGCGCCACTTTCGACGAGGACCTGGAAGGCGTGATCCGCGTGTCGGTCGTCGCCACCGGCATCGACAAGCCGTCGGCCGAGATCAACACGCCGCCGATCACCATCCGCCAGCCGCAGAAGCCGGCGCAGCAGGCCCCGCGCCCGGTCGAAGCCGCCCGTCCGGCCGCGCCGCAGTCTCAGCCGCTGGCGCAGCCGCTGATGCAGTCCCCTGTCCAGCAGCCGCAGGCCGAGGCGCCGCGCCAGATCGACCCGATCGCCGAGGCGATCCGCGCCGCCGAGACCGCGCCCGTCGCGGCCGCCCACGCGGCGCATGACGAGGCCGAGTTCCGCCCGGCCAGCCGCATCTTCGCCCCGGCCCCGGCCCAGCCGGTCGCCGCCCAGCCGGCGCCGCAGATGGCCGAGCCGGTGCAGCGCTCCGCCCCGGCCGCGCCGCGGATGGAAGCGCCGGCGCAGCCGCGCATGCCGCGCGTCGAGGACTTTCCGCCGGTCGTCCGCGCCGAGATGGAGCAGGTCCACGCCCACGAGCACGAGGAGCGCGGCCCGATGGGGCTGCTCAAGCGCCTGACGCAAGGGTTGTCGCGGCGCGAGGAAGACCAGGCGCGCCTCCAGCCGGCCCAGCCGCGCGAGCCGCGGCTGCTCCAGCCGTCGCCGGAGCCGCGCCGCGCGCCGTCCGCCGACCAGCTCTACGCGCCCCGCCGCGGCCAGCTCGACGATCAGGGCCGGCTATCGGTGCAGCCGCGCGCGAGCCACGACGACGACCAGCTCGAGATTCCGGCTTTCCTGCGCCGGCAGGCGAACTAGGCCGCGCGACGTTTCACCGATTGTGACAGGCGGGTGCGCAAGCTCCCGCCTGTGATTGGAATCGATAAGGAATTCAGCGAGTTGTGGGAGGCATCTCGCTTGTGTGTGGCGTAACAGAGAGTAAAAAAGCGTGATTTGGCGTATACGGCCCGTAACACTATCTTCGCCCACAACAAATTGCCGGGCAGGGATTCTTGGGGATGCGTCCCTGCCGGTCAGAAACGCGAACGATGGTCGGATCGGCGATCCGGCGAACGTAATCGGGACGGGCTGATGGGGTTCGACTTGCACGACTATCAAACGACGCTCAAGTCGCGCGTATCGTTGTCCGGTATCGGCGTTCACGGCGGCAAGCCCGTGTCGATCCATTTTTCCCCGGCCGATCCCGACACCGGCATCGTCTTTCTCAATGCGGATGAGCGCGGCAAGGCCTTCGAGGTTCGCGCGCTCGTCGCAGAGATCGGGGCGACCGATCTCTGCACCGTTCTCGGCGATCCCTCCGGCGTGCACGTCGCCACGGTCGAGCATCTCCTGGCTGCGCTGTCGGCGCTCGGCATAGACAATGTCCTGATCGAGATCGACGGCAACGAGGTGCCGATCCTCGACGGCAGCGCGGCGATGTTCGTCGACGCCTTCGATCAGGCCGGCACCAGCCAGCAGGCCGTGAAGCGGCGCTATATCCGCATCGTCAAGCCGGTGCGCATCGACAGCGGCGCGTCCTGGGCCGAGTTCCACCCCTATGACGGCACGCGCTTCGAGGTCGAGATCGACTTCGAGAGCCAGGCCATCGGCCGCCAGTTCTATGCCGCCGACATCACGCCCGACCTGTTCCGCCGCGAGATTTCGCGTGCCCGCACCTTCGGTTTCATGAAGGATGTCGAGCGGCTGTGGGCCGCTGGCTACGCGCTCGGCTCGTCGCTGGAGAACACCGTCGTCATCGGCGACGACGGCCGCGTGGTCAACATGGAAGGCCTGCGCTGCCCCAACGAGTTCGTCCGTCACAAGATGCTCGACGCCATGGGCGATCTGGCGCTGGCCGGCGCGCGCTTCATCGGCCGGTTCCGCTCCTATCGCGGCGGCCACAAGCTGAACGCCGCGGCGCTGCGGCGCCTCCTGTCCGACCGCTCGGCGTTCGAGATCGTCGAGACCGGCCGCCGCGAGCGCGGCCGCATGGCCGAGATGGTCGCGGTCAGCGCGCCCGTCCACGCCCCCTGGATGATCTGATCCGGCCTACCTCCCGGCAGGTCTCGCTCTCTCCGATCCATCGTGTGGACAGGCCTCGACCGGGCCGCTGCCGCCACAAAAAAGCGCCATTGCGCGGTGATGACGTTGCCGAGGGACGGCAGTTCGACTATGACTGCCGCGTTGTTTCGACCATCAGGCGAAGGGCGGTAATCCGCATGACTGAAGTCCGCAATGCTGATCGAGCCGTGCGCCGGCGTTCCGTCGGGCTGGCCGCCGTTGCGGTTGCGCTTCCGCTGCTGGCTTCGGCCTGCGCCAGCGACAAGGACCTCGACCTGGCCTCCTACGTCGAGAGCGTCGAGCCGGCGGACGCGCTCTACAATCAGGGTCTCGCCAACCTCGAGGCGGGCCGGATGTCCGAGGCCGGGCGCAAGTTCGAGGCCGTCGACCGCCAGCATCCCTATTCCGAGCAGGCCCGCAAGGCGATGGTGATGTCGGCCTTCGCCAGTTATCGCCAGGGCAAGTACGAGGAAGCCATCAATACCGGCCAGCGCTACGTGTCGCTCTATCCGACGACCGACGATGCGGCCTATGCCCAGTACATCATCGGCCTGTCCTATTACCGGCAGGTGCGCGACGTGACCCAGGACCAGAAGGAAGCGCGCCGGCTGGCCGAGACCATGCGCGAGCTGGTCGACCGCTGGCCCGATTCCGAATATGTCGACGACGCCAACGCCAAGATCCGCTTCGCCCGCGACCAGCTCGCCGGCAAGGAGATGCAGATCGGCCGCTACTATCAGGAGCGCCGCGAATTCATCGCGTCCGTCAAGCGCTTCCGCAACGTGGTCGAGATGTATTCCGACACCCGCCATGTCGAGGAGGCGCTGGCGCGCCTGACGGAATCCTATTATGCCATGGGTCTCGCTTCCGAGGCGCAGACTGCCGCTGCCGTTCTCGGCCACAACTATCCCGAGAGCCAGTGGTACAAGGATTCCTACGCGCTGCTGCAATCCGGCGGGCTGTCGCCGCGCGAGGACCAGGGGTCGTGGCTGTCGCGCGCCGGCAAGGTGCTGGCGGGAAGCTGAGAGCGGAGCGCCGGGCCGAGAAGTGAGAACCGATCCGCGGGGGAATCCGGTGCCCGGACAAGGCAACAGACCGCATCCCGGCCCTGAGCGCCGGCCAGCCGCAACCTAGCCGCGCGCCGATGCTCGCCCATCTGTCGATCCGCGATATTGTCCTGATCGAGCGGCTGGACATCGATTTTCCGGCCGGCCTTTCCGTGCTGACCGGCGAGACCGGGGCGGGAAAGTCGATCCTGCTCGACGCGCTGTCGCTGGCGCTGGGCGCGCGCGGCGACGCCTCGCTCGTGCGCCACGGCGCTTCGCAAGGCAGCGTCACCGCGGTCTTCTCCATCCCGCCCAACCATCCCGCCCGCGCGCTGGTCCGCGACAACGGCTTCGACGAGGAGGGCGAGGCGGGGGCCGAGCTGATCCTGCGCCGCAGCCAGTCGGCCGACGGGCGCAGCCGCGTCTTCATCAACGACCAGCCGGCGAGCGTTTCGCTTCTGCGCGCGGTCGGCCGGCTGCTGGTCGAGATCCACGGCCAGCACGACGACCGCGCCCTGGTCGACGCCGCCGCCCATCGCGACCTGATCGACGCCTTCGGCGGCCATGCCGGGGCCGCGCAATCGGTCGGCCTGGCCTGGCGGGCGTGGCGCGAGGCCGAGCAGACGCTGTCGCGCCACCGCGCCAGGGTGGAAGCCGCCGCGCGCGAGGCCGACTATCTGCGCGCCTGCGTCGAGGAGCTGTCGCAGCTCGACCCGCAGCCGGGCGAGGAGACCGATCTTGCCGAGCGCCGCGCGGCGATGATGCGGGCGGAGAAATCGGCGACCGACATTTCCGACGCGCGGGACGTTCTGTCCGGGCAGAATTCGGCCGTGCCGCAACTGGCCGGCCTGATGCGCCGCCTCCAGCGCAAGGCCGAGGCCGCTCCCGGCCTGCTCGACGACATCGTCAAGGCGCTGGACGAGGCTCTGGTCTCGCTCGACGCGGCGCAGGTCGCCGTCGACGTCGCGCTCAGGGCGGCGGCGTTCGACCCGCAGGTGCTGGAGCAGGCCGAGGAGCGGCTGTTCGCCCTGCGCGCGGCCGCGCGCAAGCACTCGGTCGCGGTCGACGACCTTGCCGCGTTGCGCGACGGCATGGCCGCCGATCTCGCCGATCTCGACGCCGGCGAGGAAAGGCTGGCCGGGCTGGAAAAGGCGGCGCGCGCGGCGAAGGCCGCCTATGACGAGGCGGCGGCGCATCTTTCCGGCTTGCGCCACGCCACGGCCGCGGGGCTGGTGAGCGCGGTGATGGCGGAGCTGCCGGCGCTGAAGCTCGAGCGGGCCGAGTTCATCGTCGAGATGTCGAGCGAGCCGGAAGACCGCGCCGAGAGCGGCATCGACCAGGTCGAGTTCTGGGTCAGGACCAATCCCGGCACGCGGGCGGGGCCGATCATGAAGGTGGCGTCGGGGGGCGAGCTGTCGCGGTTCCTGCTGGCGCTGAAGGTGGCGCTCGCCGATCGCGGCTCGGCGCCCACGCTGGTGTTCGACGAAATCGACACCGGGGTCGGCGGCGCGGTAGCCGACGCCATCGGCCAGCGGCTGGCGCGGCTTGCCGGGCGCATCCAGGTGCTGTCCGTCACCCATGCGCCGCAGGTCGCGGCGCGTGCCGGCACGCATTACCTGATCTCCAAATCCGGCGGCACCGAGAAGGTGGCGACGGGCGTCGCCGCCCTTGCCCGGCAGGCGCGGCAGGAGGAGATCGCCCGCATGCTGGCCGGCGCGACCATTACCGAGGAAGCGCGCGCGGCGGCCGAGCGGCTGCTGAGCGAGAATGCGGCCGTGTCCTGATACGCTCTTGAGCGCCAGGCGTTCGGCGTTAGGTTAGCCTGCATGCAGATTCGCGCCATGACACAGCCCCGCAAACCCGTCGAAGAGCTGACCCCGCAGGAGGCGGCCGGGGAACTGGCGGCGCTTGCGGCCGAGATCGCCGAGCACGACCGGCGCTATTACGCCGAGGACGCGCCCAGCGTTTCCGACGCGGACTACGACGCGCTGCGGCTGCGCAATGCGGCGATCGAGGCGGCGTTTCCCGAGCTGATGCGGGCGGATTCGCCGTCGAAATCGGTCGGAACCGCACCGGCCGGCGCGTTCGCGCAGGTTCGCCACGCCCGGCCGATGCTGTCGCTCGACAACGTGTTTTCCGACGGCGACGTGCGCGATTTCGTCGTCTCGGTGCGTCGGTTCCTCAATCATTCGGCCGACGAGGCGCTGACCTTCACCGCCGAGCCGAAGATCGACGGCCTGTCGATGTCGCTGCGCTACGAGCGCGGCGAGCTGGTGACGGCCGCGACCCGCGGCGACGGCGAGACCGGCGAGAACGTCACCGCGAATATCCTGACCATCGGCGAGATTCCGCAGCGCCTGCCGGCCGGCGCGCCGGAAGTGGTCGAGGTGCGCGGCGAGGTCTATATGCGCCGCGACGACTTTCTCGCGCTGAATGCCCGCATGGCCGAGCAGGCGGGGCGCACCTTCGCCAATCCGCGCAATTTCGCGGCCGGCAGCCTGCGCCAGAAGGACCCGCAGGTGACGCGGTCGCGGCCGCTGAAGTTCTTCGCCTATGCCTGGGGCGAGGTGTCGGAGCCGCTGGCGGCGACCCAGTTCGAGGCGGTGGAGCGGCTGGGCGGCTGGGGCTTCCCGGTCAATCCGCTGATGACGCGGTGCAATTCGGTCGAGGACATGCTCGCCCGCTACCGCGCCATCGAGGCCGAGCGCGCCAGCCTGCCCTACGACATCGACGGCGTCGTCTACAAGGTCGACCGGCTCGACCTTCAGGAGCGCCTCGGCTTCCGCTCGCGCAGCCCGCGCTGGGCCACCGCGCACAAGTTTCCGGCCGAGAAGGCGACGACGGTCCTGCGCGCCATCGAGATCCAGGTCGGCCGCACCGGCGTCCTGACGCCGGTGGCGCGGCTGGAGCCGGTGACGGTGGGCGGAGTGGTGGTGACGAACGCGACGCTGCACAACGAGGACTACATCGCCGGCATCGGCAATGACGGCCAGCGCATCCGCGCCGAAGGCCACGATTTCCGCGAGGGCGACACCGTGCTGGTGCAGCGTGCCGGCGACGTCATCCCGCAGGTGCTCGACGTCGTGATCGGGAAGCGCCCGGCCGGCGCGGCGCCTTACGTCTTCCGCAACGAATGCCCCGCCTGCGGCAGCCATGCCGTGCGCGAGGAGGGCGAGGCGGCATGGCGCTGCACCGGCGGCCTGATCTGCCCGGCGCAGGCGGTGGAGCGCATCCGCCATTTCGTGTCGCGCAACGCCTTCGACATCGAGGGGCTGGGCGAGAAGCAGATCGAGTTCTTCTTCAACAACGACACGGCGTCGCAGCGGATCGGGACGCCGGCCGACATCTTTACCCTGAAGCGGCGGCAGGAGGCGCTGCCGGCGACGCTCGACGCCTCGCTCGAAAGGCTGGAAAGGGTCGAGGGCTTCGGCGAGACCTCGGTGCGCAAGCTCTACGCGGCGATCGACGAGCGGCGGCGGGTGCCGCTGCATCGCTTCCTGTTCGCGCTCGGCATCCGCCATGTCGGCGAAACCAACGCCAAGCGGCTGGCGCGGCACTATCTGTCCTTTTCCGCCCTGCGCGAGGGCGCGTCGGCGGCGGTGCCGCCGCAGGGCAAGGGCGATCCCGGCAACGCCCGCTGGCAGGAATTGACCGGCATCAACGGCATCGGCGCCGTGGTGGCGCGGGCGCTGGTCGATTTCTTCGACGAGGCGCACAATGTCGAGGCGCTCGACAGCCTGCTGCGGGAGGTGACGCCGCTCGACGAGGAGCCGGCGGGCGAGGTGTCGTCGCCCGTCGCCGGCAAGACGGTGGTGTTCACCGGCGCGCTTGCGCGCATGTCGCGCGACGAGGCCAAGGCCATGGCCGAGCGGCTGGGGGCGAAGGTGTCCGGCTCGGTGTCGAAGAAGACCGATCTGGTGGTCGCCGGTCCCGGCGCGGGCTCCAAGTTCAAGCAGGCGGGCGATCTCGGCATCGAGGTGATCGACGAGGACCAGTGGTTCACGCTTACAGGGCAGGGGTGACGCGCGCCGCGTGGCTCAATCGAATTGTTGTGACAGGTGGGCGAGGGTGGCCTAAACCGGGCCGCCTGCGGAAGCGGCGCGCTGCCCGCCGCCCGAATCCCGCTTGCCCAAGTCCCGCTTGCCCAGGCCCCGCCTTGGCGCGGTTTCCGGCGGTCCCGCGTGAGCGCCGCCCTTCACTGACGAGTGCCAGATGAGTGCTGCCGACAGAACCGAGGACAAGCCTGGCCGGCTTGCCGATTTCGTGGATGGAGCGCTGCGCGGCACTCCCGTTGCGCTGGCGGCGCTGCCGTTCGGCATGCTGTTCGGCACCGTAGGGGTGCAGAACGGCATGTCGGTCGCCGAGGCGACGCTGATGAGCGCGATGCTGTTCGCCGGGGCGAGCCAGCTCGTCGGCATCGAGATGTTCGGCCAGAAGATCGCGCCGTGGGTGGTCGTCCTGTCGATCTTCGCGGTCAATTTCCGCCACATCCTCTATTCGGCGGCGATCGGCCGCCATCTGGCCCGCTGGACCCGCCTGCAACGGGCGGTCGGCTTTTTCTTCCTCACCGACGGGCAATATGCCGACGGCGAGCGAAAGGCGCTGCAAGGCCCTCTGACCTTTTCATGGTATATGGGCTACGCGATGCTGCTCTATTCCAATTGGGTGCTGGCAACGCTCGTCGGCGCCGCCTTCGGCAATCTCATTCCCGACGCCTACGCGCTCGGCCTCGATTTCCTGCTGGTGATCTATTTCATGGGCATGGTGATGGGCTTCCGCAAGCGGCCGCTGTGGTTGCCGGTGGTGGGCGTGAGCGCGGCCGCCTCGATCGCGGCCTATTACGTGGTCGGATCGCCCTGGCACGTCTCGGTCGGCGCCATCGCCGGAGTGGCGCTCGCCGCTGTGCTGACGCCGGGTCGTAAAGGGGCCACGCCATGAGCGCGACGCTGTGGATCATCCTCGCCGGCACTGTCGTCACCTATATGACGCGGATCGGCGGCTATCTGGTGCTGTCGCGCGTCCGGCGCATCCATCCGCGGGTCGAGGCGGCGCTCGACGCCGTGCCGGCCGCCGTGCTGACGACGCTGGTCGCGCCGGCCGCCGCCGCCGCCGGCCCGCTCGAATGGGCCGCGCTGGTCGTCGCCGGCGTGGTCGCCCTGCGCGCCAGCCTGCTCACGATGTTTCTCGTCGGCTCGGCCGTGCTGATCCTGCTGCGCAACCTGCCGCTATAAGGGCGCGGTGGCGGCTTCGAGCCAGGCGAGGACGTCGCCGGCCACCATCGGCCCGATCTCGGCGAGGACCCGCGCATGGTAGGCGTCGAGCCAGGCGACCTCGTCGCCGCTCATCAGGTCGGCGCGGATGAGCCGCCGGTCGAAGGGGGCGAGCGTCAGCGTCTCGAAGCCGTGCATGGCGATGTCGCCGCCGGGGACGGCCTCGGCGGGAGTGACGACGATCAGGTTCTCCAGCCGGATGCCGTAACGGCCGGCCTTGTAGTAGCCCGGCTCGTTGGACACGATCATGCCGGCAAGGAGCGGCTGGGTGCCGGTCCTGGCGATGCGCTGCGGCCCCTCGTGCACCGAGAGGAAGGAGCCGACGCCATGGCCGGTGCCGTGGGCGTAGTCGAGCCCCGCCTGCCACAGCGCCTGCCGGGCGAAGGCGTCGATGTCGCTGCCGCGCGTGCCGGCCGGAAAGCGCAAGGCGGAGACGGCGATCAGCCCCTTCAGCACCAGCGTCGCGCGCGCGCGCATCTCGTCGTCGGGCGCGCCGATGGCTATGGTGCGGGTGATGTCGGTGGTGCCGTCCTGATACTGGCCGCCGGAATCGACCAGATAGAGCTCTCCCGCCGCCAGCCTGCGGTTGGTCTTCGTCGTCACCCGGTAGTGGATGACGGCGCCGTTGGCGCCGGCGCCGGAAATGGTGTCGAAGGCGATGTCGCGCAGCTTCATCTGCGTTTGCTCGCCGGTCGCGCGGCGGAAGCCCTCGAGCGCGGTGACGGCGGCGATCTCGTCGACGCCGCCCGGCTCGCCCGAATCGAGCCAGTGGAGGAATTTCACCATCGCGGCGCCGTCGCGGCGGTGGGCGGCGCGGCTGCCCGCGAGTTCGGCCGCGTTCTTGATCGCGCGCGGCAGGCGGGCGGGGTCGGCAAGCCGCACCACGGTGCCGCCATTGTCCTCGACGACCATGCGCAGCTTCTCCGCCGCAAGGCCGGGGTCGAGGCCGATGCGGCCGCCGGCGGCGGCAAGGGCGGCCAGCCGGCCCTCCAGCTCGTCCGGTTCGAGCACGGTCGCGAGCTGGGTCAGATAGGCGTCGGTCTCGATGGTCAGCTTGGCGCGCGACAGGAACAGGAGCGGCAGCCCCGTTGCCGGCAGAACCGCGAAGCCGAGCGCCAGCGGCGTGTGCGGCACGTCGCTGCCGCGAATGTTGAAAACCCAGGCCAGCGAGGCGGGATCGGTAAGTATGGCGTGATCGGCGCCGCCGGCGGCGATGTCGGCCGACAGGCGGGCGATCTTGTCCTTCGCCAACTCCCCGGCGAAGCCGAAGGGCTGGATCTCGATCCTGCCCTCGGGCGCGGCCGGCCGGTCGGGCCAGATCCGGTCGACCGGGTTGGCGGCCACGGCAACGAGGCTGCCGCCGGCCTTTTCGAGCGCGGAACGCAGGCCTTCGGCCTCGGCGATGGTGTGCAGCCACGGATCGAAGCCGATGGCCGCGCCGGGCCGGGCATGGACGGCGAGCCATTTCGCCGGCGGGGTGTCGATCAGGCTTTCGATGGCGAAGGTGCCGGTGTCGACCTGCGCCGCCGCCTGAAGCGTGTAGCGCCCGTCGACGAACAGCGCCGCCTCGTCCTTCAGGACCAGCGCCGCGCCGGCCGAGCCGGTGAAGCCGGTCAGCCAGGCAAGGCGCTCGGCGCAGGCGGGGACGTATTCGCCCTGATGCTCGTCGGCGCGGGGAACGAGAAAGCCGTCGAGGCCGAGTTCGGCAAGGCGCGCGCGCAGGCGGGCGACCCTGTCGATGCCCTGCGCGGGATCGGTCGATGCGTCGAAGGACTGGAACATCCTGGCCTCGCTGTCGTCTTGCCGTATTCATCCGGCCGTATCCGCCTGGCCGGCTTTTGCCCTGGCTATCGTCTAGTGCATTTTATCGCCAAGGGGAATCGGGAGGCGTGGCGGGTCCTATTCGAGGTGGATGGTCACCCAGCCGTCGCGGGCCAGCGTCTCGACGCGGCGGAAGCCCTGCGCCGCGTAGGCGGCGACGACGGCGTCGTGCTGGCGCTCCAATATGCCCGACAGGACGAGCGCCCCGGACGGTGCCAGGTGGCGGCGCATCTGCGGCGCAAGCTCCATCAGCGGACCAGCGAGGATGTTGGCCACGATCAGCCCGAACGGGCCGTGGGCGGCGAACACAGGGTCGTCGAAGCCGTCGGCGGTTGCGGTCGCGACGTGGGCGGACACCCCGTTCAGGCGCACATTGTCGGCGGCGACCGCCACCGCGACCGGGTCGATGTCGGTGGCGAGAACCGGGATCGGGGCGAGCCTGGCGATGGCGATGGCGAGCACGGCGCTGCCGGTGCCGAGGTCGAGCGCGTTGGCGGGGGCTTTCGCCGGCACCAGGGCGGCCAGCATTTCGAGGCAGCCGGCGGTGGTGCCGTGGTGGCCGGTGCCGAAGGCGAGGCCGGCCTCGATCTCGATCGCGGTTTCGCCGGGCCGCGGCTCCTCGCGGTCGTGGGCGCCGTGGACGACGAAGCCGCCGGCCCGCACCGGCTTCAGCCCTTCGAGCGATTTCGTCACCCAGTCGATGTCGGGCAGCGCCTCGCGGCCGATGGCGAGGGCGCCGCCGCGATCGCCGGCCGCCGCGCGGATGCGGGCCTCGGTGGCGTCGACGTCCGCGTCGTCGGCATAGACGGAGATTTCCTCCAGACCGGCGGCCTCGTCGACCTCGACAAGCGCCAGCGGCAGGCCGTCATCGTCGAATTCGGTTTCGAGCGCGGCGAACAGCGCCGCCGAGCAAGGACGGGTCGCGGTCAGGTAAAGTCGTGTCTGGGCCAAGGATCGATCCGCCTTTCAGCTTGCCGCAAGCCGCTTGAGCTTGGCGATGGCGGTGTCGGGGTTCTCGCCATAGGAGATGGTGCCGAAGAAATCGCCCTTGCTGTCGAGGAGCAGCACGGAAGCGGTGTGGTCCATGGTGTAGTCGCCGTCGTCCAGCTCCACCCGCTTGAAGTAGATCGAGTAGGACCGGGCCATGGCCTCGACCTTGGCCGGCTCGCCGGTGATGCCGCGGATGCGGTCGGAAACGTTGCCGACATAGGCGTCCATGACCTCGGGCGTGTCGCGCGCCGGGTCGATGGTGACGAACCAGGCGCGGATGTTCCTGCCGTCCTCGCCCATCGTGTTCAGCCAGCCGTCCAGCTCGTAGAGCGTGGTCGGGCAGATTTCCGGGCAGTGGGTGAAGCCGAAGAACACGGCGCTCGGCGCGCCGCGGAACGCGGCCTCGGTGATCTCGGCTCCGGTCTGGTCGGTGAGGACGAAAGGCGCGCCGAAGCCGCCCGGCGCGGTGCGGGCGCGATACCAGTCATAGGTCAGCCAGCCGACGCCCGCGGCGATGAGGATCAGTATGCTGGCGAGGATCGAGCGCATCATGGGAGGGGTAATCCTTGGGTCGTGGACGGCCGCGCCGTCGCGGCAAGTGGGAACACGGGGCTAGAAGCACCAGGCCAGCCCGTCCTGGGCCAGCGTCGTCAGGATGGCCGGGGCATGCTCCATCCAGCCGGCGAACGCGAGACCGGCGATCGCGGCGAGCGCGCCGACGCCGATCAGAGACAGGAGATAGAGCCGGGCGGGTGCGATGGCCTTCATTCCTCCTAGATAGCCCTTCGGGAGCGGTTGCGGAAGGTGGCAAACTGCCGCTTTGCCGGCGGCGGCCTTGCCCGCACCTCGCGCAACCCCCATGTGAGCCCCCATGTGAGGGAGCGCCGGGCCGTTGCCGACCCGCCGCCCGGCGCCAGGGAGCCCTAGCGATGCGTTTGAAGCCGTTTGCGATTTCCGCCCTCGTCGTCGCGGCCTGCGCCGGGCCGGCGCCGGCGCAGCAGGTGGGCAAGGTGGGGGTGGACTGGCTCGGCAACGATATCGTGATCGAGGCCATCGCCGATCCCAAGGTCGAGGGCGTGACCTGCCACGTCTCCTATTTCGAGCGCGGCGTGATCGACCGGCTGCAAAAAGGCAACTGGTTCGAGGACCCGTCCGACACCTCCATCGCCTGCCAGCAGACCGGCCCGATCGTCATCGGCGACATCGCCCTGTCGAAGGGCGGCGAGGAAGTGTTCAAGCAGGGCATCAGCCTGATCTGGAAGAAGCAGGTGGTGAACCGCATCTACGACAGGTCCACCGATACGCTGATCTACCTGTCGCACAGCCGGCAGGTGCAGGACGGCTCGGCCAAGATGAGCATCTCGACGGTGCCGCTCTACAACCAGCACCCGACCTGGAAGACCGGCAAGCCGTAACAAGCAGGGGCCGCAATAGGGCAGGAACTGCCTGCCCGGCTTGTCCGGCAGACGGCGGCGGCGTAAGCACGGGCGATGAAGCCCGTCCCGCCCGCCGAGTCCGAACCGCGCATCCATACCACGGCAGAGTTGAAATCGTGCCGTCTCGGCCGCCATGTCGTCATCGGCGAGCGCGTCGTGCTGCGCGAGGTCACGGTCGGCGACTATTCCTATTTCGAGCGCCACGGCGAGGCGATCTACGCGCAGATCGGCAAGTTCTGCTCGATCGCCGCCAATGTCCGCATCAACGCGCTCGAGCATCCGATGGAACGGGTGACGACGCACAAGATCAGCTACCGGCCGAACGAGTATTTCAAGTTCCTCGGCCTCGACCAGGCGTTCCGCGAGCGCCGGCGGGCAAAGCGGGTCGTCATCGGTAACGACGTCTGGATCGGTCACGGCGCGGTGGTGCTGCCGGGCGTCGTCATCGGCGACGGCGCGGTGATCGGGGCGAACGCGGTCGTCAGCCGCGACGTCGCGCCCTATGCGATCGCCGCCGGCGTGCCGGCGCGGCAATTGCGCGAGCGCTTTCCCCGCGAGATCGCGGCCCGGCTCGCCGCGCTTTCGTGGTGGGACTGGCCGGCGGAGAAGCTGGCCGAGGCCGTTCCCGACATGCAGTCGCTGTCGGCCGAGGATTTCCTGGCGAAGTGGGAATAGGCGCTGGTCCCGTTCCGGCGCCCCTTCCGTCACGGGGGGTGGTGTAGACGGAAGGGGTCCAGAGTGAACCGCTCGAGCGGGGGGTTACAGGCGATATTGCCTGCATTTGCGAGATTATTATTAACACGCTAAGATTTGATCTAGATCAAATACAATTTATGGATGTATTCGATTGCGCCCGGCCTCCGCCAACGCAACGCGAGACATTGCAGTTTCAGACCGGCAGGTTGCGGGGGAGTTCCGAAGTGCGCCGCGCTCTTTCGGAGATGCATCGGGCGGGGATGCCTCGGCGCTATAGCGGCGTGGTCTTAAGCATGCCTTAACCCGAAACCGGGTTCCGCTTCGGCCAAAATATCTCAGGCGGCGGTGACGAAGCCGTCGAGCACGCGCTTCTGGCCCGCCTTGTCGAAATCCACGGTCAGCTTGTCGCCGTCGACGACCGCAACGTTGCCGTTGCCGAATTTCTGGTGGAACACCCTGTCGCCGACCTTGAACGCCGAGGCGGCTCGGGCGGTCGACCGGCCCGCCACCTCGCCGTCGATGACGCGGCCCTTGACCGAGGAGCGGCCGGCGCCGTAGCCGGAATCGACCTCGCCATAGCCGATCCGCTCGACGCCGTGGCCGGAGCGCGAGCCCCAGTTGCGGCTGGTCGCCTCGGTGCGGTTGGCCTGCGCCCGCTGCCAGCCGGGCGTGGCGTAGGTGTTGGAGAAGGCTTCGCCGCCGCGTCCGCCCCCGTGTCCGCCCCCCGGTCCGCCCCCGCCGGCACTGTCGAAGCGCGAGGCGCCGTAGGGGTTGTGACGGCCGGCCTGCCGCTCGCCGAAGCCGCCGCCGTAATTCGTGCCGTAGCCGCCATAGGACGAGCCGGTCTCGGCCACCTCGACATGGGCCTCCGGCAGTTCTTCGAGGAAGCGCGAGGGGATGGTGGATTGCCACAGGCCATGGATGCGGCGGTTGGAGGTGAACCACAGGTGCAGGTTCTTCTTGGCCCGCGTCAGTCCGACATAGGCGAGGCGGCGCTCCTCCTCCAGCCCGGAGCGGCCGCCCTCGTCGAGCGCGCGCTGGTGCGGGAACAGCCCTTCCTCCCAGCCGGGCAGGAACACGGTGTCGAACTCCAGCCCCTTGGCCGAGTGCAGCGTCATGATCGAGACGGCGTCCAGCGTCTCGTTCTGCTCGGCGTCCATGACGAGCGCGACGTGCTCGAGGAAGCTGCGTAGCGATTCGTACTCGTCCATCGAGCGGATCAGCTCTTTCAGGTTTTCGAGCCGCGTCGGCGCGTCGGGCGCGCGATCGTTCTTCCACATCTCCGTGTAGCCGGACTCGTCGAGGACGATCTCCGCCAGCTCGGTGTGCGAGGTGGTGTCGATCATGCCCTGCCAGCGGGCGAAGTTCGCCGTCACCTCGCGCAGCGCCGCGCGCGGCTTCGGCTTCATCTCGTCGCTTTCGGCCAGCCGCGCCGCCGCTTCCAGCATCGGCACGCCGAGCGCGCGGGCCGTGTCGTGGACCTGCCGTATGGCGGCTTCGCCCAGCCCCCGCTTCGGCACATTGACGATGCGCTCGAAAGCGAGGTCGTCGGCGCCTTGCGCGATGACGCGCAGATAGGCCATGGCGTCGCGGATCTCGGCCCGCTCGTAGAAGCGCGGGCCGCCGATGACGCGGTAGTTCAGCCCCATGGTGACGAAGCGGTCCTCGAACTCGCGCATCTGGAACGAGGCGCGGACCAGGATCGCCATGTCGTTCAGGGCGTGCCGCCTTCCGTTTCGATCGGGGCGTTGCAGCGCTTCGATCTCATCGCCGACGGCGCGCGCCTCCTCCTCCGAATCCCAGGCGGCGTGGACCTGCACCTTGGGGTCGTCCGGGTCGGGCCGGTCGGTGAACAGCGTCTTGCCCAGCCGCCCCTCATTGTGGGCGATCAGGTGCGAGGCCGCGCCGAGGATATGCGCGGTCGAGCGATAGTTGCGCTCGAGCCGAATGACGGTCGCGCCGGGAAAATCCTTCTCGAAGCGCAGGATGTTGTCGACCTCCGCCCCGCGCCAGCCATAGATCGACTGGTCGTCGTCGCCGACGCAGCAGATGTTGATTTTGTTTTCGCTCACGGCCGAGCGCTCGCTTCGCTCGCTGGCCTCCGCGGGGGCGGCCTGACCGGCCGACGCCCGGTCGGGCTTGCGGCCTTCGGCCGGGAGGTTGCCGCCAGGCCGCTGGGCGAGCAGCCTGAGCCACATATACTGGGCGGTGTTGGTGTCCTGGTACTCGTCCACCAATATGTATCTGAACTTCCGGTGATAGTCCTTCAGCACGTCGGGATGCTTGCGGAAGATGCGGATGGGGTGGCACAAGAGGTCGCCGAAATCGCAGGCGTTCAGCGTCGTCAGCCGGTCCTGGTAGGCGCGGTAGAGCTGGCGGCCCTTGCCGTTGGCGAAGCTCCTCGCGTCGCCCTCGGCGATCTCCTCCGGGGCCAGGCCCTTGTTCTTCCAGCCGTCGATCATCTGCGCGAACTGCCGCGCCGGCCAGCGCTTGTCGTCCAGCCCCTCGGCCTGGATCAACTGCTTGATCAGGCGGATCTGGTCGTCGGTGTCGAGGATGGTGAAATCCGAACGCAGGCCGGCAAGCTCGGCATGGCGGCGCAGGAGCTTCACCCCGATCGAATGGAAGGTGCCGAGCCACGGCATGCCCTCGACCGCCTCGCCGACGAGCACGCCGATGCGGTGCTTCATCTCGCGCGCGGCCTTGTTGGTGAAGGTGACGGCGAGGATCTGCGAAGGATATGCCAGCCCCTGGCTGAGGATGTGGGCGATGCGGGTGGTCAGCACCCGCGTCTTGCCGGTGCCCGCGCCCGCCAGCACCAGAACCGGCCCTTCCGTGGTCTCGACCGCCAGCCGCTGCTCGGCGTTCAGCCCGGCGAGATAGTCCGGCTGCGGCCGGTTGCCGGCGCGTGCGGCCATGGCGCGCGCGGCCAGCCCGCCGCCCGCGCGCGGCGGCGCATCCTGCGGCCCCTCGTCGAAGAAGGGGATATCATCGGGGAAACCTGACATTTGTCCTGAGATGTAGTGATTCGGGCGTGAAAGACCAGAAGCGGCCGCTCACGCCGCCGGCTTGCGCCGCAGCGCGATGGCGCGCCCGGCGCGCGCCGGCAGCGGCAGGGCGGCGTGATCGGCGGCCATCCGCGCGAGCGCAGCGTGGATGTCGGCCGGGAAGGGGGTGACCTTCGGCCCGCTCATGTCGATGTGCAGGGTCAGCGATTCGGCCGTGGCCGCCAGCCAGCCGTCCGCGTGGCGCATTTCCTGGAAGACGCGGATGCGCTTCTCGTCGTGGTCGAGGATGCGGAAATTGCATTGCACGGTATGGCCGAAATGCAGTTCGCGCAGGTAGCAGATGTGAATCTCGGCGGTGTAGGTGGTCAGCCTGCGCGCCTGCGCATAGTCGAACCCCATGCCGAGCGCCTCGAAGGCGTCGTCGACGCTCTGGTCGAACAGCACGTTGTAATAGGCCATGTTGAGATGGCCGTTATAGTCGATCCATTCCTTCTCGACGGCACGCGGGCGCGACAGGAACGGCACGGGTTGCGGGGCGGAATTCGATCCGGAGCTGGACATCGGCGGCCTCCCTCTTTGTCGCGGCCCGGCATGCTGGACAAAGCGGCCGCCATCTGCACATTTTTCCAGCCTAGCGGATAGAAGAAAGGGTCGGTGCGCACAAGTGCGCGCCCGGCCCGAACGGGGGGTACGAAAGATGGCGCTGGCCGATCTTCAGCAGGTTGCAAGGAATGAGGACGGCATCGCCACGGTCCTCGGCATATTGGCGCAACGCTTCGGCGAGCGCTTCCAGACCGGGCAGGCGATCCGCGCCCAGCACAGCCACACCACGACATATCTGCCGTCGCAGGCGCCGGACGGCGTCGTGTTCGCGCGCTCGACCGAGGAGGTGCAGGACGTGGTGCGCGCCTGCGCCGCCCACCGTGTGCCGGTGATCCCGTTCGGCACCGGCACCTCGCTCGAAGGCCACGTCAACGCGCCGGGCGGCGGCATCTCGATCGACCTCTCCGGCATGAACGGCATCCTCGCGGTTCATGCCGAGGACCTCGACGTCACCGTCGAGGCCGGCGTCACCCGGCAGGACC
Organism: Aquamicrobium sp.; assembly: GCA_039808485.1. GTDB lineage: Bacteria > Pseudomonadota > Alphaproteobacteria > Rhizobiales > Rhizobiaceae > Aerobium. Next base: position 14,827 of record JBDHTD010000014.1, on the reverse strand, counting down.
TGAACACCTGGTTGCGCGACACCGGCCTGTTCTTCCCTATCGACCCCGGCGCCAACGCCAGCCTGGGCGGCATGGCCTCGACACGGGCCTCCGGCACCAACGCCGTGCGCTACGGCACCATGCGCGAGAACGTCCTGTCGGTGAAGGCGGTGATGCCGGACGGCTCCATCGTCACCACGGCCAGGCGCGCGCGCAAGTCGTCGGCCGGCTACGACCTGACCCGGCTGATGGTCGGCGCGGAAGGCACGCTCGGCGTCATCACCGAGCTGACGGTCAGGCTCTACGGCATTCCGCAGGCGATCTCGGGCGGCGTCTGCCCGTTCCCGGATGTCGATTCGGCCTGCAAGGCGGTGATCGAGACGGTGCAGATGGGCGTGCCGGTGGCGCGCATCGAGCTGATCAACGCGCTCGGCATGCGCGCCTTCAACAATTATTCCAAGCTCGGCTATGCCGAGACCCCGTGCCTGTTCGTCGAGTTCCATGGCACCGACGCGGGCGTGGCCGAGCAGGCCGAGACCTTCGGCGAGATCGCGGCGGCGCATGGCGGCGGCCCGTTCCAGTGGACCGCCGACGCCGACGAGCGCAACAGGCTGTGGAAGGCGCGCCATGAAGCCTATTGGGCCGGAATGACGCTGCGCCCCGGCGCGCGGGCGCTGTCGACCGATGTCTGCGTGCCGATTTCGCGGCTGGCCGAATGCATCGTCGAGACCGAGGCCGACATCGACCGCTCCGGCCTCGTCGCCCCCATCGTCGGCCATGTCGGCGACGGCAACTTCCATGTGCTGGCGCTGATGGACATGGACGATCCGGCGGAGGTGGAAGCGGTCGAGGCGTTCGTCGCGCGGCTGAACATGCGCGCCATCGCCATGGACGGCACCTGCACCGGCGAGCACGGCGTCGGTCAGGGCAAGGTCGCCTTCCTGCCGCACGAGCTCGGCGCCGGCGTCGACGTGATGCGGGCGATCAAGCGGGCGCTCGACCCCGACGACATCATGAACCCGGGCAAGGTGCTGCCGGCCTGAGCGTGTGTCCGGCGTTTGCCTCTTTGCCGACAACGTGCTGAACTTATCCTTCGACGCGTCGTAGAAAAGAATCGACGGGAGAGAGTGTGGCCCGGCTGTTCGTCGCCATCGGCGGATTGATCGTTCTGGCGCTGACGGCGGCGCTGGTCGCGCCCTATTTCGTCGACTGGACCTCCTACCGCGCCGATTTCGAGCGCGAGGCCGGCCGCATCCTCGGGCGCGAGGTGACGGTGCGCGGACAGGCGACGGCGCGGCTGTTGCCGTTTCCTTCCGTCAGCTTCACCGATGTCGCGGTCGCCGGCGTCCGGCCGGGCGAGACGGCGATGACGGTCGAGACCTTCTCGATGGACGCCGAGCTCGCGCCCTTCATGCGCGGCGACGTCCACATCTTCGACATGCGGCTCGTTCGGCCGCAGGTCTTCGTCGATCTGGCCGCCGACGGCGCGCTCGACTGGGCGGTGCGGCCGTCGGTGCCGGTCGAGGCGAGCCACATCTCGCTGGAGAAGCTGACCGTCACCGAAGGCAGGATCGAGCTGCGCCATGCCGCGAGCGGCCGCGTCCATCGTCTGACCGAGGTCAACGCCGACATCTCGGCGCGGGCGCTGACCGGGCCGTGGCGCATGGACGGCTCGCTCCGGCTCGACGGCATGAAGATGGCGCTTCAGGCATCGACCGGGCAGGCGGACGGGCAGGGCGGCATGCGCCTGAAGCTCCAGGTGCGGCCGCAGCGCTATGCGCTGGCGCTGGAAACCGACGGCAACGCCCGCATCGAGGACGGCCGCGCCCGCTATTCCGGCGCCTTCAGGCTGAACGCGCCGGTGGCGGCCGACCCGGCGACCCCCGGCGAAAGCCGGGAGCCGCCGCTGTACCGGCTTTCGGGATCGTTCAACCTCGACCACGCGGCGCTCGACGTCGACGCCTTCCGCTTCGAGACCGGCGCGGCGCAGGACCCCTACGTCGCCGAGGGGAACGCGGCGTTCGACCTCGGCGCGGAGCCGCGGTTCCTGGTTCGGGCCGACGGTGCGCAGATCCGGCTCGACGACGCGGCCGAGGCCGCCGGACGCTTCGACCTGCGCCAGCGCCTGGCGGCGCTGAACGAATTCCTCCTCGACGCGCCGCGCCCGACGATTCCGGGCCGCGTCGAGATCGCGCTGCCGGCGGTGGTGGCGGGCGACACCACCGCGCGCGACGTGCACCTGTTCGCGGAGCCTTCGGCGCAGGGCTGGAGCGTCGCCTCGCTCGGCGCCACGCTGCCCGGCCGCGCCACGCTCGAAGCGAGGGGCGAGCTCGCGGTCGGCGAGGGGCTTCGCTTCGACGGCTCGCTGCTGCTCGCGGTCGGCCAGCCTTCCGGCTTCGCGGCGTGGCTGGCGCGCGATGTCGACGACGCCATCCGCCGCCTGCCGGCCGCCGGCTTCAGCGCCGATGTCGTGCTTTCGCCGGAAGCCCAGGTCTTCGGCAACCTCGAGCTGGTGCTGGGCGAGGCGAAGTTCCGCGGCCGGGCCGAAAGCCAGACGCCGGCCGAGATGAAGCCGTCTCTGGCGCTCAGGCTCGACGGCGACAGGCTCGACGTCGAGGGCATGGCCGCCTTCGCCTCGCTGTTCGTCGGCGAGACCGGCGCGACGCGCCTCGCCGAGCGCGACGTCGACCGCGAGATCGCGGCCGGGCCGGTCTCCGCCGCCGGGCTGACGGCCGAGACGCTCGATACGGCGCTGCGGCTGAGGGAGGGCCGGCTCGAGATCGACCGCCTCGCCATCGGCGGCCTCGCCGGGGCCAATGTCAGCGCCACCGGCACGCTTGCGCGGCTTACCGCCCCGTTCGCGGGCGAGATCGACGCCAGCCTGATCGCGGCCGATCTCGAGCCGCTGGTCGCCGCGCTCGCGGCGCGCTTTCCGCGCAGCCCCGTCGCCGGCGAGATCGCCCGCCGGGCCGCGTCCTATCCCGGCCTGCTCGATGACGCGGCGATCCGGATCAAGGCGCGCGCGCCGGCCGACGAGCCGGGCGGGACGGCCCGCCTCGCCCTCGACGCCGCGGGCGAGGCGGGCGGCACCGCCTTCACCCTTGCCGCCACCGTTGCCGATGCCGCCGCTGATGCCGATGCCGGGCCGGCCGCGTCGCCGCTCTCCGTCCGGCTGACCGCGCGCAACGACGACGCGGCTGCGCTCTACACGCTGTTCGGCCTGCCGGCGCTGCCGCTCGGCCTTGCCGGCCTGGTCGAGACCGGCCTCGCCTTCGACGGCGTGCCCGAGCAGGGCGGCAAGACGCATTTCACCTTTGCCGGGGACGGCCTCAACCTCGTCTTTTCCGGCGAGGCGGCGGTGCGGGACGGCGGGCTTTCGGCCAGCGGCGAGGCGCTTCTCGAGTCCGACGACATCGAGCCGTGGCTGGCCACCGCCGGCGTCGGCCTTCCCGGCTTCGGGCTCGGCCTGCCGGTCAGGCTCGAAAGCCGGCTCGACCTCGATGACGGCCTGCTCGTCCTGTCCGGGCTCGACGGCGAAGCGGCCGGCACGGCCCTCGGCGGCGACATCAACGCCCAGCTTCGCGACGGCTTGCCGCACCTGACCGGCGCGTTGGCGCTGGACGCCTTCGACCTCGCGCTCGCCGCCGAGCTGGCGACCGGCCCGGCCGCGCTGACCGCAAGCCCGGGCGGCGGCTGGCCGGATGCCGCGTTCTCCTCCTCGGCCGTCATGCCGTTCACGGCCGAGCTCGACCTGTCGGCGGACAGGCTCGGCCTCGGCGCGGCCGTCGAGGCGCGGAACGCGGGCATGACGCTGAAGGTCGGCCGCGACGGGGTTTCCGTCGCCGATCTGCGGGCGGCGCTGTTCGGCGGCGAGGCCGCCGGCATCGTCGATTTCCGCAACGACGCCGGCACCGGCCTGTTCTCGGCCCAGCTTCGCCTTGCCGATGCCGACGCCGCGACCCTGCTCGGCGATACCGGGCTGACGGGAAGGGCCGACCTAACCGCCTCGCTGACCGCGAGCGGCAAGTCGCTCGACGGCGTCGTCGCCGCGCTTTCCGGCTCGGGCACGGTCTCGATGCGCGACATCGCCATCGCCGGCGTCGCGCCGGACGTGTTTCCCGACCTGATCGCCCGGGCCGATGAAGCCGGCGCAGGCGTGGACGCCGCCGCGGTGGCGACGTTCGCGCCGCAGCTGGTGCGGGCGGGCAGCTTCACGGCGCCGCGCGTCGACATCGCGTTCACCGTCGCCAACGGCGCGGTGCGCGCGCCGCCGTTCCGGCTGGAAACGCAAGGGGCCGCGCTCGCCGGCGAGGTCGCGGCCGACCTTTCGGGGCGGGCGGTCAGCGCCGAGGCGACGCTGACCTTCGATCCCGGCCACGAGGCGGTGGCCGGCGCGGAGCCGGCGGTGCGGTTTTCGGCCGCCGGCCCGCTCGACGCGATCCGCGTCGCGGTCGACACCGGGCCGCTGGCGCAGTTCCTGACCCAGCGGGCGCTGGAGCTGGAGCAGCAGCGGGTCGAGGCGATGCAGGCGGCGCTGATCGAGAAGCAGCGCCTGCGCCGCGAAGCCCGCTACTACGCCTCGCTCGCCGCCGAGCGCGAGGCTGCCGCCGAGGCGGCCCGGCGCGCGGCCGAGGAGGCGCAGCGCCTCGAGGAGGAGCGGTTGCAGCGCGAGGAAGAGGCGCACCGGCAGAGGCAGGAGGAAGCCGAGCGCCAGCGCGCCGAAGATGCGGCGCGTGCCGAGGCCGAGCGTCAGCGCCGGGAAGAAGAGCTGCGCCGGCAGGAGGAACAGCGCCGCGGCGAGGAGGAAACCCGGCTGCGGCAGGCGCGGCAACGCGCGGCCGAAGCCGCAGCCGAGCGGCAGCGGCTGGAGGACGAGCGGCTGCGCGCCGAGGTCGAGGCGCTGCTGCGCGCCCGCGCGACGGCGCCGGTCGCACCGGTCGCGGTGCCTTCCGACCGGCCGGCCGACGCCGCCACGCCCGCCCGGACCGTGGAAAGCGGGACGCCGGGTGCGGTTGCCGCGACGCCGGAGGTCGTGCCCGTCACCCCGCTGCCGGCGCCGCGCGACATCGCGCCGGTGGAGGTGCCGCCCCTTCCGACCCCCGAGCCCGAACCGCAGCGGCCGGCGGCGGATGTCGGATCAGGTGCGGCGGGTGGCGGAAGTGGCGGGCTGTCGATCGACAGCCTGATGCGGGCGATCGGCATCGGCAGGTAAGCCGGGCTCCCCGCGCCGCCTCCCGCCAGCCGGGCCCCTGTCAGCCGGGCCCCTGTCAGCCGGATGGGCGCGTCTTCAGCCAGTCGAGGACATGCAGCCTGAGCGCGGACGACAGGTTGGTCTGGCGCGGGCGCGCCTGGTCGATCTCGCCGACGAGTGCCGCGACCGCCATGCCGCGCTGGTCGGCGATGCGGGCGAGCTCGTCGTGGAAGGGCTGTTCGAGCGAATAGGACGTGCGGTGGCCGCGGATCGACACCGAGCGCTTGACGATGCCGCTCACGGCGTCTCGTCGGCGCCGGGCGTAGGCGCGGGGACGGGAGGAGAAACGCGTCTATGCCCGTCATGGGCGGCGCGTGCGCGCTCGCGCTCGGCCGCGAGCGCCTGCTTCTCGGCCCTGGTGCGGCCGTGGAGGCTGCGGTTCTCGTCGGCGCGGCGTTCCTTCTCCGCACGTTCCTTGCGCTTGCGCGCGGTGCGGAGGTTGACGATCTCGGCCATGACGGCGGCGACTATTTCTTGCGGAAGGCGTCGAGCGAGACGACATCGGCCGACTTCGCCGGCTCGCCGTTCTCGGTGGCGGTGTCGTCGGCGGCTTCGTCCTTGCGCGGGGCCGGGACGATGACGACGGGCTCGTCTTGCGCCGTCGCTTCCGCTGCCTCGGCGTCCTCGTCGGCCTGCTTGACGTCGAACTCCAGCTCGAAATTGACGGAAGGGTCGTAGAACCCGCGAACGGCGGCGAAGGGGATTTCGAGCTTTTCCGGGATGTCGGAGAACGACAGCGACACCTCGAAGCCGGTCTCCGTCACCTTCAGGTCCCAATACTGGAACTGGAGCACGATGGTCATCTGCTCGGGATAGCGCTCGCGCAGGCGCGTCGAGATGCGCACGCCCGGCGCGCCGGTCAGGAAGGTGATGAAGAAATGATGGTTGCCGGGCAGGCCGGTGCGCGCCACCTCGCTCAGCACCTTGCGCATGACCCCGCGCAGCGCGTCCTGGGCAAGAATATCGTAGCGGATGTGATCGTCAGCCATCGGGGCCGTTTCCCTGAATCTCGGACGGCATGGTGTAATCGAGCTTCGCCCGCCCGTAAACCGCCTAAAGCGCGTCGCGATCCCGCAGAGCCGCGCCCTGCGCTTCAGGCCCTTGTTTCCACGCATGTCTTTATCCCGAACCCGGGTCCCGTTTTGGGGAGACATGCTCCGACGCGCGGGGAGGGAGCCGCATCGGCAAAGACGGCGCAAAGCCGGAAGGAGGGAAGGAAAGTGGAGGTTTCTGTTGCCAGGTACCTCCGAACCCCGCCTGAAGGTGCGAACCCACAGGGCTTCAGTTGAAGCTATCGCACCGCTTACGCGGCGAGACGCGCTTCCGCATAGTTGTCGTTGGCAACTACAAGTTTGGCCCGATAACGGTGGCTACCATGCCGGGACAAAGTCCGATCTTTACACCCTCGTCGATCCTGTTTCGCCCCCATCAGCAGCCGCAGCGCTGCGGTTCCTGGTGGAGGCGCCGGGTACCGCCCCCGGGTCCGAATGGCTTATTTCATCGGCCGTTTATGCCCATAGTCGGCCGAGGCCGACAGGCCGAATATAGGAAAGCCGCGCGCGAAAGGGAAGGGCCGTCGTTGCAGGCGCCCGACGAAGTGCCCGACCGGGCGCATGACGGGGCAATTGGGCAATTGGATTGGGCAATTGGATTGTCGTGCGCGAATCCTGTTAACCTGATGGTTATGCCCGGCGCTGCGCATTGGCGCGCGCGGGAGCGCTTGCTAGAAGGGCGCTTGCAGACGGACGGGCAGGCAGATCGATGGCGGGAAGGTGATTCAGGTGGACAGGATAACGGCCGAACAGGCAAACGAGATCGAGGCCCTGCGCGCCACGCCCGCCGCCACGCTTCGCCCCGTCAGCGAGGGCATCGAGGCGCTGCTCTACAAGCCGCTGCCGGTGCTCGACCACGGCTTCGTCCGCGTCGTCGACTATATGGGCGACGACGCCAGCGTGGTGCAGGCCGCGCGCGTCTCCTACGGTCGCGGGACGAAGAAGGTCCAGGAGGACCGCGGCCTCATCAACTATCTCCTGCGCCACTGGCACACGACGCCGTTCGAGATGGCGGAGATCAAGCTGCATGTGAAGCTGCCGATCTTCGTCGCCCGCCAGTGGATCCGGCACCGGATGGCCAACGTCAACGAATATTCGGCCCGCTATTCGGTGATGGACCGCGAGTTCTACGTGCCGTCGCCCGAGCATCTGGCGGCGCAGAGCTCGGTCAACCGGCAGGGGCGCGGCGATCTCCTGACCGGGCAGGAGGCGCAGGACGTCCTCGCCATGCTGCGCGAGGATGCCTCGCGCAACTACGACCACTATGTCGAGATGCTGAACGACCCGGCCGAAGGCTCCTACAGCGAGGACCGCGCGGGTCTGGCGCGCGAATTGGCGCGGATGAACCTGACGATGAACGTCTATACCCAGTGGTACTGGAAGACGGACCTGCACAATTTCATGAACTTCCTGCGCCTGCGCGCCGATTCGCATGCCCAGTACGAGATCAGGGCCTATGCCGAAATCATGGTCGGCCTGCTGGCGAAGTGGGTGCCGCTGGTCCACGAGGCGTTCATGGAGCACCGCATGGGCAGCGTGCAGCTTTCGGCGACGGCGCTGAAGGCGGTGCGGCGCATGATCGCCGGCGAAAAGGTCGACCAGCCGTCGAGCGGCCTTTCGAAGCGCGAATGGGCCGAGCTCGCCGACGCGCTCGGGCTTCAGGACGACTGAAGCGCTGCGCGGTCTTTTGGAACCTGAGGCAGGCTCGGGCATTCGTTCTGAGGGGCTTTTTGAAAGGACCTCAGATGAAATCGCTTGCCGATCTGTTCGAGCATACGCTCCAGGACATCTATTATGCCGAGAACGCGCTGACCAAGGCGCTGCCCGAAATGTCGAAGGCCGTGAAGAACGCCGAGTTGCGCGCCGCCATAGACCAGCACCTGACCGAGACCAAGGGCCAGATCGCCACCTTGAAGAAGGTGTTCCAGTCGATCGGCAAGAAGGCCGAGGGCGAGAAGTGCGACGCGATCGAAGGGCTGATCGAGGAAAGCAAGGGGCTGATGAAGGAAGCCGCCGGCACGGCGCTGGACGCCGGGCTTCTGGCCGCGGCGCAGGCCGTCGAGCACTACGAGATCGCCCGCTACGGCTCGCTGCGCGAATGGGCCAAGGTGCTCGGCCATGACGAGGCCCATACGCTGCTCAGCGAAATCCTCGATCAGGAAAAGGCGACCAACAACCGGCTGACCAACCTCGCGGTGACGTCGCTCAACAAGAAATAGCCGGCGGGCCTTCGCCCTCCGGCCTTTCTTCGTCCCCCTGGCGGCCGGCGCGGTTTCGGGCCGGCCGCTTCCCCGCGTCGCGTTGCTTCAGGCGGAAACAGGGACGCCGAGGTTGCTTTCTTGACTCTCGGCATTTGCCGTCCCACCCTCTCTCCTCATGATCCATCGGGGGGGAAGGGTATGGACAGGCGCGGGTTCCTGACCGGGCTGGCATCGGCCGCGATCGCCGGAACGACGACGCCGGCGGCAACGGCCTTCGCCGCCGGAACAGCGCTGGAAATGCGGAACGCGGCCATTGCGCGCGGTTTCGACATTGGCGCCTGCCTGAGCGTCCCGCATCTCGAAAACCCGAAATACGACGCGGCGATCCGCAGCAGCTTCACGCTCGCGGCCAATCTCTATTCCGACGTCGAGTGGGCGAGCCATCCGGGGTTGAATTCGGAACCGGCATTTCTCGATTATCGCCGCTTCCTGAAGCGTTGCGACGATCTCGGCCTTCGGCCGCGCGTCCGGCAGATCTATTCTCACGAGAACACGCCGCCCAAAGCGCATCTTCGCGCCGACGGTACGCCGAAGAACAAGTCCGAGCTTGAGAAGACGCTGATACGCAGGGTAGGGCAGGTCTGCGCTCCGCTGCGGGGCCGCAAGGCGACGATCCAGGTGGTCGACGAGATCCTGGCGGACCACGAAGGCGGCCTGCGCAAGTGTCCCTTCAGCACGGCGCTCGGCGAGGCGTATGTGGATATCCTGTTTCACGCGGCGCGCGAGGCTGCTCCCGACGCGCTGCTGACCTATCAGGAGTTTGGGCCGGAGATAGACCCCAAGCGGTTCTTCCGTCGCAAGACCCGTGATCATCTCGCTTTGGCCGAGCGCCTGCGCAAGCGCGGCGTGCCGATCACCGGGGTAGCCTTCGGCGGGTTTTCGCAACCCGCCTTTCAGGATGGCCTCATTCTCGACCGGGAGTTTTTCCGGGAGTTGCAGCGCCTCGAATATGACATCCACATCAATGAGATGACGGTCATCTACGCGATCTGCGCCAGCAAACGGAGTTGGAAGCCCAAACCCGGCGACAAGCGTCATGACCGGGTCGTCGAAAGCCATTACGTCAATAACTTCAAGTTTCTGACCGAGCTCAGGCGCCTTAGGGAAATAGCGTTCTGGGCGCCGTTCGACGGCGACAATACGGTCGAGACGGGCACCCGCTGCATCATTCCCTTCGCAGGCGCGCGCCCGGGAATATTCGACCGCGATGCGAAGCCGAAGAAGGTCTATCACTCGCTCGTGAAGATCATGAAGGAAAGCAGGCCGCGCGTTTGAATGCCGGTCGAAGGAGCCTTCACAATCAGGGCCGTCCAGGAGGGTCGACCAATCGCCGGCCGTCATTGCCCCTATGACTGCAAGAGAGATGCGGACGGCAGAGCGCCGGCGTCACCTGTACGTCGGGTGCGAGCGCGTATGGCGGAACCCGTTGCGAGGAGGCGAGGGAAGCGTCGAGAACGGCAGCCGAATGTCGCGAGCGTCTTGCTCTCGGGCGGGATCGTCTGGCGTCGCATGACGCGGTTCGCGAAAGCAGGCCGGAGCAGCGGAAACCGTGTTCGCGGAACGCCCGCCGCCTTGACGGCGACGTCGTATAAAATCAAGTTATTTCAAATAGTTATAGTCGATAAACTTCATGATGGTGCGGTCGAGACGCATCGAATTGGTCTATCGCGGCACATCATCTAGTTTCTGCGTGAATCAATCATAGTCATTTGTCATTGATATATAAGGGATTTTCTGTCTCATCTCGTTTCGCTGATTGTCAATGCACCTCATCTCATCTAAATCTAGAGTGTGTAACGAGGTGTGTAATAGAATGGCCAAGGGAAGAGACAAGCTATCGGCGGTGCAGGTACGGCAGGCCACTGCCGGGAAGTACGGCGACGGGGCTGGATTGTGGTTGCTCAAGAGCGACCGCGACACGGGCAGTTGGATGCTTCGTGTTGCCGTTCATGGCCGGCTGCGACATATGGGCTTGGGTAGCATCGCGGATTTGTCGCTCGCGGATGCGCGCAAGGAAGCGGGCAAGTGGCGCGCGGTTGCTCGATCTGGCCTAGACCCGATCCGCGAGCGCGAGCGTGAAAGGCGAGAGCGGGAACGCAATCTGCACCTGCTCAAGGACGTTGCACAGGACGCGTTCGAAGCGCGGCAAGCTGAACTGAAAGGCGACGGCAAGGCGGGCCGCTGGTTCTCACCGCTCGAATTGCATGTGCTGCCGAAGCTCGGCAAAACGCCAGTGTCCGACATCGACCAAATTGCGATACGCGATGCACTGCGGCCCATCTGGCGCGACAAGGCCGCGACGGCTGAGAAGGCAATCCAGCGCCTCGGGATCGTCATCCGTCACGCCGCTGCGCTCGGGTACGACGTTGATCTACAGGCAGTTGGCAAGGCAAGGGCGCTCCTGGGCGCACAGGGACGCGAGGTAGAGCATATCCCGGCCCTGCCGTGGAAAGAGGTTCCGGCGTTCTATGCGAGCCTGAGCGATGGCAGCGTGACGCACCTTGCGCTGCGCCTTCTGATCCTCACTGGCGTTCGCTCGACGCCGCTGCGGCATATCAATGTTGACCAGATCGATGGCGATGTCTGGACCGTTCCGGCAGCACTCATCAAGGCAAGGAAGGGCAAGGCCGAGGACTTCCGCGTCCCGCTATCGACCGAGGCACTGGCCGTCATCGAGCAAGCCCGACGCCATGCGCGCGGCGGATTTCTGTTTCCGTCCGTTCGCAAGGGCGTGATTTCCGACATGACGCTAGGCCGATATATGGAGCGTAGAGGCATGGAAGCCCGTCCGCATGGCTTTCGGGCTGGAATTCGCACATGGCTTGCAGAGGCCACCGACGCGCCGCGCGAAATTGCCGAGACGATCCTTGGTCACGTTGCTGGCGGTAAGGTCGAGCTATCATATCGGCGCACGGATTACCTTGAGCAAAGGCGCGTGCTCATGGAGCGTTGGGCCGATCATGTGACCGGCAAGGCGATGGCGGGCAATGTCGTTCCGCTTCGGGAGGCGCGGGCGTGAGCGGTGGAATGGAGGTTCCCGAACATGAATGGGATGCTCACGCGATTGATGTTGCGCGCGAGCACGGGCGGTCAATCGGCATTGCGCGCGATCTGGTCATCATGGATTGGCTTACAAAAGGGGACACGCGACCGCTGTCAGACTGGCTGCTGCGCGGTCACGTTCCGGGCGAGGCCGTGATGAAGGCGCTTGCCGTGATGCTGGTGCGAGGGCATCCCGACGCCAATCAGAAATGGTTCGATGACCCGGCAGTGAAAGAGACTGCGGAAATCTTCACGCTCGGCCTGAAAATTTCCGGTAGGGGCAAGCGCGGCGGTAATCCTGCAATTCACAGTCGCAATAAGCGCGTTGCGTTAGAAGTGGCGAAAGCAAAGCGAACAATGACGGAGAAGGAAGCGTTCGAGCACGTGTCAGAATGGGCGAGAAGCATCGGTCAACGCGGTATGGGTCCCGATAACGTCGAAAAAATCTACAAGGAATACAAGCACCTAATCTTTGACCGGCGCTTGGCTCGCGAGTAGTTATTCGGTCAAGGTACGAACTCCGGCCAATTCGTGCCGTGATCTGATTTTTCGCATCATCGAATATCAGGTCACCTTAACGATGAGGCTGACAAATGACCGATCTGACCAGACTTCCCGATCCCCTCCTTAACGTTCGCGAAAGCGCCGCGCTGGCTGGTGTTTCCGTGCCGACATTCTGGCGGCGCGTGGCCGACAAAACGTTTCCGCCTCCCGTGAAACTCGGAAGCCTGTCGCGGTGGCCTCGCTCGGAAATAATCGCCGCAATCGATGAGGCAAAAGCAGCCCGATACGCCGCATGAACCGCCTGCCGGGCAATTCCCAAAAGGAAGCCCGGCGCTGTGAACAACACCGGGCGGCTGCAATCGGTAATTCAATGTGACAGTTGCTTTTACCGCAACACGCCGCCCTTCGTCAAGACGAGGGCAGAATGCAACTCGAAGATACCGCCGCGCGAAAGCCGCGAATTATCCCGTTTCCGCGCCACTATTTGGAGCCTCCGCAAGGCTTGCCCGACGCTGGCTACTGGTCGCATCCGGAAATCGCAGACCTGATCGACCGTCTGATTGCGCTCGACCATAGTGGCGCGCTGTCCGAGCGCGAGGAACGGCTCGTAGTTGACGCGATTGCTGGCATAGAGGTTGAAGTAGACCACTACCGCAATTTCATCGGCGAACTTCCCTCAGAGCGGTTGCTGCCGGACCCCGGTTGCCGTCCGTCGCGCGAAGCAATCATCAACCGCGCGTGGACGCGCGAAAATGCGGTGCGCTTCCTCGGCTTCATCCACCGTGTACGTGAGTATGTCGAAAAGCTCGAAGCGAAATATGGCGTAGCCGGATGGGGGGCTGGCCATGGGTGATCGTTTCGACTTGCCGCCCATTGAAGCCTACGAGGATGATCCGCCTGGAGAGGTCGTGCATTTGCCTGCCGACCGTTCTGCCGGTCCAGCATCGCCGTCACCGATTGGTCGCGTCGGGCAGATCATGGGCATCGACCGCTTCGATGTTGAGCTTGAGGCATGGCTGAATGATCGCCGGTGGGCGGTAAAGCTCAACCGGCTTTCGGGGGAACTGGAAATCCATTGCCCCACCGGAGTTCTGCCTATGAGCGATGAGCGGTTATCGGAAATTCAATTTTCGCTCATCCACGCCAGCAACGGCAAGGAGCCATCGTCAGACAAGGTAGCGCGGGCGGTGGGCCTCATAGGCGAGCGGCGGGCATATCATCCCGTGCAGGACTATCTCGCCACCCTGCAATGGGATGGTGTGGAGCGATTAAACGGATGGCTGGTGGATTATTTCGGGGCTGCGGATACGCCGCTCAACCGTGCGTTCGGGCGGAAAATCCTCTGTGCTGCTGTGCGCCGCGTCGTGCAACCGGGTTGCAAATTCGACGCCATGCTTGTGCTTCAAGGTGCGCAAGACCTTGGAAAATCCTCCGCTATCCGGGCGCTTTGCCCTGATCCCGCGTGGTTCACCGACCAGTTGGAAGTGGGAGCGGACCCGAAAGTCACCATCGAAAAAACCGCAGGATCGTGGGTTGTCGAAATGCCGGAACTCGACGGCATGGGCAAGCGGGACACGAACCGCGTAAAATCCTTCATCACGACGACCCATGACCGGGCGCGCTTGGCTTATGGTCGTTATCCCGAGACAAGGCCACGGCAATTTGTGTTGTTCGGAACCACGAATGAAAGCCGATATCTAACCGATACGACAGGCAACCGTCGTTTCTGGATCGTGCATGTGACAAAGGCCGATCCTCCCGGTATCGCTGCTATCCGTGACCAGCTTTGGGCGGAAGCCGTCGCCTCCGAGCCTGATGAAAATCTGTGGCTCGATGATCCGGTGTTGAAAGCTGCTGCTGCGGAAATGGCGCGCGAGGCGTCGGATTTCGGCCCGTGGATGGACCTGCTTGAACACCCTATTCCAGAGGGGGCGCTGAAAATTGAAGTGGCGCATGTGTGGCGACTGGTCGGGATCAATGGCGCAGATGCCGTCAACAGGATGACGAAAGCCCATCAAGCAAGCATGAGGGCGGCAATGGCTGGCCTAGGCTTTGAGCGTCGGGATAGCGGCCTTCGCAATGATGCCGGTAAGAAGGTTCGCGCCTATGTCAGGGGCGACCTTCACGAAGCCCGGTGGTGGGTGCCGGGTAACAGTCCACCTGACGATGCTGTTTCAGACGAGTGGTAATTCTGGCATTGGTCACGATGAAACCGGCAGGAATAGCTTGCCGGTTTTTTGTTGCCTTGGTGGAACCGGTTCATCGTTTCCGAACCGGTTCCACCCACGAACCGGTTCCACCTTGCCGGGGTATATATGCGCCTAAACGCATTTTTTGGAACCGGTGGAATTGGTTCGCTGGTGAACCGGTTCCGGGTGAACCCCTTGGTTTACAAGGCTTGGAATTGGTGGAATGGGTGGAATCGGTTATATATATAGAGTAGCCGGAACCCCCTCAATTTTGACGTTTACGTAACCTCCTACCGGAAAGGGTGGGAAAAACACACGGAGCCGGTTCCAACCGATTCCGTCACCGTCGCGACGTTGTTCGAGGGGAATGCCAGCACTCACTGGTGTTGGTCTTCGCGACGCTGACGTTCCTTGAAATTTAGGCGGCAATAGTCACGCAACATATAGGTGAATGCGATAGCGCCAAATAGGGCAATGAACGATGATGCCCACGTTCTGAATGGGAGCCAGCCATCTTCGCCTGGGAAGCCCCAAGCATTCGGCATCCAG
>JBDHTD010000013.1:0-89372 GCA_039808485.1 Aquamicrobium sp. | reverse complement strand
CGTGGGTCATGAAGCTGATGTAGCGATCCGGAAAGGGAAGTCATCGATCTTCTTGGTGAGCGCGCTGGGGCTCGAACAGGACCTACTGATTAAAAGTTCTTTCTGAGCGTCTTTTCCAAGCTCTTGAACTTCCTTGCTTTTCCTTGTGTCCGCACATAAAGCCTTGTTTTCAAAAGGACACCATTTGACAAATCAAGACACCGTGCGACATTAGCAGCCAGTGAAGCGCCGTCAATTGGACGGACACAGTGCGGACACGGGAACTTGCTGATAATGTCTCTGAAGCTCACTGATACCATCGTCAAGGATCACCTGCCGGCCCCGGCCAAGGGCAACAAGATCACCTATGACAGCGACGTGAAGGGCTTCGGCGTCCGCGTCACGGCGGCCGGCGCACGATCCTTCATCCTAAACTATCGCACCCGCACCGGCCGCGAGCGCCGCTATACCATCGGTGCCTATCCCGATTGGAAGACGGCCGCCGCTCGCGAGGAAGCGAAGGAGTTGAAGAAGCGGATCGACGTTGGCGACGATCCCATGGCCGAAGTCGAGGCCGATCGCGACGCTAAGACGGTGGCGGACCTCTGCCTGCGTTTCGAGGAGGAGCACCTGACGAAGAAGCGGCCCGCCACACGCCGCGACTACAAGGCGCTGATCGACCGCGAAATCCTCCCCGCTCTCAAGCACAAGAAGGTGACGGAAGTCGAGTTCACCGACATTGATGGCCTGCACCGGAAGATCAGCAAGCGCGCGCCCTATCTGGCGAACCGCACCGTTGCCGTCCTGTCAAAGATGTTCGCGCTGGCGATCAGGTGGAAGTGGCGGACGGACAACCCGGCGAAGGGGATCGAGCGAAACGAGGAGCAGAAACGTCACCGCTACCTGTCGCCGGCAGAGTTGAAGAACCTCACCAGCGCACTCGCCGCGATGCTGGACCAGCAGGGCGCGAACATCATTCGCCTGCTGTTGCTGACGGGTGCTCGGAAGGGCGAAGTCCTGAGCGCGCGTTGGGATCAGTTCGACCTGTCCGAAGGCGTCTGGACAAAGCCGGGCAGCACGACGAAGCAGAAGACCCTGCACCGTGTCCCGCTGTCAGCGCCCGCCCGCCAGCTTCTCGCAGAGCTTCGGGAGCAGGCTAAGGAGGACGCGGAGTATGTGTTCTCCGGCCGTGGCGGCAAGGGCAGCCGGGATGAGATCAAGAAGGCGTGGCACGATGTCTGTGTCGCCGCCGGCATCGTCACCGTGGAGACGGTAAAGGATAGCGGCAGGGAACGGACCATCGTGAAACCTTCGGCACGTATTCACGATCTTCGCCACACCTACGCCTCTCTGCTGGCGAGTGCCGGCCTTTCCCTGCCGATCATCGGTGCGCTGCTCGGGCACTCTCAGCCGGCCACCACTGCGCGCTATTCGCATCTGATGGACGATCCGCTGCGGCAGGCGACCGAGCGCGTCGGCATCATCGTGATGGGCCCGAAAGGCGAAGGCGCGGAGATCGTACCGATGAAGGCGGCGCATGATGACCGACGATAAGTGGACAGTTGACGACCTTCTGGACCTCGCGGGTGTTGTCGCCGGCAACAGAGATAAGGCCCAACGCTGGCTCAGAGACACTTCGCAAAGAGCGCGGGGCGCGCCACAGGTGTCTGATATGCAGCTTGCTCGCGCGCTTGCGCGCGTGGCCAATCCCGATCTCGTGCCAGCCGATGACGACAGGCATCTCGACCAACTGGCGAAGAAGGTCGGCCAGTTGTTGACGCACCTGCATGCCCTTCGCCGCCGCCCCTACCAGCATATGGCTTTTTGGGGGAATGAGGCTTTTGGCCCCATCGAGCCAGCGCATTACATGCGCAAGCTCGACACCACACTGCCTATCGAGACCTTGACCGGACTAGAACGGGACGAGGTTATTCAAGCCTTGCGGAATATCATCGCCGCCGCCAAGGCCGCAAAAGCCAACAGATCGGCCAACCGACGCAAGGCACACCACAAGGAGAGCGTGGTGGAAAGCGCCGCGCTATTCTGGCTCCAGTATTCTCCGCACGAAATAAGCGAGACTGGCAAGTTTTTCGAGTTCGCAGAAGCGTTCCACGAAGCCGCGACAGGGCGAGCGGGAAATGTCGAGCGGGCTGTGCGCGCGGTCGTTCGGCGCGTCAAGGCCGGTGAAATTTTCTAGGACATAAGTCGCCGATTTTGCTGTAGTTCTGTCGTAGGGGACAGTGTCATTCCGTGATCTTCTGTAGCTACAGGGCTTACAGGAGATGGCACAATGCAAACCCTCGACCTCCTCAACGACTTCATTCCTCGTGGCCAGTTGGCTCACGCGTTGAACCTATCGACGCGGACGTTGATGCGCTACGAGCAGCAGCCCGATGGCCTGCCCAGCTTGATGATTGGGGGGCGGAAATTTTACCGCGCGCAGTCTGTGCGGGATTGGCTCGCGAAGCGCGAGACCCAACCAAACCCTCGGCGACGTTGACCCCCTCACGAACGGGATGATCGACATGTGCGGTTGCTTCGACATGAACCAAAATACGCGTGTCCGGCTTCGCATGCTGGCGAACGGATACACGCCGCTGCCGAACATCGGCAAGCAGTGCTTCCTGAAAGACTGGCCGCGCGTCGAGGTGACGCCGGAGGAGATCGCGAGATGGGGCCGCCGGCACAAGCGGTTCATCTCGACCGGCGTGCGGATCGAGAGCGGGCTGGCGGCCATCGACTTCGACATCGACGACGAGATCATGGACGTGATCGCCGAGCGCGTCTTCGACCGGCTGGAGGGTCTGGCCGACGAGAGCGTTCCCCTTCCCGTCCGTCGCGGCAAGGGCTTCAAGGAAGCGTGGTTCGTCCGCACGAGCGAACCGTTCAAGCGTGTGTACTCACACGCTTGGATCAAGCCCGGCGGGCAGCCGGACGACCCGGCGCACCGGGTGGAAATCTTCGGCGGCCTGTCGGCGCGGCAGTTCGGCGCGTTCGGTCCTCACACGGTCGACGACCACGGAAACGTCCTCGTCGAATATTCGTGGCGCGACGCCTCGCTGGCCGATGTCAGGCTGGAGGAGCTGCCGGAGCTGGCGCAGGACGATTTCTTCGCCATCTGCGACATCGTCTCCTCGACGCTGAAAGAGGCGGGCTGGCAGCTCGTCACGGTGTCGAAGCACGGCGCGGGCGACCCGGACTGGGTCTACGACCTGACGCCCGACATGGTGTTCGACTGCAACGACGACGAGACGCGGACACTCGACGAGCTGCGGGAGTGGGCCGGCGACGGCACGCGCTGCTCGGCCGATTGGCTGGAGGGGCCGCACGCGGTGCGCAGGGACAGGTGCCTCGTGTCGCTGACGAGAGGCGGGCACGTCTGCATCTGGGAGACCTCGGCGGACGTGCGGCATGTGGAGGCGACCGCGAAGCCTATCGAGATCGACATGGAAGAAGTGAGAACAGCGTTGTCGGCGCTGACGCCCCCCGGACGGCGCGACAGGAACTGACAACAATGACGACGACAAACGCAACCGTCGAGACCGTTACCAACATCCAGTCGGTACGTGGCCGGATTATCAACCTGCCACCGCCGACAGCGCCGCTGGACGTCGCAATGTGCTTTGCTAGACGCGAATGCTTGACCAGCAATGGTCTGACGCTCCACTATTGGCGCGGCGGCTGGTGGGCTTGGTCGGGGACGCACTGGGCAGAGATCATGCCCGACGTAGTCGAGGACCGGCTTTACGCGTTTACCGCGCAGGCCGTGTACGAAAAATCCGGCAAAAAAGACCCTATGCCTTGGTCGCCAAACCGGCGGCGGATCGGCGACGTGGTCGCGGCGCTTCGTGGCGTTGTCAGGTTGGATGATGAGATCAACGCACCGTGCTGGCTCGACGGCCCGGAGACTGCGCCCCTCATTTCCTGCTCGAACGGTTTGCTCGATATCGGCACGCGGGAACTGCGGCCGCATACACCTCTCTATTTCAACCTGCACAGCGTTTCGTTCGCTTACGAGCCTGAAGCGCGCTGCCCCGAATTCGATCGGTTTGTCGCCTCGCTTTGGGACGAGGACGACGAAACACCGCGCACGCTCAAGCAGATGCTGGGGTACTTCGTCTCCGGCAGGACCGACATGCAATGCGTGTTTGGACTGATCGGTCTCCGGCGTGCCGGTAAGGGCACGATTGCGCGTGTGGCTACGGGATTGCTTGGCGGCAACGTAGCAGCATTGACGCAGGCTGACCTTGGCTACACATTCGGGCTTGAGCACGTCATCGGCAAGCCGCTGGCGATCATTTCGGATGCGCGGACATCAGGAAAAAATACGCAGACCGTGGTCGAGAGACTGCTGTCGATCTCCGGCGAGGACGCTGTTCCGGTCCCCCGCAAGAACAGGCCGACATGGCACGGACGACTGCCCACCCGCATCATGATCCTATCGAATGAGATGCCGTATCTTGGCGACGCCTCGACCGCAGTTGCCTATCGGTTCGTCATGCTGGTGTTCTCCCGGACCTTCGCCGGCAAGGAAGATCGTGAACTTGAAAAGAAGCTTGACGCTGAGTTGCCGGGCATTCTGAACGTCGCGCTCGACGGCCTCGATGATCTTGACCGAACGGGCCACTTCACGCAGTCGAAGGCGGCACGAGAAATGGTAGAAGACATCGCCGACCTTTCCTCGCCGGTGCGGGTGTTCATGCGCGAGGAATGCGATCTTGCGCCAAACTTTCGTGTCGGCAAGGAAAAGCTCTATCGGCGGTACAGGTGTTGGGCTGAGCGCAACGGCCATTCGCCGCTCGCCACGGCAGCGTTTGCTCGGGCACTATACGCTGCCGGAGAAGGGAAGGTCGGCAAGGCACGCGGTCGCACGGAAGCCGGGCGCGAACAGTCTTTCACAGGCCTCCGGCTGAACGCGGATGCCTACGAAAGCACACTAGCGCGCGCTGACCCCCAGTCGCTGAAGACACTCCAAGGTGGTCGTACCACTGACCATAAGCAGCGGATTGGTCAGGGTAGCGTTGCTTCGGAGCGGAAATCGTGACCGCGCCGTGGGAGCGGAGCGAGCGGCATCCGCTTCTCTGGCCTGACCATGTCAGGGATGCGGTCAGGGGCGGGGCTGGGGTATGTCGCTCACAAACCCTTATTTTGCAAGGGACGGTCAGGGTGGTCAGGGAGAAAAGTCAACTGTCAGGCTATAGAGAGGCAATTCCCGAGGAGCGGATGGCAGTGTATAGAGCAGAGCGTGAGCGTTCACCGCTGACCACCCTGACCCAACGCTTCTCAGCGACACCATAGCCCCGCCCTGCCCCGCCAGCAGGTTTGAGACCGCGCGCACCGTAGGTCCGGAGTGAAGAACCGATCGCCGCGGTCATGGTACTCAAAAGGTACCACAATGGGGACCACCACCGTCATGGTGGACCAGCCCAAGGAATAAGTTCCCATTTAGGATTTGTACCCCTAAAAAGGAGGCCAACAACGATGACCACAATCCAGAGAACCCGCGGCCGACCGAGCCTGTTCACGCCGGTGGCAGTCAGGTTGGCCGAGGATGGTGTTCGCCTCGGGCGCATCGCCGACACGCTCGACGTGACACGACGAACGCTCACAAAGTGGAAACACCGCCATCCGGAGTTCCGGTCGGCGGTGGAATGCGGTCGAACCGTTCGGCGGATACGCGCACGAAAGGAAAAGGAGGCACAAAAGGTCAGGCAGACCGCTGAAGCCATACTGAGGTTGATCCAACAGATGCAGCATCGCTAGCTGTTGGGCGTGGCGCTCGCCAGACAGGTGAAGCCAATGTGGTTGCGACATGAATCTGATTAAATATCAGTTGCACTCATGAGTTATCAATATGTTTCTTTTAGGTCTTTTAAATTTTCATCTTTTTATGTCCGCGCTGTATCCGCACCAATTCCTTTCTCAAAAGATTCCTGAACGGGATGCGGCCGATCGCGGCAACGAAGCGAACATAGCGAGCAATCTCCTCGCGAATAGTTACAAAGCAGTGCAATTCGTTCGGCTGCAATTGCTGCCGTCTTAGCGATACCAATGTATCCGACAAGCGGCAAACTAGCACTTTGTCTGGGTCTCCTCTGGACTCAGCAAGCACTTTCTCAGCCACTGCTCTGCTCTAAGCCTCATGAAGAAATCATCTTTATTTTCATCAATGTATTCCTGTAATACTTCTGCGGAGTACGTTCTAAGAGCAACATCCTCGACACTTAAGTCTGTTTGACTCCTCGCTCTTGCAGTGCTTTCAACAACCAGCCATGAACTCATGCATTTCAACAATGGTTCCGTTGCTCCGCGACACTTCGGCGCAAGCCATTCATATATTGTAGGCGGAAATGTTGAGGTTCCTTGGCCGGCTTGATATTGCTGAACGCGCAATGGGTCGACAACAAACTCGGCTAGGGAGTTAGATGGCGTCGCCATCATCGTGTCAAAAACACCGGGTGGCGCTTCCATTTCATGCAGGTAATTCTCTATTTCGCGGTGTACACTGGCAAGCCCAGATCGAGCATCCTCATATTCAAGGTTACCCAATTCATCGCTGGTCGGTCGATGAAGTCCGAGTTTGTCAGCGATAGACCATTCAGCACCACCAAAATAAGCTAGAGCGCACGCACTAGAGCAGCAAGGGCCACGGCCGGGAAGACCACAAGTTCGATCTGAAAAATCGTAATCCTCCGGAAAACCGTACGTTGATGCGCTTGTGTGCAGCATTCGCTCTCTAATAATACGCCCCATAGTCAATGCATCCTTCACCGATCCGCCCGGAGATATCAATACAACCAGTAATATATGCCTCTGGTCATCCATATATACGGTAAATTTCTCTGCGTCTCCTGGACTTATAGCACCGCTTATCTCAACAATAGAACATTGCTGTACTTTTTCATATATAAAGTCAAAGTCATGTATACTTTTATCTTTCTTGGGATTATTAAAGTACCTAACAACATCTCTAGTAATATCGTCAAAATATTCAATACAACGTATCTCCATAGCATGTGAAGTGGGAATTAAATTTACCACTATTGCGAAGACGCATGCAGTGAATATCAGAAATTTCCGCATTGATGCCTCGAAAGTTGTTGGTTCTTTTGACTACATGCAATTTTCTGTCGCACGACGATGGAAGCAGGGTTGTCCCCCCGTAAGGATGGTGATTTGGCTCCGCGATAATCATGTCATGCAAGTTAACAATCGCACATACAACTCAGGGCGCGCCACCGATAACGACATGTTGTCGAATGCCAAATCTTCGGATACGAGTTGCCTCAGCATCAAGAGGAGGGCTTTGCCCTCGCCAACCTGCCCGTCCGGGCAAGGTGGTTCCTGAAAGGGGATGCGGCCGGTCGTGGCAACGAAACGGGCGTAGCGAGCAACTCTCCTAGCAGTCGAAAAGGAGAGTTCCCAAATGATCCGCAATCATCACGAACTTCATTGCTTGCGTTCGCGGGTGTCTAACAAGCTCCCCCCTAGTGTCGCTGACGACACCTACATGTGCGTCGAAGCGCCGTCCATGACCCGGTTCTCATCGAACCGACCGCACAATGGCGGCGTGGGGTTCGTGAAGGAGGCACGCGCTAGGCCGATCGATTAGTTCCTACGGCATTTGATCTTCAGCTTGTGCGCCGCGGCATGACGCCGAAAGCACTAAAGAGAGAAAGACATCCCATGCTTGTTTCTCACGGCCTGTTCACCTCCGAGAGCGTTTCAGACGGTCATCCCGACAAGATTTGCGACCAAATCTCCGACACCATTCTCGATGTCTGCTTGGCGCAAGACCCCATGTCCCGCGTCGCTATCGAGGCCGCCATCAAGGGGCGCACCCTTTGCCTTCTGGGAGAGATCACCACAACCGCGCAACTCGACCTTCGCGCGATTGCTACCGGCGTTCTGGCCGATGTCGGCCATGTCGACGGCAGGTGGGGACTGGACCCGAGCGGCCTGACATTCGTCGAGGACGTCACCGTGCAGTCACCAGAAATTAAGGCGGGCGTCGACGGTGACGACACCGGTGCCGGCGACCAGGGTCTGATGTTCGGCTTCGCCTGCGACGAGACACCGAACCTGATGCCGTTGCCGATCGATCTGGCACATGCCCTCATGCGCCGCCACCGCGAGTTTAGAATGTCGGCCGCCGGCACAGCGATCGGGCCCGACGCAAAGGCCCAAGTCACCATCCGCTATGACGGCGGCCGGCCGGTCAGGCTCGATACGGTCGTTCTGTCCACCCAGCATTCAGCAGACCTGCCGCTCGATGATCTGCGCGGCCTCGTTCGGCAGGAACTGCTCGTGCCTGTCCTCGGCAACTGGTTATCCCCTTCGACCAGCATCCACATCAACCCGGCCGGCACCTTCATCCATGGCGGTCCTGCTGCCGATGCCGGCCTGACTGGTCGCAAGATCATCGTCGACACCTATGGCGGCTATGCCCGCCATGGCGGTGGTGCGTTTTCCGGCAAGGATGCGACCAAGGTCGACCGCTCCGCTGCCTACGCTGCCCGCCAGCTTGCACGCGACGTCGTCGCCCGCGGCTGGGCACGGGCATGTGAGGTGAGGGTTTCCTATGCGATCGGCATCTCCCGCCCGATCGATGTCAGCTTCGAGACCTTCGAAACCTCAATAGGAAAAGACGCTGCCGAACTCTATCGCGCTGAAGGCATCGACGTTTGTGACCTGATGCGGCCGAGTTCTATCCTCAAGCGCCTCGACCTGCGCCGCCCGGTGTTTCGTAGCACAGCTACCTTCGGACACTTCGGACGCGAGAAATTCGCATGGGAAGCGCCGATCGGTTGGGAGGCGGGAAAATGAACAGTTTGTACGCTGGGATTCTGATGGTCTCGATCGGGATTTTCATGAGCCTAGGCATAAAGGTAGGCACCAACCTTCCCGGCCACGCTCTGCTTTTGGTTGACACGCGAACGGAGAGATACGTTACGGCCCCTTGCATACTCAGGAACACCGTAGACCAAAGTTACGTGGCGAACCTCTCGGCGGTCATCGAAGGCACCGAGGAAGTCTGGTACGAGCCCTTTGTCGAACCGATGACAAAGACAGAAGCAAACGCGTTGGGAATGCGCCCAGATAGAACCTGCGCCAACGCCGATGGGTTTGTTCATCTTCAACCGTGGCTTTGGGCGTGGCTTGGTTGGACAAAAGAACGGGTTGAGGCTGACGGTACCGTGCTTTGGTAAGAATCCCGCACCAACCGAAGAGGAGATCGGCAATGCGGAAATGAGGGTTGATCTCGGCGATCGTCAAGGCGGACAGGGGCCGAAACGTGCATCGGTTCCATTCAGCGTGCGCTTACCGGACTGATCCTCTCCGCAGAACGGAATCACAATTGGAGCTGGACGCCTTTGCGGACATTATGCGGACACCAAAAACAATGACGGTACTCTGTACCGTCATCCTCTCACAAGTCATTGTTTTTACTTATTTTTGGTGAGCGCGCTGGGGCTCGAACCCAGGACCTACTGATTAAAAGTCAGTTGCTCTACCGGCTGAGCTACGCGCTCCCGAAAGCGCGCAGCGCTCCGAAATTGGGCCGGAACATAAGAACGCAACGCGTTCCGGTCAACCGCAAAACTGCACCGGCCGCCGCAGCCGCGCAGGGGACGCGGGCGCGGCGAAGCCGGCAGCGTTTTCAGGCCCGCTCCAGCGCCACCGCGATGCCCTGGCCGACGCCGATGCACATCGTCGCCAGCGCCAGCCTTGCGCCGCGTTCGCGCAGCTCCAGCGCCGCCGTGCCGGCGATGCGCGCGCCCGACATGCCGAGCGGATGGCCGAGCGCGATGGCGCCGCCGTTCGGATTCACATGCGCGGCGTCCTCGGCGATGCCGAGCTCGCGCAGCACGGCGATGCCCTGGGCGGCGAACGCCTCGTTCAGCTCGATCACGTCGAAATCGGCCGGCGCGATGCCGAGGCGGGCGGCGAGCTTCCGCGTCGCCGGAGCGGGGCCGATGCCCATGATGCGCGGCTCGACGCCGGCGACCGCGCCGCCGACGAAGCGGGCGATCGGCGTCAGGCCGTATTTCTTCACCGCGGCCTCGGAGGCGACGATCAGCGCCGCCGCGCCGTCGTTGACGCCCGAGGCGTTGCCGGCCGTCACCGTTCCGCCTTCCTTGCGGAAGGGCGTCGCGAGCTTCGCCAGCGATTCGAGCGTGGTGCCGGCGCGCGGATGCTCGTCCTTGTCGACGACGACCGGGTCGCCCTTGCGCTGGGGAATCGTCACCGCGACGATTTCCTTCGCCAGCCGGCCATTGGCCTGCGCCGCCACCGCCTTGTCCTGGCTGCTCACGGCGAACGCATCCTGGTCGGCGCGCGAGACGCCGAACTCGGCTGCGACGTTCTCGCCGGTCTCCGGCATCGAATCGATGCCGTACTGCTTCTTCATCACCGGGTTGACGAAGCGCCAGCCGATGGTGGTGTCGTAGATCTCGGCATTGCGCGAGAACGCGGTCTCGGCCTTCGGCATGACGAAGGGCGCGCGGCTCATGCTCTCGACGCCGCCGGCGATCAGGAGATCGGCTTCGCCCGCCTTGATGGCGCGGGCGCAGATCGTCAGCGCGTCCATGCCCGAGCCGCACAGCCGGTTGACGGTCGCGCCCGGCACCGCCTGCGGCAGCCCGGCCAGGAGAAGCGCCATGCGGGCGACGTTGCGGTTGTCCTCGCCGGCCTGGTTGGCGCAGCCATAGATGACGTCGTCGACCGCCTCCCAGTCGATGCCCGCGTTGCGCGCCATCAGCGCCTTGAGCGGCACGGCGGCGAGGTCGTCGGCCCGCACGGTGGAAAGCGAGCCGCCGAAACGGCCGATCGGGGTGCGCACGTAATCGCAGATATAGGCTTCGCTCATCTCGAAACTCCGGAAGGATCAGATCCGGCGACATCGCCGGCATTCCATGCGGGCATGCACACGGCGCGCGGCCGGCGCCGGCTTTCGCCATGGAACCCCGCGCCCGCGCACGCCCCGCATGCCTTATGCGACGGAAACGTTTGCGACAACGACTTTGTGCGATATATCCGATTTGTTCGCATACCGCACTTTTACCATCCCGAAACCGAACGCGCCGTGGAGACGAAATTGACCATTGCCGAACGCGACATCATGCACGGCCTCGCCAAGGGGCTGGCGGTGATCGAGACCTTCGACGCGGAGCGGCCGCGCCAGACCATCGCGGAGGTCTCCGCCCTTTCCGGCCTCGACAGGGCGACGGCCCGGCGCTGCCTGCTGACGCTGTCCCACCTCGGCTATGCCGACCATGACGGCAAGTTCTTCACGCTGACGCCGCGCGTGCTGCGGCTGGGCACGGCCTGCCTCGCCGCCATGCCCCTGCCCCGGATCGTCCAGCCGCTGCTCGACCGGCTTTCCGACGAGCTGGGGGAAAGTTCTTCGGTCTCGATCCTCGACGGGCCGGACATCGTCTATGTCGCGCGCGCGGCCCAGCGCAAGGTGATGTCGATCAGCCTGATGGCGGGCTCGCGCCTGCCGGCCTATTGCACTTCGATGGGCCGGGTCCTGCTCGCCGCGATGCCGCAGCCCAAGGCCCGTTCCCTGCTGGAATCCTGGCCGCGGCCGGCGCGGACGGTCCATACCCGGACCGGGATCGAGGCGATCCTGGCCGATCTCGAGCGTGTCGGCGCGCAGGGCTACGCGCTCAACGACCAGGAGGTGGAGATCGGCCTGCGCTCGATCGCCGTGCCGGTCCTGAACGCGCGCGGCGCGGTCGTCGCGGCGATGAATGTCGGCGTCGCCGCCACCCACCCGCGCGCCGAGGCCCTGATCGAGCTCTACCTGCCGGCGATGCGCGCCGTGCAGGCGGAATTGCGCACCATGCTGACATGATGGCGCCGACCGCCGGATGCAGAAAGGGCGGCCTGCGGGGCCGCCCTCGTCCTTCGCCGCGAAGACGGGCGACGCTTACTGCGGAAGCTGGTCGTCCACGCCCTCGACATAGAAGTTCAGGCCGAGCAGCACGCCGTCCTCAGCCACTTCGCCCTCGGCCAGCCACGGCGTGCCGTCCTGCTTGTTGATCGGGCCGGTATAGGGGTTGAACTCGCCGGACTTGATCTTGGCCTCGGTCTCCTCGGCCAGCGCCTTCACGTCGTCGGGCATGTTGGTGTAGGGCGCCATCACGACATGGCCCTCCTTCATGCCGCCCCACACGTCGGACTGCTCCCAGGTGCCGTCCATGACCTTCTGGATGCGCTCGATGTAATACGGGCCCCAGTCGTCGACGATGGCGGTCAACTGCGTCTCGGGACCGAACTGGATCATGTCTGTGGCCTGGCCGAAGCCCTTGATGCCGCGCTCGGCCGCGACCTGGAGCGGCGCTGTCGAATCGGTGTGCTGGGTGATGATGTCGACGCCCTGGTCGATCAGCGCCTTGGCGGCATCGGCTTCCTTGCCGGCGTCGAACCAGGTGTTGGCCCACACCACCTTGACTTTGAAGTCGGGGTTGACCGACTGCGCGCCGAGCACGAAGGCGTTGATGCCCATCACCACTTCCGGGATCGGGAACGAGGCGATGTAGCCGGCGACGCCCGCCTTCGACATCTTGGCCGCGATCACGCCCTGCACGTAGCGACCTTCGTGGAACTTCGAGTTGTAGGTCGAAACGTTGGGATGCTCGCGCTTGTAGCCGGTGGCATGCTCGAACTTGATGTCGGGAAAGCGGCCGGCGACGGCGTTGGTGCCGTCCATGAAGCCGAACGAGGTGGCGAAGACGATGTCGCAGCCCGAACGCGCCAGGCGTTCCAGCGCACGCTCGGTGTCGGCCCCTTCCGGCACGCTCTCGAGATAAGCGGTCTCGAGCTTGTCGCCGAAGTGCTCCTGAGCCTCGAGCAGGCCCTGATGGTGCTGGTAGGAATAGCCGAAGTCGCCGATGGGGCCGACATAGATGAAGCAGGCCTTGGTCTTGTCCTGCGCCAGCGCCGCGCCGGGGATCAGGATGGCGGCGGATGCGGCGAGCGCCAGAAGTGTCTTTTTCATGGGTTTCATCCTCTGTTGAGATGCCTGGACGGCGTGGATCTGCGGTGATGCTAACGGTCGGGAACGAAGGACTGGCCGAGGCAGGCCGGCGTGTTCACCATGGTCAGCCTCCTGTTGCGCGAGATTAGAACGAGAACCGCGATCGTGGCCAGATAGGGCAGCGAAGAAAGCAGTTGAGAAGGAATGGGCCAGCCGAGCGCCTGGGCATGGAGCTGGCCGATCGACACCGCTCCGAACAGATAGGCGCCCGCCAGCACCCGCCACGGCCGCCACGAGGCGAACACCACCAGCGCCAGCGCGATCCAGCCGCGCCCCGCGCTCATGCCTTCCACCCATTGCGGCACGTAGACCAGCGCCAGGAACCCGCCGGCAAGCCCCGCGCAGGCGCCGCCGAACATCACCGCCATATAGCGGATGGCGATGACGTTGATGCCCAGAGCATGCGCCGAGGCGTGGTTGTCGCCGACCGAACGCAGCGTCAGCCCCGCCTTGGTGTAGAACAGGAACCAGGCGACGCCCGCGGTCAGCAGGATCGAGATGTAGAAGATCGGGTCCTGGCCGAACAGCAGCCGCCCGACATAGGGCAGATCGGTGAGCCAGGGGATGTAGAGCGGCGCCATCTTGATGCCGGGCCGGCCGACGAAGCTCTCGCCGATCATCCCCGACAGGCCGAGGCCGAGCAGCGTCAGCGCCAGGCCCGTCGCCACCTGGTTGGTGACGAGCGTCAGCGTCAGGAACGCGAACATCAGCGAGAACAGCGCCCCGACGAGGATCGCCGCCAGCGCGCCGAGCCAGGGCGAGCCGGTGGTCAGCGTCACGGCGAAGCCGGTGACGGCGCCCATGATCATCATGCCCTCGACGCCGAGGTTGAGCACGCCGGAGCGCTCGACCACCAGCTCGCCCATGGCCGCGATCAGAAGCGGCGTGGCGGCGGTGGCGATGGTGATGAAGACGGCTTCAAACATGGCTTGCCTCCCCGCCCGCGACAGCGGCGCGCGGCCGCACGAGGCGGATGCGATAGTGGATCAGCGTGTCGCAGGCGAGCACGAAGAACAGGATCAGTCCCTGGAAGGCGCGCACCACCTTGTCCGACAGGCCGACCGAGATCTGCGCCGCCTCGCCGCCGAGATAGGTCAGCGCCAGCACCAGCCCCGCAGCGACGATGCCGAGCGGGTTCAGCCGGCCGAGGAAGGCGACGATGATGGCGGTGAAGCCGTAGCCGATCGACAGCTTCTCGTTCAGGTGCTTGACCGCGCCCGACACTTCCGAGATGCCGGCCAGCCCGGCGAGCGCGCCGGAAACGAGGAAGGCGAACATCACCATCCGCCCCGAGGAGAAGCCGGCGAAGCGCCCCGCCCGCGGGCTCTGGCCCAGCACCTTGACCTGAAAGCCTTTCAGCGTCTTCGACAGGACGAACCAGACGACCAGCGCCGCGATCAGCGCGAAGACGAAGCCCCAGTGCGCGCGGCCCGAAGCCGGCAACAGCTCGGGCAGCACCGCGTATTCGTGGAAGCGCACGGTGCCGGGGAAGTTCATGCCGGCGGGGTTGCGCCACGGCCCGCGCACCAGCCAGTCGAGGAAGAGCTGGGCGACATAGACCAGCATCAGGCTGGTCAGGATTTCGTTGGTGTTGAAGCGCACCTTGAGCACGGCGGGAATGGAGGCGTAGAGCGCGCCGCCGGCCATGCCCATCACGAGCATCAGGGGCAGCACGAACCAGAACTTCAGCTCGGGAAACAGCACCGGCAGCATCGAGCCGACGATGCCGCCGACGACGAACTGCCCCTCCGCGCCGATGTTCCAGTTGTTCGACAGGAAGCAGACCGACAGGCCGACCGCGATCAGGATCAGGGGCGCCGCCTTGATCGCCAGCTCGTGCAGCGACCACATCTCCATCAGCGGATCGATGAAATAGTAGTAGAGCGTCGTCGCCGGGTTCTTGCCGAGAGCCATGAACAGGATGGCGCCGGCGACGAGCGTCAGCGCGAACGCGATGAACGGCGACAACGCCGAGAACAGGCGCGAATGCTGCGGCCGCTTGACGAGTTCGATGCGCATCACGCCGCCTCTCCGCTTTGCCGGGGATCGTGCCCGGAATCCGCTCCGCCCATCAGGAGGCCGATCCGCTCCGACGTCGCCTCGGCGACGGGAATGGGCGCGGAAAGCTGCCCGCCATGCATGACGGCGATGGCGTCGGAAACCTCGAACAGCTCGTCCAGGTCCTGGCTGATGACGAGCACGGCCGAGCCGGCGCGGGCGAGGTCGATCAGCGCCTGGCGGATGCGCGCGGCGGCGCCCGCGTCGACGCCCCAGGTCGGCTGGTTGACGATCAGCACCGAGGGCTTGCGGTCCAGTTCGCGGCCGATGATGAACTTTTGCAGGTTTCCGCCGGAAAGCGAGGCGGCTTCCGGGTCTTCCGCGCTTTTCCTCACGTCCATTTCCTTGATGATGCGCTGCGACGCCGCCTTGATCGGCTCGCCGCGGATGATGCCCATCCGGCCGAGGAACGCCTTGGCGTCCGTCCTGAAGCGCGACAGGAGCAGGTTTTCCGACAGCCGCATAGAGGGCGCCGCGCCGTGGCCCAGCCGCTCCTCCGGCACGAAGGCGGCGCCGAGCAGCCGTCGCCCGGAAATGTCGAGCCGCCCGACCGGATTGCCGCGGATGCGGATGACGTCGGCGCTTTCCTGCAACGCCTCGCCCGACACCGCCTCGAAGAACTCGCCCTGGCCGTTGCCGGCGACGCCGGCGATGCCCAGGACCTCGCCGGCCTTCAGGCTGAGCCAGATGTTGCGCAGCGGGATCGAGAACGGGCCGGCCGGCTTGCGCGACAGCCCGCATATGCCGAGCAGCTCGGTGCCCCCGGCGGCCGAGGCCGGCGGGCGCTCGGCCGTCACCACGTCGGAGCCGACCATCATCCTCGCCAGCGAGGCGGCGGTTTCCCGGCGCGGGTCGCAATGTCCCACCACCTTGCCGTGGCGCAGCACGGTGGCGCGGTCGCACATTCGCTTCACCTCCTCC
Organism: Aquamicrobium sp.; assembly: GCA_039808485.1. Taxonomy (GTDB): domain Bacteria; phylum Pseudomonadota; class Alphaproteobacteria; order Rhizobiales; family Rhizobiaceae; genus Aerobium. The sequence goes on along the minus strand of JBDHTD010000013.1, from coordinate 73,369 downwards.
AGCCGGTGCGAGATGTAGAGGATCGACTTGCCTTCGCTGCGCAGCCGCTCCAGCGTCTCGAACAGCTTGTCGGCCTCCTGCGGCGTCAGGACCGAGGTCGGCTCGTCGAGGATGATGAGTTCCGGCTGCTGCAACAGGCAGCGGATGATCTCGATGCGCTGGCGCTCGCCCACCGACAGGTCACCGACCAGCGCATAGGGGTCGAGCGGCAGCCCGTAGGCCTTGGAAACGCTGTGCGCCTTCTCGGCGATCTCGATGATCGAGGTGTCGTCGTCGAGCGACAGCAGGATGTTCTCGGCCGCCGTCAGCGCCTCGAACAGCGAGAAATGCTGGAACACCATGCCGATGCCGAGCTTGCGCGCCTGGCCGGGGCTCTTGATCGCCACCTTGGCGCCGTTCCAGAAGATGTCGCCGGCGGCCGGCTCCAGCGAGCCGAACAGCATCTTGACGAAGGTGGACTTGCCGGCCCCGTTCTCGCCGAGTAGCGCGTGGATCTCGCCCTTCCCGATCGTCAGGTCGATGTTGTCGCAAGCCTTGAGCTGGCCGAAGACCTTCGTCAGCCCGCGCACCTCAAGCAGAGGCGCGGCGCCGGTTTCGCGCGTTTCGCTCACAGTGCCTCCCGGTTCCGGTTTGGACGTGTTCTGTGTTCCCTGACGGCATGGTAGGCGTGGGCTTGTTCCGGCGCAAACTCATAGTTTCGTTGAAAATGCATCAAGTCTTTCAACCCAAAACCGCGCAATCGCCGGCCCGTCGAAGGCCGGCGATCGCATAGGCGGCAGGAAATCAGGGGATAAGCACCGTCGTGCCGGTGGTGTTGCGGCCTTCGAGGTCGCGGTGCGCCTGCGCCGCCTCGGACAGGGGATAGCGCTGGTTGATGCGGATTTCGACCGCGCCCGAGCGCACCACGTCGAACAGGGCGGTGGCGCTCGCCTCCAGCTCGGCCCGGCTGGCGATGTAGACGAACAGCGTCGGCCGCGTCAGGTAGAGCGAGCCCTTCTGCGACAGGATGCCCGGATTGAACGGCGGCACCGGGCCGGACGACTGGCCGAAGGAGACGAGAAGCCCGCGCGGCTTCAGGCAGTCGAGCGAGCCCTCGAACGTGTCCTTGCCGACGGAATCGTAGACCACGTCGCACTTGGCGCCGCCGGTGATCTCGCCGACCGCCTTGACGAAATCGGCCTCGCGATAGTTGACGACATGGGCATAACCGTGCGCCCGCGCCAGTTCCGCCTTCTCTTCCGAGCCGACCGTGCCGATGACGTCGACGCCGAGATGCCTGGCCCACTGGCCGAAGATCAGCCCGACGCCGCCGGCCGCCGCGTGGTAGAGCACGTTGTCGCCCGGCTTCACCGCATAGGTGCGGCGCAGCAGGTATTCGGCCGTCATCCCCTTCAGCATCATGCCGGCGGCCTGCTCGTCGCTGACGCCGTCGGGAATCCTGACCAGCCGCTCGGCCGGCATCACCCGCTGCTCGGCATAGGAGCCCGGCCCGCCGGCATAGGCGACGCGGTCGCCGAGCCTGAAGCCGTCGACGCCCTCGCCGAGCTCGATCACCTCGCCCGCCGCCTCGCCGCCCGGCGTCAGCGGCAGGCCGTTGGGGGCCGGGTAGAGCCCGCTGCGGAAATAGGTGTCGATGAAGTTCAGGCCGATGGCGGTGTGGCGAAGGAGAACCTCGCCCTTGCCCGGCCGACCGGGATCGACCTCCTCGTAGCGCAGAACCTCCGGTCCGCCGTGCTGATGGATGCGAATTGCCTTGACCATGTCAGTCCTTCTTCAGTCCGAGTGTCGGGAAAAGCTGCATCACGCCGCCGATGGCGAAAAGATAGAGCGCTGTCGCGGCGACGCCGGCCTGAACCCACGGCGCCGCGTCCATGTCCTGGACCAGCGCGACGACGCCGAGGGCGCACCAGGCGAGGAACACGCCGAGATTGAGGCTGCGCAGCCGCTTCACCCGCACCGGATGCAGGAAATGGATCGGCACGAAGGACAGCGCCGCCGCGATCACCACGATGGCGAACGAGGTCCATTCGCCGGTCTGGACCACGAAAAGGGTGAAGACCAGCATGTTCCACACCACTGGGAAGCCCTTGAAGAAGTTCTCCTTCGTCTTCATGCCGGTGTCGGCGTAGTAGATCGCGCTCGAAACGACGATGATCGCCGCCGACAGGAACGACAGCCCCTCGCCCATGAAGCCGCTCTGGTAGAGCGCGAAGGCCGGGATCAGCACGTAGGTGACATAGTCGATGATGTTGTCGAGCAGCTCGCCGGACCACGTCGGCAGCACCTCCTTGACCTCCAGCCTGCGCGCGATCGGCCCGTCGATGCCGTCGACGAACAGCGCCAGCCCCAGCCACAGGAACATCGCCGTCCACTGCTTCTCCGCCGCCGCCACCAGCGACAGGAACGCCAGGAACGAGCCGGAAGCGGTCAGGAGATGGACGGAGAAGGCGCGCGCCTGCGGCCAGGTCACCTTCTTCTTCGGGCGCGGAATCCGCTCCGCCAGCGTCCGCCTGGTCGCGCCGCTCACCACCCGCACCGCCCCGATCTGGAATTCGTCAGAGTCACCGGCCCTCCCTCGCTCCTCGACGGCGCCGTGCCGCCGCCCGGTGCCACACATGGGAAAGCCTTGAAACTACAGGCAGGGCCGCCATCGGCACAAGCTCTATCCATGGCCGGACCCACCGAAATCGTCCCCGCTCGTTCCCTTCGCCGGGCCGGCGGCGGCGGGGCGCGCCGATCCGTCCTGTTGATCGCGGCGAGCGACCCGGCCTATATCGCTTCCGACAGAGCCGGAGTGAGCCATGATGATGAAGACCGACGTGATCGTCGCCGGCACCGGCCCCGCCGGCCTGACCGCCGCGCTGGCGCTGGCGCGAGCCGGGCTCGAGGTCGTCCTCGCCGGCCCGCCGGTCCCGGCCGGCGACCGCCGCACCACGGCGCTGATGAAGCCGTCGCTCGATTTCCTCGCCCGGCTCGGCGTGCTGGAGGCCATTCGCCCGCACGCCGCGTCGCTCAAGGTGATGCGCATCGTCGACGCCACCGGCCGGTTGATCCGCAGCCCGACCGTCACCTTCCGCGCCGCCGAGATCGGCGAGGAGATGTTCGGCATGAACATCCCCAACGCGCATCTGAACGCCGCGCTCGACCGCGCGGTCGGCGACACGGCCGCGATTCGCCGCGCCGGCGCGCTGGTCGGGCGCTGGACGCCGGGCGAGGACGCCATCGAGGCCGAGCTCGACAATGGCGACGTCGTGACGGCGAGGCTCGCCGCCGCCGCCGACGGCCGCCGCTCGCCGGCGCGCGAGGCGGCGGGCATTTCGGTCCGATCCTGGGACGCCGGGCAATCGGCGCTGGTGCTGAACTTCTCCCACGCCCGCCCGCATCACGACGCCTCGACCGAATTCCACACCGAGGACGGCCCCTTCACCCAGGTGCCGTTGCCGGGCCTGCGTTCGAGCCTCGTCTGGGTGACACGCCGCCGCCGCGCCGAGGAGCTTGCCGCGCTGTCGGAGCGCGCGCTCGCCGGCCTGATCGAGGAACGGATGCAATCGATGCTCGGCCGCGTCGCGGTCGAGCCCGACCGGCAGGTGTTTCCGCTTTCCTCCGCCCTGCCCGCGCGTTTCGCCGACCGCCGCATCGCCCTGATCGGCGAGGCCGCCCATGTGTTCCCGCCGATCGGCGCGCAGGGGCTGAATCTCGGCATCCGCGACGTCGAGGACCTCGCCCGGATCTCCGGCCGCCATGCCGCCGATCCCGGCGCGAAAGCGGCGCTTTCCGCTTACGACCGGGCGCGCCGGCCCGACATCCTCGCCCGCTCGTCGGCGGTCGACATGCTCAACCGCTCGCTCCTTTCCGGCATGCTGCCGGCCCAGGCCGCGCGCGCGGCCGGGCTGTCGCTGCTCAGGACGGCGCCGCCGCTGCGCGCCTTCTTCATGCGCGAGGGCCTGCGCACCGGCGGCGGCCTCGCCGGCCTCGCGCCGTGGCGGTGAGCTTTACGGAAACGGATCGGCCGGCACGATGCCGTTGACGATGAGATAGATGATCGCCGTCACCGTCGCCACCGAAAGCACGGTGGTGACGAGCACGCTTGCCGAGGCGCGCTGCACCCACACGCCGTATTGCTGGGCGATGACGAAGACGTTGGCCGCCGTCGGCAACGCCGCGAGCAGCACCGCCGAATAGACCCAGACCTCGGAAAAATTGCCGAACAGGCCGAGCAGCAGCCAGCACAGGATGGGATGGACCACGAGCTTCAGCGCGGAGATCGCGCCGAGCTCGCGCGGCACCCGCTTCAGCGGCCGCAGCGCCAGCGTGACGCCCATGGCGAACAGCGCGCACGGCGCCGCCGCCTGCGCCAGATAGTCGAGCAGGCGCGAAACCGACGCCGGCGGCTCGAACTGCGCCCAGGCGGCGAGCCCGCCGGCGATGGTGGCGAGGATGAAGGGATGAAGCACGATCCGCCGCGCCACGCTGGCGCCGAGCGCGAGGCCGGACGCCTTCTCGCCGCCGGCCAGCGCCATCATCAGCGGCGCGACGGTGAAGTGCATGACGTTCTCGAACGAGAAGATCAGCGCCACCGGCACCGCCGCCTCTGGCCCGAACACCAAGAGCGCCAGTCCCGGCCCCATATAGCCGATATTGCCGTAGGCGGCGGCCAGCCCCTTGATCGTGCTTTCGGCGATCTCGCCGCGCGAGACGATGAACGAGCCGGCGAACATCAGGCAGAACACGATGAAGGTGGCGGCGAGCGAGCCGGCGATGTAGCGCCACTCGGTCAGTTCCTCGATCGGCGTGCGCGACAGGAGCTGGAAGAACAGCGCCGGCAGCGCGATGTAGATGACGAAGACGTTCATCCACCCCAGCGCCTCGAGCGGCAGCCGGGCGAGCCGCGCCGCGAGCGCGCCGATGAAGATCATGCCGAAGAACGGCAGCACCAGTCCGACGATGTCCACCAATACCACCTTGCGCGCGCGGCGCCTGCGGGAGACGAGGGGTCAAGCCCGGCCGCTATCCCGCGCCCGCAACCGCCGGTCAAGCCCGGCGGCGGTTGAATTCCGCGCCGCGATGCGGCAGATAGTTGCCGCAAGGTAGGGATCATGCGTGAAGCCAAGATAGCAAAATTCAGGATCGGCCAGGTCGTGCGGCACCGGCTGTTTCCGTTTCGCGGCGTGATCTTCGACGTCGACCCCGAATTCGCCAACACCGAGGAATGGTACGAGGCTATCCCCGCCGAGGTGCGGCCGCGCAAGGACCAGCCCTTCTACCACCTCTTGGCGGAGAACGAGGAAACGGAATATGTCGCCTATGTCTCCGAGCAGAACCTGCTCGACGACAGCTCGGGCGAGCCGGTGCGCCACCCCCAGCTCAACGAGTTCTTCGAGATGACGCGCGACGGCCACTACGCGCCGAAGCGCCGCATCCGCCACTGACGTTCTCGAAAGACGGAGTTCCAACAAAAAACTCGAAAGACGGAGTTCCAACAAAAAAAGCGGGCCATCGCCCGCCTTTTTCGTGTGTCCGATGGACGCCCCTCAGTTGGCCTTGGCGCGTTCCTGCTCTTCCTTGAGCTTCTTGGCGAAATCGTCGGTGTTCTTGGAGACGAATTCCTGGATCTTGCGCTGGCGGTCCTCGATGTCGGACTGCTGGAGCGGAGGACCGTCGAAGGCGCCAGTGAAGCCGGAGAGCGTCACGTTGATCGGGTTCGGCTGGTTCTGGAAATTGACCGAGGTCAGCGTCACCTGCTGGCCGCGCTTGAACGCCGACACCAACTGGTCGGACAGCGCGACCTCGGCGATGCAGCGATCCGGCAGGCAGATCATGTAGTCGATCTTCTGCGTCTGGCCGCCGTCGATCTGGAGGCCGATGCCGGGGGGCACCATGCGGCCGGACGGAACCGTGACCTGGAAGATCTTGCGGTTCACCTTGCCCTTGACCTCGATCATGCTGACGGCGGTGAGCAACTGGCCGGTATCGGCGACCATGATGTTCTGGACGTTGCAGATGTCGACGTCTTCCTGCTTGGAGCAGGCCTTGAACCAGCCCTGCGGCAGTTGCTGTTGCTGCTGGGCAGCGGCCGGAGCCGCGCCGCCGGCCGCGACGGCGAAGGCCGCTGCGGCGAAAATGGAAAGTCGGGACACGTCGGTCTTCCGGCTGTTCATGGGGTCGTTATCCTCTCAGGCGTCGAGCATTTGCGGCCGTAGCCGGCACAGGCATGCTAGTGTCCGCCAAATACGGCGACAGCATGACTCCTGCGCCGCCTGTTACACCGCCGGCGCGCCCGAATCCAGACCTCGCGCGAAGTTTGCCTGCCCGGGCCCCGATCCCGTGATAGGTTCGGCGAATCACCGGCCGGAACGGGATACGGACGAGAGATCAGACATGCGCCTTGCTTTCGCTGCCGCCGTGGCCCTGCTGGCCGGCGTATTGACGACGCTCCCCGCGCGGGCGCAGGAAAGCCCGTCCGCCGGAACCGCGTCCCACGCCATCGCCATGCATGGCGCGCCCGGCCTCGCCCCCGGCTTCACGCATTTCCCCTACGCCGACCCCGACGCGCCCAAGGGCGGGCGCATCGACTATGCCGTGCAGGGCTCGTTCGACAGCCTGAACCCGTTCATCGTCCAGGGCGACGGCGCGCGCGGCCTGTTCGACCAGTATTTTGGGATGAACGTCTTCGAAAGCCTGATGCTGCGCTCGCGCGACGAGGCGTTCACGCTCTATCCGCTGATCGCCGAAAGCATAAAGACCGACGAGGAGCGCTCCTTCGTCGAGTTCACCCTCGACGCAAAGGCGCGCTTTTCCGACGGCCGACCAGTCACCGCCGACGACGTCGTCTTCTCGATGGAGCTCCTGGCCGCGAAAGGCCGGCCCAACTACCGGAACTGGATCGAGGCCGCGGAACGGATCGAGAAGGTCGGGCCGCGCGGCGTGCGCTTCACCCTGAAGAAGGACGCCGGCCGCGAGGCCCCTCTCCTTCTCGCCCAGCTTCCGATCCTGCCCAGGCACGCCACCGACGCCGAGCGGTTCGACCGCACCTCGCTGAAGCCGCCGGTCGGCTCGGGGCCGTACACGGTCGAGCGGGTCAGCCCGGGCGAGATGCTGGTGCTGAAGCGCAATCCCGACTACTGGGCGCGCGACATCCCCTCCAAGCGCGGCTTCGACAATTTCGACGAGATCCGCATCACCTATATCCGCGACGACAACACGCTGTTCGAGGCGTTCAAGAAGGGCGTGTCCTCGATCCACATCGAGACCGATACCGGCCGCTGGGCGTCGGGCTACGACTTCCCCGCCGCGCTCGACGGGCGCGTCGTCAAGGACAGCTTCGAGTTCGGCCTGCCGTCCGGCATGTACGGCTTCGTCATGAACACACGCCGGCCGGTGTTCTCGAACCGCGCCCTGCGCCATGCGCTCGTTTCGCTGTTCGACTTCGAATGGGCCAACCGCAACCTGTTCAACGGCGCCTATCGACGCACCAAGAGCTATTATGACGGTTCCGAGCTGTCCTCGCACGGCGTTCCGGCGAGCGCGGCCGAGCGCGCGCTGCTCGCCCCCTTCCCCGACGCGGTGCTGCCGCAGATCATGGAAGGGCGATGGACGCCGCCGGCCTCCGACGGCTCCGGCCGCGACCGCGAGTTCCTGCGCGCCGGCATGGAGGCGTTGAAGGCGGCGGGCTACCGGCTGGAAGGCCGGCGCCTAGTCGGAGCGGACGGCCGGCCGCTCGCCTTCGAGATCATGTTGAACGGCAATTCCGGCGTGCCCCTCGCCACCTCGTGGACGCGCACGCTGGAGCGCTTAGGCATCGAGGCGACGATCCGCGTCGTCGATTCGGCGCAGTATCTCCAGCGCCAGCGCACCTACGACTACGACGTGATCCTGCAAAACTACACCTCGTCGCTGTCGCCGGGCGCCGAGCAGCTCGCGCGGTGGGGCTCGAAGAGCCGCGACCTCGACGGCACCTACAATTTCGCCGGCGTGGCCGAACCCGCGCTCGACGCGCTGATCGAGGCGCTGCTGGCCGCGCGCTCGCGCGAGGATTTCGTCGCCGCCGTGCGCGCCTATGACCGCGTGCTTTTGTCCGGCGCCTATGTCGTGCCGCTCTACAACCCGCAGATCAACCGCTGGGTGGCGCGCTGGCGGCAGATCGAGCGGCCCGACACGACCCCGCTCTACGGCCCGCAGTTCCAGACCTGGTGGCACGCGGCAAACTGAAGGAGACGCACGATGGACGAGAAGACCAGGATAACCGTCGACGTCATTTCCGACGTCGCCTGCCCGTGGTGCTTCATCGGCATGAAGCGGCTGCAACACGCCGCGGCGGCGACGCCGGAGATCGACGTTTCGGTGCGCTGGCGGCCTTATCAGCTCGACCCGACGATCCCGCCGGGCGGCCTGCCGCGCAAGGCCTACATGCTGCAAAAATTCGGCTCCGAGGAGCGCCTGCGCCAAATCCACGACCGCATCGTCCCGCTCGGCGAGGTGGAGGGCATCCGCTTCAATTTCGACGGCATGGCGGTCTCGGCCAACACGCTCGACGCCCACCGGCTGATCCGCTGGGCCGCCTCCGACAAGGCCCCGGACGGCGCGCAGGGGCAGGTGGTCCAGCGCCTGTTCGAGATCAACTTCGAGGAAGGCGGCGACATCGGCGACCGCGCCGTGCTGGCGGAAGTGGCGGCCGAGGCCGGCATGGACGGCAAGCTGACCGAGGTCCTGTTGTCCTCCAACGCCGACATCGAGGCCGTCCAGGACGAGATCGGCATGGCCGCGCGCATGGGCATCCGCGGCGTGCCGTGCTTCCTCATCGAAGGCAAATACGCCGTCATGGGCGCGCAGGAGACGGAGGCGCTCACCGACGCCCTCCGCCAGGTGGCCGCCGCCAAGGCGCGCGGCGAGCTGGAGCATGACGAGGGGTAGAAAAGCTTCGGAAAAAGTGTGAAGCTTGGGCGGTCATGTCCCGTTACTACGACCAGATGCCGCGCGGCAGCGGCGAGGCGGCGAGCAAGCTGGCCGAACGGCTCGCCCGCGAGGACATGGGCGACGAGGCCTACGACAAGGCGCGTTCCTTCGCCGACGACCGGGCCTTCAAGCTGTTCGGCGTCGTGTTCATCGCCGCCTTCGCTGCGGTGGTCCTCGGCATCGTCCTGCTGGGCTACTGACCGGCGCTCAATCCCCCCACCGCGCCATCAGCCCGGTCCGGCGCATCCACGTCTTCTCCGCCTCGAGGATCAGCATCAGCGCGACGCCGATGGCGACGATCAGCACGCCGTCGGCGAGCGGCAGCGGCCGCGACGAGAACAGCACATTCATGAACGGCGCATAGGTGAAGGCGAACTGCGCCACCGTGACCGCGCCGATCGCCGCCAGCACGATCGGCGTGCCCATGATGCCGCGCCAGCTTATCGAGGCGGTGTGCATGTAGCGCACGTTGAACAGGTAGAAGATCTCCATCACCACCATGGTGTTGACGACCATGGTGCGCGCGGTGTCGACGTCGAAGCCGCGCCACAGCGCCCAAGCGAAGATGCCGAAGGTGCCGGCGACGAACAGGAGCGACACCAGCACGATCCGCCAGACGAGGAAGGTCGAGAGCAGCGGCGCGCCGGTGCGGCGCGGCGGCCTCTTCATCACGTCCGGCTCCGCCGGCTCGAAGGCGAGCACGAGACCGAGCGTCACCGTCAGCACCATGTTGATCCACAGGATCTGCGCCGGCGTCAGCGGCAGGGTGAAGCCGGCGAGGATGGCGACGATGATGGCGACGGCCTCGCCGCCATTGGTCGCCACGGTCCAGGCGATGACCTTGCGGATATTGTCGAAGACGGTGCGTCCCTCGTGGACGGCGGCGACGATGGTGGCGAAATTGTCGTCGACCAGCACCATCTGCGACGCCTGCTTGGCCGCTTCCGTGCCCTTGCGGCCCATGGCGATGCCGACGTCGGCCTGCTTCAGCGCCGGCGCGTCGTTGACGCCGTCGCCGGTCATGGCGACGATGGCGCCCTCGCTTTGCAGCGCCCGCACGATCCGGAGCTTGTGCTCGGGATTGGTGCGGGCGAACACCGAGGTCTCGCGCGCCAGCGCCGGCAGCTCGGCGTCGCGGATCCGCTCCAGCTCGGCCCCGGTCACCACGCGCGGGTTCTCGGCAAGGCCGAGCTGGCGGGCGATGGCCGCGGCCGTCGCGCCGTGGTCGCCGGTGATCATCTTGACCGCGATGCCGGCCGAGCGGCATTCGGCCACCGCCGCGATCGCCTCCTCGCGCGGCGGGTCGATGAAGCCGGCGATGCCGAGGAACACCAGCCCGTCGCCGACGCTGTCCATCGCAAGCCGGCTTTCGCCCTCCGCCGGCCGCCAGGCGAATCCGAGAACGCGCTCGCCCTCGGCGGCCGCGGCGGCGATGCGGGCGGCCCAGAATGCTTCGTCGACCGGCCTTTCGCCGGCGTCGACCGCCTGCCGCCCGCACATGGCGAGAACCTGCTCCGGCGCGCCCTTGAGGAAGATCGCGTTGCCGCCCGGCCCGGCATGGAGCGAGGCCATGAAGCGATGCCGGGCATCGAACGGAATCTCGTCGAGCCGCCGCCAGTTCGCGCGCTCGGCCTCGGGCGACAGCCCCGCCTTGATCGCGGCGGCGACCAGCGCGCCCTCCATCGGGTCGCCCTCGCTCCGCCACGCGCCGTCGGCCCCGCGCGCCAGCACCGCGTCGTTGCACAGGAGGCCGCAGCGCGCGAGATCGCCGGCGATTGCCGGCGCCGCCTCGCACGCCGCGCCGCCGACCCTCAATGCGCCGACCGGCTCGTAGCCGACGCCCTCGATCGTCACCTCGCCGGCAGCGGTGACGATGCGGCGCACGGTCATCTCGTTGCGGGTCAGCGTCCCGGTCTTGTCCGAGCAGATCACGGAGGTGGACCCCAACGTCTCCACCGCCGGCAGGCGGCGGATGATGGCGTGGCGCGCAGCCATGCGGCGCACGCCGATCGCCAGCGTGATGGTGATGACCGCCGGCAGGCCCTCGGGCACCACGCCGACGGCAAGCGCGACGACGACGAGCAGCGCCTCGTCCCAGGCATAGGCGCGCGCCAGGATCGCGAACGCGAACAGCAGCGCCGCCGCGGCGATGGCGACGGCCGTGAAGCGGCGGCCGAAATCGTTGATCTGGCGCAGGAGCGGCGTCGCCAGCGTCTCGACCTCGCCGATCAGCCGGCTGATGCGGCCGATCTCGGTCGCGGTTCCGGTCGCCACCACCACGCCCGCGCCTTGCCCCGCCGCCGCCAGCGTGCCGGAATAGGCCATGCAGACACGGTCGCCGAGGGCGGCGTCCGCGGCCACCTCGTCCTCGCGCTTCTGCGCCGCCACCGATTCGCCGGTCAGGATCGCTTCGTCGATCAGAAGCGCGCGCGTGCGCGTCAGCCTGAGGTCCGCCGGCACCTGGTCGCCGGCTTCCAGCAGCACCAGGTCGCCCGGCACCAGCTCCGCCGCCGGCACGGAAACGCGCCGGCCGCCGCGCATGACCGAAGCCTGCGGCGCGATCATGTCGCGGATGGCGTCGAGCGCCTGCTCGGCCTTGCCTTCCTGGATGAAGCCGACAATGGCGTTGACCGTCACCACCGCGACGATGACGCCGGCATCGATGACATGGCCGAGCGCCCACGCCGCCGCCGCCGCCGCCAGCAGGAAATAGATCAGCGTGTTGTTGAATTGCGACAGGAAGCGCAGCGCCGGATGCCGACGCGGCGGCGGCGGCAGCGCGTTGGCCCCGTGGCGTTCGAGCCGCCGCGCCGCCTCGGCCGGGGAAAGGCCGCCCTCGCCGCTTTCGAGCGCATCGAGCACGGCTTGCGCGCCGAGCGCATGCCAGGCCTTGCAATAGCCACCCGGCGCCACGTCCTGCGGCGCCATGTCCTGCGGCGCGCTTTCAGGGCCGATGTCGGCTTTGCGCATGCGGATCGGTTCCCTCTTCCCGTCGGGTCGCTCAAGACCATGGTCTGCGGCGCGGCCTGCGCCCGCTTGACGCAGCGGCGTTGAAGACACCGCCCCCTCGCGCCTATATCCTGGCGACAAGCGCCGCCCGGAGCATCGCATGACCACCGCTACAGCCAAGAACCCGTCCGACACCCGCGCGTCAAGCACCACACGCACAGTTGAAAGGGCAAGACCGTTCACCGCGCCGCTCCCTGAGATGCCGGAGCCGCTGGGCGAGGAGTTCTTCCGCGTCATCGACCGCGCCGCCGGCGCGCTGTCGGCGCAGATGACGGGCGGGCTTTCGCCGGCCGCGCTGTGGCTGGCCTGGTCGGACTGGGCGCTTCATCTGGCCCTCGCGCCCGGCAAGCGGGCCGAGCTCGCCGCCAAGGGCTGGCGCAAGGCCGGGCGGCTTGCCGCCCACGCGCTGCATTGCGCCCGCGACGGCAGCGCCGACTGCTGCATCGAGCCGCTGGCCGGCGACCGCCGCTTCACCGACCCGGCGTGGCGGAAGCAGCCGTTCTCGCTGATGTCCCAGTCATTCCTCCTGACGCAGCAATGGTGGCACAACGCCACCCGCGAGGTGCCGGGCGTATCGCCGCACCACGAGAACGTCGTCTCCTTCGCCGCCAAGCAGATGCTCGACGTGTTCTCGCCGTCGAACTCGCCCTTCACCAACCCCGAGGTGATGGCGCGGGCGGCCGACACCAACGGGCAGAACTTCGTCGACGGCTACCGCCGTTTCCTCGACGACATGCAGCGCCAGCTTTCCGGCGAGCCGCCGGCGGGCGCGGAAGCCTTCCGCCCCGGCCAGGAGGTGGCGGTGACGCCGGGCAAGGTCGTCTACCGCAACCACCTGATCGAGCTGATCCAGTACGCGCCGGCGACCGGGACCGTCCATGCCGAGCCGGTGCTGATCGTGCCGGCCTGGATCATGAAATACTACATCCTCGACCTGTCGCCGGAAAATTCGCTGATCCGCCATCTGGTCGGCCAGGGCCACACCGTGTTCTGCATCTCGTGGCGCAACGTCACCGCCGCCGACCGCGATCTTTCCCTCGACGACTACCGCAGAGAGGGCGTGATGGCCGCGCTCGACGCCATCGGCGCGATCGTGCCGGAGGCCAGGGTGCACGCCGCCGGCTATTGCCTCGGCGGCACCCTGCTTTCGATCGCCGCCGCGGCCATGGCCCATGCCGGCGACGACCGGCTGGCCTCGATGACGCTGCTGGCCGCCCAGACCGACTTCAGCGAGCCGGGCGAGCTCGGCCTGTTCATCGATCACAGCCAGCTCGACTATCTCGAGAGCGCGATGTGGCGGCAGGGCTATCTCGATTCCACCCAGATGGCCGGCGCGTTCCAGCTCCTGCGCTCGCAGGACCTGATCTGGTCGCGCATGCTGCGCGATTACCTGATGGGCGAGCCGGCGACGATGAACGACCTGATGGCGTGGAACGCCGACGCCACCCGCATGCCCTATCGCATGCACTCGCAATATCTGCGCCAGCTCTTCCTCGACAACGACCTCGCCGCCGGACGCTACATGGTCGACGGCTTCCCCATCGCCGTCCAGAACATCCGCGCGCCGATCTTCGCCGTCGGCACCGAGCGCGATCATGTCGCGCCGTGGCGCTCGGTCTACAAGATCCACTACCTGAGCGACACCGACGTCACCTTCGTGCTGGCGAGCGGCGGCCACAATGCCGGCATCGTCAGCGAGCCGGGCCGGCCGAACCGCTATTACCGCATCGCCGGCAAGACCGACGCCCAGCCATGCGTCAGCGCCGACGACTGGGCGGAGCAGGCCGAGGCGCGCGAAGGCTCGTGGTGGCCGGCATGGCAGCAATGGCTGGCCGCCCGCTCGTCGCCGCAACGCGTCGCGCCGCCGGCCATGGGCGCGGCGGAAAAGGGATTGCCGCCGCTGGCGGACGCGCCCGGGACCTACGTCCACCAGCGCTGACGGCACGGACAGGCGCGGAAACGGATTCCTTTTGCGCGCCCGATCGCCTATGCGGTGGCGATGACAGCCGACCTAGCCATCGTCCTCGCTCTCCTGTGCGCCGCCGTCGTCATGTTCGCGGCGGGCCGGCCACGCATGGACGCGGTCGCTCTCGTCATGATGACCGCCCTGCCGCTGACCGGAATCGTCTCGGTCGGCGAGGCGCTGCGCGGCTTCGCCGACCCCAACGTCGTCCTGATCGCCGCCCTGTTCGTCATCGGCGAGGGGCTGGTGCGCACCGGCGTGGCGCGCGCCCTCGGCGACTGGCTGGCCGCCCATGCCGGCCACAGCGAGGCGCGGCTGATCGCGCTCCTGATGGTGGTTGTCGCCGGAATCGGCTCGGTCATGAGCTCGACCGGCGTGGTCGCGATCTTCATCCCCGTCGTGCTCAGGATCGCCCGCAACGCGCGTCTCGCCCCCGGCCGGCTGATGATGCCGCTGAGCTTCGCCGCACTGACCAGCGGCATGATGAGCCTGATCGCCACCGCGCCGAACCTCGTCGTCAACGGCGAGATGACGCGGCGCGGACTGGAAGGCTTCCGCTTCTTCAGCTTCACGCCGTTCGGCCTCGGCGTCCTCGCGCTCGGCGTCGGCTACATGCTCCTCGCCCGCCGGCTGCTGCCTGGCAGCGAGAACGCCGCCGGCAGGGACAGTAAGCCGCGGCTGGTCGAATGGATCGAGGAATACGGCCTCGCCGCCCACGAGCATCGCCTGCGCGTCACGGCGGCCTCCGGCCTCTGCGGCCGGACGCTCGCCGATCTCGATCTCAGGGCGTCCTCCGGCATCCATGTCATCGGCATCGAGCGCACCGCCCGCTTCGAGCGCCGCCTGCTGCGCCCGACGGCCGCGACGGTGCTGAAGGCGGGCGACACGCTGCTGGTCGATCTCGTCGAGCGCGCGGGCGACATCGACGCCCTCGCCACGCGCCACGCCCTGGAGCGGCTGCCGCTTTCGGGACACTATTTCGCCGACCGGGCGCAGGACATCGGCATGGCCGAGCTGATGATCCCGGCAACCTCGCGCCTGATCGGCCTGTCGCCGTTCGAGGCGCGGTTCCGCACGCGATACGACCTCGCCATCGTCGGGCTGAAGCGGGGCCGCAAGGCGCATCCGGGTCCGCTCGGCCACGAGAAGCTCGCGCTCGGCGACACCCTGCTCGTCGCCGGCCCGTGGCGCGCGATCCGCCGCGTCGGCCAGGACCGGCGCGACCTCGTCATGCTTTCGCTGCCGGCGGAGGAAGAAGACGTCGTGC
Source organism: Aquamicrobium sp. (assembly GCA_039808485.1). GTDB lineage: Bacteria > Pseudomonadota > Alphaproteobacteria > Rhizobiales > Rhizobiaceae > Aerobium. The sequence continues at coordinate 58,178 of JBDHTD010000013.1, read as the reverse complement.
CCGCCCCCTCGCGCGCGCCGCACGCCCTGCTCGCGCTGGCCGCGACGGTGGCGCTGATGGTCACCGGCGCGGTGCCCGACGTGCAGGCCGCGCTGATCGGCTGCCTGATAATGGGCGCAACCGGCTGCCTCGCCATGCCGCACGCCTATCGCGCCATCCACTGGCAGACCCTGCTGCTGATCGTCGGCATGCTGCCGTTCTCGCTGGCGCTGCAACGCACCGGCGGCGTCGATCTCGCGGCGACGGCCCTGCTCGGCATCGCCGGCGAGGCCGGCCCGCGCCTCGTGCTCGCCGCGCTGTTCGCCGCCACCGCGCTGCTCGGCCTGTTCATCTCCAACACGGCGACGGCGGTGCTGATGGCGCCGGTCGCGCTCGCCGTCGCCGACGCGCTCGGCGCCTCGCCCCATCCGTTCGCGATGACGGTGGCGCTTGCCGCCTCCGCGGCGTTCATGACGCCGGTGTCCTCGCCGGTGAACACGCTGGTCACCGGCCCGGGCGGCTATCGCTTCGTCGACTTCGTCCGGGTGGGAGCGCCGTTCGCGGTCGTCGTCATGGCGTTCTGCGTCATGACCGTGCCGCTCGTCTTCCCGCTCTACCCCTGACGGCTCAGCGCGCCATCAGCACCGGCAGCGGCGGGTTCTCGATCATCGACCGGGTCACGCCGCCGAGGATGCGCTGGCGCAGCCGCGAATGGCCGTAGGCGCCCATGACGATCATGTCGGCCGCCATGTCGACGGCGTGGCGGCGCAAGGTCTCGAACACCGGCCGGCCCGAGCCCGGCAGCCTGTCGACGCCGACGCGCACCCCATGGCGCGCCAGATAGACGGCGGCATCCGCGCCCGGCTCCTCGCCATGGGCGTCCTCGCCCTCCTCGGGATCGACGAGGACGAGGCGCACCTCCTCGGCGGCCTTGAGGACATCGAGCGATTCGCGCAGCGCCCGCGACGCCTCGATCCGCGAATCCCACGCCACCATCACCCGCTTCGGGTTGAGCGTCGCCTTCGCGCCTTCGGGCACGAGCAGCACCGGCTTGCCGGACGAGAACAGCGCCCCTTCGAGGGCCTTGTCCTTCAGCGTGCCGGAGGCGAGCATGTCGGGTCCGGCCAGCATCAGGTCGGCATAGCGGCCGCGCCGGCCGATGGCTTCGTCGGCCCAGGCGGTCTCGGGATAGGCGCCGGAAACGTCGGCCGTGACCTCGCGCCCGGAAAGGCGTTCGGTAACGGCGGCGAGCCGCTCCTCCAGCCGCGTCGCGTCGGCCTGGCGCTCCTGCACCCAGGCGTCGGAGATCATCGCCGCATAGGTGCCGACCGGCGGCGGCGCGGCGAACGCCACCACGTAGACCGACAGATGCGCCGAAACCTCTTCACAAATGGAGGCGGCGAGATCGATATCGTGATCGCCCTGCTCGAGGCCGGCGACGGCGAGAATGGTTCTGAAGGCCATGGGCGTCTTTCCTTCTGGCGGAAATCCTCGATATTCCATATCACTACACCCTCCGGGAGCGGCAGTCCTTGCCCTGAATCAAACTGCTTTTCCCCGCCGGTCCCGCCCCGGGCGGCGCAGGAAGGTCACGGTTGCCTCCCGGTCCGTCTTGCCGTATCGACGCTACGCACCGGCGCATCGTCGCGCCCTGCCCGGACTGCTCCTGGACAAGCATCGGAGACGCATTCGTGAGCCTGCCGTTCATCGACCTCGCCGCGCAGCAGGCCCGCCTGCGGCCCGCCCTCGAAGCCGCCTATGCGCGGGTGCTCGACCATGGCCAGTACGTCATGGGCAAGGAAGTGCGGGAGCTGGAGGAAAAGCTGGCCGCCTTCTGCGGCGCGAAGCATTGCCTCGCCTGCGCCAACGGCACCGACGCGCTCCAGCTCGCGCTGATGGCGCTTGGCGTCAAGGCTGGCGAGGCGGTGTTCGTCCCCTCCTTCACCTTTGCCGCCACGGCGGAAGTGGTGCCGCTGACCGGCGCGACGCCGGTGTTCGTCGACGTCCTGCCCGACACCTTCAACATGGACCCGGAAAGCCTGGAGCGGGCGATCCGTCATGCGCGCGAGATCGGCCTCACGCCGGCCTGCGTCATCCCGGTCGACCTGTTCGGCCTGCCGGCCGACTACGACGCGCTGATCGCGATCGCGCGCGAGCACGGCATGAAGGTGATCGGCGACAGCGCGCAAGGCTGGGGCGGCGAGTACAAGGGCCGCATCGCGGGCGCGCTCTGCGACATCTCCACCACCTCGTTCTTCCCGGCCAAGCCGCTCGGCTGCTATGGCGACGGCGGCGCGGTGTTCACCGACGACGACGGGCTCGCGGCATTGATCGATTCCTACCGTCAGCACGGCATGGGCGCGGATCGCTACGCCTATGCCCGCATCGGCATCAACAGCCGCATGGACACCATCCAGGCCGCGATCCTGCTCGAAAAGCTGTCGATCTACGCCGACGAGATCGAGACGCGGCAGGAGGTGGCCAAGCGCTATTCCGAGGCGCTTGCCGGCCATTACGAGACGCCCGTCATCCCCGAGGGGCTGAAGAGCATCTGGGCGCAGTACACGATCAAGATGAAATCCGCCGACGAGCGCGCGGCGTTGCAGGCGCGCTGCCGCGAGGCCGGCGTGCCGACGGCGATCTACTACCCGATCCCGCTGCATGTGCAGGACGCCTACAGCGCATTCCCGCGCGATCCCGCCGGCCTGCCGGTGACGGAAGACCTGGCCGGCCGGGTTATCAGCCTGCCGATGCACCCCTATCTCGCCTCGCAGGTGCAGGACGGGATCATCGCCGCCGTCATCGGCTGACGGCGGCCTTCGCGTCCGGACCTTTCAGCCCTTCAGCGCCTGGTCGAGGTCGGCGATCAGGTCGTCGGCGTCCTCGATGCCGACCGAAAGCCGGACGAGCGAATCCGAGATGCCAATCGCCGCGCGCTGCTCGGGCGGGATCGAGCCGTGCGTCATCAGCGCCGGGTGCTCGATCAGGCTCTCCACCCCGCCGAGGCTCTCGGCCAGAGTGAAAAGTTGCGTGCGTTCGAGGAACCTCTTGGTTCCGGCGAGGTCGCGGTCGAGATCGACGGCGATCATGCCGCCGAAGGCGTGCATCTGCCGCGCCGCCACGGCGTGCTGAGGGTGGCTCTCCAGCCCCGGATAAAACACGCGGCGCACGTCGGCGCGGCCTTCCAGCCAGCGCGCGATCTTCAGCCCGTTCTGCGAATGCCGCTCCATCCGCAAGGCCAGCGTCTTCAGCCCGCGCAGCGCCAGGAAGCTGTCGAACGGCCCGGAAATCGCCCCGACCGCGTTTTGCAGGAATTTCAGCCGCTCGTGAAGTTCGCCCTCCTCGCGCACCACGGCGACGCCGCCGATCATGTCGGAATGGCCGTTCAAATATTTGGTCGTCGAATGGACGACGATGTCGATGCCGAGTTCGAGCGGCCGCTGGATGTAGGGGCTGGAGAAGGTGTTGTCGGCCACCGTGACCAGTCCCTTGCGCCGCGCCAGCGCGGCGATCGCCTCGAGATCGACGATCTTCAGCAGCGGGTTGGTCGGAGTCTCGATCCACAGCAGCTTCGTCTGCGGCCCGATCGCGGCCTCGACCGCGGCGAGGTCGGTGAAATCGACGAAGCTCGCCGTCAGCCCGGCCGAGCGGCCGCGCACCTTGTCGATCAGCCGGAAGGTGCCGCCATAGATGTCGTCGGACGCCACCACATGCGCGCCGGCCTCGAACAGGTCGAGGATGGTGGCGATGGCCGCCAGCCCAGAGGCGAAGGCGAAGGCGCCCGCCCCGCTTTCGAGATCGGCGACCGCGCGCTCGAAGGCGAACCGGGTCGGGTTCTGGCTGCGGGCGTATTCGAAGCCCTTGTGCACGCCCGGGCTCTGCTGCGCGAAGGTCGAGGTGGCGTAGATCGGCACCATCACCGCCCCGGTGGTCGGATCATGGCTCTGGCCGCCATGGATGGTGCGCGTGGCGAAGGCCAGCCGGTTCTTGCCGCTCGTGGTCATTTGGTCGAACGCCTCAGATGGTTGATCAGGTCGATGCGGGTGATGAGACCGACGAATTCGTCGCCGTCGAAGACGATGGCGACCTCGTTGCGGTCGAAGACGGGCAGGAGCGCGTCGAGCGTCTGGCCGGCCTGAAGCGTGTGCAGGTCCGACGTCATCGCGTCGCGCACCGGCGCGTTGAAGCGGTCCCAGCGGCCGTCATAGGGGCCGTCGACGCGGGCGAGGATGTCGCTTTCGTCGACGATGCCGACCAGCCTGCCGTCCTCCAGCACCGGAAGCTGCGACACGTCGGCCCGGCGCATGCGGCCATAGGCGTTGAGCAGGCTGTCGCCCGGCCCGACCCAGACCGTGCCGCCCTCGCGATGCGAGCGCGCGACGAGGTCGCGCAGGTCGCCGTGCTGCTCGCGCTCGGACAAGCCCTGCTCGGCCAGCCAGAAATCGTCGAACACCTTGGACAGGTACTTGTTGCCGGAATCGCAGACCAGCGTCACCACGCGCTTCGGCGTCTTCTGCTCGCGGCAATAGCGCAGCGCCGCCGCCAGCAGCGTGCCGGAGGACGAGCCGGCGAGGATGCCCTCGCGCGACAGAAGCTCACGCGCCGCCGCCATGCTCTGCCGGTCGGGGATCGAATACGCCTTCCTGACCAGCGAAAGGTCGGCGTTGGGCGGGATGAAATCCTCGCCGATGCCCTCCACGGTCCAGCTTCCCGCCTCGGTCATCTCGCCGGTCTTGATGTAGGGCGCGAGCACCGAGCCGGCCGGATCGGCGAGGATCATCTCGGTCTTCGGCGACGCTTTGGCGAAGAACCGTCCCAGCCCCGTGAGCGTGCCGCCGGAGCCGACGCCGACCACCACCGCGTCGACGTCGCCGTCGAGCTGCTCGAGGATTTCCGGCCCGGTCGTGGTCTCGTGCGCCAGCGGGTTGGCCGGATTGGCGAACTGGTTGACATAGAACGAGCCGGGCGTCTCCGCCGCCAGCCGCTCGGCCATGTCCTGATAATATTCCGGGTGGCCCTTGCCGATGTCGGAGCGCGTCAGCCGCACCTCGGCACCGAGCGCGCGCAGGTGCTGCACCTTCTCGCGCGACATCTTGTCGGGCACCACGAGCACGATGCGGTAGCCCTTGGGGATGCCGACCTGCGCCAGCCCGAGGCCGGTGTTGCCGGCCGTGGCCTCGATGATGGTGCCGCCCGGAGCGAGAACGCCCTTCGCCTCGGCGTCGGCGATCATCGAAAGCGCGATGCGGTCCTTGATCGAGCCGCCGGGATTCTGGCTTTCGAGCTTGACGAACAGGCGGCATGGGCCGGTGTCGAAGCGCGACAACTCGACCATCGGCGTCTGCCCGACGAGGTCGAGCACCGAGGCGTGCGGCCGTCCGAGACGGGGAAACGCGGAACTGGAGGAAGAAGGCTGGCTCATTGGCGTGCGATCCGATCTGCGCGAACGACGCCCGGCCGCGCCTTGTCGCGCGCCGCCGGAACGTCGGAAAATCTCGTTTCATATTGACCGAGGCGCCGGGCCGGAAAAAGAAACGAAATTCCAACCTGTCGTGGAGACAGGAAATTTCGTTTCCCGAAACGCCGGATCGCGGCGCGATCCGCCGGGCCGGGCGCCGCCGCCTTCACGGTGAAATGATCCCGGGCACTGGTCATGCGCGCCGCCACGTTTTAAGCAGAAATCTGTCGCATTTTATCTTCGGTTACCGTTCCTGCCCCATGATTGGGACTGCAAGATCGGAAGGGACGGTTTCGGGGCGCGCGCGCGTGTCGACCGGCTGGGGGGCCTGCCGCTCGCAAGAGACGGCATCGTTACCGTCGCGCGTCCCTGCCTAGATTCTTTGTTGCACCGGCGTCGCCGTCGTGGAGGACGGCCGGACGATTGCCGGAAAGCGGTCGAGGGCCATCGACCTGACGGGGGAGACATGGCGTGCCGGTCCCGCGGCATGCCCAAAAGGAGCGCACCGTGAAGGTGAAGAGATATATCTGGCCTGTCGTCGGCCTCGCCGCCGTCGCGTTCTCGGTCTGGCTGCTCTACCACGAGTTGCGTGGACTTTCCCTCGACGAGCTCTGGGACAGCCTCGCCGCCATCTCCGGCCACGACTGGCTGCTGGCCGCCGCGGCGACGCTGGTCGCCTACGGCGCGCTCGCCGCCTACGATCACCTCGCGCTTCTCCACCTCGGCAGGCGCGTCGGCTGGCTCTACATCACCGTCGCCTCCTTCACCACCTACGCGCTGTCGCACAATATCGGCGCTTCGGTGTTTTCCGGTTCGGTCGTGCGGTATCGCGCCTATACGGCCAAGGGGCTTTCCGGGGCCGAGGTCGGGGTGCTCGTCGGGTTCTGCTCGTTCACCTTCGCGCTCGGGACGGTGATGCTGACCGGCCTCGTCCTCATCCTCGAACCGGGTCTGACCGAACGCTTCGTCGACGTGCTGCCGGTCGCCGCTTCCGCCGCAACGGGCCTGTTCCTGCTGGCGCTGGTGGCGCTCTATGTCGGCGGCAGCGCGCTGAAGCTGCGCCCGCTCAGGCTCGGGCCGATCGAGGTCCACTATCCGAGCCTGCCGATCGCGCTGCGCCAGCTCGTCATCGCGCCGATCGAGCTGATCGGCGCGGCCGGCATCATCTATTTCGCGTTGCCGGAATCCGGCAATCCCGGCTTCATGATCGTGCTCGGCATCTTCCTGATCTCGTTCTCGGCGGCGCTTCTGTCGCACGCGCCGGGCGGGCTCGGCGTGCTCGAGCTCGTCTTCATCACCGGCCTGTCGGAAATGGAGCCGGTCGACGTTCTGGCGGCGCTGCTCGTCTTCCGCCTGCTCTACCTGATCGTGCCGTTCGTCATGGCTCTTTTCGTGGTGCTGGGCTTCGAGCGCTGGCAGTTTTCGCGCGAGAAGGAATGACGGCCGGCGGCCCGGATGGCGGCATGTCGGGCCAGTTGATCGGCACGTCGTCGGGCGCCATGGAGCCGCCGGAAACGATGAAGGCCATGGCGTCGTTCTTGGTCCAGTCGAGCCAGATCAGCCGCGCGGTCGGGACGATCTCGACGAAGCCGGAGGTCGGGTTCGGCGTCGTCGGCACGTAGACGGCGGCCAGTTCGGGATTGCTTCCGGTGGCCGGAAAGACGCGGGTGACGATGCCGACGGCGCGCATGTGCTCGGACGGGAACTCGATCAGCACCACGCGCTGGCCGGTCGGCTTGCCGTCGCCGCCGAGCGAGCGGATCAGGGTCTGGGTCGCGCCGTAGACCGTGCGCGCGAACGGGACGGCCTCGACCATGCGGTCGAAGGCGTGCAGCAGGCGCCGGCCGAGCACCGCGTTGGCCGTGCGGCCGAGCAGGTAGAGGAACAGCAGCGCCAGCACCAGCGCCACCGCCGACTGGAACCAGCCCTCGAGGATCAGGTCGGCGAAATCCGGCGAGGTCGGCCGAAGCGCGCCGGACAGCGCGAAGGTGGCCGGCCGGCCGATCCAGATCAGCATGTCGACCGCGAACCAGAGGATCCAGGCGGTGACGCCGAGCGGGATGATGGTCAGCACCCCCGCAATGATCTGCCGCGTGATCGATTGCATGGCCAGCCCCTTCCTCCTCCCCGTGCGCGCCGCTTCTAGGCCGAGGGTCCGGCCGCGGCGTCGGGTCCCGCCGCCGGCTCTTCCTCCTGCGAGGCGACGAGCGACCCGCGCGGCGGGTCCATCGCCGGCACGTCGGGGTTCCGTTCGGCCCGGTCGCGATAGAGCGCGGCGCGGCCGAGCAGCATCAGCGTGACCGGCATGGTCACGGTAACGAAGATGCCGATCAGGATCTCGTGGACGACGGGGCGCGATTGCAGCACGCTGAAGAAGATCATCGACGCCATGACGATCGCCCCGGTTCCCCAGCTCGTGCCGAGCGTCGGCGCATGGATGCGGTCGTAGAACGATTTCAGGCTGTAGAACCCGTAGGAGCCGATCAGCGTCAGCCCCGCGCCCAGCAGCAGGAAGAACGCGACGAGCAGCGCCGCCCACAGCGGAAGGTCGGCGGCGTGGCTCATTCGATCACCTCGCCGCGCATCAGGAACTTGGCGAGCGCGGCCGTCGCCACGAAGCCGAGCACCGCGATGACGAGCGCGGCCTCGAAATAGAGCGTCGAGCCGGTGCGGATGCCGAAGGTGAGCAGCATCAGCATCGAGTTGGCGTAGAGCGTGTCGAGGCCGAGCACGCGGTCCTGCGCCCGCGGCCCGCGGATCATCCGCGCCAGCGCCAGCGCCATGGCGCCCGCCAGCATGACCTGCGCGGCGGTGACGGCGAAGAGGAGGATCGTCCCGCTCATTCAAAAATCTCCATGAGCAGATGCTCGTAGCGGTTCTTGATAAGCATGCGCCAGCCGTCCTCGTCGACCAGGTCGAAGACGTGGATGAGCAGCACGCCGCGCGACGAATTGTAGTCGAACCAGGCGGTTCCGGGCGTCGAGGTGACGATGATCGACAGGATGGCGAGCCCCAGCGGGTCGCGCAGATCGAGCGGGATCGAGACGAAGCCCGAGCGGCGCTCGACGCGCGAACCGCCGAGGATGATGCGCACCACCGCGATGTTGGAGCGCACGATGTCGTAGAGCACGATGGCGATCAGCCTGGGGATCAGCTCCCAGCGGCGCAGGCGCGGCTTGGCCGGATGCAGCGCTGCCAGCCCCTGCCCCGCGGCCAGCGCGACGGCGACGCCGACGATCAGTTGCCCGAGCGAGAACCCGGCCAGCGCCAGCCACATGACGACGAGCGAGGCCATCATCAGCGGATAGGGGAAGACGCGGCTCATCGCGCCACCTCGCGGCCGGTCGCGCGCGGCGCTTCCACCACCTTCTCGACATAGGCCCATGGCTGGTGCAGCCCCTGCGCCGTCGCCTCCATGAAGCGCATCACCGGCCCGGCCTGCACGGTGAGCGCCACCGTCGCCGCCAGCAGCAGCCCCACCGGCACGATCTCGATCAGGAGCACGCGCGGCACCACGATGTCGACCGGCGCCCAGAAGGCGCGGATGCCGGCGCGGCTCATCGCGATCAGCGCCGACAGCCCCGACAGGATCAGCAGCGTCGCCAGCCACCACGAGGCCGCATCGATCTCGCCGGCGCCGTCGAGGCCGTAAGGGTTGAACATCGCCGTCAGCATGGCGAACTTGGCGAGGAAGCCGGGCAGCGGCGGCAGGCCGGAAAGCAGGACCGCGCAGAGGCCGAAGCTGATGCCGAGGATCGCCAGCGTGCCGGGAATGGCGACGCCGACTTCCGGCTCGATCTCCTCGTCCTCCTCGCCGTCGCCGAAGGCTTCCTGGGTCACGGCGAGCACGTTGGCGAAGGCGTCCTGCCCGCGCTCGACCAGCTCGATCAGCAGGAAGAAGGCCGAAATCGTCAGCGTCGAGGTGATCAGGTAGAACAGCGCGCCGGCGGTCACGCCCGTGTGCGACAGGCCGATGGCGGCGAGCAGCGTGCCCGACGAGACGAGCACCGAATAGCCGGCCAGCCGCCCGAGCGCCTGCGAGGCGAGCACGCCGATCGCGCCGAAGGACAAGGTGGCGAGGCCGCCGACGAACAGGAACTGCCAGCCGAAGCTCGACGCGCCTTCCGGCATGCCCGCCGCCGAGAACAGGAGCGACAGCCGCAGGATGACGTAGATGCCGACCTTGCTCATGATGGCGAAGATCGCCGCCACCGGCGCCGGCGCGGCCGTGTACATCGTCGGCAGCCAGAACGACAGCGGCCACATGCCCGCCTTGATCAGGAAGGCGACGCCCAGCACCGCCGCCCCCGCCTCCAGCATCATGCGGCTCTCCGCCGGCACCGCCGGGATACGCAGGATCAGGTCGGCCATGTTCAACGTGCCGGTGACGCCGTAGATCAGCGAAACGCCGATCAGGAACAGCAGCGAGGCGGCCAGGTTGATGGCGATGTAGTGCAGCCCCGCGCGCACGCGCAGGGTGCCGGAGCCGTGCAGCGCCAGCCCGTAGGACGCCGCCAGCATCACCTCGAAGAACACGAACAGGTTGAACAGGTCGCCGGTCAGGAACGCGCCGTTCAGCCCCATCAGCAGGAACAGCGCCAGCGTGTGGAAATGCGGGCCGGCCTTCTGCCAGCGCCCGATCGAGAAGATCAGCACCGGGATCGCCAGCACCGACGACAGGACCAGCATCATCGCCGACAGCCGGTCGAGCACGAGCAGGATGGCGAAGGGCGGCGGCCAGTTGCCGAGCAGGTAGACGGCGACGCGCCCCGCCCCCGGCTCGCCGCCGGCATGGGCGGAAAGCAGCAGCGTCACCGAAATGGCGAGCAGCGCCAGCGCGGTCAGGATCGACACCGTCGCCTTCAACAGCCGCTCGCGGTCGTCGAAGAACAGGAGCAGCGCGCCCGCCACCATCGGCAGCACCACCGGAGCGATGATGAGGTGCTGGGGAGCGACGATCACCGTTCCGGCTCCCTTCCGTCGACGTGGTCGGTGCCGGTCAGGCCGCGCGCGGCGAGCAGCACGACCAGGAACAGCGCCGTGGTGGCGAAGCCGATGACGATGGCGGTCAGCACCAGCGCCTGCGGCACCGGATCGGCGAAGGCGGCCGGGTCGATCTCCGCCGCGCCGGGCAGGATCGGCGGCGCGCCGACCTTGAGCCGGCCCATCGAGAAGATGAACAGGTTGACTGCATAGGACAGGAGCGCCAGCCCGATGATGACCTGATAGGTGCGCGGGCGCAGCAGCAGCCACACGCCCGAGCCGGTGAGCACGCCGATGCCGAGCGCGAGGACGAGTTCCATCAGGCGTCCTCCTCGGCCTTGGCCGCCTCGACGGCGCGCACGCGATGGCTGCGCACCGACTGGTGGGCGATCGCGATCAACATCAGCACGGTCGCGCCGACGACGAGCGTGAACACGCCGAGGTCGAACAGCAGCGCCGAGGCCATCGGCACCTTGCCGATGAAGGGGATGTCGGCGTACTGGAAGTACGAGGTCAGGAACGGCATGCCGAACAGCCACGCGCCGATGCCGGTGAAGGCCGCGATCAGCAGGCCGGTGCCGATCCAGCGCACGGGCAGGATGCGCAGGCGGTCCTCGACCCAGCGCGTGCCTCCGCCGAGATATTGCAGCAGGAAGCCGATGGCCATGACGATGCCGGCGGCGAAGCCGCCGCCCGGCAGGTCGTGGCCGCGCAGGAAGATGTAGGCCGCGACCAGGATGACGACCGGGAACATCCACTGCATGATGACGGACGGCACCATCAGGTAGTCGCGCACGGTCTCGCCGACCTCGCGGTCGGGCCGCTCGTCGTCGAAGGCGTTCTGGATGCGCTGCTGCTCCGGCACGCCGACGCTGTCGGCGGCCGGGCGGAAGCGGCGCAAGAGCGCGAACACCGTCAGCGCCACGATGCCGAGCACCGTGATCTCGCCGAACGTGTCGAAGCCGCGGAAATCGACGAGGATGACGTTGACGACATTGGTGCCGCCGCCCTCGGTATAGGCGCGCGTCAGGAAGAAATCGGCGATGGTGTCGGGCAGCGGCATCGTCATCACCGCATAGGCGATCATGGTCATGCCGACGCCGCACAGCACCGCCAGCGCGAAGTCGCGGTGGCGACGCATGCGGGCGATCGGATTGGCCGAATTGTCGACCGCCTCGATCCGCTTGGGCAGCCAGCGCAGGCCGAGCAGGATCAGCACCGTGGTCACGATCTCGACCACGAGCTGGGTCAGGGCGAGGTCCGGCGCGGAGAACCAGACGAAGGTGACGCAGGTGACGATGCCGGCCCCGCCCATCAGGATCAGCGCCGCCAGCCGGTGGTATTTGGCCTGATGCGCCGCGCCAATGGCGCAGATGGCGCCGACGCCCCAGATCGCCGCGAACACCGGGTCCACGCCGGCCAGCGTCGGCCAGCCGGATCGGATGGGATTGAAGCCGGCGGAAAACAGCGGCCACAGCGCCGCAGCGAAGGCAACCGCGACCACGAGCCGCAACTGCGGTTGCAGCCGCCGCGTGCCGAGATGGCTCTCCAGCCAGCGCGCCCACCGCCACGAGATGGTGACGAGGATGCGCTCGAAGATGCGCTGGCCGCGCAGTTCGCGGAACAGCGGCGGCCCGTCCTCGCCGCGGGCCAGATAGGCGCGCAACGCGAGATAGAGCGCCACGCCGGCGACGAACGCGACGGCGCTCATGACGAGCGGCGTGTTGATGCCGTGCCAGACCGAAAGGCTGTAGTCGGGCGTCCTGTCGCCCAGCACCGCCACCACGGCCGCGTTCAGATAGGGGCCGACGGTGATGCCGGGAATGATGCCGACGATCAGGCAGATCAGCACCAGAAGCTCGATCGGCAGCCGCATCCAGTGCGGCGGCTCGTGCGGCTCGCGCGGCAGGTCGGTGGGCTTCGGCCCGAAGAACACGGTGTGGATGAAGCGCACCGAATAGGCGACGGCGAAGGCGCTGGCGATGGTGGCGGCATAGGGCGCGACGCCGTCGAGGATGGAGCCGTGATGCTGCTCCAGCGTCTCGGCGAAGAACATCTCCTTCGACAGGAAGCCGTTGAGCAGCGGCACGCCCGCCATCGCCGCGCTCGCCACCATGGCGAGCGTCGCCGTGATCGGCAGGAAGGAGAACAGGCCCGACAGCTGGCGCATGTCGCGCGTGCCGGCCTCGTGGTCGATGATGCCGGCGGCCATGAACAGCGACGCCTTGAAGGTGGCGTGGTTCATCATGTGGAAGATCGCCGCCACCGCCGCCAGCGGGCTGCCGAGGCTGAGCAGCATGGTGATCAGGCCGAGATGGCTGATGGTCGAATAGGCGAGAAGGCCCTTCAGGTCCTGCTGGAAGATGGCGAAATAGGCGCCGAGGATCAGCGAGGCCATGCCGGCGAGCCCGACGATCAGGAACCATTCGTCGGTGCCGGACAGGACCGGCCACAGCCTGGCCAGCAGGAACACGCCCGCCTTCACCATGGTCGCCGAATGCAGGTAGGCCGACACCGGCGTCGGCGCGGCCATGGCGTTGGGCAGCCAGAAATGGAACGGGAACTGGGCGCTCTTGGTCAGCGCGCCGAGAAGCACCAGGAGCAGCGCCGGCACGTAGAGCGCGTGGTCGCGGATGGCGTTGCCCGAGGCGAGCACGACGTCGAGATCGTAGGAGCCGACGATGTGGCCGATCAGGATCAGCCCGACCAGCAGGCCGAGCCCGCCGACGCCGGTGACGATCAACGCCATGCGCGCGCCGTCGCGGGCGGCGGCGTTATGATGCCAGTAGCCGATCAGCAGGAACGAGAAGATGCTGGTCAGTTCCCAGAACACGCCGATCAGGATCAGGTTGCCGGCGATCACCATGCCCTGCATCGCGCCCATGAAGGCGAGCAGGAAGGAAAAGAAGCGCGGCACCGGGTCCTTCGGCGACATGTAGTAGCGGGCGTAGATGACGACGAGCAGGCCGATGCCGGTGATCAGCATCGAGAACATCCAGGCGAAGCCGTCCATCCTGAGCGTGAAGTTCAGCCCGAGCTCGGGTATCCATGCGATCTCGTGCCGCACCGCGCCGCCGTCGACGACATGGGGAAACATCATCGCCGCGATGGCGAAGGCCGCGACCGCCACACCGCCCGACAGCCACGCCTCGCCGTTGCGGGCGTTGCCCGGCAGCATCGCCGCGAGCGCGCTGCCCATGAAGGGCAGCAGGATCAGGAGCAGGAGCAGGTTGGCGTCGTTCATCCGTGGGGCATGGGGTCCGAATCTGTCGCGCCGGCATGGCGCGCGCATGCGTTGAAAAGGCTATGACACGGCCGGTCCCGTCAAGCCTGCATTCGGCGGGAGCGGCAATGTGCAACATTGTGCTGATGCGAGACGCACAATGGCAGAACGAAAGCGCGATGAACAGGTGAGACGAGGCAAAAATGCGTTGAATCAGCGTCTTATTCGTCATGCCTCGGCAATGGCGGCGGCGGCGGCGGCTCGACGGCGGCGGCCGCAGCCTGCGTCTGCATCTCGTGCAGCCATTCGCGCCAGATCGCGACGAGAAGCGCCATCAGCACCGGGCCGATGAACAGGCCGAGGAAGCCCATGGTCTTGACGCCGCCGATCAGGCCGAAAAAGGTCGGCAGGAACGGCAGCTTGATCGGGCCGCCGACCAGCTTCGGCCGCAGCGTCTTGTCGACGATGAACAGTTCCGTCGATCCCCAGGCGAGCAGGCCGAGGCCCGCGAACGGCGAGCCCGAGGCGATCAGGTAGATCGAGACCAGCGTGAAGGAGAGCGGCGCGCCGCCGGGGATCAGCGCCATGACGCCGGTGATGACGCCGAGCGTCACCGGCGACGGCACTCCGGCGATCCAGTAGGCGATGCCGAGCACGATGCCCTCGCCGATGGCGATCAGCGTCATGCCCATCACGGTCGAGCTGATGGTGGCGGGAACGACGCGCGAGATGCGCTCCCAGCGCCCCGGCAGGATGCGCTCGCCGAGCGTGTCGAGCTGGGAGACGAAGTTGGCGCCGTCCTTGTAGACGAAGAACAGCGCGATCATCATGAACAGCAGCGTCAGAACGAGGTCGAACAGGCCCGAGCCGGCGGCGAGGACCCCGCGATAGATCGAGCCGATATTGGCGCCGCTGACGATCTGCACCAGTTCGCCCAGTGCGCCGGGATGACCGATATAGCGGAACCACTGCTCGTCCAGCCATGCGCCGACGCCCGGCAGGGCCGCGATCCATTCCGGCGTCGGCGCGCCGGTGCGGTTGGTCTCGACCGCCCAGGTGAACCAGACGCCCACCTCCTTGAACGTATAGCTGACGGCGAGCACCAGCGGCACGATCAGGAAGGCGAGGATCAGCAGGATGGCGATGGTGGCGGCGAGCGCGCGGTTGCCGCCGCAGCGGCGCAGGATGTCACCATAGACCGGCCAGCTCGCGAAGCCGATGACCAGCGCCGCCAGCACCGGCACCAGGAACCCGTGGAAGAAGTAGACCCCGGCGGCGATGATCAGGACGAGCAGCCAGCGCGCCAGCGATACCGGAGGGATGAGCGCCAGCCGCGAGGGGCCGCTGTTGCCCAGCCAGCGCGGCTCCTGTTGCTGGGTCGGTTTTATGCCTTGATCCATCCCCGTCCGTCGCTGCCCTCGTCCCGGTGTCCGGCCGGTGTCCGGAATGCCTGCGCGAAGCAGGTGCTCCGGATTGTGTCGCATTGGCGAAGAAGCGCGGTCAAGCAGCGATTTGAGCCAGCCCGATCACTTTGCGCGCATCCGGCCCGGCCGGGCCGACACGATCATGCCAAGTTCAGGCCAAGTTCAGGCCAAGTTCAGGCAGGCCGCGGATTGGGCTTGCGCGGCTTCAGGCGCGGCCGCGCCACCATCGGCCCGTAATGCAGCGCGAAGCCGAAGAACGCCGCCATCCACAGCGTGGCCGAGACGTGCAGCAGCGGCATTTCGGCCGGGAAGAACGCCGCGACGAAGCGGAACACCGTCGACAGCAGGATCGCGACATAGATCAGGCCGGTGGCGCGGTCGGCCTTCAGCTCGCGCCCGGTATGGCCGAGCGTGGCGCGGGTCATGACGGCGAGCGTCATGGCCCCGATGGCACCGATGCCGAAGATATGGATGCCGGCTATGCCGGGAATCCCGGCCGGGAACAGCGCCGCCAGCCCGGAAAACAGAAGCCCGAGCGGGATGAACAGATAGGCGGCGTGCAGCACCAGCACCAGCCCGTCGCGCCAGGCGCGGTCGCCGGCCCAGCGCGCCAGCCGCGCGAGGTTGAGCGCGCCCGCCGCGAGCAGGAGCACGCCGCTCGCCGCCCCCTCCGGCACCGCCGTCCACAGCGCCAGCGCCAGCGCCGAGGCGATGATGGCCACGCCGTCGAAACGGCCGAACGGCGTCGGCAGCCGCCCCGGATTCTCGCGCGCCAGCCAGTTGCGGGTGAAGCTCGGGATGATCCGGCCGCCGATGATCATGATCAGGACGAGCGCGGCCGACAGCGCCAGCCGGCGGCTGAAATCGGTGATGCCGGAAAGCTGCGCCTCGGCGTGGAACAGCACGTTGGCCGCCAGCAACACCAGCACCGGCGCCAGCACCTTCAGGTTGCGCCAGTTGCGCCCGGCGACGATCTCGATCGCCGCGACGGTGCCCAGCGCCAGCAGGAACGCGCAATCGACGGCCATCGCCGCCACCCAGCCGATGTCGGCCGAGAACCAGACCGCGAAGCGGCCGGCGAGCCACAGCAGCACCAGCGCGAGCAGCGGATAGCCCTGCACCGGCAAGCGGCCGGTCCAGTTGGGGATCGCCGTCAGCAGGAAGCCGGTGACGATGGCCGGCAGGAAGCCGAACAGCATCTCATGCGCGTGCCAGTCGACCGGCGAGAACAGGCTCGAAGTCTCCAGGTTGCCCGTCAGCATCGGAACCCAGGCAAGCACGGTCAGCCCGCCATAGATGGCTCCGAACAGGAAGAACGGGCGAAAGCCGTAGGATAGAATGGCCGGCAGTCCGTCCGGTCTGGTGCGCGGTATCGCCATTCTTCAGCTCTCCATCGGGGCAGCGCCGGCTTCGGGCTCCGCCCGGCTTAACTGGTATATTGGATGCGATTTATCAAGCGCATCCCCTCCGCCACAAGGGCGAAAAGGTCGCATGGCGGCAAGCGCGATCGCGCGCCGGCTATTTCACGGCAAGCGGCAGGCCGGCGACCGTGAAGGTGACGCTGTCGGCCCGCGTCGCCACGATCTGGTTCAGCCTGCCGGCCTCGTCGCGGAAGCGCCGCGCCAGCGCGTTTTCCGGCACGATGCCCAGCCCGACCTCGTTGGCGACCACCACCCACGGGCCGCGCGGCGCGCCGAGAACCTCCACCAGCCGGCGCGTCTCCGCGTCGACGTCGAGGTCGGCCAGCATGATGTTCGACAGCCACAGCGTCAGGCAGTCGACCAGCACCGGCGCGCCCTGCGGCATCACGGCGAGCGTCTGCGCCAGGTCGAACGGCGCATCGACGGTGCGCCAGCTTGCCGAGCGGCGGGCGCGATGATGGGCGATGCGCTCCTCCATCTCCTCGTCGAACGCCTGCGCCGTGGCGATATAGGTCCAGGGCGCGGGATGGGCCGCGATCAGCGCCTCGGCATGGCTGCTCTTGCCGGAGCGCGCGCCGCCGACCACCAAAGTCAGGCTTGCATGCCGCTCAGCCATGGCGCCATCCCTTCGAAATCCGCTTCCTCATCTGTCTTTCTCCCCCCGTTTGGCGGGCACCCCCGCGCCCGCCGCGAAACCATACCCGAATTGCGCCTGCCGCAACATGCCCGCATGCGTTGACACCGCCGGCCGGCAAACCCTAAATCGGCGCGTCCCCATTCCGGCCGGAGCGGAAACCCGTGCCCCTTTATCCGCCATCGCCCGCCCTGCTGCTGCGCGACATCGCCGCCGCGCTCGGCTTCCACACGCGCCTGCCCGTCGGTTCCGGCGACGGAAGCGGCCGCGCCTTCGCCGACAGCCTGTGGGCCGCGCCGGTGGCGGGCGCCGCGGTCGGCCTCGGCGCTGGCGGCGCGATATGGCTCGGCCTGTCGCTCGGGCTGCCGGCAGCGCTTTCGGCCGCGTTCGGCCTCGCCGCCGGCATCGCGCTGACCGGCGCGCTGCACGAGGACGGGCTCGCCGACACCGCCGACGGCTTCGGCGGCGGCAGGACGGCCGACGACAAGCTCGCCATCATGCGCGACAGCCGCGTCGGCTCCTACGGCGTGCTGGCGCTCGGCCTGTCGCTGCTCCTTCGCTGGGCGGCGCTCTCGGCCCTTGCGCAGGCTTCCGCCGCCGACGCGGTCCTGGCGGCGGTCGCGGCGCACGCGGCCTCGCGGGCGCCGCTGCCGGCGCTGCTCGCGGCCCTGCCCCCGGCGCGAAAGGACGGCCTTTCGGCCGGCATCGGCCCGGTCGGCAACCGCACCGCGCTGGCCGCGCTCGCCCTCGGCTTCGCGTTCCTGCTTTCCGGCGGCCTCGCCTTCGCGGTCGTCGCGGCGCTCCTGACCGGCCTTGCCGCCGTCCTCGTCGCCCGGCTGGCGCTGCGGCAGATCGGCGGCCAGACCGGCGACGTGCTCGGCGCGGCGCAGCAGGCCGGCGAGGTCGCCGTGCTTTCGGCCGCCACGGCCTTCCTCCTGCAATGACCGGACCCACCATGACGCTTCCCGCCACGCTCGACGACATCCGCGCCCTTGCCGCCGCGCCTCGTCCGGGCCACGACGCGGCCGCGGCCGAAGCCGCCCGGCGTCAGGACCTGTTGACCAAGCCGAGGGGAAGCCTCGGCCGGCTGGAGGCGCTGGCGGTATTCCTCGCGCGCTGGCAGGGCCGCGCCGTGCCGGCGCTCGATCGCGTCGAGGTGCTGGTCTTCGCCGGCGCCCACGGCATCGCCGCCCGCGGCGTCTCGGCCTATCCGGCCGAGGTCACGGCCCAGATGGTGGCCAATTTCGCCGCCGGCGGCGCGGCCGTCAACCAGCTCGCCCGGCAAGCGGACGCCGCGCTGAAGGTGGTGCCGCTGGCGATCGACCGGCCGACCGCCGATTTCACGCAAGGGCCGGCCATGGACGAGGCCGAATTCGTCGCCGCCGTCCATGCCGGCATGGAAGCGGTCGACGCGGATGCCGACCTGATCTGCCTCGGCGAGATGGGCATCGCCAACACCACCGCGGCGGCGGCGGTGGCGGCGGCGCTGTTCGGCGGCGACGGCGCGGACTGGGTCGGGCGCGGCACCGGCGTCGACGATGCCGGGCTCGCGCGCAAGGCGCGGACCGTCGATGCGGCGCTCGCGCTGCACGGCGCGGCACTCGCCGATCCGCTTCAGGCGCTGCGCCGCGTCGGCGGGCGCGAGCTTGCCGCCATGTTCGGCGCGGCGCTTGCCGCCCGGCGCGCCTCGATTCCGGTGCTGATCGACGGCTTCGTCGCCAGCGCGGCGGTCGCGCCGCTCGGCCGCCTGCACGCGGACGGCCTGGCGCACGCGCTGGCGGCCCATGCCTCGGCCGAGGCCGGGCATCGCCGGCTGCTCGACGAGATGAAGCTCGACCCGATCCTCGACCTCGGCATGCGGCTCGGCGAGGCGTCGGGCGCGTGCCTCGCCGTCAACATCCTGCGCGGCGCGCTCGCCTGCCACGCCGGCATGGCGACCTTCGCCGAAGCCGGCGTCTCGGACGGCTAGCTAGCCATTTGTTTTTGCCGCATTTATGCGACGTCAGACATACCCGCCTGACTGAAAAATGCTCTAGATCCGCTTCTGCCAGAATTCCATCGGCTTGACGCTTTCGCGCTCCTCGCCGACGTCGCGCCAGGAAAAGCCGGTCGAAAGCCCGTCGATTCGGGCATAGCCGCGCTTCGTCCAGAAGGCGTCGAGCGGCACATGGCCCGCCGGACGCGCCGGGTGGTCGGCCGGGCGGACGACCGCCGAGAATACGCAGCGCGAGAAGCCGGCCTCGCGCGCCGCCCTTTCCCGCTCCTCGAAGAAGCGGACGCCGACGCCCCGGCCGCGATGGGCCTTCCGCAGCACCGATTCGCCGAAATAGAAGAATTCTGCCGGGTCGAGCCCGCGCGCCGCGAACGGCGCGGCGAATTCCTCGAAATGATCGGACAGCGGCGAGGCCGTCGCCGCCCCGACCAGCGCGCCGCCGGCGAGCGCGCCGATCACCACCGCTTCGGGTGAGGCCATATAGGTGGCGAGATAGCGCCGCTCATAGTCGAGGTCGCCCTCGTAGAGGTAGGGATAGTCGCGGAACACCTCGATCCTGAGCCGCGCCAGATCGTCGAACGCGCCCTCCACCTCGCCGCGCGACAGCCGCCGGACCTCGACGCCGGAGGATGGCGCCACCGGCTCGGCGCTCCCGCTCACCCCCTTGCCACCTGCGCCGTCCAGTCGGCGAGATTGTAATAGGTGGTCACGCGCGAGATCAGCCCGTCGTCGACCTCGAAGAAGATGCCGGCCGGCAGCGAATAGGTCTGGCCGCCGGCCTCGGGCAGTCCTTCCGCGGTGGAAAGATAGGTGCCGTGGACGGTGAACTCGGCCGCGGCGCGGCCGCCGTCCTGCGACGCCATCACCACGACGTCGGCCAGCCGCTCCTTGTAGTGGCGATCCATCATGCCGAGGAACCAGCGGAACCTGTCCTTGCCGATCTGGCGTTCGCCCTCGTTGATGTCGTGGGCGACGTCGTCGTCGAGGCAGGCGAGCATGGCGTCGCGGTCGCCGGCGTTGAAGGCGTCGATGTAGCGGTTGACCAGTGCGATCGTCTCGGTCTGGCTCATGGTTCTTCCTCGAGCATGTGGGCGAAGTAATCATCCGGATCGGGCAGGTCGTCCTCGCTTGCCGTCACCCTGCCGCGCACGGAAACGCCGGCTTCATGCACCGTCTCGCGGCTTCCCGAGACGAGATGGTGCCACCAGTAGAGATTGCGCCCTTCCGCGACCAGGCGATAGGCGCATGTCGCCGGCAGCCACGGGATCGTGCGCACGTTCTGCGGCGTCAGCCGGATGCAGTCGGGGACGCTGGCGAGACGGTTTTCATAGTCCTTGCAGCGGCAGGTGCCGCCGTCGAACAGCCGGCAGCCGACGCTCGTCCAGTAGATTTCGCCGGTGTCCTCGTCCTCGAGCTTGGCAAGGCAGCATTTGCCGCAGCCGTCGCACAGAGCTTCCCATTCCTGCGGAGAAAATTCCTCCAGCGCCTTCTGGTTCCAGAAATCCTGCATCATGGAGCCGGTTTGGCCGGTTGGTCCCGACTGGTCAAGCCCCCTGGTCAAGCCCCGGCAGGCCAAGCCCGCATGGTCAGGCCGCAAAATCGCCCCGCTCCGCGCCTAACACGACCTTGCGGAACCTGACGGCGTAAATATTGTTGTTCAGGCGGTACAACCGACAGGAGACGACGATGACGGCGAGAATGGGGACAGCGAGAACGGGGACAGCGAGAGCGGGCTTCGTCGCCGGCACGGCCCTGGCGCTGCTGATGACGGCCGGACATGCCTTCGCGGCCGCGCCGGCAACCACCAAGGCCACGCCGCCGTCCGCCGAAACGGCGCCTCTCCTGCTGGCACAGGCGGATACGCCGGACAAGCCTAAAGACGGCGCGCCCACGGCCGAGACGCCGACCGCCGCCGAGCCCATCCCCGGCCAACCCCCAGCCAGCGCTGCGCCACCCCCACCGCGCCCGCCGGCAGCCCAGCCCCCCGCTACTCAACCACCGGCACAGGCCCCGCGGCCGCCGCAACCGCCAGCACCGCCACCCGCCAGCGGCGGCGTGGAACCCATCCCCGGCCAGCCGCCGGCAGGCGCGACACCGCCCGCGCAACCTCCGGCAGCGCAGCCCCCCGCTGCTCAACCTCCCGCTGCTCAGCCACCGGCACAGGCCCCGCGGCCGCCGCAACCGCCAGCACCGCCGCCCGCCAGTGGCGGCGTGGAACCCATTCCGGGCCAGCCGCCGGCAGGCGCGACACCGCCCGCGCCGACGCCGCCACAAAGCCCGCCGCAGCAGAAGCCGGCTCCGACGCCGACACCGCCCCCTGTCCAGCCGCAACCGCCGGCCAGCCCGCCGACGCCGACACCGCCGCCCGCCAGCGGCGGCGG
This sequence comes from Aquamicrobium sp., assembly GCA_039808485.1. GTDB lineage: Bacteria > Pseudomonadota > Alphaproteobacteria > Rhizobiales > Rhizobiaceae > Aerobium. Next base: position 36,682 of record JBDHTD010000013.1, on the reverse strand, counting down.
CGCGCCCGAGCCCGTGCGCGACACCTCGGCCGGCGGCGGAATGGGCGCGATCGGCTTCGCCTTCGGCTCCGACCGGATCGCCGACCCGGCGGCCGGCGAAATCGAGGCGATCGCCTCCGCCATCCGCCAGGCACTGGAACGCGACCCCGCCGCCCGCTTCCTCGTCGAGGGGCACGCCGACGCGGTCGGTCCGCGCGGGGTCAACCAGGATCTTTCGGAGCGGCGCGCCCGGGCGCTGGCGTCCGCGCTTTCGGCCCGCTTCGGCATTCCGGCCGACAGGCTGATCGTCGAGGGACGCGGCGAAACCGATCTGAAGATCGAGACCCGGCGGCCGGAGCCGGAGAACCGGCGCGTCACCGTGCAGCAGGCGCCGCTGCGGCAATAGAGCATTTTGCAGTCGGACGGGTACGTCTGGCGTCGCATGAATGCGGCTGGGGAAAGGAGCTGGGGCAGCGGAAGCTGCGTTCGTCAGAACGCCCGCTGCTCTAGATCGTTTCACCGTCTCGCGGAAACGGCGAAACGATCTATCTCTTTGTTTTTACGCAATTACGAACGCAAAACGCTTCGCACTTTTGCTGGAATTGCTCCAGCGCCGCACCGTTCACGACAAAGGCCCGGCGGAACGGTTCCGCCGGGCCTTGTTCGTCGGCGCGGGCGCGATCCTATCCGAAGGCGCGCGCCAGTCGGGTATCGGTGCGCGCGAACACCTCCTCCGGCACGAAGAAATCCGCCGCCAGCGGTCCGGTCGCGCCGGGCGCGTAGACCGAGAAGTCGCGGACGCCCTCGGCGCGCAGCACCTCCTCGTCGATGAAGAAATTGCCCGTCACGTCCCGCGCAGGCTTCGTCAGGACGGCATGCGCCGCATCGGCCATGATCGCGGGCGAGCGGCTCATCGCCGCCACCGCCGCGCCGCCGAGAAGGTTGCGCACCGCCGCCGTGTCGATGGCCGTCAGCGGCCACAGCGAGTTGACGGCGATGCCGTCCCCGGCGAACTCCGCGCTCATGCCGAGCGTGCACATCGACATGCCGAACTTGGCCATGGTGTAGGCGACATGGCCCTTGAACCATTTGGCGTTCATGTCGAGCGGCGGCGAAAGGTTGAGGATATGCGGGTTCGACGCCCGCTTCAAATGCGGAATGCAGGTCTTGGAGACGAGGAAAGTGCCGCGCGCGTTGATCTGGTGCATCAGGTCGTAGCGCTTCATGTCGGTCGACAGCGTGTCGGTCAACTGGATGGCGCTGGCGTTGTTGATGCAGATGTCGATGCCGCCGAAGGCCGCGACCGTCCTCGCCACCGCGCCGGCGACCTGCTCCTCGTCGCGGATATCGCACAGGATCGGCAGCGCCTTGCCGCCGGCCGCCTCGATCTCCGCAGCCGCGCTATGGATCGTCCCCGGCAGCTTGGGGTGCGGCTCGGCGGTCTTGGCGGCGATGGCGACATTGGCGCCGTCGCGGGCGGCGCGCAGCGCGATCGCCAGCCCGATGCCGCGCGAGCCGCCCGAAACGAACAGAGTCTTGCCTTTGAGCGACATGCCCTTCCCCTTTCCACCCTACCTGAAAATCCGCTCGTCCTGCTCGTCGATAATCTGGCGCGCCTTGCGCAACGTGACGTCGACGGCATCGTCCTTCGAGGCGAAGCGGTCGGCGCGGATGAAGCGGTGCTCCCTGAGCTCGCCGCCGATCTCCTTGGTGATCACGCCGCACGTCTGGTACTGGCCGTCCTCGACGAAGGGCGCGGGACGGATGACGAACCCCTTGTAGTCGACCGGATCGAGCGGCGGTTCTTGCCTTCCCGCGCCGCCGCCGCCAAACAGCCTCTTCCACAACGACATCGCCTCGTCTCCTTGTCTTCGGATTTCCGCTAGAGCAGCGGACGTTCTGATGAACGCAGCTTCCGCTGCTCCAGCTTCTTTCCTCAGCCGCATTCATGCGACGTCAGACGTACCCGCCCGACTGCAAAATGCTTTAGACCGCCGCCGCCAGCGCCCGCTTCACCGCCAGGCGCTCCAGCATCCGCCGATAATGATCGTCGACATGCGGGAACCGGGCGATGTCGATTCCGTCGCTCTCCAGCCAGCCGGCGACGGTGAAGAGATAGGGATCGGCGACCGAGTAGGCATCGCCCATCACCCAGGGTCCGCGCAGCATCCGCGCCTCGATCAACTCGAAGCAGGCGCCGACCGATTCCGGCACCTTCCTGCGCATCGCCTCGTGGGCGGCCGGATCGTCGGCCCAGCGCGCGCCGCGCACCTTGTGGGAATGGGCGACATGCACCGTCGAGCACATATAGCTGTTGAACGCCTGAAGCTCGGCGAACAGGAACGGATCGCCGAGCGGCGCAAGCTTTGCCGCCGGATAGCTCTGGGCGATGAAGGCGAGGATCGCCGGCGTCTCGGTCAGCACGCCGCGCGGCGTCGCCAGTGCCGGAACCCGGCCCTTGGGGTTGATCGCGAGATAATCGGCCGCGCGCTGTTCGTTGGCCGCGAAATCCACCCGGCGCGCGTCGTAGGAAGCCCCTGCTTCCTCGAGCGCGATGTGCGAGGCGAGCGAGCAGGTGGCGGGAGCGTAGAAGAAGGTCAGCATCGGCGAGCCTGCGGGTTATGGACGGGCCGGTTCGTGGCCCGGACCGGAACAGGCTGGACCGGCGCGCCGACTTTTGCAACGGCGGAAATGACGGGTCAGCCCGGCAGCGTGCCGTCGCCCGCCCCCAGCGGACGCTGCATCAGCACGACATCGACCCAGCGGCCGAACTTGAAGCCGACCGAGGCGAAGGTGCCGACCGGCGAAAAGCCGAGCGCGCGGTGCAGGCCGACCGAGCCGTGATTGCCGCTGTCGCCGATCACCGCCAGCATCTGCCGCCAAGGCCCGGCCTCGCACCGCGCGATCAGATCGGCAAGCAGCGCCTGTCCGACGCCGCGCCGGGTGAAGTCCGGCGCGATATAGACCGAATCCTCGACCGCGAAGCGATAGGCCGCGCGCGGCCGGAACGGCCCGGCATAGGCATAGCCGGCGATGCGGCCGTCGATCTCGGCGACCAGCCACGGAAGCCCCGCCGCCAGCACCGCCGACCGGCGCGCCGCCATGTCGTCGAGCGACGGCGGCTCTTCCTCGAACGAGCCGAAACCGTTGAGGACGTGATGGGCATAGATCGCCTGCACGGCTTCCATGTCGTCGTCGCGCGCGTCGCGCAGCAGGATCGTCGCGCCGGAAATCGGGGCCTGCACGGTCATGTCCGCTCCTGAAATGCCGAATGGCCTTAAACGGGCCGCAGCCCGAGCCGGGCAAAATTGAACCCCACGCCGTCGGCACGCGCAGCAGTGACGTCCGCCTCCGGAGCGATGTCGAGGACGGTGCGGTAGCCTTCCGCGCCCAGCCGGCGATGGACATGGATGACGAGGCTCGCCGCCTCGATCACCCACACCTCGGGAATGCCGAACGCGGCATAGACGCCGAGCTTGCGGCCGCGGTCGTAGGCGAGGCTCGAATCGGACACCTCGATGGCGAGCAGCACGTCGTGGCCGCGCATGTCGCCGGGCTGGATCGCGCGCGGGAACACGCAGAAATCGGGCTCCAGGAAACTCCTGTCGTCAAGCCGCAGCGTCGTCTCCTGCGCGACCCACAAGCTGGTCGGAGCCGTTCGCTGGAAATGCCAGTTCAGCTCCATTTTCACCATTTCATGGCGTCCGCCCTTGGGCAGCATCGGCACCACCTCCCCGCCGATCAGTTCGAACCGCTCGTCCTCGGCGATGATGCCCGCCTCGACCATCGCCTCGATCTCGGCGACGGTCCACGGCCGGCGCGGCATGCCGTCGGCGGCCTGCGTGGTCTCCGGCATCGGCAGGAAGTCTGTGACGTGCTCGTTCATCGGTAAATCATAGCACAAATTCGCCGGGCGACAGGCTCAATCGTCCCGCGCCGCGAAGGCGGGGTGGAAGGCGACGGTTCCTCGCGGCGCTTCCGCCGCCAGTTCCAGCACCTGGAAATACTCCGCCGGCAGATCGGGGTAGACGAGCGAGGACGCGGCGCGGAACCCGAACCGCCGGTAATAGCCGGGATCGCCGACGAGGACGCATCCCTTCGCGTCCGCCTTGCGGAGCCGCGCCAGCCCGGCGCGCATCAGCGCCGTGCCGACGCCGCGGCGCTGGCGGTCCGGCCGCACCGAGAGCGGCCCGACGCCGAACCAGCCCGGCGCCGGCGTCCCGTCGATGGTCACGGCCGAGAAGGCGACATGGCCGACGACCGCGCCGTCCTCGACGGCGACGAGGGAAACGGCGAGCGCGCCCGAAGCGCGCAAGGCGTCGACGATCGCCGCCTCCGTCTGCTCGCTATGAGGCATCCCGGCGAAGGCGGCCAGCGTCACGGCGCGGATCGCGGCGGCGTCTTCCTCGCATTCGTCGCGGACGATCGTGGTCGCCATTTCCGACCCTCCATGATTGAAAAACCCGGCGCTTGCGCCGGGTTTTTCATGTTTCTTCTCAACTGTCGAGGAAGCTGCGCAGCTTGCGCGAACGCGACGGATGCTTGAGCTTCCGGAGCGCCTTGGCCTCGATCTGGCGGATGCGTTCGCGCGTCACCGAGAACTGCTGGCCGACTTCCTCCAGCGTGTGGTCGGTGTTCATGCCGATGCCGAAGCGCATGCGCAGCACACGCTCCTCGCGCGGGGTCAGCGAGGCCAGAACCCGCGTCGTCGTCTCGCGCAGATTGGCCTGGATCGCCGCGTCGATCGGCAGGATCGCCATCTTGTCCTCGATGAAGTCGCCGAGGTGCGAATCCTCCTCGTCGCCGACCGGCGTCTCCAGGCTGATCGGCTCCTTGGCGATCTTCAGCACCTTGCGCACCTTCTCCAGCGGCATGGCGAGCTTTTCCGCCAGTTCCTCCGGCGTCGGCTCGCGGCCGATCTCGTGCAGCATCTGGCGCGAGGTGCGGACGATCTTGTTGATCGTCTCGATCATGTGGACCGGGATGCGGATGGTTCTTGCCTGATCGGCAATGCTGCGGGTGATCGCCTGCCTGATCCACCATGTCGCATAGGTCGAGAACTTGTAGCCCCGGCGGTACTCGAACTTGTCGACCGCCTTCATCAGGCCGATATTGCCTTCCTGGATCAGGTCGAGGAACTGAAGGCCGCGATTGGTGTATTTCTTGGCGATGGAGATGACGAGGCGCAGGTTCGCCTCCACCATCTCCTTCTTGGCGATGGCCGCCTCGCGCTCGCCCTTCTGCACCTGGTTGACGATCTTGCGGAACTCGGCGATCGAGATCGCCGTCTCGGTGGCGAGGTTCTGGATCTCACCGCGAATGTCGCGGATCGCCTCCTTCTCGTTCTGGTAGAACTCCTTCCAGCCGCGGCTGGAGAGATTGGCGATGGCCTTGGTCCAGTTGGGGTCGAGCTCGGTGCCCTGGTACTCCTTCAGGAATTCCTCGCGGCGCACGCCGTAGCTTTCGGCGAGCCTGAGCAGCCTGCCCTCGTTCTGCACCAGACGCTTGTTGATGTCGTAAAGCTGCTCGACCAGCGCCTCGATGCGCGCCTGGTTGAGCGACAGCGACTTCACCGCCGTCACCAGCTCTTCCTTGAGCTTCTTGTAGGTCCGCTCCTGGCTGGAGGACAGGCTTCCCGCCGCGGCCAGACGCTGCTCGACCTGCTGGTCCTGGAGCTTGCGCAGCTTCTTGTAGGTCGAGGCGATGACGTCGAGCGTCTCCATCACCTGCGGGCGCAGCTCGGCCTCCATCGCGGCGAGCGACAGGTTGGCCTCGTCCTCTTCCTCGTCGTCTTCCTCGACGCGGGTTTCGCCGCCGACATTGGTGATGTCGTCGTCCTCGCGGCCGCGGCGACCGCCGCGCGCCTCCTCGGGCTTGGCCTTGGCGTCCTCGTCGAGCCGCTCGACCACCGGCGCCTGCTTGGCCTCGGGGCCGGCATAGGTCGCCTCGAGGTCGATGATCTCGCGCAGGAGAATCTTGGCTTCGTTCAGCTCGTCGCGCCAGATGATGATGGCCTGGAAGGTCAGCGGGCTTTCGCACAGGCCAGCGATCATGGTCTCGCGCCCGGCCTCGATGCGCTTGGCGATGGCGATCTCGCCCTCGCGCGACAGAAGCTCCACCGAGCCCATCTCGCGCAGGTACATCCGCACCGGATCGTCGGTGCGGTCGGTCGGTTCCTTCTTGGTGGTCGCCGCGGCGATCGCCGTGCCGGCCGTCTCCGTCAGCTCGCCCTGCTCCTCCTCGCCGTCGCTGCCGGAATCGGCCTCGGCTTCCTCGCCCGCCTCGTCGTCCTCGACGACGTTGATGCCCATGTCGGACAGCATCGCCATCGTGTCCTCGATCTGCTCGGAGGTCACTTCCTCGGAAGGCAGCACCGCGTTCAGCTCGTCCATGGTGACATAGCCGCGCTTCTTCGCGAGCTTCATCATTTTCTTGACGGCATCGTCGGAAAGGTCGAGAAGAGGCCCGTCGGTCGTGCCTTCGCGTTCGGTCTCGACCTCTTCCTTCTCTTTTGTCGCCATGTCGTCGTCTCTCCACGCGGCTGAAGCTGTATCGGGCGGTTGAAAGCAGTGCGCTCCTGAATCGGACCGGCCTGCACCCGTCCGCGATAGCCGCTTGCGCCTTAATTCCCGATTAACCCTGACATCCTTCCAGATATAGGACGCGATCTCCATCCGTCCAACCGAAGGCTGCGAAAACCTGCGCCCGCGCCCCTGCTCCCCAGATCCGGCCCACCAAGGCCCGCGCGCACGGCGGATGTGATTCCGCCAATCGGGCGGAAGGTCAAGCGGCTCAAAGCTGATTCGGCCATAAAAAGCGAATCAATTGCATGCTGCCCTTTTCGGCCGCCCTCCTCGGCAGCGGCATTCCTCTCGCCGACGCTGCTATATGGGGAGCGCTTTTCATTTCGCAAGGGCATGCCTCCCCCTCTCCCGCGCGGGCAACGGCCTTCATCCCCGGCCCGACGACACGCCGAAGCCGTCGACCAGCGCCTCCAGCCGCTCGAGGCTGGCGATGTCGATGTTGATCTGGGCGATGGCCTGCATCAGCATGGTCACGTCCTCCGCCTCGCGCTCGACCGCCTCGGCCAGCTCGCTTTGCAGGCTGCGGCGCTGGCGCTGAAGCTCGCGGGCGCGGGCGTGAAGCGCGACCGTCTGCGAGAACGCTTCCCGCGCGTCGTCTTCCGCCGCCTCGTCGAGCACCGGCCACAGGCCGAGGCCGCGGCAATGGCGCACCGCGCGCTCCCAGACATCGCCCTGGCCGCGCAGGGCCAGCGCCTCGATCAGCACCGTCTTGTCATGGGCGACGCCATGGGCCACGGCATCGAGAAGAGCGCCGTGCAGGCGCTTGAGCTCGGGATGCGGCGGCGCCATCTCCTCGAACGCGTCGAAATAGTCGTCGAGCAGCCTCGGATGGTTGACCATGGCCACCAGCATCGCCGTCTCGCGCAGGGGCAGCGGCCCGCCGCCGCTCCTGACCAGCGCCGAGCGGGCGAGGCTTTCCGTCACCGCGAGCCGCCCCGCCGCCTGCCGGCCGGCTCCGCCCCGGCCGGGGCCGCCGCCCATGGCCTGCCCGCGCTCGCGATAGTCGGCCCTGCGGCCGGCACTGGCCCCGCCGAAGAACGCCTGCACCCGCTCGCGCATGTCCTGTTGATAGTGGCGGCGCACGCTTTCGTCGCGGATGCGCCCGGTCAGGTCGCGCAGCGTCCGCTCGAGCTCGGCCCGCCGCTCCGGCGTGTCGAACACGCCGCCCGAGGTCTCGCGCAGCCACAGAAGCTCGGCCAGCGGCCGCGCCTGGGCCAGCACCTGGCGGAAGGCGTCCGGCCCGCCCGCGCGCACCAGGTCGTCGGGGTCCTGGCCCTCGGGCAGGAGCGCGAAGCGCAGCGTGCGGCCGGGCGCGACCAGCGGCAGCGCGAGGTCCGCCGCGCGCCACGCCGCCTTCAGGCCGGCCTGGTCGCCGTCGAAGCACATCACCGGCTCCCCGGTCATCCGCCACAACAGTTCGAGCTGGTTTTCCGTCAGCGCGGTGCCGAGCGGCGCGACCACGTTATCGAAGCCGGCCTGCGCCAGCGCGATCACGTCCATGTAGCCCTCGACGGCGATGACGGTGCCGTCCTGCCCCGCCGCTCCACCCCGGGCCTTGCGGGCGCGGGCGAAATTGTAGAGCACGTTGCCCTTGTGGAAGAGCTCGGTGTCGTTGGAATTCAGGTATTTCGCCAGCGCGTCCTTCGCCATCGCCCGGCCGCCGAAGGCGATCACCCGGCCGCGCGAATCCTCGATCGGGAACATGATCCGGTCGCGGAAGCGGTCGTAGGAGACGGGGATGTCGTCGCCGTGCACGACCAGCCCGCACGCCTCGATCTGATCCCTGCCTACTCCCTTGGAAGCAAGGAATTCCTTGAGGATGTTGCGGCCGTCGGGGGCGTAGCCCAGCCGGAACGCCTGCTGCGTCTGCGACGACAGCCCGCGCCCGCGCAGATAGGCGCGCGCCCTGGCGCCCTCGGCGGCCTGCAACCTGTCCTGGAAGAAGCGGGTGGCGAGCTCCATCACGTCGGTCAGGCTGGCGCGCTGCCTTTCGCGCTGCTCGGCCGCCTCGTCGCGCGCCGGCATCGCCACGCCGGCCATCTCGGCCACGCGCTCGACCGCCTCGGGAAAGCTCATCCCGTCGAGCTCGGTCAGGAACCTGAAGTGATCGCCCGAGACGCCGCAGCCGAAGCAATGGTAGCGGCCCTTCCTGTCCTCGCAGTGGAAGGAGGGCGTCTTCTCGCCGTGGAACGGGCAGCAGCCCCAGAAATCGCCGCGCTGGACATTGGTCTTCTTGCGGTCCCACGCCACGCGCGCGCCGACGACGGCCGAAATCGGCACGCGGTCGCGTATCTCGTCGAGGAAGGAAGGGGAAAAGCGCATCGCCGGTCTCGTCCAACGCTCCTATATAGGAGCCGGCCCGCCACGACGCGACCGCAATCTCGCGCCATGCCCGTAATTCACAACCGCGCCGCCGCGCCGGCGAGAAACGTCCCCCCATTGCCCCCCTGCCCGCCCCCTGCGGTGGATGGAGCTCGCGCAAGGTAAGTTGACCATGGAAAAATTATCCGGCTAATCTATCATGAATCCAAATCACCTGCTTTTCCGCGCCTCGCGGACCGGTTTGTCTGTCATGCCCCTTGTTTCCCAGCCGAGCCGCGCGGCGCGGACCGCCGCCTCAAAGCCATGACCGGCTCGTTGATCCTCGTCCATCTCGCCGGCGCGGTGGCGCTGTTGCTTTGGGCGACGCACATGGTGCGCACCAATGTCGAGGACACCTATGGCGACCGGCTGCGGCTCAGGCTGCGCCACACGCTGAAGAACCCGGTGCTGGCGGTTGCCGCCGGCGGCGTGCTCGCCATCGCCTTCCAGAGCGCCACCGCGGTGTCGCTGCTCGTCGCCTCCTTCGCCGGCTCGGGCATCGTGTCCGGCACCACCGGGCTGATGACGGTGCTGGGGGCCGATCTCGGCTCGGCCTTCGTCGTCAAGCTGCTGAGCTACGACCTGTCGCTGCTGGTCCCGGTCGCGGTCTTCGCCGGCACGGTGATCTTCCTGTCGGCCGAGCGCCGCGCCTGGCGCAGCTTCGGCTCGATCCTGGTCGGCGTCGGCCTGATGATCCTGTCGCTGCGGCTGATCGGCGAAGCTTCCGAGCCGCTGCGCGAGAGCCGCCTGCTGCCGGTCATCGTCAACTATCTGTCCGGCGACCCGATCACCGCGTTCCTGCTCGCCGCCCTGGCGACGTGGCTGTTCCATTCCAGCGTCGCCTTCATCCTCCTGGTCGCGGCGCTGGCCGCGCGCGGCCTCGTCCCGGCGGAACTCGGCGTCGTCATGGTGCTGGGCGCCAATCTCGGCGGCGGGCTGGTGGCGGCGGCACTGTCGCGGACGATGCCGCCGGCGAGCCGCGCCGTGCCGTTCGGCAACCTCGCGCTGCGCAGCGCCGGCGCGGTGCTGGCGCTCGCCGGCCTGATCGCCTTCTCGCCGCCGCTCGAGGCGCTCGGCGCGACCCCGGCGCTGAGGATCGTCCACGCGCACATCGTCTTCAACGCCGCGCTCGTGGTCCTCGGCCTGCCGCTGGCCGGCCTCGTCAACCGCGCGATCGAACGGCTGTTCGTCCAGTCGGCCGCGAAGCCGCGCCCCTCGCTCGAGGACAGGGAAGCGAGCGCGCTCGACCCCGAGGCGCTGGGCAGCCCGTCGCGGGCGCTGGCCAATGTCAGCCGCGCGGTCGTCGGCGTCTGCGAGACCGTCGAGGTGATGCTGAAGACGATCATGGAGCTCTACGAGGACCCCGACCCCGCGCGGATGGAGGCGCTCGCCGCCCTCGACGACCGGGTCGACCGCAAGCATGCCGCGATCAAGCTCTATCTCGCCAAGATCAGCACCAAGGGCATGAGCGACGACGAGGTCCGCCGCACGCAGGAGCTGCTCGAAGGCTGCGTCAAGCTGGAGCAGGTCGGCGACATCGTGGTGCGCAACATGCTCGTCCATGTCCGCAAGAAGCTGGAGCGCCGCCTGACCTTCACGCCCGAGGGCTGGCGCGAACTGTCCGACCTCCACGCCCTGGTGATGGCCAATGCCCGCCTCGCCTTCAACCTGCTGATCTCGCGCGACCCCGAGACCGCGTTCCAGCTCGTCCAGGAAAAGGACCGCCTGCGCGACCTCGAGCGCCAGACCAGCCAGCGCCATTTCGAGCGGCTGCGCGAAGGCACGGCCAAGAGCATCGAGACCAGCGCGATGCACCTCGACACCATCCGCGACCTGAAGCAGATCAACTCGCTGCTCGCCTCGATCGCCTATCCGGTGCTGGAGGAGCACGGCCTGATCGGCCGCACCCGCCTGCGCGCGGCGGAGTAAGGGAAACGGAAAAGGCCGGTTTCCGGCCAAAGACCGCAGGCCCGGTCGGGCGTCGGTGTGGCCCGCGAGCTGAGAAGACAGCCGCAGGCCGAGGCGGCGACCGCCGGTCGTCCGGCGCGCCCCCGAGCCGCAGGCGAGCGATGCGGCGCGAGAGCGATATAAACTGAATTTCTATCCCAGCAGTTGCTTGACGAGCGCGCTCGCCTTGCCGAAATCGAGCCGGCCGGGATAGCGCTCCTTCAGCACCGCCATGACCCGGCCCATGTCGCGCAACCCTTGCGCGCCGGTTTCGGCCACGGCCTCGGCGGCGGCCTTGCGCATCTCGTCCTCGCCCATCTGCGCCGGCAGGAACTCCCTGACGATGGCGATCTCGGCCCGCTCCTGCGCGGCGAGCTCCGGCCGGTTGCCGTCCTCGAACGCCTTGGCCGATTCCTCGCGCTGCTTGATCATCTTGGTCAGGATCTGAAGGATCTCGTCATCGTTGACCGGGTCCTTGCCGGCGCCGCGATTGGCGATGTCGCGGTCCTGGATGGCGGCGTTGACCAGCCTGAGCGTGCCCGCCCGCAGCTTGTCCTTGCTCTTCAGCGCGTCCTTCAGCGCCTGGGCTATGGCTTCGCGCATGATCGTTCAATCTCCTTGCCTCGAGGCGCGCCGCAATCGTTGACCGCGCCCGCGCCTTCTTCTATGCACCGGGAGATACTATATCCAGCATCTCAGGGCCGCTAAGGCCCCGTCCGTGTCACCGCCGCGCGATATGTCCCGCCGGCGGCGCGAAAGCAAGCGCGGATGGCCGAAGAACGGAGCGCGCAATGGCCGAAACCACTGAAAACACCACCTCCGCCTGGGAAAAGGCAAAGCCGACGGCGCTTCTCGTCCTCGCCGACGGCACGGTGATCGAGGGCAAGGGCCTCGGCGCGACCGGCGAGGTCGCGGGCGAAGTCTGCTTCAACACCGCGCTGACCGGCTACCAGGAAATCCTGACCGACCCGTCCTATGCCGGCCAGATCGTCACCTTCACCTTTCCCCATATCGGCAATATCGGCACCAATGCCGAGGACGCGGAAGACCTGAACCCGGCGGCGCGCGCCGGCGCGGTCGGCGCGATCTTCAAGGCCGACGTCACCCAGCCGTCGAACTGGCGCGCCGCCGGCCATCTCGCCGACTGGCTGGAAAAGCGCGGCATCGTCGCCATGACCGGCATCGACACCCGCGCGCTGACGGCGCTGATCCGCGAGAAGGGCGCGCCCAACGCGGTCATCGCCCATTCGCCGGACGGCGTCTTCGACGTCGAGGCGCTGAAGAGGAAGGCGCGCGCATGGCACGGCCTGGTCGACCTCGATCTCGCCAGGGAAGTGACCTCCGGCCAGTCGTCGTCCTGGTCGGAAACGCCGTGGGTATGGAACGAGGGCTTCGGCAGCCAGAAGGACACCTGGATGCACATCGTGGCGGTCGATTTCGGCGTCAAGCGCAACATCCTGCGCCTGCTGTCGGGCCTCGGCGCCAAGGTGACGGTGGTGCCGGCCAAGAGCTCGGCCGAGGACATTCTGGCGCTGAAGCCGGACGGCGTGTTCCTGTCCAACGGCCCCGGCGACCCGGCCGCGACCGGCGAATACGCCGTGCCGGCGCTGCGGAAGCTGATCGAGACCGGCGTGCCCATATTCGGCATCTGCCTCGGCCACCAGATCCTGGCGCTGGCGCTCGGCGGCCAGACGGTCAAGATGCACCAGGGCCATCACGGCGCCAACCACCCGGTCAAGGACCACGAGACCGGCAAGGTCGAGATCGTGTCGATGAATCACGGCTTCGCGGTCGACAGGAACTCGCTGCCGCAAGGCGTTGAAGAGACTCACGTCTCGCTGTTCGACGGCTCGAACTGCGGCCTCGCGGTCGCCGGCAAGCCGGTGTTCTCGGTGCAGTACCACCCGGAAGCCTCGCCCGGCCCGCAGGACTCGCACTACCTCTTCCGCCGCTTCGCCGAGATGATCCGCGAGCGCAAGGGCGAGATGGCGCCGGCCTGAGCCGGCAGCAAGGGCGGGCCGAAAACCAGCAGCAAAACGGCTGAAGGCCGAGGCGGCGACTGCCGCCCGCCAGTCGTCCGGCGCGCCCGCGCAGGGCCAGCAGCCGCAGGCGGCGGTGCGGCCCGTGAGCGAAATCAGACAGGCTTGTTGAACGTGTCGCAGTCCGACAGGCGGCCGTCGCGCAGGCCGTTGGCGAACCAGGTGGCGCGCTGCTCGGACGTGCCGTGGTTGAAGCTGTCCGGCACGACATAGCCCTGGGTGCGCTTTTGCAGCGTGTCGTCGCCGATCTGGTGGGCCGCGTTCAGCGCCTCCTCGATGTCGCCTTCCTCCAGCAGCCCCTTCTGCGCGGTGTAATGCGCCCAGATGCCGGCGAAGCAGTCGGCCTGAAGCTCGACGCGGATCGACATCTGGTTGGCCTCGACCTGGCTCATCGACTGGCGCATCTGGTTGAAGCGCGGCAGGACGCCGATCAGGTTCTGGACATGGTGGCCGACCTCGTGCGCCACGACATAGGCCTGCGCGAAATCGCCCGACGCGCCGAAGCGCTGCGACAATTCGCGGAAGAAGCCGAGATCGATGTAGAGCTTGGAATCGCCGGGGCAGTAGAACGGCCCCGCGGCCGACGAGGCGAAGCCGCAGGCCGAGCGGACCTGATCGGAAAACAGCACCAGCGCCGGCTCGCGGTAATTCTGGCCTTCCGCCTTGAAGATGCCGTTCCAGACGTCCTCGGTCTCGGCCAGCACCACGGAGACGAACTGCGCCTCCTCGTCGCCCGGCCGGCTTCCCGGCCCGCTCTCGGTGATCTGCGGGTTGGCCGGGCCGCCGCCTTCCAGCATCTGCAACGGGTCGATGCCGCAGGCGCGCAGCGCGAAGAAGATGACGACGAGGATGATGATGCCGGACAGTCCGCCGCCGCCGGCGCCGCGGCCGATCGGCAGCGGAATCTGGCGACCGCCACGACCCATGCCGCCGGGCATCCCGCCCTGACCGCGGCGGTCCTCGACGTTGCTGCTCTGACGGCGGCCTCTCCAGCGCATCTCTTCACATCCTCGTTGCGACACGACGCCGGCCCCGCAGCGGCCCGCGTTCTCCAGCGGCAAACTAGCCGAGCCGCCGCATCGGGTCACGGTTATTCTTGCGCCTGCCGAAGGTCAATCTCGTTGGCGGCATCGTTAATGGCCCGTTAAGCGGCACCGTCATAGCCTCGACCAACGCCCGGCCGAGCGTCGGGTTCCTCCATGAACGGCCCCATGCGCGAACTGACGCCGTTGATCGAACTGGCCACCACCAAGAGCCTCGACCTGTTCTTCCGGGTCGGCCAGGGCTATGTCGCGCGCGCAACGCAGGAAGCCGGCTTTTACCAGGGCGGCCACGCCGCCGGGGTCAGCCCGTTCGGCATCCAGTCGCGGGCCGAGGCGCGCATAGTCTCGACGCTCGGGCCGTTGCCGCATGAGGGCAGGCTCTATGCCTGGCCTTCGGGCGGCAAGGCGCCACGCCGGCGCTGAGCCCGGCAATCAGGAAAACGCCTTCAGCCGCCGCGTCGTCTCGGGATCGAGGAAGCCGGCGACGGTGGCGTCGGTTTCCAGCGCCAGCGCCCGCTGCATGTCGGTCGCGGCCGTCGCGTTCAGGGTCCGCTTCATCGCCCTGACCGACAGCGCCGGCAACAGGGCCAGCCGCCGGGCGAGCGCCATCGCCTCGTCCTGCAAGGCAGCATCCGGCACCACGCGCCAGGCAACGCCGAGCCGCAGCAGCTCGGCTGCGTCGTAGCGCTCGCCGAGCATCAGCATCTCGCGCGCCTTCAACAGCCCGACCATCGCCGGCAGCAGCGACGTCACCGCGCCGGTGACGAACAGGTTGAGCGACACCTCCGGGAAGAAGCCCCTGGCGCTCTCGGCCCAGATCGGGAAATCGCAGTTGATCGCCCATTCGAAGCCGCCGCCGACGGCCCAGCCATTGATCGCGCCGACCACCGGCTTCGGCCCGAAGGAGATGGCCCGCGTCGCCCGCTGGATCGCCTCGACCAGCGCGCGCGCCTCGTCCTCGCTTTCGGGGTGGACATGGTCGTGGCGGTCGTCGCCGGCGCAGAACGCACGCCCCGCGCCGGTGAAGACGATGGCGCGCGTCGCCCTGTCGGCGTTGGCGTCGTCGAAGGCCCGCGCCACGTCGTCGAGGAGCGCCCGGTTCATGGCGTTCAGCCGGTCCGGCCGGTTGAGCGCGATGCGGCGCACGCCGCCCTCCTCGAGCGCGCTTTCGACGGTCGCATAGGTGAAGTCGCTCATGGCCCGCTCCTGATCACGCGTTTCGTCTTGCCCTCGGTGACGGGAAAGCTGCCCGGCGGCAGCACCGTCACCTCGGCCGTCGCGCCGAGTTTTTCCTTCACCGCCGCCGCCACCCGCGCGGCAAGGTCCGGCCGCTCGGGCGCGCCCCTCGCCCGCTCGACCTGGAGCGGCAGCCGGTCATGGGGCGGCGGCGTGTCGAGGACGATGCGATAGTCGCCGGAAAGCTCGTCCATCCCGGAGAGCACCGCCGCCACCATGGTCGGGAACAGGTTCAGGCCGCGCACCACCACCATGTCGTCGCTGCGGCCGACGACGCGGAAGCGGAAGCCGGTGCGGCCGCAGCGGCAGGGCGCGGTCTCGTCGATGGCGACGATGTCGCCGGTGCGGAAGCGCACCAGCGGCTGGCAGTCGCGCGCCAGATGCGTCAGCACCAGCTCGCCCCGCGCGCCCTTTTCGAGCGCAAGCGGCCGCGTCGTTTCCGGATCGACGAGTTCCGGCCACAGCACGTCCGCGGCCATGAAATGCAGCCGCGTGTCGTGCTCGCACTGGGCGGCGAAGTTGGAGAACACGTCGGAGACGCCGTAATTGGCGTTGCGCGGCTCCATGCCCCAGGTGTCGCGGATGCGCGCCCGCAAGGCGGGATCGTCGAGCCCGGCCTCGCCGCCGAACAGGCCGAGCCTCAAGCCGAGGTCGCGCGGCGCGAGGCCGGGAAATTTTTCCGCCAGCACCTTCTCCAGCACCGCCGGATAGGACGGCGTGCAGGAGATGGCGTCGATGCCGACCTCGCGGATGGTGCGGATCAGGAGCTCGGTGCCGCCGACGCCGAAGGGAACGACGAGCGCGCCCGTCGCCTCCAGCGTCATGTGGTCGGTGACGCCGCCCATCCACATCTGGTAGTTCAGGCAGTGGACGACCGTGTGCGCCGCGGTCAGCCCGGCGGCGGAATGACAGCGCCCGCCGACCGCCTCGGTGATGC
This sequence comes from Aquamicrobium sp., assembly GCA_039808485.1. GTDB lineage: Bacteria > Pseudomonadota > Alphaproteobacteria > Rhizobiales > Rhizobiaceae > Aerobium. The sequence goes on along the minus strand of JBDHTD010000013.1, from coordinate 20,556 downwards.
GGCAGTCGCGCGCCGACAAAGCGAGGTTCATCGCCTGGCCCGTGGTGCCGGAGGTGCGGTGCAGCCGGCTGGCGAGCCGGCGCGGCGCGGCGAGATAATCGCCGAACGGCGGATGCGCCGCCTGCGAGAGCCGCAGCTGCGCCTTGTCCGACAGCGGCAGATCGGCCAGATGCCCGAGCTCCGGCGGCGGCGCGGCATGGCCCCACAGCGCGCGGTAGAAGGCGGAATTGCCCGCCACATGCCGCGCCTGCGCCCGCCACGCCGCCTCCTGACGGGGACGCAGCCCGGCCGCCGTCATGAACTCGGCGCGATCGGCGAGGTCCCCGGCAAGGCCCCCAACAAGGTCATCGATGGGCGTCATGGCTCCATTCCCCGTTCCCAGATCAGGCTCAGCGTGGCGGCGACCGCCCCGCGGTCTTCCGATATGTCCGCCAGCGCGCCGTCGCGGCCGGACAGCAGCGCGATCAGATACTGGTCGACCATGCCGCCGAGCGCGTAGGCCCGGCGCATCAGTTCCTCGCGCGGCGGGGCGACACGGCCTTCGCGGGCGAGCTGGCGCAGCCGCGCCTCGACCACGGTCTGCGCCCAGTCTCGGTTCAGCCTCGCGAACGCTTCCGCCGCCTCGGGAAAATCGTCCTGCCGCGAGACGAGGCAGCGCATCAGCCCGGCATTCTCCTCGAACAAGGCGAGATAGGCGGCGTTGGAGGCATGGATGCGCCGGCGGCCGCCGATGCGGGCCGCGCCACGCATCGAGGTCTGCACGAAGGCGACGAACGCGGTCAGCGTCTCGGCCATCAGATGGCGCACGTCGCGGAAATAGATGTAGAAGGTGCCGTGCGCGAGGCCGGCCTCGGCGCAGATTTCCGCCACCTTCAGCTCGTTCGCCATGCGGCCATCGAGCAGGCGGCAGGCGGCCGCCTGCAACCGCGCCTGCGTCCGCTCGGCCTTGCGCGCCGCCGACGCCTGCGCCATCAGCCGATGCGCGAAGCGATAGCCGGGCGCATCCTGCTCCACGGCCATCTCCGTAACGCCGCCGCGCCCGTTCGTCAGTGTCCCGCTCCTTCAGGTCCGGCCGCGGACACCGCGCATCGCGCCTTCCCTTGCCCATGAAGGCGAAAGGGAAAGACGCCAACGCGCCGGTGCCCGCATTCCCGCTCACATAATCATTTTATGAATATGATATCAACGTCATTTATTATTACTGACCATCTGAGCCGGGGGAAGCGCCCGGACAAGCGGAGACAACGAGCCCGGACAAGAGGTTGGAGGCTGAGGACTGGGGACTGGGGACAGCGGGTCCGGACAAGAGGCTGGAGACTGGAGACTGGAGACTGGGGATTGGGGACTGGGGACTGGGGACTGGGGACTGGGGATTGGGGATTGGGGATTGGAAATCGAAAGCTGGAAGCTAAAAACTGAAACCCCGAAACCGGGAAGAACATGGAAAAGCGATTCGGAATCAGGACCATGACCCGATTTCATGATTCTGTTTCGCGCCCCCGGCCCGCCATCCGAGTTCTCCCATCGATCCCGTCGGCAGATGCCCATCGAGCCCGGCGGCGGATGCCCGTTCGGAAAGCCGGGTCAGTCCGTCTCCGCCGCGCCGAGATTGGCGACGACGCGGCCGAGCATGGCGAGGAAGGCGTCCCGTTCCGCCGGCGCCAGGCCGGAAAGCGCCAGATCGTTGACCTCGAGCGCGGCGGCCCAGACCGCGCCGGCCTTTTCCCGGGCCGGGCGGGTCAGCGAGAACAGCATCGCCCGGCGGTCGTCCGGATCGGGCCGGCGTTGCACCAACCCTGCCCGCTCCATGCGCGAAAGTGTCGCCGCCATGGTCGGTTGCTCGATGGCGGCGGCCTGCGCCAGCGCCTTTTGCGACATCTCCGCCCCGTCGCGCAGCGCGAACATCACCGGCATATGGGCCGAGGACAGGCCGAGCGGCTTCAGCCGCCGGTCGATGGCGCGCGCGAACAGCCGCGCCGTCCAGTTGGCCATGTAGCCTGCCGAATTGTCGCGCCCGATCCGCATCGCTCCCGCTTGCCGCTGGAATACATTGCATGCTATATAAATCGGGAAGTCGATGCCTTCAACCAGCCAGTTTCACCCGGTCCCCAGTTCCACCCGGTCCAAGGAGCCAGCCATGCCGGCCAAGAGCACACCGACCCGCTACGGCGCGGTCCCGATCGCCATTCACTGGATCACGGCGCTGGCGCTCCTCGGCCTGCTCATCTCCGGCTTCCGCGCCGCCGGCACGATGGACGACGCGGCCAAGGCCGCGATCCTGCGCATCCACACCGCCGTCGGCATGGCCGTGCTGGCGCTGACCGTCGCCCGCATCCTGTGGTGGATCGCCGTCGACAGGAAGCCGCCCTATCCCGCCGGCATGCCGCGCTGGCAGGAGATCGCCTCCAGCGCTGTCCACGGCCTGCTCTATCTCGCAGTTCTTTTGATGGCCGGCAGCGGCATCGCCATGATGGCGCTTTCGGGCGCCGGCGACATCGTCTGGGGCGGGGCCGCCGACCCGCTGCCCGACTTCATGCGCTATCCGCCGCGCATCGGCCACGGGCTCGGCGCCTTGCTGCTGATCGCGCTGTCGCTCGCCCATATCGCGGCGGCGCTCTACCACCAGTTCGTGGTTCGCGACCGGCTGCTCGCCCGCATGGGCCTCGGCCGCTCCTGAACGGCGGCAAAGGCTTTCCGGGAAGGGGTGAATTCGCGCCGTTTCGGGGTTCCCTCCCCCCGCCGCTTCCCCTATATAGCGCGCTTAGCCTGTCATCAGAATTGCTGTGCGACGAGCCGGCCGGGCCTTCCGCGCGCGAGAGCGCATAAGGGAGGGGTCCGTCCCGGCGCTTCGCGCAAGCCCGGAAGAAGCGGAACCTCCCATGCCCAAGCGCACCGACATCAAGTCGATCCTGATCATCGGGGCCGGCCCCATCGTCATCGGCCAGGCCTGCGAGTTCGACTATTCGGGGACGCAGGCGTGCAAGGCGCTGCGCGAGGAAGGCTACCGCGTCATCCTGGTCAACTCCAACCCGGCGACGATCATGACCGACCCGGACCTGGCCGACGCCACCTATATCGAGCCGATCACGCCTGAAGTCGTCGCCAAGATCATCGCCAAGGAGCGGCCGGACGCGCTGCTGCCGACCATGGGCGGCCAGACCGCGTTGAACACAGCGCTCAGCTTGCGCCGCATGGGCGTGCTCGAACGCTATAATGTCGAGATGATCGGCGCCAATGCCGAGGCCATCGACAAGGCCGAGGACCGCGCTTTGTTCCGCGAGGCGATGAAGAAGATCGGGCTGGAGACGCCGCGCTCGATCCTCGCCAACGCCACCGAGGTCAAGGACGCCGACCGCAAGGCGCACGAGGCGCGCCGGGCGGAGGTCAAGGCATCCAATCCGGCCGATCTCGACGCCGCGCTCGACGCGCTGGAGACCGAATGGAACCTCGGCGAAGGCGACCGCAAGCAGCGCTACATGGCCCACGCCATGGGCGTCGCCGCGCAGGCGATGGACCATGTCGGCCTGCCGGCGATCATCCGCCCCTCCTTCACGCTCGGCGGCACCGGCGGCGGCATCGCCTACAACCGCGCCGAGTTCTTCGACATCGTCCAGGCCGGCCTCGACGCCTCGCCGACGACCGAGGTGCTGATCGAGGAATCCGTGCTCGGCTGGAAGGAATACGAGATGGAGGTGATCCGCGACCGCGCGGACAACTGCATCATCATCTGCTCCATCGAGAACGTCGACCCGATGGGCGTCCACACCGGCGATTCGATTACCGTCGCGCCTGCGCTGACGCTGACCGACCGCGAATACCAGATCATGCGCTCGGCCTCGATCGCGGTGCTGCGCGAGATCGGCGTCGAGACCGGCGGCTCCAACGTCCAGTTCGCGGTCAACCCTGCCGACGGCCGCCTCGTCGTCATCGAGATGAACCCGCGCGTCTCGCGCTCCTCCGCCCTCGCCTCCAAGGCGACCGGCTTTCCCATCGCCAAGGTCGCGGCCAAGCTCGCGGTCGGCTACACGCTCGACGAGCTCGACAACGACATCACCGGCGGCGCGACGCCCGCTTCGTTCGAGCCGTCGATCGACTATGTCGTGACCAAGATTCCGCGCTTCGCGTTTGAAAAATTCCCCGGGGCCGAGCCGGTGCTGACGACGGCGATGAAGTCGGTCGGCGAGGTCATGGCCATCGGTCGCACTTTCGCCGAATCCCTGCAAAAAGCGCTGCGCGGGCTGGAGACCGGCCTGACCGGTCTCGACGAGATCGAGATTCCGGGGCTGGGCACCGGTGACGACAGGAACGCCATCCGCGCGGCGCTGGGCACGCCGACGCCCGACCGGCTGCGCATGGTCGCGCAGGCGATCCGCACCGGCACCTCGCTCCAGGACGTCCACGAGATGTGCCGCATCGACCCGTGGTTCCTCGAGCAGATCGCCGACATCCTCGCCATGGAAGCGAAGATCCGCGCCCACGGACTGCCGCAGGATGCGGAAAACCTGCGCATGCTGAAAGGCATGGGCTTCTCCGACGCCCGCCTCGCCTCTCTGGTGAAGAAGGACGCCGAAGAGATTCAGAAGATTCGCGAAAAGCTCGGCGTCCATCCCGTCTTCAAGCGCATCGACACCTGCGCGGCCGAGTTCGCCTCGCCCACCGCCTACATGTACTCGACCTATGAGACGCCGTTCGCCGGCGCGCCGGCCGACGAGGCCGGAGTGTCGGACCGCGACAAGGTCGTCATCCTCGGCGGCGGGCCGAACCGCATCGGCCAGGGCATCGAGTTCGATTATTGCTGCTGCCATGCCGCCTTCGCGCTGGCCGATGCCGGCTACGAATCGATCATGATCAACTGCAACCCGGAGACGGTGTCGACCGACTACGACACCTCCGACCGGCTCTATTTCGAGCCGCTGACGCCGGAGGACGTGCTGGAGATCCTGCGCGCCGAGCGGGAGAAGGGCCGGCTCCACGGCGTCATCGTCCAGTTCGGCGGCCAGACGCCGCTGAAGCTCGCCGAGGCGCTGGAGCGCGCCGGCATCCCGATCCTCGGCACCTCGCCCGACATGATCGACCTGGCCGAGGATCGCGACCGCTTCCAGAAGCTCCTGATCAAGCTCGGCCTCAAGCAGCCGAAGAACGGCATCGCCTGGTCGGTCGAGCAGGCGCGCACGGTGGCGTCCGAGCTCGGCTTCCCGTTGGTCGTGCGCCCGTCCTACGTGCTCGGCGGCCGCGCCATGCAGATCATCCATGACGAGGGCATGCTCCAGACCTACCTGCTCGACACCGTTCCCGGCCTCGTGCCCGAGGACATCAAGCAGAAATATCCCAACGACAAGACCGGCCAGATCAACACGCTGCTCGGCAAGAACCCGCTGCTGTTCGACACCTACCTGTCGGAAGCCATCGAGGTCGACGTCGACGCGCTGTGCGACGGCAAGGATGTCCACGTCGCCGGCATCATGGAGCACATCGAGGAAGCCGGCATCCATTCCGGCGATTCGGCCTGCTCGCTGCCGGTGCGCTCGCTCGACGCGGAAATCGTCGCCGAGCTGGAGCGGCAGACGGCCGCGCTCGCCCGCGCGCTGCATGTCGGCGGGCTGATGAACGTGCAATACGCCATCAAGGACGGCGAGATCTTCGTGCTCGAAGTCAACCCGCGCGCCAGCCGCACCGTGCCGTTCGTCGCCAAGACCGTCGGCCGGCCGGTGGCCAAGATCGCCGCGCGCGTCATGGCCGGCGAGAGCCTCGACTCGGCCTTCGGCCACTACGGCGACCGGCCCGACCTGAAGACGCTCAGCCACATCGCGGTCAAGGAGGCGGTGTTCCCCTTCGCGCGCTTCCCCGGCGTCGACACGCTGCTCGGGCCTGAGATGAAGTCGACCGGCGAGGTCATGGGCCTCGACGCCGATTTCGCGCTCGCCTTCGCCAAGGCCCAGCTCGGCGCCGGCGTCGACCTGCCGCGTTCCGGCGCGGTGTTCGTCTCGGTACGCGACGAGGACAAGGCCAAGGTGCTGCCCTCGGTCAAGCGTCTGGCAGACCTCGGCTTCCGGGTGATCGCCACCGGCGGCACCCAGCGTTTCCTCGCCGAGCACGGCGTGGCGGCGGAGAAGGTCAACAAGGTGCTGGAAGGCCGCCCCCATATCGAGGACGCCATCCGCAACCGCCAGGTGCAGCTCGTCTTCAACACCACCGACAGCCAGACGGCGGTGTCGGACTCGAAGTCGCTGCGTCGCGCGACGCTGATGCAGAAGGTGCCCTATTTCACGACCATGGCGGGCGCGGCGGCAGCCGCCGAAGCCATCGCCGCCTTGAAGGCGGGCAGCCTCGAAGTGCGGCCGTTGCAGGCCTATTTCTGAGCCGCGACAGAAGCGCTCCCTTCCGCCCCGGCGCAAGGACGAAACGGAAAACCCCGCCATTTTCGCTGAAATGGCGGGGTTTTTCCTGTGCGGTGCCGTGAATTCGAAAAGAGCGCCGGCCTATTTCTGGCGTTTCGGGCGCTTTGCGCCGGTCTTGCCCGGCGTTTCGGGCTTCCCGCCCTTACCCTTGTAGGCGGGCTTGCCCTTGAAGCCGGGCCTGTCTTCGTAGCCGGATTTGCCCTTGAAATGCTTCGGCTTGGCGCGCGGCTCGCCGGCCGGCGCGATGACGATGCCGCGCTCCAGCGCCCCCTCCCGCTGCAACTGCCGCGCATAGTCCGCCGCCTTGTCGGGCGAGATTTCGAACCGCGTCTCGGTGTCGTCGATGCGGATCGACCCGACATCGCGCTTCGTCACGCCGCCGGCCTTGCAGATCATCGGCAACAGCCATTTGGGATCGGCGCGCTGCTTGCGCCCGAGCGAGACGGTGAACCAGACGCCGCCGACCATGGCCTCGCGGCTGCGCGGCTCGTAAGCCTGGGCGGCATCGCCCCGCCCGTCATCGTCGCCGAAGCGCCTTTCCCGGCGCGGCCCCTTCGTCTGCAACGCGGCGGCCGGCAGCGGCACCAGCTCTTCCGGCACCGGCCGCGCGGCAAGCTGCTGGCGCAGATAAGCCGCCGCGATCCGTTCCGGCGGCAATCGATCGAGAAGCTCGGCGATGAACGGCGCTTCCGCCTCGTCCGGCGGCGGGGCGGCGAGCGCGGCCTCGAGAATCTCGCGGCGATAACGCGCCTCGATGTCGGCGATGGCCGGCGCCACGCAGACGCTCGCCTCCAGCTTCGCCAGCGAAAGCACCCGCGCCGCCGCGCCGCGCCGGTGCTCCGGCACGATCAGCACGCACACGCCCTTGCGGCCCGCCCGCCCGGTGCGACCCGAACGGTGCAGCAGCGTCGCCGGATTGCTCGGCACGTCGGCGTGGATGACGAGGTCGAGGTTAGGCAGGTCGATGCCGCGCGCCGCCACGTCGGTGGCGACGCAGACGCGCGCCCTGCCGTTGCGCATCGCCGCCAGCGCGCTGGTGCGCTCCGACTGGGCGAGATCGCCCGACAGCGCCACCACGGCGAAGCCGCGATTGGCCAGCCGCGCCGCGAGATGCCGCACCGCCTCGCGCGTGTGGCAGAAGACGAGCGCGCTGCCGTCGCCGGCGTGAAGCAGCGTGTTGATGATCGCATGCTCGCGCTCGTCGCGACGCACCAGCATCATCCGGTATTCGATGTCGGCATGCTGCTCGGCCGCGGCGCTGGCGACGACGCGGACCGCGTCGCGCTGGAACGTGCCGGCCAGCTCGGCGATGGCGCGCGGCACGGTCGCCGAGAACATCAGCGTCCGCCGCTCCTCCGGCGCTGCGGCGAGGATGAATTCCAGGTCCTCGCGGAAGCCGAGATCGAGCATCTCGTCGGCCTCGTCGAGCACCACGGCGCGCAGGTCGGTCAGGTCGAGCGAGCCCTTGGCGATGTGGTCGCGCAGCCGCCCCGGCGTGCCGACGACGAGATGCGCGCCGCGCTCGAGCGCCCGGCGCTCGGTGCGCATGTCCATGCCGCCGACGCAGGTGGCGGTGCGGATGCCGGCCACAGCGAACAGCCAGTCGAGCTCGCGCTGGACCTGCATGGCGAGCTCCCGCGTCGGCGCGATGACCAGGCCGAGCGGGCGCCACGGCGCATGGAACCGTTCGTCCTCGCCGAGCAGGGTCGGCGCGATGGCGAGGCCGAAGGCGACGGTCTTGCCCGAGCCGGTCTGCGCCGAGACGAGCAGGTCGGCGTCGCAGCGCTCTGCGTCGAGCATGGCGGTCTGGACCGGCGTCAGGCGCGTGTAGCCATGCGCCTCCAGCGCGGCGGCGAGAGCCGGATGGATGGCCCCTTGCGGCGCGGTAGGTGCTTCTTCGGTGGTCGGTGTCATGGCGGGGATCTCGATTGACCCGCCGCATACCAGCTTATCGCCCGGTTCGGCCAGCCATTCTTTGCGATCGTTCTCCGCTCGGGAACGAGCCTCATCCGCCCCCGGAGGGCTTGCGTCGACGCTTTCTATCCGTCGCGCTTCATCCGGCGGCGATCCTTGCCCAGCCCGGTCGCCTCCAGAAGCCCCATGCGCTTGGCGTCGTAATAATAGCCGCGCGAATAGTAGCGCACGGCGAGGTCGTGGTCGCCCTCGGCGACCAGATACGCCCCGCGCAGATAGCGGCCGGCATATTTCAGGTTGGTCTCGGCGTCGAGCAGCCCCTCGGGCTGGCCGTCATAACCCATGATGCGCGCCGTCTGCGGCAGGATCTGCATCAGCCCCCAATAGGGGCCGTTGCGCGCGGCCGGGTCGAACGTACTTTCGCGGTTGACCACCCGCCGCAGCAGATCGACCGGAATTTCGTGGTGATCGGCATAGCGGGCGATCAACGCGTCGAGCTCGGGGCTGCGCGGCGCGATCCTGCCGGCGGCCGGGCCTTGCACGGCCATCGCGGCGGCGCCCGCCGGCGCGGCCGGCGAATAGGCCGACGGCTCGACCGTCGCGACCAGGCGCTCCTCTTCCCCGGCAAGTTCCTCGGCAAGGGAATATATCGACGGGACCAGCCCGACGCTGTCGGGCAGGACCGGATCGTCCGCCTCAACCGGCCCGGCCATGGGCCCGGCCATGGGCCCGGCAAGCGAAAGCTGCCCGGCCTCCATGCCGAGATCGCCTGTGGTGCAGCCGCAGAGCGCCGCCGCGGCCGCGACGAGGCATGCTGAAAGGTGAAGGCGGTAACGCGGCAATGCTGGCGCTTTCTCTTCGTCGATCGGTTTCGCCCGCGGTTATTGCGAAGTATCACCTTGCGCCCATGGCCGGCAAGTCACATCGTATGTCTTCGTATTCGCTTGTGAGACCGGCGCGCCGTGGCATAATCAAGCTGCGATTCGTCAGGTTCCAGTCATCGATCCTGCGAGACCAAGTAACCTTTCCCCGGTTCCGAGTTGTCCGAAGTTTTCCGTCCGCGTTTCAACGCGTACCGACCATAAGAAGCGACGACAGGAAACGACAATGCTTCTACCGACCGACGGTGTATCGAAGCGCCGACTGACCGAGCATGACGAGCTTGCGCTCGCGGCCGAATTCCTGATGGCGCGCGGCTTCGCGGAGGATGAGATCGCCGTCCAGCTTTCGCGGTTCTACTATGTCGACATCGACGCGCTGAACGCCGTCGTGGCGGCGCTGACGAGCCGCGACCGCTACGGCGGACCACAGGAAAGGCGCAGCCACGCCTGAGGCGGCCGCCCTCCTAGCCGGTCTTGCGGCGGCCGAACGGCCGGTGCAGCTGCCCGCCGCCGTGCGGCGCCTGGGTGGAAGGATGGGCGTGGAGGCGAGCTGCCTGAACCCCTTCGCCCGGGAGAAGCGTTTCGTCGCCGCCTGCATGTCCCCCGGCATGGGCGAAGACCGAGAAATCGGCCGGCACCAGCGCCGGACGGACCAGCGCGAAGCCCTGCACCATGTCGGCGCCGGCCTTTTCCGCCAGTTCGAGCTGGCGTCCGTCCTCGATGCCTTCGAACACGATCCCGATCCCGCGCGAGGAGAATTCACCCACCATGACCTTGAGCAGGCCGAAGCCCGGCCGGGTGTCCATCAGCCGGACCACCCATTTCGCATCGAACTTGACGATGTCGGGCTTGAGCGTCGCCACCCGCTCGATGTCGGAATCGTCCGCGCCGTAGTCGTCGACGGCGATGCGCAGGCCATGGTCGCGCAGCATCGAAACGAACGCCGCCAGCGCATGGTCGGACGCGGAGCGCTGCTCCGTCACCTCGCAGACCACCCGGCGCGGGTCGATTCCCGTCTCGTGCAGCGTCAGCCGCATCTCGCGCAAGGCCGAATCCGCCAGAGCGCGATCCGAGAACACCGAAGGGTCGAAATTGACGAACAGCATCGCCGGCGGCGCGAGGAACGCGCCGGCGTTGAGAAGATGCAGCGTCCGCGTCAGCGTCTCGATGCCGAACCTGTCGCCGGCCGGAACCGACCGGAAGAAGTCCATCGGCGGAACGCTCTTTCCGTCACGGAATGGCCGGATCAGTCCCTCGAAGGCGGCGATCTCCAGCCGGCCGGCGCGAAAGACGAAGATCGGCTGGAACGCCGATCTGAGCGTATAGCCGGCCCAGACGCCGCTGGCCGTGCGGTCGTCGTGCCGCACGATGTGGGAGAATGCGTTGCTGCGTGTCAAGCGTGCCTCCCGGATAGGCTCCGGCAGCCCATGTGGCGGTATTGCCCGGCTCCCCAGCCTGCCAGCAAATATTTTAACGTCTGTTAAGATGTCGTCTCAGCGTCTTGCGCGCCATTTTACGCCCTGCGCGCGTCCCGCGCGCCATTTTACGGCCCCGCGCGATCGAGGCGCGCTTGCGCGACGGGCGCAGATGCGGCATTGAGCGCGCGGCCGCGACAGGCGGCGTTTTCCCGAACCGGAGATTATCATCATGGCCTTCCTTGCCGATGCCCTTTCCCGCGTGAAGCCCTCCGCCACCATCGCGGTGACGCAGAAAGCGCGCGAGCTGAAGGCCAAGGGCCGCGACGTCATCTCGCTCGGCGCCGGCGAGCCGGATTTCGACACCCCCGACAACGTCAAGAACGCGGCGATCGAGGCGATCCGCCGCGGCGAGACCAAGTATCCGCCGGTTTCCGGCATCGCGCCGCTGCGCGAGGCGATCGCCCAGAAGTTCAAGCGCGAGAACAATCTCGACTACAAGCCGGAGCAGACCATCGTCGGCACCGGCGGCAAGCAGATCCTGTTCAACGCCTTCATGGCGACGCTGAACCCCGGCGACGAGGTCGTCATCCCCCGCCCCTACTGGGTCAGCTACCCGGAGATGGTGGCGCTGTGCGGCGGCACCCCGGTGTTCGCCGAGACCTCGATCGACAACGGCTTCAAGCTGACCGGCGCGGCGCTGGCGCGTGTCGTCACGCCGAAGACCAAGTGGCTGGTCCTGAACTCGCCGTCGAACCCGTCGGGCGCGGCCTACACGGAAGCCGAGCTGAAGGACATCGCCGCCGTGCTCCTGAAGCATCCCCAGGTCTGGGTGCTGACCGACGACATGTACGAGCACCTGACCTATGGCGACTTCACCTTCCGCACCATCGCCGAGGTCGAGCCGGCGCTCTACGAACGCACCCTGACCATGAACGGCGTCTCGAAAGCCTATGCCATGACCGGCTGGCGCATCGGCTACGCCGCCGGGCCGCTGCCGCTGATCAAGGCGATGGACATGATCCAGGGCCAGCAGACCTCCGGCGCCTGCACCATCGCCCAATGGGCGTCCGTCGAGGCGCTGAACGGCCCGCAGGACTTCATCCTGAAGAACAAGGCGATCTTCCAGGGCCGGCGCGACCTCGTCGTGTCGATGCTCAACCAGGCGCGCGGCATCTCCTGCCCGACGCCGGAAGGCGCGTTCTACGTCTACCCGTCCTGTGCGGCGCTGATCGGCAGGAAGACCCCGGCCGGCAAGGTGATCGAGACCGACGAGGACTTCGTCGCCGAGCTTCTGGAGGCGGAAGGCGTGGCGGTTGTGCATGGCTCGGCCTTCGGCCTCGGCCCGAACTTCCGCATCTCCTACGCCACCTCCGAGGCGCTGCTGGAAGACGCCTGCGCGCGCATCCAGCGCTTCGCCGCCTCGCTCACCTGAGCGGCAGGGGCGCCGGACGCGGCCCCGAGGAACCTAGAAGCCCGGCCCCGCAGGCCGGGTTTCGCGTTTCTGGGGGCGGCTACCCCCGGTAGGCGACGAGGACGGCGCCGGCGGCGATCAGGACGATGCCGAGCCAGTTCGCGCCCGAAAGCTTTTCGCCGAGGAACAGGACGGCGAACACTGCGACCAGGACGACGCTGAGCTTGTCGATCGGGGCGACCTTGGCCGCGTCGCCCAGCTTGAGCGCGCGGAAGTAGCTGAGCCACGACGCGCCGGTCGCCAGCCCCGACAGAACGAGGAACACCCACGTCTTCGCGGAAACCGTCGCCGGAGCCTGCCAGGTCCCGGTCGCGAGCAGGATGCCGCCGAGCACGGCGACGATGACGATCGTGCGGATGAAGGTGGCGTAGTCGGGGTGGACGTTCTCGACGCCGATCTTGGCGAAGACGGCGGTCAGGGCGGCGAACATCGCCGACAGAAGCGCCCACGCCTGCCACGAAAGAGGATTGCCGCTCACGCTTTCGACCTCACGACATATCTTTGCTGGCGGGCGTCCCGGCGCAAGCCGCGATGCGACAATGCGGCATGGCCGGGCGTCGGGCAAGGCCCTGCGGCAACCCGTCCCGCCCCACCCCCTCCTCTGCCTGCCCCCTTGCCCTGATCCCTTGACCATGTGACGATGCCGGCATGGCCAGGACGGCCGCAGCGCCGCCATGGCCGTGCGACGGCCGTTCCGGCCATGGAGCCATTGCGGCCGCCGCTCACGACGCAACGCGCGAGGGGAGGTCAGGTCACATGGGCAAAAGAGCCGGAGAACGACGCAAGGGACCGAAATGTGTAGCCATTGTCGGTCCCTTTTCCAGCGGCAAGACGACGCTCCTTGAAGCGCTGCTGGCCCGCGCCGGCGCGATACCGCGCCAGAACGCGGTGTCGGCGGGCAACACGGTCGGCGACCATTCGCCCGAGGCCCGCGCCCATCTGATGAGCGTCGAGACCACCTTCGCCACCGCCGACTTCATGGGCGAGAGCATAACCTTCGTCGATTGCCCCGGCTCGGTCGAGTTCGCCACCGAGGTCCGGCCGGTCCTCGCCGCCTGCGACCTCGCCGTGGTCGTGGCCGAGCCGGACGAGAAGAAGTTTCCCGCGCTCCAGCTCATCATGCGCCAGCTCGACGAGATGGGCGTGCCGCGCATCCTGTTCCTCAACAAGATCGACAAGGCGACGGCCGGCGTGCGCGAAACGCTGAAGCTGTTGCAGCCCGCCAGCGCGACGCCGCTGCTCCTGCGCCAGATCCCCCTGCGCAAGGACGGCATCGTCGTCGGCTCGATCGACCTCGCGCTGGAGCGCGCCTACATCTACCGCGAGCACGCCGAGAGCATGGTGGCCGACATCCCCGACGACGACAAGGCGCGCGAGCTCGAGGCGCGGTTCTCGATGCTGGAGGCGCTGGCCGACCACGACGACGCGCTGATGGAGCAGTTGCTCGACGAGATCGAGCCGCCGCGCGACGAGGTGTTCGACGATCTCGCCGCCGACCTGCGCGGCGGATCGGTGACGCCGGTGCTGATCGGCGCAGCCGAGAAGGGCAACGGCATCCTGCGGCTATTGAAAGCCATCCGCCACGACGCGCCCGACGTGGCGGCGACGCGCGAGCGGCTGGGCGTCGGCGGCGACAAGCCGGTGCTTCAGGTGATGAAGACGATCCATACCCCGCATGGCGGCAAGCTGTCCGTGGCGCGGGTGCTGGCCGGGCGCGTGGCCGACGGCGCCGAGATCCATTCGTCGAGCGGCGCGACCGGCAGGATTTCCGGCATCTACCGCCTCCTCGGCAAGGACCAGGCCAAGCTGGCCGCGGCCGAGGAAGGCGAGACCGTGGCCCTCGGCAAGCTCGACGACGTCGTCACCGGCGACACGCTGTCGACGGCCAAGGGCGTCGCGCCGCTGGTCGCGCTCGACACGCCGTCGCCCGTCTATGCGGTGGCCCTGCGGCCGAAGGAGCGCAAGGACGACGTCAAGCTTTCCGCGAACCTCCAGAAGCTGGTGCAGGAAGACCCCTCCCTCACGGTGGAGCAGAACCAGGATACCGGCGAGACCATCATCTCCGGCCATGGCGAGATGCATCTGCGCGTCACGGTCGAGCGGCTGGAGGGCAAGTACCAGATCGCGGTGGAATCGCACCCGCCGCGCGTGCCCTACCGCGAGACCATCCGCAAGGCCGCGACCCAGCGCGGCCGCCACAAGAAGCAGTCCGGCGGTCACGGCCAGTTCGGCGACGTCGTGCTCGACATCAGGCCGCTGCCGCGCGGTTCGGGCTTCGAGTTCACCGACACCATCACCGGCGGCGTGGTGCCGAAGCAGTACATCCCCTCGGTCGAGGCCGGCGTCCGCGACTACCTGAAATCGGGACCTCTCGGCTTCCCGGTGGTCGACATCGCCGTCAACCTCGCCGACGGCTCCTACCACACGGTCGATTCCTCCGACATGGCGTTTCAGCAGGCGGCCCGCCTCGGCATGAAGGAGGGCATGGCCGCGTGCGCGCCCGTCCTGCTCGAACCGATCCTGAAGGTGCAGATCTTCACTCCCTCCGACTCGACCGCCAGGGTGACGGCGCTGGTGCCGCAGCGGCGCGGCCAGATCCTCGGCTTCGACGGCCGGCCGGGCTGGCCGGGCTGGGACGTGGTCGAGGCGCTGATGCCGCAGGCCGAGATCGGCAACCTGATCGTCGAGCTGCGCTCGGCCACCGCCGGCGTCGCCTCCTACGCGGCCGAGTTCGACCACATGGCGGAGCTGACCGGCCGCCTCGCCGACGACGTGCTGGCCGCCAACGGCAAGGCGGCGTGAAGCATTGCTGCGGAAAACGCCCGGCGGGAGCGGTCGCCGCTCCCGCCGCGATTTCGAGCGGGACGGCGCGCCATCTTCACCACGGACAAAAAAAAGCCGGATCGAAAGACCCGGCTTGAAGTGTTGGAAGCGCCCATAGGGCAAAACCTCCAGAGGGGAACACTCGCGGGCGCCAATGGGAGGAGGAATGCGCCCGGGAGATGGTTAAGATATGAGCTTTCGCCGCCTAAATTGCAAGCAAGGTCTTTCGCATTGCACCCATGCAGCGCACGCATAGCTTACTTTGCGCCATCCTGCATCCTTGCAAGGCAGCGACTGCCGTCAGAATGCCCAGCTCCGCGCCTTGGCGATGAGGAAATCGCGGAAGACATGCAGCTTGACCTGGTTCTTCATCGCGTCGGGATAGCAGAAATAGGTGTCGAACGACGGCACCTCGGTCTCGGGCATGATCTGGACCAGCCCGGAATCCTTGTCGACCATGTAGTCGGGCAGCATGGCGATGCCGGCGCCGCGCTGCACGGCCATCTTGATCGACATGATGTTGTTGATCTGGAGCGTGGCGGCGCGCTTCGAGCCCTCGGGCCGCCCGGCCGTCTCCAGCCAGTTCATGTCGGCGAGATGGAACGGCACCTGCTCGCCGAAGGTGACGATGCGGTGCTTGTCCAGTTCCTCGATGGTGCGCGGCTTGCCATGCTTGTTGATATAGGACGGCGCGGCGAACAGGTGGAAGTGAACCGTGAACAGCTTGCGCTGGATCAGGTCCGGCTGCTGCGGCTGGCGCAGCCGGATCGCGCAGTCGGCCTGGCGCATGGTCAGGTCGAGCTCCTCGTTGGCGAGGATGAGCTGGAGCTGGATTTCCGGATAGAGGTCGAGGAATTCCTGCACGCGCTCGGTCAGCCAGCCCGAGCCGAGGCCGACCGTGGTGGTGACGCGCAGCGGGCCGGAGGGGCGGTCCTTGGCCTCGGTCAGCCGGGCCTTGACCGTTTCCAGCTTCATCAGCACCTCATGCGCGGTCTTGTAGAGGATCTCCCCCTGCTCGGTCAGCACCAGGCCGCGCGCGTGGCGGTGGAACAGCGCCACGCCGACATCCTGCTCAAGCGCGCTCACCTGCCGCGAGATCGCCGATTGCGACAGCCGCAGCGCCTCCGCCGCATGGGTGAAGGAGCCGGCCTCCGCTGCCGCGTGAAAGACCCGCAGCTTGTCCCAATCCAGAGCCATGGCCTATTGCGCCGCCTCGCGCTGCACATCGAGTTCGGCGATGAAGCGCTCGGCCTCCAGCGCGGCCATGCAGCCCATGCCGGCCGCCGTCACCGCCTGCCGGTAGACGTCGTCGGTGACGTCGCCGGCCGCGAACACGCCCGGCACGTCGGTTGCGGTCGAATCCGCCGCAGTCCACAGATAGCCGTTCGGCTTCTGCTTCAGCTTGCCGGCGAACAGCTCGACCGCCGGCGCGTGGCCGATGGCGACGAAGACGCCGTCGGTCGCCATGTCGGCCACTTCGCCGGTGCGGACGTGGCGCAGCTTCAGCCCGGTGACCGAGGGCGGCGTCGCGCCGGCGCGCGCCTCGCCGACGATCTCCTCGACCGCATGGTCCCACAGCACCTTGATGTTGTCCTTGCGGAACAGGCGCTCCTGGAGGATGCGCTCGGCGCGGAATTCGTCGCGGCGGTGGACGACGGTGACGCTCCGCGCCAGGTTGGACAGATAAAGCGCCTCCTCGACGGCGCTGTTGCCGCCGCCGATCACCACCACGTCCTTGCCGCGGTAGAAGAAGCCGTCGCAGGTGGCGCAGGCCGAGACGCCGAAGCCCATGAAGGTCTGCTCGGTCGGGATGCCCAGCCACTTCGCCTGCGCGCCGGTGGCGACGATCAGCGCATCGCAGGTGTAGACCGTGCCGGAATCGGTGGTGACGACGAACGGCCGGCGGTCGAGCGTCACCTCGGTCACGAGATCGTGAACGATTTCCGCCCCGACATGCTCGGCCTGGAGCCGCATCTGCTCCATCAGCCACGGTCCCTGCACCGGCTCGGCGAAGCCCGGATAGTTCTCGACCTCGGTGGTGATGGTCAACTGTCCGCCCTCCTGCATGCCGGCGATGAGCACGGGCTTCAGCATCGCGCGGGCGGCATAGATCGCGGCCGTATAGCCCGCCGGCCCCGAACCGATGATGAGAACGGGCGCATGTGTGGCTGTCATGGTCTGGCCTTCCTGGGTTCGCCCGCAAGGGCCGTGCGAAGCGACGGGTGTCGGGAGTTCGATCGGCGCTAATCTAGGTGGCGTGCCCCCCCGCTTGCAAGGCGGCGAAATGCAGCGCCGGGCAAAGGCTGGGGAAAGCCTCGCGCCTGCCGATTGCCTTGGACAGGCAAGCGCAATATCCGCTAATTTCACATCGTGATCGTGAAAGATTCTCGCGCTGCGCCGGAGCCGCTCCCCCATGCCGTTCAAGGCTGACCTCGACGCCATCGACTGGAAGATCCTGAAGGAGCTTCAGGACAACGGCAGGATGACCAATGTCGAACTTTCGCGGCGCGTCGGCATTTCGGCCCCGCCCTGCCTGCGCCGGGTCAAGCGGCTGGAGGATGCCGGCATCATCCACGGCTATCGCGCGCTGCTCGACACGCGCCAGCTCGGCTTCGACGTCGTCGCCTTCTGCCTGATCGGGCTTCACCACCAGTCCGACGCCGAGCTGAAGGCCTTCGCCGAGCGCACGCGCGGCTGGCCGATCGTGCGCGCGGCCTGGATGGTGTCCGGCGAATCCGATTTCATGCTCCATTGCGTCGCCACCGATCTCGCCGCCTTCCAGAGCTTCGTCATCGAGGCGCTGACCTCCGCGCCCAATGTCGACACGGTGCGCACGGCGCTGACCATCCGCCAGGTCAAGGACGAAGGGCTGGCGGGCCTCTAGGCCAGCCCTTCCAGCGCCACCTGGCGCTCGATGCCGATGGCGTCGAGAAACGCCTCGTCATGGCTGACGACCAGCAGCGCGCCGGAACAGGCGCGCAAGGCGGCCTCGACCTCGGCGATGGAATCGAGGTCGAGATGGTTGGTCGGCTCGTCGAGGATCAGCAGGTCCGGCGCATTCTCGCCGGCGGCGACGCAGGCCAGCCCGGCGCGCAGCCGCTCGCCGCCCGACAGCGTCGCCACCGTCCGCAACGCCGCGTCGGCGCGAAACGCGTAGCGCGCCAGCGCCGAGCGGCATGCGAAGGCGCCGGCGCCCGGGTTCAGCCGGCGGTAATTGTCGAGAACGGTCGCGCCGGCGTCGAGCACGCCGACATGCTGGTCGAAGAAGGCGAGCCGCGCCGTGACCCGCAGCATGCCGCCGAGCGGCGGGATTTCCCCGGCGATCGTCTTCAGCAGCGTCGACTTGCCAGCGCCGTTCGGCCCGGTGAGCGCCACGCGCTCCGGCCCGGCGATCACGAGGTCGACGCGCGCCAGCGGCGCAACTCCGCCGGCCGCAGGCGCATGGCCGATGGCGAGGCCGCGCGCCTCGACCAGCAGCTTGCCGGCGGGAACGGTGGCCGAGGCCATCGCGGCGTCGAACGGCGTCACCCGTTCCACCGCCTCGCGGCTGCGGACGAGCGCATCCCTCGCCTGCGCCTCGATCCTCGCCGCCAGCCGCTCGCCGCGGCCGGCCGTCGCTTCTGCGCGCTCCTGGCGCGCGTCGAGCAGGATTTTCGGGTCGGAACTGCCGGCCCTGCCCTTGCGGCCGGCGGAATCGCGCCGCGCCTGGCGTTCGTGGATCTGCCGGGCCGCGCGCGCCGCCTGCCTGACCCCGCGCTCCGCCGCCTCCAGCGCCTTGTCGGCGGCCGCGCGCTCGGCCGTCTTCCTTTCGCGATAGGCGTCGAAGCCGCCGCCGTAAATGCGCGCGCCGGTTCCCGAAAGCTCGACGACGCGGTCCATCCGGTTGAGGAGCGCGCGGTCGTGGCTGACGACCGCCGCCCCGCCTTTCCAGCCGTCGAGGAAGGCATGCAGCATCGCGCGCCCCTCCGCGTCGAGATTGTTGCTCGGCTCGTCCATCAGGATCAGGTCGGGTGCGGCGAAGGAAAGTGCTGCAAGCGCCGCGCGGGTGCGCTGGCCGCCGCTCAGCTCGCGCAGCGGCCGGCAGGGCGGAACGCCGGCGAGCCGGACATCGGCAAGCGCCTTGTCCAGGCGCGCCGCCAGCGTCCAGTCGGCCCGCGCGATCTCGTCGGCATCCGCCTCGCCCGCCTCGATGCGCTCGATCAGCGCAAGCGCGTCGGCCGCGCCGAACAGGCCGGCCACCGTCTCGCCGGCCGCGACATCCGCCATCTGCCGCATCAGCGCCACACGGCCGTCGCGGCGGATCGTGCCGGCGGAGGGCTGCGCCGTCCCGGCCATGATCGCCAGCAGCGACGATTTGCCGGCGCCGTTGCGCCCGACGATGCCGGTGCGCTCGCGGCCGAAGGAAAGATCGAGGTCGGAAAAGAGGGTTCGGCCGTCAGGCAACCGGAAAGAAAGATCGTGCAGGGAAAGAAACGGCATGGGACACCACGAAAGACGATGCGATACGGGCGAAAAGTTCGCGTGCTGCATCGTTCATCGGGGTCGCTCCTGTTTCGGTTCCCGTCTTATATGGGTTGCCCGCGCTCCGGCGCAAAGGGCCTGCCCCCGCCGCCCTGCCGCAGATAGGTGCGCGGCGCGACGCCCAGCATGCGACGGAACATGGTGGTGAAGGCGGGCGCGCTTTCATACCCCAGATCGAGCGCGACCTCGGTCACGCTCCTGCCCTTGACCAGCATCGGCAGCGCCGCGAGCAGCGTCGCCTGGCGCCGCCACACCGACAGGCTGACCCCTGTCTCGCGCTGGAAGGAGCGGGTGAACGAGCGCCGGCTCATGCCGGCGCGGCCGGCCCAGCCGTCGATCGTCGCCCCGGCCGAGGGCGCGGCGACGAAGTCGCGGCACAACCGGACGAGGCGCGGGTCGGCCGGGAACGGCAGCGCGAACGGCCGCTCGCGCAGGCGCGGGATTTCGAGCAGGATCAGGCGCATGATCGCTCCCGCCCGTTCGCCGCCCTCCCCGCCGGCCCTCTCGCAACCGGCCCTCTCGCAACCGGCCTGCGCCGCCTCGACGATCAGGCTCCGCATCAATTCGCTCACCGCCAGCACCTGTAGCCCCTCGGGCAGGTCGGAGCCGGCTCCCGCCCGGACATAGGCCGAGCGCATCCGCACCGTGCCGATCATCTCGACGCTGTGCTCGATGCCGGCCGGAATCCACATCGCATGGCCGGGCGGCACCATCCACCGCCCCTGCGGGGCCGAGATCATCACGCTGCCCCTGAAGGGATAGAGAAGCTGGGCCCGGCTGTGGCTGTGCGCGCCGACGCGGTGGCCGTCGGGATGGTCGGTGGAAACGACGATCACGTCGCCCGACGCCGCCTCGATATAGTCGAGGCGGCTGCGCAGGACGGCGTCCTGATCCGCCGATGGCGGAAAACCGGCCGGAAATTTGCCCGCTGCCTGCCGCACCATGGCCCACTCGCAAAGAAAATGGACCAAACCACAAAGGACTGCGAAGCTCAACCGGCTTAAGCATCGCTCGGGGGCGACAACCGAGTATCCGATCTTGACCGACACGACTGCCGACACGACCGCCGACACGACCGCCGGCCCGGCCCGGCAGGCCGCACGGGGCACCGTGTTCCCGATCATCCTCGC
>JBDHTD010000012.1:0-94985 GCA_039808485.1 Aquamicrobium sp. | reverse complement strand
GGAGTGGCGGGATTCGAACCCACGACCCCTTGACCCCCAGTCAAGTGCGCTACCGGGCTGCGCTACACTCCGGACCGGGGGAAGCCTTATAGCGTGGCGTGTTGGCGCGCAAGGGCAAAATCGGCCGGCCGGGCGGCCGGCTGGATCGGAGGCCGGGGGAGGGGCCGCGATCCGGCCCGGGCAAGCCTGCCAGGACGCGCTTGACAGGAAGACCGGCGCGTGCGCGTCTTGATGACGCAAGGGCAACGGGGGAGACGACCATGTCGTTCACCGCAAGAGCATTCGGAGGGGCGTTCGGGGGGCTCGCTCTCCTCCTCGCAGCGACCGTGGCTTCGGCCGCCCAGGACTATGCCGGGCAGTGGCGTTGCGAGATGGCGAACCAGACCGTCACCAACAACGCGTTCGAGAACTGGATGTACAGCTTCGCGCTCGCGCTCCACGCCAACGGCAATTTCGAGGCGCAGGGGCAGTATTACGCCCAGACCAACGGCTTCAACGTGCCGTTCGTCGCGCGGGGAAACTGGCAGGCGGTGCAGGGCGGCGTCGTCGCCAGGGGCCAGGAGCAGCGCCAGGGCTACAACGGCCCGTTCTTCCTCGCCCTGACCTATTACGGCCCGGGCAGCCTCGGCTATCGCACGTCGGGCGCCGCCGGCAATCTCGCCATGGCTTGTCGCCAGTAAGGCCGCCGACAGGAACGCGTCAGGGCGTGGCGGCGAGAACGGCGCGCTGGTGCTGGTGGCGCGCCTCCAGCGCCATCGCGCCCCAGATCAGGCCGACCAGCACGTAGAAGTGCCGCCAGTGGTCCATGTCGATCACCGTGCCGAGCAGGAGATGGCCGACGAAGACGGCGTAGGCGCACAACAGGTAAGGTTGCCACGGCCGGTCGCGGAACAGGATGCGAAGGCCGCCGGCCAGCGTCCAGCCGACGAGGAGGACGAAGCTTGCGAAGCCGAGCCAGCCATAGTCCATCAGCGCCTTCAGCCAGATGTTGTGGGTGTCCTCGCCGAGGAAGCGGCCGAAATTCAGCGGGCCGATGCCGAGCGGGTGCTCCATCGCCATGACGAAGCCGTCGCCGAAGCGGGCGAAGCGGCCGCCTTCGCCGCCGTCATAGTTCTGGACGAGCTGGGCGCGCTGGGCGAGGAACTCGGCGGTGCCCGGAATCTGCAAGGCGACGACGATGGCGCCGGCCACCAGCATCACCGCCAACAGGCTCATCATCGCGATGCGCAGGCGGAATGCGCCGCTGGCCGACTGGACGAAGAGCGCGATGACGACCACCACCGACGCCGCCAGATAGAGGCCCCACGCGCCGCGCGAGAACGACACGAAGATGCCGGCGGTGACGACGCTCAGCAGCAGCGCGTAGAGCGGCACCCGCCGCGCCGGGGCGGTGAGGAGGCGATAGAGCATGTAGGTGCCGGGCAGGGCGAGGAACGGGCCGTAGACGTTGGGGTCCTCGAAGGTGCCGCTGGCGCGGTCGTAGCGGGTGAACATCTCCGCGCCGGGAAACAGCCGGAAATAGCCGGCGATGCCGAGGCCGGCCACGACGATGGCGGAAACCAGCCAGGCGCGGAAGATCAGGCGGTAGCGGCGCGGATCGGCCTCGAGGATCGCGGCGAAGAACACCGACGACAGCGACAGGAACAGCGTCACGCCGAGATAGAGCGGGGTGTCGTGGATGTCGTCCATCGTGCTCATCGAGAGTGCGCCGCCGACATTGTAGGCGACGAGGATCGCCAGCAGCACGGCGGCATGCTGCGACAGGCGCAGGCCGAACAGGCCCCAGACCGCGATCAGCCCGACCATGAACAGCTCGTACGGCGCCGGCTCGCGGAAGACGAAGCCTTGCAGGAAGACGCCGAAGGCGACGGCCGCCGAGACGACGAGCGAGACCGCCTTGGCCTCGACCGCGGCGCGCGGCAGCGCGCCGGCCCCGATCGGGCCGGCTCCCGCCGCGTTGGCCGCCGTGGCGCTCAATAGGCGTTCTCCGTGTTCAGCAGCCGCACCGGCGTCAGCAGCAGGATCTTCAGGTCGAACCACAGCGACCAGTTCTCGATGTAGTCGAGGTCGAACTCGGTGCGCTTCTGGATCTTGATGTCGTTGTCGGTCTCGCCGCGCCAGCCGTTGATCTGGGCCCAGCCGGTGACGCCCGGCTTGACGCGGTGGCGGGCGAAGTAGCCGTCGACCACCTCGTGGTAAAGGCGATCCTGGGCCTTGGCCGCCGCCGCGTGCGGGCGCGGGCCGACCAGCGACAGGTCGCCCTTCAGCACGTTGAAGAACTGCGGCAGCTCGTCGATCGACGCCTTGCGGATGAAGCGGCCGACCCGCGTCACGCGCGGATCGCCCCTGGTGACGAGCCTGGCGGCCGCGGCGTCGTTCTGGTCGACATACATCGAGCGGAACTTGTAGACCTCGATCGGCTCGTTGTTGAAGCCGAGGCGCTTCTGCCGGAACAGCACCGGTCCCTTGCTGTCGAGCTTCACCGCGAGCGCGGTGACGAGCATGACGGGCGAGAACACGATGATGCCGACCAGGCTGAAGACGATGTCGAAAGCGCGCTTTGCGACCGAATCCCAGTCGTGGATCGGCCGGTCGGCGATGTCGAGCATCGGCACCGAGCCGACATAGGAGTAGGTGCGCGGCCGGAACTGGAAGCGGGTGGAGTGCGCCGACAGGCGGATGTCCACGGGAAGCACCCACAGCTTCTTCAGCAGCGACAGCACCCGCGTCTCCGCCGAAAGCGGCAGCGACACGATCAGCATGTCGATATGGGTCAGGCGGGCGAACTCGATCAGCTCGTTGACGGTGCCGAGCTTGGGATAGCCGGCGACGATCGGCGGCGAGCGGCGGTTGTCGCGGTCGTCGAAGATGCCGCAGATGCGGATGTCGTTGTAGGGCTGCTTCTCGATCGAGCGGATGAGCTTTTCCGCCGCCTGGCCGCCGCCGACGATGACCGCGCGGCGCTCCATGCGGCCGTCGCGGGCCCAGCGGCGCAGCATCCGCGCCACCACCAGCCGGGCGGCGGCGAGCAGCAGGAGGCCGCAGAGAAACCAGCCGCCGGCCCAGAAGCGGGAGAACTCGTCCGATATCTTGAGGAAGAAGCCGCCGAGCGCCGTCAGCGCCAGCGCCCCGATCCACACCGGCAGGATGATCGCGAGCGTCTTCATCGGCCGGTAGAGCCGGGCGATCTGGTAGGCATCGGCCAGCTCGAGCAGGAGAACGGCGATCGAGGAGGCGAGCAGGATCAGCACCGGATAATGCCAGCTCGTCGCGATCTGAAGGCCGAGATAGGCGAAGCCGACGGCATAGCCGGACACGATCAGCAGCACGAATTCGGCCAGCCGCACGAGGCCGCTGACCATCGACGGCGACAGCGTGTCATGGCGGTATTGCCGGGCGATCTGGCGCGCGATGGCGTTGAGTTCGCCGGGCTTGCCGTTTTCCGGGCCGGTTTCTCCGGCGAACGCCCGGATGGCGTCGGCGGTGTAGCGGTTGGCGGGATCGTTGTCGGTCATGATGGGCTTATCCAGGGTTCCGCCTCTCCCATAGCCGAAAGCCGCTAAGGAAACCTTGACGAGGCCCCTCGACCTTGCCTCCGGCCGGTCCCCGGCCTTTCCCTATCGCGCCAGCGCCAGCCGATAGGCGTTCTCGACCCGCTCGGCCATGGTCCCGACGCTGAACCGCTCCTGCAACTCGGCGCGGGAGGGCATCGCGGCGGCGAAGGCGTCCTCGTCGGCGACCGCGGCCGCCATGGCGGCGGCCACCGTCTCGACCCGCGGTTCGACGAGGGCGGGCGAGCCGGGTGCGAAGATCTCGGGAATGCCGCCGACGGCGGTGGCGATCATCGGCTTGGCGGCGGCGAGCGCCTCGAGCACGATATAGGGCATGGCCTCGGCGCGCGACGGCACCACGATCATGCGGGCGAGCGCGAAGGCCGCGCGCGCCGGCATCGGCGGCAGCATGCGGATGCGGCCGCCAAGGCCGAGGCGCCCGATCTGCGCCGCGTAGCTTTCCGTTTCGCCGCCGCCGACCATGACCGCCGTGAGCGGCCGGCCGGCGGCCCGCGAGGCCATGTCGAGCGCGTCGATGAAGATGTCCGTGCCCTTCAGCGCCCGCATCTCGCCGATGTAGAGGAAGTCGGCCGCGTCGCGATTGGCGGGTACGGGCTCGAACTCGGCCGGCGCCAGGCCGTTATGGACCACGTCCGCCGGCGTGCGCGGGCCGCCGATCTTGGCGGCGAAGGTGCGCCGCTCGAAATCGGAGACGAACAGGAAGCGGTCGGTCAGGCGGTCCATCGCCCGCTCGATCGCGAACAATGTCCTGCCCTTCGCCGTCGCAGGGTCGTAGTGCAGGACGCCGCCATGCGGCGAATAGAGGCGGGCTACGCGGAACCTGGATACCCGCAGGGCTGAGCCGAACAGACGTGAGAGCGCGCCGCCCTTGGCGCCGTGCCCGTGCAGCACGTCCGGCCGCAATTTCTTGATCGTGCGATAGGTGCGCCATCCGGCGGCGACGTCGCCGGGGCCGATGTTGCGGCCGATCGGCATCCGCGTGACGCCGAGCGCCAGCGAATCGGCGATGGCCGCGAAATAGCTGTCCTCCAGCGCCCCGCCCGTGGCCGAGTCGCAGATGAAGCCGACCTGATGCCCGGCCGCGGCCTGGGCGACGGCGAGATCGCGGACGTGGCGGAAAACCCCGCCGACTGGCGCGCGGAAGCAATGGACGATGCGCAGGCTCGTTGCCACGGAAAGCCGGTTCCCTGCCGTCAGAACAGGCGTTCGCGCACGTAGACCGTGTCGCCGGGCAGCATGGGTTCGGATGTCCTGACCCGTCCGGTCATCACCTCGTTGTTGATGGTGCGGGTTATGTCGACATCGGCCTGGTTGGCGCGCGGCGTGTAGCCGCCGGCGGCCGCGACCGCCTTCTGCACGGTCATGCCGGGAACATAGGAATACTGGCCGGACGCGCCGACCTCGCCCATGATGAAGACGGGGCGGTAGCGGTCGACCTCGACGGAAACGTCGGGATTGCGCAGATAGCCGTTGCGCAGGCGCGTCGCGATCTGGCCCTCGAGCTGCTGGGCGGTGTAGCCGCGCGCGGCGATCGCGCCCACCAGCGGAAAGGCGATGTAGCCCGACTGGTCGACGGAATAGGTGTTGCTCAGCATCGTCTGCTCGAACACGGTGATGCGGACGCTGTCGCCGGCGTCGAGCACGTAGGGCTTGTTGATGGCTTCATGAAAGGCCGCCGGCGCGGGGCGGTAGCCGGAACATCCCGCTGCCATGAGCGCGGCGGAAGCGACGATTGCGGCTGCGAGCTGGCGTTTCATGGGCGGACGACGATCCTCGACATTTTCTGCGGCGCTGAACTCCGCTGCGCGGGGGCCCGCGGCTTCCGGCCTCTTATCCTCCTGTTAAGGTTAATGTCCGGTAAAGCCGGCCGGCGGAAGCGGCGCGAACCGGCCCCCGGGGCGGCCCCGGGGCGGCCATGGGACGGCCATGGGACGGCCATGGGGCGGCCGGGGCGCGGTCGGGGCACCGGGGCAGGCTTAACCCGATGGAAACCATGTCCATTTACCATGG
The DNA here is from genome assembly GCA_039808485.1 of Aquamicrobium sp. Lineage (GTDB taxonomy): Bacteria > Pseudomonadota > Alphaproteobacteria > Rhizobiales > Rhizobiaceae > Aerobium. The sequence continues at coordinate 89,403 of JBDHTD010000012.1, read as the reverse complement.
CGCCATGCGTACCGGAGTAAGCCCATGTCTGATGCCCGCCACACCACCAGCGACCTGGACGTCGATCTCGGCCAGCTTTTCGGCAGCCTCGCCCGGAGCTGGCCGCGTATCCTGATCGCCGCGCTGGCGATAACGGCGCTGGCGTTCCTGGCCGCGTCGCTGGTGACGCCGCTCTACCGGGCCGAGACGCGCATCCTGATCGAGGCGCGCGAATCGCCCTATACGCGGCCGGCATCGACCGGGCTGACCGACACCGCCGCGAGCGCGCTTCCCGACGAGCGCACCGTCGCCTCGCAGGTCGAGGTCCTCGGCTCGCCGGACATCCTGCGCGAGGTGGCGCGCGGGCTCGGCCTCGGCTCGCGCGACGAGTTCGGCGCGTCGGGCGAGACGGGCATGCTCGGCAACCTCCTCATCCTCGCCGGGCTGAAGGGCGACCCGTCGCAGGCCTCGGTCGAGGAGCGGGTGCTGAAGGCGCTTCGGGAAAAGCTGAGCATCTACCAGGTCGACGGCTCGCGGGTCATCGTCGTGCGGTTCGCCTCGCAGGACCCCGAGCTTGCCGCCGCCGTGCCGAACGCCATCGCCGACGCCTACATCGCGGGGCAGGAGCAGGCCAAGCGCCTGACCAACGCCGACGCCAGCGAATGGCTGGAGCCGGAAATCGAGGACCTGCGCCGGCGCGTGCGCGAGGCCGAGGCCCGCGTCGCGGAATACCGCGCCCAGGCCGGCCTGCTGACCGGGCAGAACAACCTCGTTCTGCCGACGCAGGAACTTGCCGAGATCTCGACCGAGCTGAGCCGCGCCCGCGCCGACCGCTCGGCCGCCGAGGCGAGGATGGCGGCGATCCGCGACGCCACCGGATCGAGCGACCGGCTCGAAAGCATGCCGGGGGTGCTGGCTTCGCCGATCGTCCAGCGCCTGCGCGAAAACCAGGCCCAGACCGAGGCGCAGCTCGCCGATCTCTCGGCCTCGCTTCTGGAAAATCACCCGCGCATGCGCGCGCTTCGGGCGCAGCTCGACGAAACCGGCCGCCAGCTCCGGACCGAGATCGCCAAGGTGCGGACCTCGGTCGAGAACGAGCTCGCCACCGCCCGCGCCCGCGAGGACAGCCTCGTCGCCGAGGTCAACCGCCTGAAGGCCGCCTCGGCCCAGGCCGGCGACAGCGAGGTCGAATTGCGGGCGCTCGAGCGCGAGGCGCTGGCCCAGCGGGCGCTGCTCGAATCCTATCTCACCCGCTATCGCGAGGCGGCGGCGCGCGCCGATCGCGGCGCGGCCCCCGCCGATGCCCGCATTTTCGCCCGGGCGACGGTGCCGCACGAAGCCTATTTCCCCAAGATGGGCCTGATCCTCGGAGCGGCGCTCGCCGGCTCCCTGATCGTCATCTCGGTCGTCGTCCTGCTGCGCGAGCTGTTCAGCGGCCGCGCCATGCGGCCGGCAGCCGGCGCGTTCGTGCCGGCGGAGCCAGCGGTCGCGGAGCATTTCGTCCTCGACGGCGGGAGCGCGACCGCGCCGGAGAGGCAGGAAGAGTGGCAGGACGAACGGGAAGCGCCGGCCGAGCCGGCCCGGCCGGAAACGCGGTCGATCCTGTCCGCGCCGGCCATGCGCGCCGAGGACGATGCCGGCCCCGACGACGTGGCGCAGTTCGCCGCGGCGATGGCGCCAAGCGATGAAGAGGAAGAAGTGACGATGCCACGCTACACGCCCGATGAAATCACCGTCGCCGGCATCGCGGACCGGCTGATCGAGGGCGATGCCGGCCGCGCCGTGTTCATCTCGCCCGAGGGCGACGAGGCGACGGCCGTGTCGGTGATGGTGGCGCGCGAGATTGCCGACGCCGGGCTCAAGGTCCTGTTCGTCGACCTGACGTGGTCGGGCGCGCCCTCGACGGCGATGCTGGAGGATTCGCGCCAGCCCGGGATCACCAACCTCCTGGCGGCGCGGGCGCAGTTCGCCGACATCATCCACGGCGATCTGTTTTCCGGCTGCCACGTCATTCCGGCGGGAACCGTCGATCCGGTGCGGGCGATGCGGTCCGCCGACCGCCTGCCGGAGATCCTCCAGGCGCTCGAGGACAGCTACGACGTCATGATCGTCGAATGCGGCGCGACGGATGCGCAATCCATCGCCGACGTGGCCGAGGACCATGCGGAGGTGCTGATCGGCGCTCTCGACCCGCGCGGCGCTGGCGTGGCCGGGCTTGCGGCCGATCTCGAGGCGACGGGCTACGGCGCGGTGCTGACGGTCACGCCGGCCGGGCGGCAGGCCCGCTTCAGGAAACGCCGCCGCTTCGCAGCGTAGAAGGCGGACCACGGGCAGGGACGAAAGGCCGCGGCAGCGCGGCTTTTTTCGCGCGGGCGGCTCGATGGGGGCCGGCCAATGCGGGCCGGCCAGTGCGGGCCGGTCAGTGCGGGCCGGTCAGTCGGCGGCCGCCTGCGGCTGCTCGCCGGCCAGCCTGCCACGCAGTTTCTTGGCCAGTTCCCACAGCCTGTCGTTCGCCTTGAGGCGCCGGACGGCGCCGGCGCGGCCGCGCTCGTAGAGCGCCAGCACGCGCCCCCTGGCGGTGAGCGGCAGCAGCGTCTCGAACTGCCAGGTCTCGACGTCGGCCCAACTGCGCTTGTAGGGCTCGTCGCCGACGCTGAAATCGAAAAGCCGCTTGTCGAGCCGGCAGGCCCATTCGATGGTGTTGTAGTTGAGGAAATAGCCGGGGCTGGTGGCGGGGTCGCTGTCGTCGATGCCGCTGAACTCGAAGACGAAGCTGTGATCGGTGACGCTGAGGCCGTTGACCGCGACCACCTTGCCGTTGGCTTCGAGGCCGTGCAGCACGAAGGGCGCGGGCGCCGTGTCGAGCGCGGAGGCGAACAGCTTCCTGAAGAAGGCCTCCATGGCGTCGCCGTCGAAGACGTTGGCGATCCCCATCTTGCGCAGGCGCTCGCCCTTGAGAACGAAGAAGGCGTCGATGAGGGTCGAGACCTCCTGCGGCGTCGCGGCCTCGATCAGGCGGAAGCCGCCGCCCTGGCGGAACCGGGCCAGCCGCTTCTTGTAGTGCCGGACCTTGCGCCTGCGGCCGCTGCGCTCCAGCAGCGCCTCGAAGCCGCCGTCGAGCCGCGCGGCGAGCGAGATGTTGGGGCTCGTCATCGTGGCAAGGCGCGAAAGCGGGTTGGGGAGGCCGTCGAAATGCGGGTTCTGCCGGGACAGGAGCACGAGGTCGAGGTCGGGCCGGGCCGCGCGGAGGGCGGCGGCGATCGCCTTGCCGGCGCGTTGCGCCGGCGCTTCGCCGCCGTCGCGCGCCATCGCGGCGAAATTGCCGTTGGCATGGTTGCCGCCGATGAAGCGGGCGATGCGGAACGGGCCTTTCGCCACCACTTCGAGCGCAAGCATGAAAAGCGGCGCGCCGTCGCGGCTTGCCGTGACGACCAGCGCGTCGGCGTTGACCTCCTCGACCCACGCCCCGACCCACAGCGGATGCTGGGCCGGCCCATGGACCGCCCGGCGGCAGAACGCCGCGTAATCGGCCAGCGCGTCGGCGTCGGCGGCGCGCACCTCGACCGCGAGCGCCTCGTCGCTGCGGACGATGCCGTCATGCCGCTCAAGCGGCTGGAAAGGTCGGGCAAGCGCGCCGGCGTCAACCATAATGCAATCCTTCCGGTCTAAAGCTCGGACGACGGATCGGCTTCCTTGGGGGTGGCTTCCCGCTCGATAGCCGGGCGAGACAGTAGGCGAGAAAAGTGAATCAATGGTCGATGTGCAGCAAATCGCGATCAGGATGACCCTTTCCGCCGCGCGCTGGACGGGCGCGGCGGCGGTCGCCCGCTCCTTCCTGTCGGGCAGGGGCGCCATCCTGATGCTGCATCACGTGACGGAGCGGAACTGGTCGCCGCTCGGGCTGAGCAGCGGCCTGACGGTCGCGCCGCAATTCCTCGACCGACTGCTGGCCGACCTGCGCCGCCGCGGGCAGACCATCGTGCCGATGGACGAGATCCCGGACGCGCTGCGCGCCGGGCGCGGGCATCAGGTGGTCGCCATCACCGCCGACGACGCCTATCTCGACAATCTGACCGAAGCGCTTCCCGTGTTCGAGGCGCATGACGCGCCCTTCACCGTCTATGTCGCGCCGGGCCTGATTTCCGGCGAGACGCTGCCGTGGTGGGAAGTGGTCGAGGAGATCGTGCTGCGGCGCGAGGAACTGCACATCCCGACCCTGAAGGGCGAGGTCGCGCTTGCCTGCCGCACCATGGCGGAAAAGCGCGTCGCCGCCTGGCGGCTGACCGTGTGGCTGACGCGCGAGGTGGCGGAACGCGACCAGCAGGAGGCCCTGCGGGCGCTGGGCGGCGGGCCCGGCGAGGCGCGCCGGTTCATGGACTGGGACGAATTGCGCGGCCTTGCCGGTCACGGGCTGGCGACGCTCGGCACGCACACGGTCCACCACGTCAACGTCAAGCGCCTGGGCGAGGAGGAGGCGCTGCGCGAGATGGTGGACGCGGCCGCGATCGTCGAACGGGAAACCGGCTCCCGCCCGCGCCATTTCGCCTTTCCCTACGGCCACAAGGCGGCGGTGGGCGCGCGCGAGGTCGAGCTGGCGCGCCGCGCTGGCTTCACCACGGCGGTGACGACGCGCCACGGCGTCCTCGTGCCCTCCCATGCCGGGCATCTCCATGCCCTGCCGCGGATTTCCGTCAACGGCAATTTCCAGAACGTCGCCGACGTCCGCACGCTGATGTCGGGGCTGACGACGCCGCTGGCCGGCGGCGGCAGGCGGCTCGTCACCGTTTAGGCCGGGCGGGGGGCGATCAGCCCGCCTTGCCGCGCGGCGGCGTGATCATCCACTTGACGATGGCCATCGCCGGCAGCACCCACAACAGGCCGCTGAAGAAGAAATAGGCCAGATGCACCAGCGGGCCGGATTCGGCGAACTGGGCCATGGCGACGATGGTCGCGACCAGCGCGTAGACGAGCACCAGCACCACCAGAAGCACGGTTCCGATCAGTTTCTTCAGCCGCACAGGCATGTCTTCGCTTCCCTTTGCGCGCCCCGACATAGTCGCATCGCGCCCGCCGTGCAAATCCTTGTTCAGGACCGCGCGCGGCGCCGCGACGGCGTGTCGCGTGCGCCGATCTTGTGTTACAGGCACCGATGCGCGACGAAGTCGGCGTTTACGCCTCTTCGGAAAGAGCACGAGCAAGCCCGGGCGAACAAGCCCCAGCGAGGACGCCATGACCGACCAGGCCCTGCCTGCCCTGGAACCCGTTTCCGCCAGAGACCGCGAAATCCGCAACCGCGCCATGGTGCGCTGGTGGCTCTATGCGGTGATCGTGGTGCTGTTCGCGCTGTTCGTCGTCGGGGGCGCGACGCGGCTGACCGGGTCGGGCCTCTCCATCACCGAATGGAAGCCGATCCATGGCGTCATCCCGCCGCTGAACGAGGCCGAGTGGCAGGAGGAGCTGGAGAAGTACCGCCAGATTCCGCAATATCAGGAACTCAATAGGGGCATGAGCCTCGGCGAGTTCAAGGTCATCTTCTGGTGGGAATGGGCGCACCGGCTGCTGGCGCGCGGCGTCGGGCTGCTGGTGGCGGCGCCGCTGGCGTTCTTCTGGCTGTCGGGACGGCTGGAGCGGCAGTTGAAGCCGCGGCTGGTCGGCCTGTTCCTGCTCGGCGGCTTCCAGGGCTTCATCGGCTGGTGGATGGTGTCGTCCGGGCTGACGGAGCGGCTGTTCGTCAGCCAGTACCGACTGGCGGCCCACCTTCTGCTGGCCTGCCTCATCTTCACCGCGACGGTGCTGGTGGCGCGCGGGCTGGCGCCGCATTCGGCCGGGCCGGCCGGGCGGCGGACGCAAAGATGGGCCGGCTGGATCGTGCTTCTCGTCCTCGCCCAGATCTGGCTCGGCGCGCTGGTCGCCGGCCTCCATGCGGGGCTCACCTACAACACATGGCCGCTGATGGACGGCCAGCTCTGGCCCGACGGGCTGCTCGACCTGACGCCGGCCTGGGCCAATTTCTTCGAGAACGCGCTGACGGTGCAGTTCGTCCACCGGCTGGGCGCCTACGTCCTGTTCGTGGTCTCGCTCTGGCACGCCGTCGCCACCTGGCGGGCCGAGCCGGGCTCGACCCATGCGCGCCGCGCCGTCGTGCTGTTCCTCTTGATGCTGGCGCAGGTGGCGATGGGCATCACGGCGCTCCTGACCTTCGTGCACCTGCATGTGGCGCTGACGCACCATGCGCTCGCCATCGTCGTGCTCGGCTTCGCCGCCGCCCACTGGCGGGCGACGCGCGGCAGCTATCCTATGGAGACGCGGATCGTTGCAGCGTCGTAAGGTTCGCGCGGAAACGTCCGCGATGGCCTGCGCCGACCGGCCTGCGACGCGCCTCGCCACGCGGCTGGCGTTCCTCGTCGCGGGGTTCGGCCTCGCCTGCTGGGCGCCGCTCGTGCCCTTCGCCAAGGCGCGGCTGGCCGTCGACGACGCGGCCCTCGGCCTGCTGCTGCTGTGCCTCGGCATCGGCTCGGTCGCGGCGATGCTGCTGGCTGGGGCGCTGGGGACGAGATATGGCAGCCGGCCGATCGTCGTGGCCGGCGGCTTCGGGCTTGCTGCGACGCTGCCCCTGCTGTCCGTCGCCGCGACGCCGGTGCCGATGGGGCTCGGCCTGTTCGCCTTCGGCGCGGCGCTCGGTTCGCTCGACGTCGCGATGAACATCCACGCGGTCGAGGTCGAGCGCGCGGCGCGGCGGCCGTTGATGTCCGGCTTCCACGCCCTGTTCAGCGTCGGCGGCTTCGCCGGCGCCGCGGCGATGACGCTTTTCCTCTCGGCCGGGCTCGGGCCGGCCGCCGGCTCGCTGATCTGCGCGGCGCTGATGGCGGTGGCGATGGCGCTCGCCTGGCCGCGCCTGCTGGTGACGACGCATGCGCAGGACGGGCCGCTCTTCGTCATGCCGCGCGGCATCGTTCTCCTGCTCGCCGCGCTCACCGCCGTCACCTTCCTCGTCGAGGGCGCGGTCCTCGACTGGAGCGCGGTGCTGATCACCGGCAACGGGCTCGTCGCGGCGGCGCAGGGCGGTATCGGCTACATGCTGTTCGCCATCGCCATGACGGCGGGCCGGCTCGCCGGGGACGGGCTCGTCGCGCGCTTCGGCGGCCGCGCGGTGCTGTTCTGGGGCGGCGCCGTCGCGCTTACCGGCTTCGCGGCGCTGCTCGCCCTGCCGGTGAAGGCCGCCGCCATGGCGGGCTTCGTCCTGATCGGGCTCGGCGCGGCCAACATCGTGCCGGTGCTGTTCCGGCAGGCGGGCGCGCAGACCGTGATGCCGGCGGGGCTGGCCATCGCCGCCGTCACCACCACCGGCTATGCCGGGGTGCTCGCCGGCCCCGCCGGCATCGGCTTCGTCGCCGGGATGGTCGGCCTCGATGCGGCGTTCTGGCTCCTGGCGGCGCTTCTGTGCCTGGTGCCGCTCAGCGCGGCGCTGGCGGTGCCGGCCGGCCGGCGCGGCGGCTGAGCGCCGCGCCCGCTCTCCTTCAGGCGGTCTTGCCGAGCATCAGGTCCATGTTCTGCACCGCCGCGCCGGACGCGCCCTTGCCGAGATTGTCGAGCACGGCGACGAGGTTGGCCTGGCCCTTGCCCTCGGTGCCGAAGACATGGAGCTTCATGCGGTCGGTGCCGTTCAGCTCGGTCGGATCGATGCGGGCGAGCTGCGCCGATTCGGCGAGCGGCACCACGTCGACCACGGTCTGTCCGGCATAGTGCGCGGTCAGCGCCTCATGCAGGTCGGCCAGCCGCGGCGCGCCGTTCAGGCCCGCGAGGTGCAGCGGCACCTGCACGATCATGCCTTGCGCGAAGCGGCCGACGCTGGGCGCGAACAGCGGCGCGTGGGAGAGCCGGCCGTGAAGCTGCATTTCCGGCACGTGCTTGTGGGTCAGCGTCAGCCCGTAGAGGAAATGCGGCGCCGCTATGTAGCCGGGATTTTCCTCGTCCTCCATCTGGGCGATCAACTGCTTGCCGCCGCCGGTGTAGCCCGACACCGCATTGACGGTCACCGGATAGTCGGCCGGCAGCAGCCCGGCCTTGACCAGCGGCCGGATCAGCCCGATCGCGCCGGTGGGGTAGCAGCCGGGATTGGCGACGAGACGGGCCCCGGCGATCTCCGCCGCCTGGCCCTTCTCCATCTCGGCGAAGCCGTAGGTCCAGTCGGGCGCGGTGCGGTGGGCGGTCGAGGTGTCGATGACGCGGGTGGCGTTGCTCGACCCGATCATGGCGACGGATTCGCGCGCGGCGTCGTCCGGCAGGCACAATATGGCGATGTCGGCGGCGCCGAGCATCTCCTCGCGCAGCCTGGGGTTGCGGCGCTCGCTCTCGGGGATCGACAGGATGTCGAGATCGTCGCGGCTGGCCAGCCGCTGCCGGATCTGGAGGCCGGTGGTGCCGTGCTCGCCGTCGATGAAGATTTTCGGTTTCATGCTGGTGTTCCGGGTGTCGTGAACTGAAGATATGGGCGTCGGGCCGGCGGTTTTCAGCCGCGTGCGCGTTTCCGCGCCAGAAGGCCGAGATAGTGCATCGCCACGCTCGCGCCGGCAATGGCGGTGATGTCGGCATGGTCGTAAGCGGGCGCGATCTCGACCACGTCGGCGCCGACGATGTCGAGGCCGTCCAACTGGCGCAGCACCGACAGCATCCTGGCCGAGGACGGGCCGCCGGCCACCGGCGTTCCCGTTCCCGGCGCGAAGGCCGGGTCGAGGCAGTCGATGTCGAAGGTGACGTAGGTCTTGCGGCCGCCGGTGCGCTCGTGGATCGCATAGGCGATGTCGGCTGCGCGCATCTCCTCGACCTCGTGGCCGTAGAGAATCTTTATGCCGCAATCCTCGGGCGCATGGGTGCGGATGCCGATCTGGATCGAGCGGTCGGGGTCGACGACGCCGGCGCGGACGGCGCGCCCGACGAACGAGCCGTGGTCGATGCGCCTGCCGTCGTCGAACCAGGTGTCCTGATGGGCGTCGAACTGCACCAGCGCCAGCGGCCCGTGGATCGCGGCGTGCGCTTTCAGGAGCGGCCAGGTGACGAAATGGTCGCCGCCGAGCGAGAGCAGGAAACCGGCGTCCTTCAATATCTTCGCCGCCTCTCTCTCGATCGCCGCCGGCGTCTTGTGGTGGTTGCCGTAGTCGAGCAGGCAGTCGCCGTAATCGACGACCTCCAGCTTCTCGAACAGGTCGATGCCGAACGGATATTGCGGGTCGACGTCGAAGATCGCCGAGGCGCGGCGGATCGCCTGCGGCCCGAAGCGGGCGCCGGGCCGGTTGGAGACGGCGGCGTCGAACGGGATGCCCCAGACCACGGCGTCGGCGCCCTTGACGTTCTTGGAGAACCTGCGGCGCATGAAGGACAGCGCCCCGGCATAGGTCGGCTCCGGCTCGCTGCCGGCCGGCTTGCGGGCGGTGAAGGCGCGGTCGATGGCGTTCGATGGCATCTTGAAGAGTTCCTCTTTCGCTTACGCCGAACTCGCTTCGCTCGCCGGCTCCCTCATGACCTTTGGGGGAGGCGCGCTGACCGCGCGACGTCCGGTCGGGCTTGCGAACCCTACGGGTTCGAATGATCTCGTTGCGCGCCAGCCTATCGGCCGGATATGGCAAGGGCGCAACAAAAAAGCGGGCCTTTCGGCCCGCTTCTCCGTTGTCTTCCTGCGCGAAAAATCAGCGCTTGGAGAACTGGAACGAACGGCGGGCCTTGGCCTTGCCGTACTTCTTTCGCTCGACGGTGCGGCTGTCGCGGGTGAGATACCCGCCCTTCTTGAGCACGGCGCGCAGGGCCGGCTCGTAATAGGTCAGCGCCTTGGAGATGCCGTGGCGCACCGCGCCGGCCTGGCCGGAGAGGCCGCCGCCGATGACGGTGGCGATGATGTCGTACTGGCCGTTGCGGTTGGTGGCGACGATCGGCTGCTGGAGGATCATCTGAAGCACCGGGCGCGCGAAGTACTTGTCGTACTCCTTGTCGTTGACGACGATCTTGCCGGTGCCGGGCTTGACCCAGACGCGGGCGATGGCGTCCTTGCGCTTGCCGGTGGCATAGGCGCGGCCGTGCTTGTCCAGCTTCTGGACATGGACCGGCTGGGCCGGCTGCTCGGCGGGCTTGGCCTGCGCGAGATCGGCGAGGGAGGAAAGATCAGCCATTATGCGGCCCTCTTGTTCTTGGCGTTGAGCGAGCCGACGTCGAGCGTCTCCGGCTGCTGGGCTTCGTGCGGATGCTCGGCCCCGGCATAGACGCGCAGGTTCTTCATCTGGCGACGGCCAAGCGGCCCGCGCGGGATCATGCGCTCGATGGCCTTCTCGACCACGCGCTCGGGGAAACGGCCCTCGAGCAACTGGCGCGCGGTGCGCTCCTTGATGCCGCCGGGGTGGCCGGTGTGCCAGTAATACTTCTTGTCGGTGTATTTGCGGCCGGTGAACACCACCTTGTCGGCATTGACGATGATGACGTTGTCGCCGTCGTCGACATGGGGGGTGAAGGTCGGCTTGTGCTTGCCGCGCAGGCGGTTGGCGACGAGGGAGGCGAGACGGCCGACGACGAGACCCTCGGCGTCGATCAGCACCCACTTCTTCACCACATCCGCAGGCTTCTGCGAAAAGGTTGTCATGGTCTTTGCTTTCTTGTCATGACCCCTGCCGCCGCGAGGCGCCGAGGGGCGTTTCTTGTTGCTTGCGTTGGCGAAGGCCAAGGCCGCGCCAACATGGACCGACGGCCCTTGAGGGGCCGCTGCATCCACGGCGGCTTATAAGGCGCATGCAAAGCCGCGTCAATCGGCGAAATTTCGACGATTCGCCCAATAGATAAGCAAAATCAACGTCTTATAAAAGAGGTATTTAAATACCTCATCAATTTCGCTTCGGCGGGATCGAATAGGTGCCGGTGGCATGGGCGACGACATGCCTGTCCGGCCCGGCCACCATGGTGATGTCGTAGACCATCAGGCTCTTGCCGAGCTTCAGGATGCGGCATTCGCCGTCGATCGGGCCGGCCTCGGCCTTGCGCATGAAATTGATGTTGAGGCTGGTCGTCACCGACAGCGCGTCCGGCCCGGCATGGGAAAGCACGCAGACATAGCCGCCGATGTCGGCCAGCGTGAACAGCGACGGTCCCGACACGGTGCCGCCCGGCCGCAGGTGGCGTTCGTTGGCGTTGAGGCGGACCGTGCAGCCGCCGGGGAAGACGTCGGTGGCGAGATAGTCGCAGAAATCGTCGTTCAACTGCGGATAGACCTGTTTCAGGAAGGCGTTGATCTCGTCGGCGGTCATTGCCGGTTTCGTCGCCGCCGCCGCCTTCGATGTGGTCGCGCTCATTGCCTGTTCATCCTCCCGATCTTCCGTTTCCGTAAACGTAAGGGTGAGTTTGGCCATTTCCGGGGTTTCCTTCAACCCGGCAAGTGATAGTTTTCGGCTGGTGCAGCTTTGCAGGGAAGCCGCATCTCGATCCGCGCGGCGCTATCAGCGGCGGCGCGGCAACGGAAGGGCGGCCGTTTCGCCGGCATTCGCCGGGCCGGGGCGGTTCGTCGCACACGATGCGCGCGCCGCGGTTCGGCCGGGCGGCAGGCAGGGAGGACGGCATGGCCGAGATCGTGGCAGTTCGCGGCGGGCAGGAAAGCCCGGAGCTGGTGGCGGAGCTGGTGACGGTCACGCGGGGAGAGGGGCCGGACGGCGCGATCGCCCGGCTCGCGCTCAACAATCCGCCGGCCAACGCGCTTTCGCTGGCGACGATCGCGGCGCTCCAGCGGGCGCTCGACGCCTGCGCCGCCGACGACAGCGTGCGCGTCGTCGTGCTTTCGGGCTCGGGCAAGCTGTTTTCCGGCGGCCACGACCTGAAGGAGATGACGGCGCACCGGACGGACGAGGATGGCGGCCGCGCCTTCTTCGAGCGCACCTTCTCGGAGTGCTCGCGGATGATGCAGACGATCGTGCGCCTGCCGAAGCCGGTGATCGCCTCGATCGACGGCATCGCCACCGCCGCCGGCTGCCAGCTCGTGGCGAGCTGCGACCTCGCCATCGCCTCCGACCGCTCGCGCTTCGGCGTCAACGGCATCGATGTCGGCCTGTTCTGCTCGACCCCGGCGGTGGCGCTGTCGCGCAAGGTCAAGCCCAAGCACGCGATGGAGATGCTCCTGACCGGCGAGATGGTCGACGCGGCGACGGCGCGCGAGTTCGGCCTCGTCAACCGGGTGGTGCCGGCCGAATATCTCGGCCAGATCGTCGACAAATACGCCGCGACCATCGCCGCCAAGTCGCCGACGGCGGTGCGCCTCGGCAAGCAGGCGTTCTACGCCCAGCTCGAAATGGGGCTGGCCGACGCGTACGAACACGCCACCCGCGTCATCGTCGACAACATGCTTTCGGCGGACGCCAGGGAGGGCGTCGACGCCTTCATCGGCAAACGCAAGCCGGAGTGGACCGGCAGATAGGCGCGACGACGGACATGGAACCGCGCATCTCGCTGGTGACGCTCGGCGTCGACGACCTTGCCCGCGCCGCCGCCTTCTACGAGGCGATGGGGCTCGAACGGAACGGGCGCTTCACCGACGGCGTCGCCTTCTTCCAGATGGGCGGGCTGATCCTTGCGCTGTGGCCGCGCGAGGAGCTGGCCCGCGACGCGGGCCTGCCTCTGTCTCGCGCCGGTTTTCCCGGCGTCGCGCTGGCCTACAACACCCGCTCCGAGGGCGAGGTCGCCGAGGTGCTGGCGCTGGCCGAAAAGGCCGGCGGACGCGTGCTGAAACCGGCCGCCCGGGCGGTCTGGGGCGGCATGCAGGGCTATTTCGAGGACACGGAAGGCAATCTGTGGGAAGTCGCGCACAATCCCGACTTCCCCATCGACGCGGAAGGGCGTATCGCGCTGCCGGGAATGAACCACGACACGTATGACGACGCCTATATTTCCGGCATCCTCGACGAGGTGAAGACGGTCGCCATCATCGGCGCGTCGGCCAACGAGGTGCGGCCGTCCTTCTTCGTGACGAAATACCTGATCGATAAGGGCTACACCGTCTTCCCGATCAATCCCGGCCATGCCGGCAAGGACATCCTCGGCCGCATGACCTATGCCCGGCTCGCCGACGTGCCGGAGCCGATCGACATGGTCGACATCTTTCGCGCCTCGGACGCGGTGCAGGCAATCGTCGAGGAGGCGCTGGCGCTCGACCCGCGGCCGAAGGCGATCTGGATGCAGTTGACCGTGCGCCACGACGCGGCGGCGCGACGCGCCGAGGCGGCCGGGGTCCGGGTGGTGATGAACCGCTGCCCCAAGATCGAATACGCCCGGCTCGCCCGCGAGATCGGCTGGAACGGCGTCAACAGCCGGGTGATCTCGTCGAGGAAGCCGGTGATGCGATCCGGGTTCCAGAGCTTCGGCATAAGGCGGAAATAGGCTTTCGCGCGGGCGCGGAAGCCGAGCGATCAGGAGGAAAGACATGTCACAGCGCGCGCCCGGTTTCGACACGCTCGCCATCCATGCCGGCGCACAGCCCGATCCCGCCACCGGCGCGCGGGCGACGCCTATCTACCAGACGACGGCCTATGTGTTCGACGACGCCGACCACGCCGCCTCGCTGTTCGGGCTGAAGGCGTTCGGCAACATCTACACCCGCATCATGAACCCGACGACGGCGGTGCTGGAGGAGCGGATGGCGGCGCTCGAAGGCGGCACGGCGGCGGTGGCGGCGGCGTCGGGCCACGCGGCGCAGCTTCTCGTCTTCCACACGCTGATGACGGCGGGCGACAATTTCGTCGCGGCGCGAAAACTCTATGGCGGCTCGATCAACCAGTTCGGCCATGCGTTCGCGAATTTCGGCTGGGAGGTGCGCTGGGCCGACCCCGCCGATGTCGCCGAATTCGAGGCGGCCATCGACGACCGGACGCGGGCGATCTTCGTCGAGAGCCTCGCCAATCCCGGCGGCACCTTCGTCGACATCGAGGCGATCGCCGAGGTGGCGCAGCGCCACGGCCTGCCGCTGATCGTCGACAACACCATGGCCAGCCCCTATCTGATGCGTCCCCTCGAGCACGGGGCCGACATCGTCGTCCACTCACTGACCAAGTTCGTCGCCGGCCACGGCAATTCGATGGGCGGCGTCATCGTCGACGGCGGCACCTTCGACTGGTCGAAGTCGGGCAACTACCCGATGCTGTCGGCGCCGCGGCCCGAATATGGCGGCATGGTGCTGCACGAGACCTTCGGCAATTTCGCCTTCGCCATCGCCTGCCGGGTGCTGGGCCTGCGCGATTTCGGCCCGACGCTGTCGCCGTTCAACGCCTTCCTGATCGCCACCGGGCTGGAGACGCTGCCGCTCAGGATGCAGCGTCATTGCGACAATGCGCTGAAAGTCGCCGAATGGCTGCGGAACCATCCCAAGGTGGCGTGGGTTTCCTATCCGGGCCTGCCCGACGACCCCAATCACGCGCTCCAGCGGAAATATTCGCCGAAGGGCGCGGGCGCGGTGTTCACCTTCGGGCTGAAGGGCGGGTTCGAGGCCGGCGTCAAGGTGGTGGACGGCGTCGAGATCTTCTCGCACGTCGCCAATATCGGCGACACCAAGTCGCTGATCATCCACCCGGCCTCGACCACGCACCGCCAGTTGTCGGACGAGCAGAAGACGGCGGCGGGGGCGGGGCCGGACGTGATCCGCCTTTCGATCGGCATCGAGGACGTCGCCGACATCATCGCCGATCTCGAACAGGCGCTCGAAGGCGCCTGACGGCGAACCGAAGGACGACAGCAGCCAAGGAGAGAGACGATGTATGTGACGCGCTTTCTTCATATCGCGACCATCGGGCTGGAGCCCGAACAGGGCGGTCCCGCGCCGGAGCGGCTGGTTTCGGGCGCGCCCGCCTTCACGACATGGAACGCGGAGGAGGCCGAAGGCGGCCTCCACGCCGGAATCTGGGAATCGACGCCCGGCAAATGGCGCGTCGAATATGACGAATGGGAATATTGCCACATCCTCGCCGGCGTCTCGATTTTGACCGAGGACGGCGGCGAGGCGCGGACGCTGAAGGCCGGCGACAGCTTCATCATCCGGCCGGGCTTCAAGGGCACCTGGGAAGTGGTCGAGACGACGCGCAAGGAATATGTGATCCGCGTGCCGGCGGCGGCCTGAGCGGGCGAGGCGGGGCCGCGGCCCAAAGGGACAGGGTGGGCGGACAGGTGAGCGGCCGGCGTTTACCCTGCCGGAGCGCCAGACTTGCGCAAGGCAAAGCCGGCATCCTATCTAACGCTGGACGAAATCCGCGATTCTTCGGCGCGCCGCGGCGCCCGATCCCGCCCGATCCCGAATGAGGACATTGATGAGAGACCCCATCGAAACCCACATGAACCTCGTGCCGATGGTGGTCGAGCAGACCAACCGCGGCGAGCGCGCCTACGACATCTTCTCGCGGCTGCTCAAGGAGCGCATCATCTTCATCACCGGGCCGATCGAGGACGGCATGGCCTCGCTGGTCTGCGCCCAGCTCCTTTTCCTCGAGGCGGAGAACCCGAAGAAGGAGATCAACCTCTACATCAACTCGCCGGGTGGCGTGGTGACGGCGGGGCTGGCGATCTACGACACGATGCAGTTCATCAAGCCGCCGGTGTCGACGCTGTGCACCGGCCAGGCCGCGTCGATGGGCTCGCTGCTCCTGTGCTCCGGCGCCAAGGACATGCGCTTCGCCACGCCCAACGCCTCGATCATGGTCCACCAGCCCTCGGGCGGCTATCAGGGCCAGGCCACCGACATCATGATCCATGCCCAGTGGACCGAGGCGCTGAAGCGGCGGCTTAACGAGATTTACGTCAAGCACACGGGCCAGGACTACGAGAGCGTGCACAACGCGCTGGAGCGCGACCGCTTCATGACCACCGAGCAGGCGCTGGAATTCGGCCTGATCGACAAGGTGATCTCCAACCGCGACGCGGTCGAGGCGAAGGCGTAGGCCCGTCGCGAAGGCAAGGTTGACGACTTTTTGAAGGCGACTGCGCCATTTCGGTCACAGTTTGGTGTTTCCTCCGTTGGAGCGAACGCCTACGTTAAGCCAATGTTGAGTTTCGGTGGCTTAGCTTGGACCGGGGGTTCGCCCGAAGATTCGCAGTGCCGTCGTGCCGCCTCCGTCGTGTTTCGGGTAGGGGGCGGTTCCATAAAACCGTTGGCATTGGCAGGGGCGCGGTCCCGCCATGATTTCATGCCCGCAAGGCGCGCGCGTCGCGCTGCCGCGGACTGGGCCGGAAGGGTTGAAAGAGCATGAGCAAGATCAGCAACAGCAGTGGCGATTCCAAGAACACGCTGTATTGCTCGTTCTGCGGAAAGAGCCAGCACGAGGTGCGCAAGCTGATCGCCGGCCCGACGGTGTTCATCTGCGACGAATGCGTCGAACTGTGCATGGACATCATCCGCGAGGAGAACAAGACCTCGATGGTGAAGTCGCGCGAGGGCGTGCCGACACCGCAGGAAATCCTCGCCGTGCTCGACGACTACGTCATCGGCCAGCCCTATGCCAAGCGGGTGCTGTCGGTGGCCGTCCACAACCACTACAAGCGCCTCGCCCACGCCGGCAAGAACAACGACGTCGAGCTGGCCAAGTCGAACATCCTCCTGATCGGCCCGACCGGCTGCGGCAAGACGCTGCTCGCCCAGACGCTGGCGCGCATCATCGACGTGCCGTTCACCATGGCCGACGCCACGACGCTGACGGAAGCCGGCTATGTCGGCGAGGACGTCGAGAACATCATCCTGAAGCTGCTCCAGGCCGCCGACTACAACGTCGAGCGCGCCCAGCGCGGCATCGTCTACATCGACGAGATCGACAAGATCTCGCGCAAGTCCGACAATCCCTCGATCACCCGCGACGTGTCGGGCGAGGGCGTGCAGCAGGCGCTGCTGAAGATCATGGAGGGCACGGTCGCGTCGGTGCCGCCGCAGGGCGGCAGGAAGCACCCGCAGCAGGAATTCCTCCAGGTCGACACCGCCAACATCCTGTTCATCTGCGGCGGCGCCTTCGCCGGGCTCGACAAGATCATCTCGGATCGCGGCCGCAAGACCTCGATCGGCTTCGGCGCGACGGTCGAATCGCCGGAAGACCGCCGCACCGGCGAGCTGTTCCGCCAGGTCGAGCCGGAGGACCTGCTGAAGTTCGGCCTGATCCCCGAATTCGTCGGCCGCCTGCCGGTTCTGGCGACGCTCGAGGACCTCGACGAGGCGGCGCTGATCCAGATCCTGACCGAGCCGAAGAACGCGCTGGTCAAGCAGTATCAGCGCCTGTTCGAGATGGAGAACGTCGAGCTGACCTTCCACGAGAGCGCGCTTTCGGCGATCGCCAAGAAGGCGATCGAGCGCAAGACCGGCGCGCGCGGCCTGCGCTCGATCATGGAGGCGATCCTGCTCGACACCATGTTCGAGCTGCCGGCGATGGAAGGCGTGCGCGAGGTGGTGATCTCCGACGAGGTCGTCACCGGCAATGCCCGCCCGCTCTACATCTATGCCGAGAAGGAAAAAGGCGCCGCGGCCACCGCGTGAGGCTGTGCCACCTTGCCGGCTCTCCCTGCCCGTTCCGTCCGGGCGTCATGACAGGGTAGGGCGCGATGCTCGCCTGTGGCTGCCGGACAGCCGCCGGCTGCGCGCCCCTTGATCTTTGTGCGGCGCAACGCCAACTAAGCATCGACATGACTGCGGCGCGGCGCGTGCTGCAAGCTCCGGGTAAAGCCGTGATGGCAAGTTCGTCCGTGATGGCGAGTTCGTCACGGGCAAGTTCTCGGGATAGGCGCGAAGCGCGGCAGTCGCTAATATCGAAGATCGCGGTCGGCTCATTTGCGGCTGCGGTATGAAAGGTTGGACAATGACCATACCCCCCACGTCCTCCGGTCCTGTTTCTGCCGGCTCCGGCGCTTTCGCGGTCCTGCCCCTGCGCGACATCGTCGTCTTCCCGCACATGATCGTGCCGCTCTTCGTCGGCCGCGAAAAGTCGATCCGCGCGCTCGAGGACGTCATGGGCGCCGACAGGCCGATCCTGCTCGCCACCCAGAAGAACGCGGCCGACGACGATCCTGCCGCCGACGCCATCTACGAGGTCGGGACGCTGGCCAACGTGCTGCAGCTGCTGAAGCTGCCGGACGGCACCGTCAAGGTGCTGGTCGAGGGCACGGGGCGCGCGCGCATCACCGGCTTCACCGCCCGCGAGGAGTTCCACGAGGCCGAGGCCGAGGCGCTGACCGAGCCGACGGAAGAGGAAGTCGAGATCGAGGCGCTGGCGCGCTCGGTCGTCGCCGACTTCGAGAACTACGTGAAGCTGAACAAGAAGATTTCTCCGGAGGTGGTCGGCGCCGCCAGCCAGATCGACGACTATTCCAAGCTCGCCGACACGGTCGCCTCGCACCTTGCCGTCAAGATCGCCGACAAGCAGGAGATGCTCGCCACCCTTTCGGTCAAGGACCGGCTGGAGAAGGCGATGGGCTTCATGGAAGCCGAGATTTCCGTCCTTCAGGTCGAAAAGCGCATCCGTTCGCGTGTAAAACGCCAGATGGAGAAGACCCAGCGCGAGTACTACCTGAACGAGCAGATGAAGGCGATCCAGAAGGAGCTGGGCGAGGGCGAGGACGGCCGCGACGAGGCGTCCGAGCTCGAGGAGCGGATCAAGAAGACGAAGCTGTCGAAGGAAGCCCGCGAGAAGGCGGATGCGGAGCTGAAGAAGCTGCGCACCATGTCGCCGATGTCGGCCGAGGCCACCGTCGTGCGCAACTATCTCGACTGGCTGCTTTCCATCCCGTGGCAGAAGCAGTCCAAGGTCAAGAAGGACCTCGACTTCGCCCAGGAGGTGCTCGACGCCGATCATTTCGGCCTCGACAAGGTCAAGGAGCGCATCGTCGAATATCTCGCGGTCCAGAGCCGGCAGAAGAAGCTGAAGGGGCCGATCCTGTGCCTCGTCGGCCCTCCCGGCGTCGGCAAGACCTCGCTCGCCAAGTCGATTGCCAAGGCCACCGGCCGCGAATATGTCCGCATGGCGCTGGGCGGCGTGCGCGACGAGGCCGAGATCAGGGGCCACCGGCGCACCTATATCGGCTCGATGCCCGGCAAGGTCATCCAGTCGATGAAGAAGGCGAAGAAGTCGAACCCGCTGTTCCTGCTCGACGAGATCGACAAGCTCGGCCAGGATTATCGCGGCGATCCGTCCTCGGCGCTGCTCGAGGTGCTCGACCCCGAGCAGAACATGACCTTCATGGACCATTACCTCGAGGTCGAGTACGACCTGTCGAGCGTGATGTTCGTGACGACGGCGAACACGCTGAACATCCCGGCGCCGCTGATGGACCGGATGGAGATCATCCGCATCGCCGGCTACACCGAGGACGAGAAGGTCGAGATCGCGAAACGGCACCTCCTGCCCAAGGCGATCCGCGACCATGCGTTGCAGCCGAAGGAGTTCTCGATCACCGACGAGGCGATCCGCGCCACGATCCAGTTCTACACGCGGGAAGCCGGCGTCAGAAACCTCGAGCGCGAGCTGATGAAGATCGCGCGCAAGGCGGTGACGGAAATCCTGCGCACCAAGAAGAAGTCGGTCAAGGTCACGGACAAGAACCTTGCCGACTATCTCGGGGTGCAGCGCTACCGCTACGGCCAGATCGACGGCGAGGACCAGGTCGGCGTCGTCACCGGGCTGGCGTGGACCGAGGTGGGCGGCGAGCTCCTGACCATCGAGGGCGTCATGATGCCCGGCAAGGGCAAGATGACCGTGACCGGCAATCTGCGCGACGTGATGAAGGAATCGATCTCGGCGGCGGCGTCCTACGTCCGCTCGCGGGCCATCGATTTCGGCATCGAGCCGCCGCTGTTCGACAAGCGCGACATCCACGTCCACGTGCCGGAGGGCGCGACGCCGAAGGACGGCCCGTCGGCCGGCATCGCCATGGTCACGGCGATCGTCTCGGTGCTGACCGGCATTCCGGTGCGCAAGGACATCGCCATGACCGGCGAGGTGACGCTGCGCGGCCGGGTGCTGCCGATCGGCGGCCTGAAGGAAAAGCTGCTCGCAGCGCTTCGCGGCGGCATCAAGAAGGTGCTGATCCCGGAGGACAACGCCAAGGATCTGGCGGAGATTCCGGAGAACGTGAAGAACGAGCTGGAGATCGTGCCGGTCGCCCGCGTCGGCGAGGTGCTGCGGCACGCGCTGACGCGGATGCCCGAGCCGATCGAATGGGTGGAGCCGGTCGAGCCGGCGACCGCCAAGGCCGACGGCGGCGGCGCCCAGACTCTGGCGCACTGAAGGCGGCGTATTGGACACGGCGCGTCGTTGCGCCGAGCCTCCGAAAAAGCCGGGCGCAAGCCCGGCTTTTTTTGATCGGACCCCGAGAAACCCGCGGAAAACCGGGTTTTCCGCGGGTTTCCCGCTTGGTGGGGGCAGGCGGATTTTCTAAACTCCCGATCCTGCCGGTTGAACCGAATCGCCGGTCTTTCACAGGGAAGGGAATTCTCAATGAACAAGAACGAACTCGTTTCCGCCGTTGCGGATGCCGCCAAGCTGTCCAAGGGCGACGCCCAGGGCGCTGTCGATGCGGTGTTCTCGGCCATTACCGCCGAGCTGAAGAAGGGCGGCGACGTGCGCCTGGTCGGCTTCGGCAACTTCTCGGTGTCGAAGCGCGAGGCATCCACCGGCCGCAACCCGCAGACCGGCGCCGAGGTGCAGATTCCTGCCCGCAACGTGCCGAAGTTCACGGCTGGAAAGGGGCTGAAGGACGCGGTCAACTGAGATCCCGCTTCCCTTCTGTCTTGTCGAAGAGCCGGGTTTCTCCCGGCTTTTCTTTTATGCGGGGCCGCGCCGCTGCGTCGGTGCCGGGGGAAGAGGGGCTCGCCCGCGCTCGACTTGGTTTCCTGAAAACCATTCCGCGACGGCCGCCGCGCAAAGCGAAAGGGCCGGCGCTGCCGCCGGCCCTTCTTCGTCGTGCGGTCCTGCGCTCGCCTGCCTCAGCCGTAGCGATAGGGCGCGCCGGCCGCGCGCATGGTCTCGGCGTACTTCTTGAGGATTTCGACGACGCGGGCGTTGCGCGGGCTCGATGCGGCGATCTCGTCCCAGAACTTCATCGCCTCGTCCTCGACCGACTTCCACTCCGCCTCGGGGATGGTGGTCAGCTCCAGCTTGCCGCCGGTGGTGCGGTAGTGCGCCTCGCCCCACCAATACCAGTGCTGGCGATAGTAGTGCGAGGAATCGATGGTCAGCCGGTAGATCTGCTGGAGATGTTCCGGCAGTTCGTTCCAGCGGTCGGTGTTGACGAAGTAGGAACCGGCCCAGGCGCCGGAGATGTTGTTGGTGAGATAGTATTTGGTGATGTCGGCCCAGCCGACCGTGTGGGTCTCGGTCGAGCCGCACCAGGCGACGCCGTCGATCTCGCCGGTCTGGATCGCCACCTCGATGTCTTCCCACGGCAGCGTCACGGGCACCACGCCCAGGCGCTCGAGGAAGCGGCCGCCGGTGGGGAAGGTGAAGACGCGCAGGCCCTTCAGGTCGTCGAGCGAGCGGATCGGCTTGGTGGTGGCGAAGTTGCACGGGTCCCATGCGCCGGAGGACAGCCAGGTCACGCCCGGCACCTCGGCGTAGGCCTCCTCCCAGATCTCCTTCAGCCCGTACCATTCCCACAGCACCGGCACGTCGAGGCTGTAGCGCGAGGCGAACGGGAAATAGGCGCCGAACACCGCGACGTCGACCGGCGAGGCGGCGGAATCGTCGTCGGACTGGGCGGCGTCGATGGTGCCTGTCTGGACGGCGCGGAACAGTTCGCCCTGCGGCACGAGCTGGTCGGCGGTGTAGAGGTCGATCACCATCTCGCCGTTGGCGGCCTTGTTGAAGGCGTCGATCGACGGCTTGATGACGTGCTCGGCCAGCGAGGCGCCGGCATAGGTCTGCAAGCGCCAGCGGATCGGCGCCTGCGCCTTGACATAGGGCGCGGCGAGCGTGGTCGCGCCGACGGCGCCGGCCCCGGCGACGCCGGCCTTCTTCAGGAAGTCCCGTTTGGTGACGATGCGTTTGGTTGTCATGCCAGTTCTCCCATTTTCGGTTCATTGACGATCCGCCGGTTTTCCCGGCTTGTCGTTGGCGATCTTAGCGGCCCGTGTAGACGTTCGGCAACCACAGCGCGATCTGCGGGAAGAGCATGATGATGACCATGGACAGCACCATCAGGAAGAAGAACGGCCAGATCGAGCGGTAGATGTCGCCGAGCGAGATTTCCGGCGGGGCCATGGCGCGCATCAGGAACAGGT
Organism: Aquamicrobium sp.; assembly: GCA_039808485.1. Classification (GTDB taxonomy): domain Bacteria; phylum Pseudomonadota; class Alphaproteobacteria; order Rhizobiales; family Rhizobiaceae; genus Aerobium. The sequence goes on along the minus strand of JBDHTD010000012.1, from coordinate 67,172 downwards.
TGTAGCCGAAGGGCGGGGTGATGTAGGCGATCTGGCAGGTGATGGTGTAGAGCACGCCGAACCAGATCGGGTCGAAACCCAGGCTCTTGACCAGCGGGATGTAGAGCGGCGCGACGATGACCAGCATGGCGGTGTCGTCGAGGAAGATGCCGAGGATGATGAACGAGACCATCATCGCGATCAGGATTTCCCAGCGGCCGAGGTCCCAGGTGTGGAGCAGGAGGTTCTCGATGGCGCGGACCGCGCCGAGCCCGTCATAGACCGAGGAAAAGCACAGCGCGCCGAGGATGATCCACAGGAACATGCACGAGACGGCGAGGGTGTTGCGGGTCGAGGCCTCCAGCACCTTGTAGCTGAGCCTGCCGGTGACGAGCGCGGCCAGCATCGCCAGCACCGCGCCGACGACCGAGCTTTCGACCAGGCTGGTGATGCCGGTCATGAACAGGCCCATGATGCCGGCGAAGATGGCGATGGGCAGGATGCCGGCCGACAGGAGCTTCAGCTTCTCGGCGCGCGGGATGGCGTCGAGCTCTTCCCTGGGCAGGGCGGGGCCGAGGGCCGGGTTGATGCGGCAGCGCAGGTAGATATAGACGGTGAACAGCGCCGCCATCATCAGCCCCGGCACGATGCCGGCCAGCCACAGTTGCAGCACCGGCTGGCGCGCGATCATGGCGTAGAGCACCAACACAATCGAGGGCGGCATCAGAATGCCGAGCGAGGAGCCGCCCTGGATGACGCCCGTGACCATGACCTTGTCGTAGCCGCGCTTCAAGAGCTGCGGCAGGGCGACGGTGGCGCCGATGGCCATGCCGGCGACGGAAAGGCCGTTCATGCACGAGATCAGCACCATCAGCCCCATGGTGCCGAGGGCGAGCCCGCCGCGCACGCCGCCGAACCAGACATGGAACATGCGGTAGAGATTGGAGGCGATGCCGGACTCCGACAGGATGTAGCCCATGAAGACGAAGAACGGCACGGTGATCAGCGGAAACCAGTTCAGCACCTGGATGGTGGCGTTGAACGGCATCTCCGCCGAGCCCTTGCCCCACAGCAGCAGCGCCGCGGCCGCGCCGACGAAGCCGATGACGCCGAAGACGCGCTGGCCGGTGGCCATCAGCAGCAGCATCGAGGCGAACATGAACAGGGTGATCAGCTCGGAACTCATGGAAAAGGCTTTCCGCGCGCCATTGCCACGTCCTTGATGAGGGCCGAGATCGCCTGAAGCAGCATCAGGAAGATGCCGAAGGTCATGATCGCCTTGATCGGCCACATCGGCGGCGCCCAGGAGGTGTAGTTCTTCTGGTTGAACGTCCAGGCGTATTCGGTCGACGACAGGCCGCCATAGATCAGCACGCCGAGATAGAACAGCACGAACAGGATGGTGAAGGCGTCGGTGACGGCGCGGCGGCGCGGCGACAGCCGGCCGTAGAACAGGTCCATGCGCACATGCGCGTCGAGCTGGAACGAATAGGCGCCGCCGAGCAGGTAATAGGCCGCGAGCAGGAACTGCGACATCTCCATCACCCAGTTGACCGGCTGGCCGAAGAACAGGCGCGAGCCGATGGCATAGAGCATGATCGCGCCCATGACGTAGAGCAGGTTCATGGCGAAGCGGCCGACCCAGTGGTTGAAGCCGTCGACGGCGCGCACGAAGAGTTTCAGCGCCCTAGCCACGCCGCGTCTCCTTCGCGTCTTCGCCGGCGACGGCGGCGAGCGCCGCCTCCAGCCATCCGGCGAGGCGCGCGGCCATGGCGGTCGCGTCGCCCTGGGTCCGTATCAGGTCGTTCCTGATCTCGATCATGACGTTGGGCAGGCCGCGCGGCAGGGCATGTTCGCGCAGCGTGTGAGTGACGCCGTCCCCGGGGCCGTAGGGTTCGTTGCGGCGCACGACGAAGCCGCCGCCGTCGCCGGCGGCGGCGAGCATCGCGTCGGCAAGGCGGGAATCGTCGTCGTGCAGGATGCCGATCTCGACCTCGCGCGCGACGCCGCGATAAACCGGCGTGAAGGAGTGGATCGTGACAATGGCGGATGCGCCACCTCGGGTCCCATGGGCGTCAATCGTCCGCGCCAGCGCGTCGCGGAAGGGAAAGTAGACGGCGTCCGCCCGCGCCTGCCGCGCCCCGGGCGTCAGGCCGGCATTGCCGGGAATGCGGTAGATCTCGCTTTCGGCCGGCATGGCCGAGGGCGCTTCCGGCGGCCGGTTGCAGTCGTAGACGAGGCGCGAGACGCGCGCCGCCGCCAGCGGCGCGTCGAGAAGCCGGGTCAGTTCGTCGCAGACGGCGAGCGCGCCGGGGTCCCAGGCGATGTGGCTCTCGAGCGCGGCCGAATCGAGGCCGAGCGCCCCGTATTGCGGCGGGATGAAGTTCGAGGCGTGCTCGCAGACGAGGAGGAAAGGGCCGCGGCCAAACTCGTTGCGCACCTCCACAGAAGCGTCGGCCATGTGCGCATTCACCATTCGTCACCCTCGTCCGCCGTCTTTGCTGCGGCGGGATTGCGACGCATCATTTCAGACCGAAGGGCGCAGTCAAGCCGTTTCGGGAATTTCTCCCGCGTTTTGGCGCTTTCCCGCTTTCGCATCGCTTTCGCGGCGTCAGACTTCGTGCAGGTAAAGGTGGTAGTCGAGTTCGCTGACCGTTCGGGCGACGCGCAGATATTCCGCCCGCTTGATGGCGGTGAAGGTGCGGTGCATCTCGGGGCCCAGCGCGCCCTCGAGGAAGCCCGACGCTTCCGCCGCGCGAATCGCGCCCAGCCAGTCGCCCGGCATCGCCGGCGCGTCCACACCCGCCTCTGCGCCTGCGTCGTAGCCGTTGCCGGTGGTTTCCGGGCCGGGGTCGAGCCGTTCGTCCAGCCCTTTGGCGATGCCGGCGAGCACGGTGGCGGCGACGAGGTAGGGATTGGCGTCGACGCCGGACGGCCGGTGCTCGATGCGGCGGGCGGCTTTCGGCCCCGCCGGCACGCGCAGCGCCACCGAGCGGTTGTTGACGCCCCAGGTCGGTGCGATCGGGGCATAGGACTGCGCGACGAAGCGCCGCCAGGAATTGGCGTGCGGCGCGAAGACCAGCATCGATTCGCCCATCGTCGCCGCCAGGCCGCCGAGCGCGTGGAGAAGCGCCGGCGTCCATTCGCCGTCGCGCGGCTCGGTGAAAACGTTGCGGCCGTGCGCGTCCCGCATCGAGACGTGGAAATGCATGCCCGAGCCGGCGTAGCGCTCGATCGGCTTGGCCATGAAGCAGGCGGTGACGCCGTGGCGGCGCGCCTGCATCCGCACCAGCCGCTTCAGCAGGATCAGGTCGTCGGCGGCGCGCATGACGTCGGTGCGGTAGTCGAGCGTCAGCTCGTACTGGCCGGGCGCGTATTCGGAGATGACGGTCTCGGCCGGAATATCCTGTTGCGCGGCAGCGGCATAGATGTCGGCGAACAGCGGCTCCATGCCGTGGAGATGATCGACCGAATAGACTTCCGTCTTGCCGCTCGTGCGGCCGTCGAGCACGGCGCGCGCCGGCTGGACGCGGCCTTCGCCGTCGCGCTCGTTGGCGAGCAGGAAGAATTCGAGCTCGAACGCGCCGGCGGGACAAAGCCCGCGCGCCGCGAAGGCGTCGACCTGGCGCTTGAGCGCATGGCGCGGGTCGCTGCCCATCGGCCGACCGTCGAGGTCGTACATGGACAGGAGCACCTGCCCGCGCGGCGGCACGGTGCCGTGAAGCGGCTTCAGCGTGCCGGGAACGGGCCAGGCGCGCAGGTCGCCGTCGCCGGTGTCCCAGATCAGCCCGGTCTCGTGGACGTCCTCGCCGGTGATGTCGAGGCCGAGGATCGAGATCGGCAGGTGGCGGCCGTTCTCGTAGAGGCCCAAAAGCTCGTGGCGGCGGACGATCTTGCCGCGGCCGATGCCGTTGGCGTCGATCAGCACGATGTCGAACGCCTCGATCAGAGGGTTGGCTGCGAGAAAGTCGCGCGCCTCCTCGAGGCTGGAACCGGAGGGAGACATCGTCATCGGCAAAGCTCCGCCGCGATGGCGTCGAAGGCGGCGACCAGGCGGTCGACCTGGCCTTTCCGCGTCGCCGGCGACACCAGCATCATGTTGTGGAACGGCGCGATCAGGCAGCCGCGGTTGACGAGGCCGACATGGATGGCGGCTTCGAGCTCCGGCGCGTGCGCGGCCTCGGCTTCCGCGCCGTTGCGCAGCGGGCCGGGGGCGCAGACGAACTCGACGCGCGCGCCGACGCGCACGACATGCCAGGGCAGGCCGCGGCGGGCGATCGCGCCGGCGAGCCCCGTTTCAAGGCGGGCGGCGAGCCTGTCCATGCGGGCATAGGCGGCATCCGTCATCACCTCTTCCAGCGTCGCGCGCATGGCGGCGAACTGGAGCGGACTGGCCGAAAGCGTGGTGCCCATGCCGGAATAGCCCGGCTCCTTCGTTTCCCGATAGGCGGCCCAGCGGTCGGCGGTTTCGGCCGTCATGCCCCACACGCTGGCCGGCACGCCGCCGGCCACCGGCTTGCCGAGCACGAACAGGTCGGGTTCGAGGCCGTGGGCGCGGGTGTAGCCGCCGGGGCCGGTCGAGATGGTGTGGGTCTCGTCGATCAGGAGCAGCGTGCCGTGGCGGCGGGTGGCCGTCCGCAGCGCGGCATGGAAGCCGGGATCGGGCAACACCATGCAGCAATTGGTCATCACCGGCTCGGCGATGACGCAGGCGACGTCACCGTGGCCAAGGGCCGCCTCGAGCGCCGGGATGTCGTTGAACTCGACGATCCGGGTGCGGGCCGTCAGGTCGCGGAACTCGCCGGCGAGGCCGGGGCGGTTGATCGCCCGGCCATCCTTCAGCCGCACCATCGTCTCGTCGACAGCGCCGTGGTAGCAGCCGTTGAAGACGAGGATCGTGTCCCTGCCGGTGACGGCGCGCGCCACGCGCAGCGCGAAGCGGTTGGCGTCGGTGGCGGTGGTTGCGACCTGCCACAGCGGCAGGCCGAAGCGTTGCTTCAGGAGGCGGCCGACTTCGAGCGCCTCCTCGCCGGGCAGCATGGTGGTCAGGCCGCGGCCTGCCTGCCGGCGGATCGCCTTTTTGACCGGGACGGGCGAATGGCCGAACATCGCGCCGGTGTCGCCGAGGCAGAAATCGGTGAGCTCGTTGCCGTCGATGTCGGCGATGGTCGCGCCCTTCGCCTGCTTCACCACGAAGGGAAACGGCATCGGCCAGTCGCGCATCCAGTGCATGGGCACGCCGGCGAGGAAGCCTTCGGCGCCGCCGGCCATGGCCTGGTGCGCGCGCGGTCTCGCGCGCAGATAGGTTTCCGCCTCGCGGGCGCGGAACGCCGCGACGCGCGCGCGGCCGACGCCGCCGATTGCCGGTTCAACGGCATTGTCCCTGCGAGCCAATCCTTCCCCCTCGGCCTCTGCCGCATCCATCCCTAGAGCATTTTGCAGCCGGACGGAATCGTCTGGCGTCGCATAAATGCGGCTGAGGAGAGAAGGCGTCACGGATGCGCGGCCGCAACCGGCGAGAAATCAGCCGGCGACGTCGATGACGCCGCAATCTCCGGCTTCGGTGCCGAAGGCGATGCGGCGGCCCTCGCCGTCCCACGCCATCGCTGTAACCGCGCCCTTGCCGGGACGGCGCAGCAGCACTTCCTTGGCATCGGCCACGCGGGCGGCGAGCACCATGCCGTCGGCATAGCCGATGGCGAGAACCTCGTCGGCGGTGTGGAAGGCGACCGAGGTGACCATGGCGTCGGCGCGCGTGCCCAATTCGACGGGTGCCTTGCCGATCGGGCCGTCCTTCGAGTGGAACGGCCAGACGATCGCCGCCGTCGCGCCCGAGCTGGCGAGCCAGCGACCCCTGGCGCTCCACGACAGGCTCTTCACCTTGGCCGGATAGCCGGCCATGCGCATGTGCTTGCCGTCGGCGAGCTTCCAGCCGTGAAGCGCGTTCTCCTGCATGGTGGTGACGAGGAAATTGCCGTCCGGCGAGAAGGTGACGCCGGTGTGGGCGCCGGCCCATTCCAGTTCGGCGGGCTTGCCTTCCGCGGCGGGGAAATGCAGCGTCGCGCCGTTGTAGCGGGCCACCGCAAGCCGCAGGCCCTTCGGCGCGAAGGCCAGCCCCTCGACGCTGCGCGGATGGGCGATCTCCCTGATCTCGCCGCCGGGAAGCAGGACCCAGGCCGTGCGGCCGCTGGCGAAGGCCAGCGCGCCGCGCGGACCGGCGGCGAGCGCCGTCACCCATTTGCGGCCGATGGAAGCCAGTTCAGTTATCGAACCGTCGGCGGCGACGGCGCAGACGCGGCCGTCCTCGCCGCCGGTCAGCAGCGCCTTGCCGTCCTGTGCAGGCACGGCGCAGAGCAGCCCGTCATGGGCCTCGACCGTCTTGTGGCCGTGATCGAGCCGATGAACCCCGCCATCGGCAAGGGCGAAAAGCGGGACGCCGGAAATCCATGCGGCGGCGAGGCAATGGCCGTCGAGGTCGAGCGGGGCAACCGTGGGCATCAGGCGGCCTGGCAGGCTTCGAACGTCCGCTTCAGGCGCTCGGCGTCCAGCTCGCGACCGATGAAGACGAGGCGCGTCTCGTGCTTCTCGCCCTCCTTCCACGGCCGCTGGTGGTCGCCCTCGACGATCATGTGCACACCCTGCACGACGAAACGGTCGGGATCGTCGGCGAAGGCGACGATGCCTTTCAGGCGCAGGATGTTCGGGCCGTCCATCTGGGTGATCTTGTCGAGCCAGGGGAAGAACTTCTTCGGGTCCATCTCGCCGCCGCGCAGCGAGATCGAGGTCACGGTCAGGTCGTGGATCGGCGAGACGTGGTCATGCCCGTGGTCATGATGATGCCCGTGGTCATGATGATGATGATGGTGGTGATCGTGGTCGCAATCCGGCCCGCACTCATGATCGTGGTCATGATCGGGCGCGTCGAGGAAATGCGGGTCGTTGTCGAGCGCGCGCTTCAGATCGAAGGCGCCGCGGTCGAGCACCTCCTCGAGCGGCACGTCGGAACGCCGCGCCTTGTGGATCTTCGCCGCCGGGTTGATGGCGCGCACGGCGGCTTCGACGTCGCGCAGCTCGGCCTCGCTGACGAGGTCGGTCTTGTTCAGCACGACGACGTCGGCGAAGGCGATCTGATCCTCGGCCTCGCGCGAATCCTTCAGCCTCAACGGCAGGTGCTTGGCGTCGACCAGCGCCACCACCGCGTCGAGCCGCGTCTTCGAGCGTACGTCGTCGTCCATGAAGAAGGTCTGCGCCACCGGCGCTGGATCGGCCAGGCCGGTGGTCTCGATGAGGATGGCGTCGAAGCGGCCGGGGCGGCGCATCAGCCCTTCCACGGTGCGGATCAGGTCGCCGCGCACCGTGCAGCAAACGCAGCCATTGTTCATCTCGTAGATTTCCTCGTCGGATTCCACGATCAGGTCGTTGTCGATGCCGATCTCGCCGAATTCGTTGACGATGACGGCATAGCGCTTGCCGTGGTCCTCGGAGAGGATGCGGTTCAACAGCGTGGTCTTGCCGGAGCCGAGATAGCCGGTCAGCACGGTGACCGGGATTTGCGCCTGCGTCATGGACTTGTCCTGAAACGTGAACGGATGATCTCGTCCCCATATAGGACGTGTCCGCCCGGAATGCACGGGGGGCGGAGCCGCTACTTCAGCGTCGAGACGTCGAATCGCGCCACGTCGTGGAGCAGCTCGGCGAAGCCCCGCGCCGCGTGGTCGAGAATGGCTTCGCCGCCGGCGGCGGCGGCGGCGGCGGCGTTGCCGGTCACGCCCTGCGGCGACAGGTCCGCCATCTTCCAGCCGAAGGCGTGCGGGCCGTAGGCGCGCAGGTGGCGGAAGTCGCGCTCGAAGCCTTCCTGCGCGGAAGCGAAGTCGCGCGCCTTGTCCATGTCGACCAGGTCGGGCCGCAGCGCCAGCATGACGCTGGTCTCGATCAGCCCGCCATGGATGCCGAGCGCCTTCTCGCGCGGGTCGACGATTTCGGGCGGATAGCCGAAACGGGTCCAGCTCGTCGCCACCGCCAGCATCGAATGGCGCACGCGCAGCTCGGTGGCGACGATCGTCATCAGCGGTGCGTTGCCGCCATGGGCGTTCAGCATCACGAAGCGGCGGCAGCCGCGCGCGCGGCAATCCGCGCCGATGCCGATCCAGCGGTTGACGGCCGCGTCGAAGGAGAGCGTCCGCGTCCCGGCGACGTCCATGTGCTCGATGGAATAGCCGACCGGCTCGACCGGCAGGAAGAGGGCGGGGAAATCCGCCGGCAGCAGCGATTTCACCCTTGCCGCGACGCCCTCGGCAATGATCGTATCGGTCTCGAACGGCAGGTGCGGCCCGTGCTGCTCGGTGGCGCCGAGCGGCAGGATGGCGATCCGGTCGGCGGTAGGGCAAGGTGTTTCGCTGGCTGTCATGGTTCCGTTATGTAGCCGTGTCATGTTCTGCCGCATGGGCGCGTCGCAGGCGCGCCCCTCGACGGCAGGCAACGCGCAAGTGGAGAATGTGCCCATGGCGAAGGTGAAGCGCAAGGCGGTGATGAACAGCCTTCAGGCGGCGGCGCGGCTGTCGCGCACGGCGCTGGCGGCCAGGCTGCTGGCGCACGGCTTCTATGCCGGGCAGGAGCAGATCATGCTGGCGCTCGACCGCGAGGACGGCCAGACGCCCGGCCAGCTCGCCGCCCGTCTCGGCGTGCGCCCGCCCACCGTGACCAAGACGATCGGCCGCTTGCAGGCGCAGGGCCATGTCGAGAAGCGCAGCAGCGAGCTCGATGCCCGCCAGGCCAACATCTTCCTGACCGAGGCTGGCCGCGGCGCAATCCGCGACATCGAGAAGGCCGTGCGCAAGACCGACCGCATCGCCTTCGCCGGCTTCGACAGGGGCGAGCGCAGGATGCTGTTCGACCTTCTCGGCCGCATCGAGGCCAATCTCGACACGGCCGGCGCGGCGGGAGACGACGAAGACGATTCGCGCGATGCGGCCAAGGCCGGGACCGAGATCGGGGTCGAGGCCGCCGAACCGATCTGAGGCGATGCCTGCCGCCGACCGGAAGGGGCCGGAAGGGGGAAGGGGCCGGATGGGGGAAGGGGCTGGAAGGAGAAGGGCAGTTTCCGCTTGCCATGCCGGCCGGGCTGGCCGATAGCTCGTCCTTCCTCTCCACGCTTCGGTCGATCGATTTGAGCCCAAGAAAAAGCACGCCCGAGGTCGCGGCGCCGGCTTCCGCCATCTTCCTCGTGCTCTCGTCCTACTTCCTGTTCTCGTTTCTCGACGCCAGCGCCAAATATCTGGTCCTCGACGGCATGGCCGCGCCTTTCGTCGCCTGGGCGCGGTTCGCCATCCATGTCGTTCTCGTCATGGTCATGTTCCGGATGTGGCGCGACGCCCGCGCCTGGCGCACGGCCAACCTGCCGGGCCAGGTCTTGCGCGGGCTGTTCATGGCCGGCTCGACCATCTTCAACTTCCTCGCGCTCCAGACGCTGCAACTGGCCGAGACGATCTCGATCGCCTTCTTCATGCCGATGCTCACCGTCGCGCTCGCCGGGCCGCTGCTCGGCGAATGGGCCGGCTGGCGGCGCTGGCTCGCCATCGGCGCCGGCTTCGCCGGCGTCCTCATCGTCACCCGGCCGGGATTCGGCGAGTTCAAGATCGGCTACATCCTCTCGTTCGGCTTCGTCCTCAGCCAGACGCTCTACATCATCATGACCCGGCGCATGGGCGCGAGCGAAAGCCCGGAAAGCCTGATCTTCTATCCGGCGCTGACCTCGGCGCTGTTCCTGCTGCCGGCGGTGCCGCTGCACGGCGCGATGCCGCAAGGGGCGGTGCAGTGGAGCCTGCTGCTGGTCACCGGCATCTCCGGCGCGGTCGGCCACTGGCTGCTGATCAAGGCCTACCAGCAGGCGACGACGGCGGCGCTGGCGCCTTATCCCTATTCGCAGATCGTGTGGATGGTCGGCCTCGGCTGGATCGTGTTCGGCGACCTGCCGGACGTGTGGACGATCGTCGGCGCGGCGATCATCGTCGCCAGCGGCCTCTATATCGTCCATCGCGAGCACCGGCTGCGGCTGGCCAGCCGCGCGGCCCTCGGCGCCGACGAGCGCGAACTGGCAAAAAAGCTTTGAATTCGCGGCCGTCGATGGCATAACCACCTTTAAACAGTTTAAAGCCGGACTTGTTCGGAATGGGGATCGGCCGGGGGAGGCGGGGTTCTGGCACAGAAGATCAAGCTTTCGACGATCGCCGACGCGCTCGGCGTTTCCACCGCGACCGTGTCGCTGGCCCTGCGCGACAGCCCGCTGGTCGCCGACACGACCCGCGACCGGATCAAGGCCTATGCGCGCGAGATCGGCTATATCTACAACCGCCGCGCCGCCTCGCTGCGCACCTCGCGCTCGGGCATTCTCGGCGTCGTCGTCCACGACATCATGAACCCGTTCTTCGCCGAGATCCTGCGCTCGATCGAGGGCGAGCTCGACCGCAGCCGCCAGACCTTCCTGCTGTCCAACCATTACGACAAGCTGGAAAAGCAGCGCACCTTCGTCGACACGCTGCTCCAGCTCGGCGCCGACGGGGTCATCATGTCGCCGGCCATCGGCACCCCTGCCGAGGACATCCGCCTCGCCGAGGACAACGGCCTGCCGGTGGTGCTGATCGCGCGCTCGGTCGAGGGCGCCGACGTTCCCGTCTTCCGCGGCGACGACGCCTATGGCACCGGACTTGCCACCAACCACCTGATCTCGCTCGGCCACGAGCGCATCGTCATGGTCGGCGGCACCGACCAGACCTCCACCGGCCGCGACCGCTACCAGGGCTATGTCGCGGCGATGCGCGCGGCCGGCATCGAGCCGAAGCCCGGCTGGCGCATGCCCGGCCCGCGCACCAAGCAGGCCGGCTTCGAGACGGCGCAGGCATTCCTCGCCCACGAGGACAGGCCGACGGCGGTGGTCTGCTTCAACGATCTCGTCGCCATCGGCCTGATGAACGGCATCGCCCGCGCCGGACTGACGCCAGGCGTCGACATCTCCGTCGTCGGCTATGACGATCTCGAGGAGGCGGCCATCGCCACGCCGGCCCTGACCACGGTGTGGAACGGCCAGCGCGAGGTCGGCCGCCGCGCCGCGCGCACGCTGCTCGACCGGCTGAACGGCGTCGAGGTGCATGGCGGGCAGGAACTGATCCGGCCCGAGCTGCATGTGCGCCAATCGACCGGAAAGGCGACCGGAAAGCCGACCGGAAAGCCGGGCGGCGGCTGAGCACGCGCCCCCATTTTCGACTGCATCGAGGAAGCCCCAGCCGTGACATCCGCAAAAGACATCGCCATCCTGATTCCCGGCCGGCTGCACGAGCACGCCGTGGCGCGCGTCGGCGCGGCTTTCGACGTGGTGCGCGCGGAACGCGCCGATGCCGCGCTGCTGTCGCCCGAGGAGCGCCGGCGCATCCGCGGCATCGCGGCGATGACGCGGATCGACGCGGCCTTCATCGACGCGCTGCCCAACCTCGCCATCATCGCCAATTTCGGCGTCGGCTACGACGCGGTCGACGCCGCCCACGCGGCGCGCCGGGGCGTCATGGTGACGAACACGCCCGACGTGCTGACGGAGGAGGTCGCCGACACCGCGCTCGGCCTTCTCCTCAACACCGTGCGCGAGCTGCCGAAGGCGGAACGCTGGCTGCGCGAGGGCAAGTGGAAGAGCGCCGGCGGCTATCCGTTCACGCGCGGCACCCTGCGCGGCCGCCGCGCCGGCATCTTCGGCATGGGCCGTATCGGTCTCGCCGTCGCCCGGCGGCTGGAGGCGTTCGGCCTGCCGATAGCCTACCACAATCGCAGCAGGGTCGAGGGCGTCGACTATGCCTATCATCCCACCCTTCTCGATCTCGCCCGCGATGTCGACACGCTGATCTCGGTCGCGCCGGGCGGGGCGGCGACGGAAAAGGCGGTCGACGCCCAGGTCCTTGCCGCGCTCGGGCCGGACGGCGTGTTCGTCAATATCGGCCGCGGCTCGACGGTCGACGAGGACGCGCTCGCGGCCGCGCTGGCGAACGGCACCATCCTCGCCGCCGGCCTCGACGTGTTCGCGGACGAACCGAACGTGCCCGAGGCGCTGCTGCGGGCCGAAAACGCCTGCCTGCTGCCGCATGTCGGCTCGGCCTCGCAGCACACGCGCCGGGCCATGGCCGATCTGCTTGCCGACAATCTGGAAAGCTGGTTCGCCGGCAAGGGCGCGCTGACGCCGGTCGCCGAGACGCACGACGTTGCGGCCGGCAAGGGCTGACGGCGGCTTCCGGTCCGGCCCGTCCCGCGCCGGCGTTATCGGTCCGTTAACCAAGCCGGCGCATTTTCCCGGCAGGACAGGTTACGTAAGGGACGGTAGATGGTCATCGCACATGCCGGCAAGGCCGTGTTTCTGGCGGGGCTTCTGGTGGGCGCGCTTGCGGCGGTCGGCGCGCTTTCGCACCGGCCCGGGCTCGACATGAGCGCCACCGCCTCGATCGCGCCGGCCGCCCGGCTGGAAGACAGCTTCAGGCTGGTCTCGGCCGCTGGCGAGGCGGGCGAGTGCCGGATTTCGGCCGCGCGCGTGCGGGACGGCGCGCGGCGGCCGCTGCGGCTTTCGACCGGGTGCGCCGCCGGCAATCCCGAGCTTTCGGCCGCGCGCTACTGGCTCGACAGGCCCGACGGGACCGTGGCGCTGTCGGGCGACAACGGGCGGACGCTGGCCGTGTTCGCGCCCGGCGACGGGGCGGCCTACGAATCCTACGAACCGTCCTATCCGGTGATGACGCTGATCGCGCTCAATTAGAGCGGCGGACGCCCGGACAAATCCGGGCTGCCGCTCTATCCATTTGTTTTTGCCGCATTCATGCGACGTCAGACGTACCCGCCTGGCTGCAAAATGCTCCAGGCTATTCGGCGGCGAGGCGCTTGCCGTCGCGGGTTGTGGGGCGGGTTGCGGCGCGGGCGGCCGCCGCCTGACCGAAGGCGCGGAAGATGCGGGCCGAGGCGTCGTCCGACTTCGCCCAGTATTCCGGGTGCCACTGCACGCCGACCGCGAAGGCGGGCGCATCGACGACGGACACGGCCTCGACGGTGCCGTCCTCGGCTACGGCCTCGACCTGGAGCCGTCGGCCCAGGTGGCCGACCGCCTGCCGGTGAACCGAATTGATCATGATCTCGGCCCCCGCATCCTTGGCGCCGAACACGCCCGCCAGGCAGGTGCCGGGCCTGATCTCGACCTTCTGGCGGATGGCGAAGCGCAGGTCCTGGTCGTCCGTGACCGGGGCGCGGTGGTCGATGCGGCCTTCCATCTCCTGGATTTCAGAATCGAGCGAGCCGCCGAGCGCGACGTTCAGCTCCTGCAAGCCGCGGCAGATGGCGAGCAGCGGCACGCCGCGGGCGATGGCGAGCCGAATCAGCGGAATGGTGGTGGCGTCGCGGTCGCGGTCGTAGGGGCCGTTCTCCTCGGTCGCCTCGCCGCCATAGAGCGCGGGGTCGACATTGGACCTCGATCCGGTCAGCATCACGCCGTCGACGCGCTCGATGAGCCCTTCGAGGTCGAGCCGCTCGCCGAAGGACGGGACGAGCACCGGCGTCACCCCGGCGACGGCGATGGCGGCGTCGAGATATTGCCGCGGCGCGGCGTGCCAGGTGTAGTTCTCGAAAAGACGCACGTCGGTCGAGACGGCGACGAGGGGCATGGTCATGGCGGGGCGGTCCTGCTGTTCCGGTGGCCGTCGATGCGGCCGCATCGGTTCAGTCTAGCGATTTCGCCGGGCGTTTCCAGCCGCCCCGTCAGCCGCCGCCGATCATCGAGGCGATGCCCCTGCCGGCGACGATCGCCAGCCAGGCGAGGGCGGAGAAATAGACGATGGTGGCGACGGTCATGGCGTAGCCGGCGATCACGAACAGGCCGTCGCGCTGCGACATGCCGATGCACAGGAACAGGATCGCGAAGGCCGGCAGGGTGTTGGAGAACGGCACCAGGCCGAGCGGGAACATCAGGAGCACGCCGCCGAGGATCAGCATCAGCCCGTTGAACAGGTTGACGGCGCCGCTGCCGGTCAGGCCGGTCAGGCGCGGGTGGATGACGGCTTCGATCCGACGCACGAGATCGGCGCCCTTGCGCAGCGTCGGCACCAGCTTCCCGGCGTCGATGGGGCGATCCATGATCCGGCGCGGCAGCCACGGCGCGCGGTTCATGGCGATTCCGATGGAAATCAGGATGATCGCCAGCCCGAATACGGTGCTGACGCCGGGGATCGACACCGGAAGCAGGAAGGGGACGGTCAACACCGCGCACATCAGAAGCAGCCCCTGCTCTCCGACCAGCGCCAGGATCTCGCGCAGCGTCACCGTCCTGCCGCCGATGGCCTCGGCGGTCCGCTCGAGCGTCGCGCGCAGCGTGTCGGATGTGTCGTGGAACTCAAGTGTCAAGGGCGGTCCGCCTCTGTTGCCGCATGGCCGGTATTGGGAACCTTACTAGAAACATGCGGCGGCGAGTTCAATCGCGACTTTCCCCGTCGCCCCTTCCGTGCTGCGATTTTGCGTGTCGCAACGGTTGGAGACGAGGAAAAACGTGTGTATTGATGCAGACGAAGCGCCTCGTGTGCTTCAGCCGCAATGAGGCGCTCAATAATATGGAGGAGAACATGGATCGTCGTTCATTCATCAAGAAGGCCGGCCTTGCCGGCGCAGGCGCGGTCGCCGGGGCGTCGCTCGCCGCGCCCGCCATTGCACAGGGCAACCAGACCTGGCGCATGGTCACGACCTGGCCGAAGAACTTCCCCGGCCTCGGCGTCGGCGCGCAGCGGCTGGCCGATCGAATCACCGCCGCCTCCGGCGGTCGCCTGACCATCCAGGTCTATTCGGCCGGCGAACTGGTGCCGCCGCTTCAGTCGCTCGACGCGGTCATCGACGGCAATGCCGAGATGAGCCACGGCGCGGCCTATTACTGGCAGAACAAGAGCCAGGGCCTGAACTTCTTCACCGGCGTTCCCTATGGCATGACCTCGCGCGAATTGACCGGCTGGGTGCGCTATCTCGGCGGCCAGGAGGTCTGGGACGAGATTTACGACCAGTTCGGCGTGCAGGGCTTCCTGTCGGGCGACACCGGCACGCAGGCGGGCGGCTGGTTCAAGAACGAGCTGACCGGCGTCGCCGACGTGCAGGGCCTGCGCTTCCGCACGCCCGGCCTCGGCGGACAGGTGTGGCAGAAGCTCGGCGTGTCGGTGACGAACATGGCCGCCGGCGAGATTTTCCAGGCGCTCCAGTCCGGCACGCTCGACGCGGCCGAGTTCGTCGGTCCCTATAACGACCTCGCGCTCGGCTTCTACCAGATCTGCAAGAACTACTACTTCCCGAGCTTCATCGAGCCGGGGCTGGCCACCGAGCTGGTCGTCGACAAGGCCAAGTACCAGGCGCTGCCGGCCGACCTTCAGGCGATCATCAAGGACGTCTGCCAGGCCGAGTACGATTCGGTCGCGGCCGACTTCGCCGCCAACGATCCGCGCGCGCTTCAGACGCTGGTCAACGACCACGGCGTCAAGGTGCTGCGCTTCCCCGACGAGATCATGGAAGCCGGCGCCAACGCCGCCAAGGAAATCCTGACCGGGCTGCTCGATTCGGACGACGCGCTGACCAAGAAGACCGCCGAGAGCTTCGTTGCGGCGCTCAACATCGTGCGCCAGAAGACCGAGGGCACCGACTCGCCCTTCATCCAGGCGCGCGAGAAGTACTTCCACCTCTGATCGCCGCCCGCGAGGGCGACATCGAAAGAAAAGGCCCGGATGGCGACATCCGGGCCTTTTCGTTTTCAGGGGTGGCCGGCGCGTCGTCCGCGCCGGCCGTTTCCCGTCAGTTGTAGATCGCCTTCGGCAGCCAGGTGGCGAGGGCCGGGAACATGAAGAGCAGCGCCACCGTCACCACCTGGATGGCGACGAAGGGGATGATGCCCTTGTAGATCATGCCGGTCGAGACGCTGTTGGGCGCGACGCCGCGCAGGTAGAACAGCGAGAAGCCGAACGGCGGCGTCATGAACGAGGTTTGCAGGTTGACGCCGATCATCACGCCGAGCAACACCGGGTCGACGCCCATGTTGAGCAGCACCGGCGCGGTGATCGGCAGCACGATGAAGATGATTTCGAACGTGTCGAGGATGAAGCCGAGCAGGAACATGATCAACATGACCACGAAGATCGCGCCGGCGATGCCGCCCGGCAGGCCGGCCAGGAATTCGTGGACCAGGTTGTCGCCGCCCATCAGGCGGAAGACGATCGAGAACACAGAGGCGCCGAACAGGATGATGAACACCATCGAGGTGATCGAGGCGGTCGAGAGCGTCGCCTCGCGCAGCACGCCGAAGTTCAGCCGGCCGCGCATGGCCGCGAGGATCATCGCGCCGACCGCGCCGACAGAGGAGGCTTCCGTGGGTGTGGCGATGCCGCCGAGGATCGAGCCGAGCACGGCGACGATGAGCGCCAGTGGCGGGATCAACGCGACGACGACTTCCTTGATGAGGCCCTTCCGGTCCTCGTCGGGCACCGCAGTCGGCGGGCAGGATTTGGGGTCGAAGATCGCCTTCAGGATCACCCAGCCGAGATAGAGCGAGACGAGCAGCAGCGAGGGGAGTAGCGCGCCGGCGAACAGGTCGCCGACTGAGACGGGGGTGGGGGCGAAATTGCCCTTGGCCATCTGCACCTGGGCGTTGATGCCGGTCAGCATGTCGCCCATGAAGATCAGCACCGTCGAGGGCGGCACGATCTGGCCGAGCGTGCCCGAGGCGCAGATGATGCCGCAGGCCAGCTTGGGGTCGTAGCCCGAGCGCAGCATCGCCGGCAGCGAGATCAGGCCCATGGTGACGACGGTGGCGCCGACGACGCCGGTGGAGGCGGCCAGAAGCGCGCCGACGAGGATGACCGAGATGCCGAGGCCGCCGCTCATGTTGCCGAACAGCTTGCCCATGGTGATCAGCAGTTGCTCGGCGATGCGCGAGCGTTCCAAGAGCACGCCCATGAAGATGAACAGCGGCACCGCCACCAGCACCTCGTTGGTCATGAAGCCGATATAGCGGTTGGCGAGCGAGCCGAAGTTCGACGGATCGAACACGCCGAACGCCATGCCGACGACGCCGAACATCAGCGACACGCCGGCCAGCGAGAACGCCACCGGGAAACCGAGCATGAGAAAGCCGATGATGCCGAAGAACATCAGGCCGGCGAGGATCTCGCCGATAAGAACCGTATCCATGTGCGATTACTCCTGATGTGCCGGATAGCGCAGCTTCTCGGGAAGCAGGTCTTCCCGGTCGCTGAGAACGAGGATCGAGCGCAGCGCCATGGCGATGCCCTGGAGCGCGATGACGGCGACGAAGACGAGGATGAAGCTCTTGAGGATGTAGAGGCCCGGCATGCCGCCGACATTGGCCGAGCCTTCGTGCAGCCGCCACGAGCGGGCGATGTAGGTCCAGCTATAGGTGTAGACCACCCAGCAGAACGGCAGCAGGAAGATGAAGACGCCGATGAAATCGACGATCGCCTTGGTCCGTATCCGGGCCGGGCGGTAGAAGATGTCGACGCGCACATGGTCGTCGCGCAGCAGCGCGAAGCCGGCGACGGCGGTGAACATCGCCCCGTTCAGCCAGACATAGAGGTCCTGCATCCACAAGACGGTGAAACCGAAGAAATAGCGCTGCACCACGACGATGAAGCAGACCAGCACCATGGCCAGCGACAGCCATGCGAAGGTGTGGCCGATCAGGCGATTCAACGCCCCGATCGCGCGTATGATGAAGGCGAGTGCATTCATGGGTTCCGTCTCCGAACCTCGTTTCCCATTTCGATGAAGACGTCGGATGGACGGAAAGCGCGGCCGCGAGGCCTGTTCCTCCCCCTGTTCCGGTCTCCCCTCGCGCAATGCCGCTTGTTGCTGCGCGACATTTGCAGTCTGGCGCAATAGCAGCTTGGGCCACGCTTGAAAAGAAATACGTCGGCGTTTTCTCTGCTTGCAGGATTTCATTTGACGCCGGTGGCCGGGGCGGGAAGACTGGAACGAGGCATGTCGCTTCGCGCAAGCGACCACCCGGGAGGAATTCTGGCATGACGCTTCACGACGTCTCGCTTTCGGACAAGTTCGATCTGGCGAAGGAGCGGATCTTCATATCCGGGTCGCAGGCGGTGGTGCGGATGCTGATGATGCAGCGCGAGCTCGACCGCCGGGCCGGCTTGAACACCGCCGGCTTCGTCACCGGCTATCGCGGCTCGCCGCTCGGCGGGCTCGACCAGCAATTGTGGCAGGCGAGGAAGGCGCTGGAAGCGGGCGACGTCGTCTTCCAGCCGGGCCTGAACGAGGAACTCGCGGCCACCGCCTGCTGGGGCACGCAGCAGGCCGAGATGATGGGCGACGGCAGGCACGACGGCGTGTTCGCGCTGTGGTACGGTAAGGGGCCGGGCGTCGACCGCACCGGCGACGTCTTCCGCCACGCCAATCTCGCCGGCTCCTCGAAGCATGGCGGCGTGCTGGCGCTGATGGGCGACGACCACACCGCCGAATCCTCGACCAACGCGCACGCGACCGAATTCGCCTTCGTCGACGCGATGATGCCGATCTTCAACCCGGCCGGCGTCCAGGAGCTGATCGACTACGGCCTCTACGGCTATGCGCTGTCGCGGTTCTCCGGCACCTGGGTCGCGGTCAAATGCGTCAAGGACAACATCGAATCAACGGCTTCCGTCGACGTCTCGCTCGACCGGCTGAACATCGTCCTGCCCGACTTCGCCCTGCCGCCCGGCGGGCTGAACATCCGCCACGAGCTCGACCAGTTCGCGCAGGAAAAGCGCCTTCACGACTTCAAGCGCGCCGCCGCCGCCGCCTTCATCAAAGCCAACGACTTGAACCGCATCGTCTATTCCGGCGGCGCGAACCCGAAACTCGGCATCGCCACCATCGGCAAGAGCTATCTCGACGTGCGCCAGGCGCTGGACGACATCGGCATCGGTGAGGAAGAGGCGAACAGGCTCGGCATCCGCCTGTTCAAGATCGCCTGCCCGTGGCCGCTCGACTACGAGCACGTCGCCGAGTTCGCGCGCGGGCTGGACACCATCGTCGTCGTCGAGGAGAAACGCTCGCTGATCGAGACGCAGTTGCGCGAGGCGCTCTACGACCGGCCCGACCGGCCGCTGATCGTCGGCAAGAAGGACGAGCGCGGCGACGGCCTGTTCCAGGCGGCCGGCGCGCTCGATCCCAACGACATCGCCATCGCGCTCGGCGAGCGCATCCTGAAGACCCTCGGCCCGTCGGACGAGATCGCGGCGCGGGTGTCGCGGCTGAAGCAGTTCCAGGCGATGCTGGCCGACACGAAGGACGTGGCGATCCGCGTCCCCTATTTCTGCTCGGGCTGCCCGCACAACTCGTCGACGAAGGTGCCGGAGGGCTCGCTGGCCGGAGCCGGCATCGGCTGCCATTTCATGGCGCTGTGGATGGGGCGCTCGACGGTCGGCTTCACCGCCATGGGCGGGGAGGGCGCGCAATGGGTGGGCCAGGCCCCCTTCACCAGTCGCGGCCACATGTTCCAGAACCTCGGCGACGGCACCTACAACCATTCCGGATCGCTGGCGCTGCGCTTCGCGCTCGCGGCGAAGGTCAACGTCACCTACAAGATCCTCTACAACGACGCAGTCGCCATGACCGGCGGCCAGCCGCACGAGGGCGGGCTGACGGTGGACATGATCGCGGCCCAGGTCCGCGCCGAGGGCGTCGACCGCATCGCGGTCGTCACCGACGAGCCGGGGAAATATGCCGGCCGCGTCTCGTTCCCGGCCGGCGCCACCATCCACCACCGCCGCGAGCTCGACGCTGTCCAGCGCGAGCTGCGCGAGGTCGAGGGCGTGTCGGTGCTTCTCTACGACCAGACCTGCGCGGCCGAGAAACGGCGGCGGCGCAAGCGCGGCACCTTCCCCGACCCCGACCGGCGCATCCTGATCAACGAGCTGGTCTGCGAGGGCTGCGGCGATTGCGGCATCGCCTCCAACTGCGTCTCGGTGCAGCCGGTCGAGACCGAGTTCGGGCGCAAGCGGCGCATCGACCAGTCGTCCTGCAACAAGGACTTTTCCTGCGTCGAGGGCTTCTGCCCGTCCTTCGTCACCGTGCATGGGGCGAGGATCAGGAAGGCCGAGGGCGTCTCCGGCACGGCCGATCCGCTCGACGGCGTGCCCGAGCCCGTTCCCTTCGCCCTCGGCGGCGGCGGGTGGTCGGCGGTCATCGACGGTATCGGCGGCACCGGCGTCGTCACCATCGGCGCGGTGCTGGGCATGGCGGCCCATCTGGAAGGCAAGGGCTGCGGCATGATCGACATGGCCGGGCTCGCCCAGAAGGGCGGGGCGGTGTTCTCGCATCTGCGCGTGGCGCGCACGCCGGGCGACATCCACTCGATCCGCGTCTCGGCCGGCAAGGCCGATCTGATCCTCGGCTGCGACCTCGTCGTCTCCGGCTCGCGCAAGGTGCTGGCCGCCGTGCGCGAGGGCGAGACCACCTTCGTCGTCAACACGGCCGAGGTGATGCCGGGCGACTTCGCCCGCTCGGCCGATTTCACGCTGCCGACCGAGCGGCTGAAGAAGGCGATCCGCCAGGCCGCCGGCGACGGCCACGCCCATTTCTTCGACGCCACCCGCGCCGCGACCGTGTTGTTCGGCAATTCGCTCGGCGCCAACATGTTCATGCTCGGATTCGCCTGCCAGAAGGGCGCGCTGCCGGTGTCGCCGCAAGCGGTTGAACAGGCGATCGCGTTGAACGGCCAGGCGGTCGGGATGAACGTCGACGCCTTCCGCTGGGGCCGGCGCGCCGCGCACGAGCCGGCCTTCGTGCAGGACATGGTCGAAGCCGTGCGCAGCCCCGTCGCCGGCCGCACCCTGGCGCAGACCATCGACGAGATCGTCGAGCGGCGGGCCGAATTCCTGGCCTCCTACCAGAACGCGGCCTATGCGCGGCGCTACCGCGCCGGCGTCGCCGCGATCCGCGCCGCGGAAGAGGAAGCCGTTCCCGGCTCCACCGCCGTCACCGAGGCGGTGGCGCGGAACCTGTTCAGGCTGATGGCGGTCAAGGACGAGTACGAGGTCGCGCGCCTCTATACGGACGGCTCGTTCGCGCGCCAGCTCGCAGGCCAGTTCGAAAGCTGGGACAAGCTCGAATTCCATCTCGCGCCGCCGATCCTCGGCCGCAAGGGGCCGGACGGCAAGGCGCGGAAGTCGCGCTTCGGACCGTGGATGATGAAGGGCTTCGCCGTGCTCGCGGCGATGAAGGGCCTGCGCGGCACGGCGCTCGACATCTTCGGCTATACGGCCGAACGGCGCATGGAGCGCGCGCTCCTTGCCGAATACGAGGCCGACCTCGATCTGATCCGCGCATCGCTGGCGCCGGGCCGGATCGAGGCGGCGGCCGCGCTCGCCTCGGCGTCTTCGCTCGTCCGCGGCTTCGGTCACGTCAAGGAGGAAAGCGTGAAACGGGCGCGGGCCGAGCGCGCCCGGCAGGCCAAGCGGCTCGCCGCCCAGCCCGCCCCGGTACTGAAGGCGGCCGAGTAGGCCGCCGCTCGGGGGGACTCCAGGCGGCCGAGTAGGTCGCCGCTCGGGGGGGCTCCAAGTCACCGAACGGGCCGTCGTTCGAGGACACGACGACGGCGAAATAGGACCTCGTTCCGCTTAATAAGTATTTCTTAATGCGATCTTGGCATCGTGAGGCTCCGGGGGCGGTGCTTCGGTATGCCAAGAAAAACCAGAAACGAGCTTCCGCTCGACATTTATATACCGTTCGTCCAGACGCTGTTTCGCGACGGCGCGACGCTTCTCGTCGGCATTCTGGCCCAGGCGCTGCTCGCGGTTCTCGTCTTCGTCAAGACCGCCGATCCGATCTATCTTTTCGTCGCGCTTTCGATCCTGGGCGTCGGCCTGTTGCGGCTCGTCATCATGCGCAAGTGGAGCAAGGCGCCGCCGCCGGCCGACCGGGCCGAGGCCGAGCGGATGGAGAACGTCTACATCCTGTGGGGCACGCTTCACGCCTCCACGCTCGGCCTGTTCTGCTTCGCCGGCATCTACTGGGCGCAGGACCAGTTCGCCGAGATCGCCTCGGTCTGCGTCACGCTCGCCTCGGTGACGTCGATCGCCGGCCGCAACTACGGCTCGCCGCGCCTGGTGATGTTCCAGATCGTCGCCGCGACCTGGCCGATCTCGCTCGGCTTCCTGCTGCGCGGCGACGTCTACCATGTCGTCCTCGGCCTGCTGTCGGGCCCGTTCTTCTATGCGATCCGCAAGTTCGCCGAGATCGTGCGCGAGGTGCTGTTCTCGGCGCTGAGCGCGGAAAAGACCGCCAAGCGGCTGGCGCTGCGCTTCGACCGCGCGCTGAACACGATGAGCTCCGGCCTCGTCATGTTCAGCCCCGAAGGCAGGGTCGTGGTCGCCAACGCCGAGGCGGCGGCGCTGATGCGGATGCACCATCCCGACCGGCTGCTCGGGCGCACGCTGCGCGGCCTGCTGATGCGCGGCGCCGCCGGCGGCGTGCTCAGCCTGAAGGATTCGCGCTACGCCGAGGCCCAGTTGACCCACGCGCTGCGCGAGGGCAGGGGACGCAAGGTGCTGCTGCGGCTGGAGGACGGCCGCTATTTCGAGTTCTCGGCGCGGGAGGGGCGCGACGAGCTCGGCGTCATCACCTTCGACGAGGTGACGGCGCGGGTCGAGGCCGAGGAGCGCATCCGGACCATGGCGCGCTACGACAGCCTGACCAACCTGCCCAACCGGGCCTATTTTCACGAGCTGGTCGGCGACTACATGTCGACGGGCGATCCCGGCAGGCATGTCGGGCTCGTCGTTTTCGACCTCGACGATTTCAAGAGCGTCAACGACACGCTCGGCCATCCCGTCGGCGACGGACTGATCTATGCGGTCGGCGAGCGGCTTTCCCGCTTCGCCGGCGACAACGTCAAGGTCAGCCGCCTCGGCGGCGACGAATTCATGGTGTTCTTCAACGATGCCGGGGACTCGCGCAGCTTCGCCGCCGCCATCGAACGGATCTTCGGCAGCCTCCACGGCGAGGTCGACGTCGCCGGCCATTCGCTGCGCATCCAGGCCAGCGCCGGGGCGGTGCTGGCCCGGGCCGGCAGCGCCTCGGTCGACGCGATGGTCGTGCGCGCGGACCTTGCCCTCTACAAGGCCAAGGAAAACGGCAAGAACGGCTGGCGACTGTTCGAGGACGCGATGGACCGGGCGTTCCGCGACCGGCAACTGATGAAGGCGGACCTGCGCCAGGCGGTCGAGACCGGGAGCCTGCGCGTCGTCTACCAGCCGATCGTGTCGATGCAGACGATGCGCATCGCCAGTTGCGAGGCGTTGTGCCGCTGGGACCACCCGGAGCTGGGGCCGATCTCGCCGGCCGTGTTTATCCCGCTGGCCGAGGAGATGGGCATCATCTCGGCGATCAGCGCCTTCATGCTCAGGACGGCGACGGCCGAATGCGCCCGCTGGCCCGACCCGGTCTGCGTCTCGGTCAACCTCTCGGCCAAGGATTTCCGCAACGCCGACATCATCGGCAAGGTCAGGGAGTCGCTCGCGGCCTCGGGCCTCGACCCGTCGCGACTCGAGATCGAGGTGACGGAAACGGCGCTGCTCGACGACACGGCACAGATGCGCCGCTACCTCGAGGAACTGAAGGCGATCGGCGTCAGCATCGCGCTCGACGATTTCGGCACCGGCTATTCGAGCCTTTCGTACCTTCACACGCTGCCGCTCGACAAGGTCAAGATCGACCGCTCCTTCATCGTCGACATCAACGACAGCGACCGCTCGCTGGCGCTGCTCAAGGGCGTCGTCAACCTGTCGCGCTCGCTCGGCCTCGCCATCACCATCGAGGGGGTCGAGACCTTCGCCCAGTTGAAGACGCTGGCGGCCGAGGTCGGTCCCGACCTCGTGCAGGGCTTCCTGTTCGGCTCGGCGCTGACCGCCTCCGGCATCCGTATCATGTCCGACGCCACCTGGGCGTTCGTCCACGAAACCACCCTGCCGGCCACGGCGCTCGCCGGCGAATGACGGGCTGCCGCCCGTCGGAGAGCGCTTTCCTGCCGCGCCGCCCGCCTGCCTGCCGCGCCATCTCCCGTTAACGTTTCGTTAAGGTTAACCCGAGGTTAACGGGATATCGGGCATTTTTGCCTTTCCCCGTGCTGTTCCCCCGAATATCCTTAATCGGACCTTAACAGGATTGGCGGCGGGCTACGGGGGCCGGACATGGATGCGAATGTCACGTCGTTGCGCGGTGGCGCGACAGGCGGGAAGGCGGTCATCGGCGAGGCAGCGGAGGCGGGCGGCCTCTCGAGCTTCGCCAGGAACATCTTCTCGATGCTGGAGCGGACCGAGTACCGGCGCTGCGAAAGCGGCGAGGACCTCGAGGCGATCTACCGGCTGCGCTATGCCGCCTACCGGCTGAACGACCTGGTGCCGGAAAACCCCGACCGCATGGTGACGGACGAGTTCGACGACCTGCCGAACTGCCATCGCTTCGGCGTCTATGTCGACGGCAATCTGGCGAGCACGATAAGGCTGCATGTCGTCACGGCGGCGACGCCGCAGTCGCCTGCGGTGTCGGTCTATCCCGACATCCTGCTGCCGCGCCTGCGCGCCGGCGAGCGCTTCATCGATCCCAGCCGATTCGCCGCCCATCCCGACTGGATGCGCGTCTATCCGCAGCTTCCCTATCTGACGCTCAGGCTGGCGGGCATGGCCTGCTTCCACTTCAACGCGCCCCATTGCCTGTCGATGATCCGCGAGGACCACGCAGCCTTCTACAAACGCGTCTACAAGTCGCGCCCCATCGGCGAGCCGCGCGGCTATGACGGGGTCATCAACTGCGCCGCGACGCTCTACCAGGCCGACGTGCTGGCGATCCAGGACGAGACCTTCGCCCGGTTCCCGTTCTTCTGGTCGTCCAAGGTCGAGCAGCGGCTGATGTTCGGCGCCACGGCCAAGGGCGAGCCGGCGCCGCTGACCATCCTGCCGACCGCGCGCTACATGGACCGCGCCGCAGCGTAAGACGGGGCGGGCACCTCGCTTCTTGTCTTTCGGCCACGGGGCGTCCATAAGCCTTCGGATGCGGGTCGCGAGGCGAACCGGCCCGCGCGTCAGAGGCCCATGAATGCACGCGAAGACATTGCCCGCTCGGCCCTCTGGGCCGGCGAACTGACCGAGGACGAGCTGGATCGCGCCCGGCGTGGGCTCGCCGAACGCCAGTTCTCCAAGGGCGCCTATATCTGCCATCGCGGCGACCGGCTCGACCACTGGACCGGCGTCGTCACCGGCCTCGTCAAGATCAGCGCCATTTCCCGCGACGGCAGGGCGATGACCTTCGCCGGCGCCACCGACGGCGGCTGGTTCGGCGAGGGATCGGTGCTCAAGGACGAGCCGCGCAAATACGACATCGTCGTCATCCGCGACACCCGCATGGCGATGATGACCCGTTCGACCTTCCTGTGGCTCTACGAGAATAGCCGCGG
The DNA here is from genome assembly GCA_039808485.1 of Aquamicrobium sp. Taxonomy (GTDB): domain Bacteria; phylum Pseudomonadota; class Alphaproteobacteria; order Rhizobiales; family Rhizobiaceae; genus Aerobium. The sequence goes on along the minus strand of JBDHTD010000012.1, from coordinate 41,692 downwards.
CTTCAACCGCTATCTCGTGCGCGCGCTCAACGAGCGGATGGGCCAGTTCCTCGCCACCATCGAGCACGACCGCACCCTGGAGCCGAAGGCGCGCGTGGCGCGCAACCTGTCGTGGTTCTTCAACCGGGTCCTTTACCCGAACGCGCGCGATTCGGTGGAGATCAGCCAGGAGGAGCTCGGGCTTCTGGTCGGCGTCTCGCGGCAGGTGGTCAATCGCAGCTTGCAGGAATTGCAGGAAGAGGGGCTGCTCGAGGTCGAGCGGAGCCGGATCGTCGCGCTCGACATCCCGGCATTGACCGTCTACGGCGACTGAGCCGGCCGCGGCCAAGCGTTTCCTTCCCTTCCGGGTCCGGTCTCCCCGCGCTTTCGGCGCAACGGCCATGTCTGCGGCCATGCCCGCGCGCGCGGAAAATCCGCGGCAGTAAATCCGCGATTGTCGGGACGAACATTGTCGAAGAGAGGCATTCTCTCATGGAAAACGCCCATTAAAGATCACAACATGCCTGTCCGTCTGTCAAGCCCCGTGTTGCCTGACGGTCGATTTCGTGAAAACCTTCTGTGAAAGACGAGAATTCCGGCAGGGTGGGAGGAACGCCCCGGCCGGGAGCAAGCAGGGCGGAAAAACCGCCCAAGGGAGGAACCGGGTCATGGCTCAGCCTGCGGCCGCGCTCGACACATTTCCGAAGTACCTGCTGCTCAACGCGGAGCGGTTCGGCGGCCGGCCGGCCATGCGCCACAAGGATTACGGCATCTGGCAGACGTGGAACTGGGCCGAGCAGCTCGACGAGATCCGCGCCTTCGCGATCGGCCTGAAGCAGCTCGGCCTCGGCCATGGCGACAGGGTCGCCATCGTCGGCGCCAACCGACCGCGCCTCTACTGGACGTTCGCGGCGGTGCAGTCGCTGGGCGGCGTGCCGGTGCCGGTCTACGCCGACGCGGTGGCCGAGGAGATGGCCTATGTGCTCGACCATGCCGGGGTGCGCTTCGCCGTCGCCCAGGACCAGGAGCAGGTCGACAAGCTCTTGACCTTCCACGAGACGATCCCGGCGCTGACCAACGTGATCTATGACGAGCCGCGCGGCCTGCGCGACTATCCGCGCGAGCGCCTGCACGATTTCGCCGATGTCCAGGCGAAGGGCCGGGCGGCTCTCGCGGCCGATCCCGCGGCGGGCCGCGCCTGGGAGGAGGGCGTCAGGGCCGGCAGCGGCGACGACGTCTCCGTCATGCTCTACACCTCGGGCACCACCGGGCGCTCCAAGGGCGTGGTGCTGACGGCCGCGGCTTCCGTCAAGGCCGCGCTCGACACCGTCACCTTCGACAGGCTTTCCGAGAATGACAGCGTGCTCGCCTATCTGCCGCTGGCCTGGGTCGGCGACCACTACCTCAATTTCGCGCAGGGGTACGTCTCCGGCTTCTGCATGAACTGCCCCGAAAGCCAGCAGACCGTGCCGCAGGACCTGCGCGAGATCGCGCCGACCTTCTATTTCGCGCCGCCGCGCGTGTTCGAATCGCTGCTGACCAGCGTCACCATCCGCATGGAGGACGCCGGCCGCTTCAAGCAGTGGATTTTCCGCCACTTCACCGGGGTGGCGCGCAAATATGGCGAAGCGATCCTGGAGAAGCGCGCCGTGCCGCTTTCGGGGCGGCTGGCCTACGCGCTCGGCGACGTCCTGCTCTACGGCCCGCTGAAGAACGTGCTCGGCATGTCCAACATCCGCGTCGCCTACACGGCGGGCGAGGCGATCGGGGCGGACCTGTTCTCGTTCTTCCGCTCGCTCGGCATCAACCTGAAGCAGCTCTACGGCCAGACCGAGGCCTTCCTCTACGTGACCGCGCAGAAGGACGGCGAGGTGCGCGCCGACACGGTCGGCCCGGCCGCGCCCAATGTCGATATCAGGATCGCCGACAATGGCGAGGTGCTGTTCCGCTCGCCCGGCCAGTTCACCGGCTACTACAAGGAAGACGACAAGACCGAGGAAGTGCTGACGCCCGACGGCTTCATCCGGACCGGCGACGCCGGCTTCTTCGAGGCCGACGGGCAGTTGAAGATCATCGACCGGGCCAAGGACGTCGGCAAGCTGGCCGACGGCGCGCTGTTCGCGCCGAAATACATCGAGAACATGCTGAAGTTCTTCCCCAACATCAAGGAGGCGGTGGCGTTCGGCGACGGGCGCGACTTCTGCGCCGCCTTCATCAACATCGACCTGACCGCGGTGGGCAACTGGGCCGAGCGCAACAACATCGCCTATGCCTCCTACCAGGAACTGGCCGGCCACCCCCAGGTCTACGAGATGATCGCGCGGAACGTCGACGAGACCAACCGGCGGCTGGCGCAGGAGCCGATGATGGCCGGCGGCCAGATCGCGCGCTTCCTGATCCTGCACAAGGAGCTCGACGCCGACGACGGCGAGCTGACGCGCACGCAGAAGGTGCGCCGCTCCTTCATCGCCGATCGCTACGGCGAACTGATCGAGGCGCTCTACGACGGCTCGGCCGAGAAATATGTCGAGACGGAAGTGACGTTCGAGGACGGCCGCAAGGGCCGGATCAGCGCGACCGTCAGGATCGCCGACGCGGCCGTCCACGGCCGGCCGGCGAGGCAGCGGGCGGAGGCGGCCGAATGAACGCGCATGGCTCCGCAGGCCACTTCGCCGGGTCGGACGACGGCATCGCCAAGGGCGAGGTGCTGCTGAAGGTCGACAACGTCTCGCTCGCCTTCGGCGGCGTCAAGGCGATCACCGACATCTCGTTCGACGTGCGCAAGGGCGAGATCCGCGCCATCATCGGCCCGAACGGCGCCGGCAAGACGTCGATGCTCAACGTCATCAACGGCTTCTACACGCCGCAGCAGGGCGTCATCACCTTTCGCGGCGTCGAGCGCCGGGCGATGAAGCCGCACCATGCCGTGCGCCAGGGCATCGCCCGCACCTTCCAGAACGTCGCCCTGTTCAAGGGCATGACGACGCTGGAGAACATCATGGCTGGCCGCTCGGTGCACATGCACCGCAACATCGGCTGGCAGATGCTGTGGCACGGGCCGGCGCTGAACGAGGAGATCGAGCATCGCCAGAAGGTCGAGGAAATCATCGACTTCCTCGAGATCGAGCACATCCGGCGCACGCCGGTGGGCAAGCTGCCCTACGGCTTGCAGAAGCGGGTCGAGCTCGGCCGGGCGCTGGCGATGGAGCCTTCCCTTCTCCTGCTCGACGAGCCGATGGCGGGCATGAACCTCGAGGAGAAGGAGGACATGAGCCGCTTCATCATCGACGTCAACCAGCAGCGCGGCACCACCATCGCGCTGATCGAGCACGACATGGGCGTGGTCATGGACCTGTCCGACCGGGTGGTGGTGCTCGACTACGGCAAGAAGATCGCCGACGGCCCGCCCGACGCGGTCAAGAACGACCAGGCGGTCATCGACGCCTATCTCGGCGTGGCGCACTGACGAAAGGGCGGACAATGGAGTTCCTGCATTCGATCCTCGTGAAGCCGTTCGCCGACATGGCGGCGGCGCCCGACTTCCTGATCCAGGTGCTGTGGGAGGGCATGGTCTCGGGCGTGCTCTACGCGCTGATCGCGCTCGGCTTCGTGCTGATCTACAAGTCGTCGCGCATCTTCAACTTCGCGCAAGGCATCATGGTGGTGTTCGCGGCGCTGACGCTGGTCGGCCTCCACGAGCGCGGCGTGCCGGCGCTGCTCGCCGTGCCGCTGACGCTTCTCGTCATGTTCTTCCTCGCCGTCGGCATCGAGCGCGTCGTGCTCAGGCCGCTGGTCAACCAGCCCGACATCATCCTGTTCATGGCGACGATCGGCATCACGCTGTTCCTGATCGGCTTCGGCGAGACCATCTTCGGCGGCGAGAACAAGCGGATGATCACCGAGGAGCTGGGCATCCCGACGGGAAGCTTCTCCTTCGAGCCGTTCGGCGGCTTCGTCCTGATCGAGCAGAAGGACGTCGCCGCCGTGGTCGGCGCGGTGCTGCTGGTCGTCGGCCTGCTCGCCTTCCTCAACAAGTCGAAGATGGGCCGCGCCATCCGCGCGCTCGGCGACGACCACCAGGCGGCGCTGTCCGTCGGCATCTCGCTGTCGACCATCTGGGTGCTGGTGTGGTTCATCGCCGGCGTCATCGCCCTCGTCACCGGCATCGTCTGGGGCGCGCGCGCCGGCGTCTCGTTCGCGCTGGAAGTCATCGCCTACAAGGCGCTGCCGGTGCTGATGCTCGGCGGGCTGGAATCGGTGATGGGCGCCATCATCGGCGGGCTGATGATCGGCATCCTGGAGAAGCTGTTCGAGATCTACTGGGGCCAGCCGCTGCTCGGCGGCAACACCGAGATCTGGTTCGCCTACATGCTGGCGCTCCTCGTCCTGCTGTTCCGGCCGCAAGGTCTGTTCGGCGAAAAGATCATCGAGCGCGTGTGAGGTCCGTTCCATGCTCTATCGCGTCGCAGGACAGTTCAAGACCAGCTACCAGGCCGATTACGCGCTGTTTCCGGTGCGGCAGGACGCCTGGCTGCTCGGCTTCATCCTCGTCCTCGCCTTCGTCGTGTTCCCGATGACGGCCAACGAGTTCGTGTTCCGGGCGCTGCTGATCCCGGTGCTGATCTATTCGCTGGCGGCGCTGGGCCTCAACATATTGACCGGCTATGCCGGACAGCTCTCGCTCGGCACCGGCGCGTTCATGGGCGTCGGCGCCTATGCCTGCTACAAGCTGGTGACGATCTTCCCCGAGATGAACATCGTGGTGGCGATCGCGCTCTCCGGCTTCTTCTCGGCCAGCGCCGGCGTCGCCTTCGGCCTGCCGTCGCTCAGGATCAAGGGCTTCTACCTCGCCATCGCGACGCTCGCGGCGCAGTTCTTCTTGGTCTGGCTGTTCCAGAAATGGGCGTGGCTCTACAACTACAACACGTCCGGGGCGATCCAGGTGCCGAACATCGAGCTGTTCGGCATCACCGTCGCAGGCCCGAACGCCACCGCCATCGCCCAGTATTATTTCGTGCTGGCCATGGTCTGCGTCATCACCTTCTTCGCCATCAACATCACCCGCGGGCGGATCGGCCGCATCTGGAAGTCGGTGCGCGACATGGACATCGCGGCCGAGCTGGTCGGCATCAACCTGATGAAGGCGAAGCTGTCGGCCTTCTTCGTCTCGTCCTACATCGTCGGCATCGCGGGCGCGCTGTTCGTGTTCCTGTGGCGCGGCGCGGCGGAAGCCGTGCTGTTCGACATCCCGCTGTCGTTCCGGGTGCTGTTCATCGCCATCATCGGCGGGCTCGGCTCCATCCTCGGAAACTATCTCGGCGCGATCCTGATCGTGGCGCTGCCGGTGATCCTGTCGACCGTGCCCCGCGCCTTCGGCCTGCCGATCTCGCCGTCGATGGTCGAGCACCTGAACATCATGGTCGTCGGCGCGCTGATCATCCTGTTCCTGATCCTCGAGCCGCACGGGATGGCGCGCTACTGGGCGATCATCCGGGAGAAGCTGATCATCTGGCCGTTCCCGCACTGAGCGAGACAGGCGACCGGGGAGGTCGCCGGAAAACGGGGTGAGTTCGCCCGATCCGGACCGGAGAAACGAACGAGTGGAGGAGATGAAATGAAGATGCTTCGGAAAATGACCATCCTGTCGGCGGCGCTCGCCTCGGCGACGATGCTCGCCGCGCCGGCCATGGCGCAGGACACGATCCACATCACCAACCTGTCCTACCGCACCGGCCCGTTCGCGGCCACCGGCACGCCGGTCATGAACGGCCAGCGCGACTACATGCTGATGCTCAACGAGCGCGACGGCGGCATCAACGGCGTCGAGATCATCTACGACGAGTGCGAGACCGGCTACAACACCGAAAAGGGCGCCGAGTGCTACGAGCAGACCAAGGCGCAGAGCGTCGTCACCCAGCCGTGGTCGACCGGCATCACGCTCCAGGTGCTGCCGCGCACCAACGTCGACAAGGTGCCGATCCTGGCGCCCGGCTACGGCTTCTCGCCGATGCAGGACGGCAAGGTGTTCCAGTGGGCGTTCAACCCACCGGCCTCCTATTGGGACGGCGCCTCGATGATCCTCCAGCACGTCTCCGGCGGCGACCTCGACAGCCTGAAGGGCAAGAAGGTCGTGCTGCTGCACCTCGACGCACCCTACGGCAAGGAGCCGATCCCGCTGCTGGAAGCCTATGCGGCCAAGCACGGCTTCACCTTCCTGCCGATCCCGGTCGGCGTCACCGAGATGCAGAACCAGTCGGCGCAGTGGCTGCAAATCCGCCGCGAGAATCCCGACTTCGTGCTGATGTGGGGCTGGGGCGCGATGAACGCCGGCGCGCTGACGGAAGCGGTCAAGACGCGCTTCCCGATGGAGAAGTTCGTCGGCATCTGGTGGTCGGGCTCCGACGCGGACCTGAAGACCGTCGGCGACGCCGGCAAGGGCTACCGCTCGATCTCGTGGAACGTGCCGAACTCCGATTCCAAGGTGATGCAGGACGTCAAGAAATATGTCGTCGACGCCGGCAAGTCGCTCCTGCCGCCGAACGAGTTCGACTACGTCTTCTACCAGCGCGGCATCGTCATCTCGATGTTCGCGGTCGAGGCGGCGAAGGTGGCGCAGGCGCACTTCAACACCAAGACGGTGAGCGCCGAGCAGCTTCGCTGGGGGCTCGAGAACCTCAAGCTCGACGCGGCGGCGCTGGAGGAACTCGGCTTCACCGGCATGGTCGGCCCGTTCTCCACCTCCTGCTCCAACCACACCGGCAGCGCCGGCGGCTGGATGCTGGAATGGGACGGGGCGAAGTTCAATCCCGTCTCCGACCTGCTCAAGGCCGACCAGGACATGATCGCGCCGCTGGTCGAGAAGGGCGCCAAGGCCTATGCCGAATCGAACGCGCCGTGGCCGGTCAACGAGGACTGCAAGTCCTGATCGCGCGCCGATCCTGACCATCCGCCCCTCCCCCTGGCGAAAGGGGAGGGGCGAACCCTCACCGGAGCCGCCATGACAACGCCAGCACCCGTTCCCGCGCCCGCCGACACGATCCTGGCGGTCAACAACATCGAGGTGATCTACGATCACGTCATCCTCGTGCTCAAGGGCGTGTCGCTGACCGTGCCGCGCGGCGGCATCACGGCGCTGCTCGGCGCCAACGGCGCCGGCAAGACCACGACGCTGAAGGCGATCTCGAACCTCCTCCACGCCGAGCGCGGCGAGGTGACGAAGGGCAGCATCGTCTTCGAGGGCGAGGAGGTGCAGGCGCTGTCGCCCAACGATCTGGTCCGGCGCGGCTGCATCCAGGTCATGGAAGGGCGGCACTGCTTCGGCCATCTCTCGGTCGAGGACAATCTCCTGACCGGCGCGTTCACCCGCCGCGACGGTAATGCCGCGATCCGCGACGACCTCGACATGGTCTACCAGTATTTTCCGCGCCTCAAGGTGCGGCGCACCTCGATGGCCGGCTACACCTCGGGCGGCGAGCAGCAGATGGTGGCGATCGGGCGGGCGCTGATGAGCCGGCCGAAGATGATCCTGCTCGACGAGCCGTCGATGGGCCTGGCGCCGCAGCTCGTCGAGGAGATCTTCGAGATCGTGCGCAAGCTGAACGAGGAGCAGGGGGTCTCGTTCCTGCTGGCCGAGCAGAACACCAACATCGCGCTCCGCTACGCCAAATACGGCTATATCCTCGAATCCGGCCGCATCGTGCTCGACGGCGAGGCCAAGGCCCTGCGCGAGAACGAGGACGTCAAGGAGTTCTATCTCGGCGTCGGCGGCGAGGGCCGCAAGTCGTTCCGCGACGTCAAGCACTACAAGCGGCGCAAGCGCTGGCTGGCCTGATCGGGGCGGGGGCCGCTCCGGCGGCGGGCTCGTGTCTCGTACAACGCGCCAATCCCGCCATTGCCCTCGCGTTCCGTTTTCGCTATCAGCGGATATCACGCTACGCGGAGGGATATTCGACCATGGCAGACCATGCCTCTGACGGCCCCGTCGAACTGGGCGCCAAGATGGATTACACCGAGCACGAAAAGACCTACTCGCTTTTCCTCGGCCTCACCAAATATGTGGCGCTTGCCACGGCCGCGCTGCTGGTCGCCATGGCCTTCGGCTTCTTCACCTCGGCAGGCTTCATCTCCGCGACGATCCTCTTCGTCCTGCTCAACGCCGTCGGTGCCTATATCCTGCGCTGAGGCCGTCTGACAGCAGGCGAGGCATCTTCCCAGCGGCCCGCGAGACGGGCCGTCGGCGTGTCGGAGGGGTTCCCCCTGAAAGGATTTTCCGTGGCGCAGACAGTTTTCATTCCCAAAGAGATCGACGCGAACGAGACGCGCGTGGCCGCATCGCCCGACACGGTCAAGCGACTGACCGCTCTCGGCTTTTCCGTCGTGGTCGAGCAGGATGCGGGCGCTTCCTCGCGCATCCCCGACGCGGACTTCGCAGCGGCGGGCGCCGCGATCGGCAAGGCCGGGGATGCGGCCAGGGCCGATCTGGTGCTGAAGGTGCGGCGGCCGAACGCGGCCGAGCTTTCGGGCTACAAGAAGGGCGCGCTGGTCATCGCCACCATCGACCCCTACGGCAACGAGGACGCGGTGGCGGCGCTGGCGAGCGCCGGCGTCTCGGCCTTCGCCATGGAGTTCATGCCGCGCATCACCCGCGCGCAGGTGATGGACGTGCTCTCCTCTCAGGCCAACCTCGCCGGCTACCGCGCGGTGATCGACGCGGCGGCCGAGTACGACCGGGCGCTGCCGATGATGATGACGGCGGCCGGCACCGTGCCGGCGGCCAAGATCTTCATCATGGGCGTCGGCGTCGCCGGCCTCCAGGCCATCGCCACGGCAAGGCGTCTCGGCGCGGTCGTCACCGCCACCGACGTGCGCCCGGCGGCCAAGGAGCAGGTCGCCTCGCTCGGCGCCAAGTTCATCGCCGTCGAGGACGACGAGTTCAAGCAGGCCGAGACGGCCGGCGGCTACGCCAAGGAGATGTCGAAGGAATACCAGGCCAAGCAGGCTGCGCTGACCGCCGAGCACATCGCCAAGCAGGACATCGTCATCACCACGGCGCTGATCCCCGGCCGGCCGGCGCCGAAGCTGGTCTCGGCGGCCATGGTCGCGTCGATGAAGCCGGGCTCGGTGATCGTCGACCTCGCGGTCGAGCGCGGCGGCAATGTCGAGGGCGCGGTGCCGGGCAAGATCGTGACGACGTCGAACGGCGTCAGGATCGTCGGGCATCTCAACGTGCCGGGCCGCGTCGCCTCGTCGTCGTCGCTGCTCTACGCCAAGAACCTCTACGCCTTCGTCGAGACGCTGGTCGACAAGGAGACCAAGAGCCTCAAGGTCAATCCCGAGGACGAGCTGGTCAAGGCGACGCTGCTGACCCATGACGGCCGCATCGTCCATCCGAACTTTTCCGCGGTGAAGGTCGAGCCCGCGCCCGAGGCCGCCGGCAAACCGGCGGCGGACGCGCCGGCGAAGAAACCGCGCGCGGCAAAGTCCAGCCAGGCCAAGGCCAACCCGACAAAGGCCAGCCAGACAAAGGCCAACCAGACCAAGGGAGGCGCATGATGGAACAGAACGGCGCTCTGGAACAGGCGATCAGCCAGCTCGAGCAGGCCGCCGCCGCCGTGCGGATGGCCTTCCAGGATGAAAGGGCGGCCCACGCCGCCGACGCGGTCGCCGCGGGCGCGGGCGCTGCCACCGGCATCGACCCGTTCGTCTTCCGCTTCGCGATCTTCGTGCTGGCGATCTTCGTCGGCTACTACGTCGTGTGGTCGGTGACGCCGGCGCTGCACACGCCGCTGATGGCCGTCACCAACGCGATCTCGTCGGTCATCGTCGTCGGCGCGCTGCTCGCGGTCGGCATCTCGGCTGCGGGGCTGGCCACCGGCTTCGGCTTCGTCGCGCTGGTGCTGGCCTCGGTCAACATCTTCGGCGGCTTCCTCGTCACCCAGCGCATGCTGGCCATGTACAAGAAGAAAGAGAAGTGAGCCTGACCGATGAGTGAGAACCTCGCTTCCTTCCTCTATCTCGTCTCCGGCGTGCTGTTCATCATGGCGCTCAGGGGCCTGTCGCACCCCACCACCAGCCGCCAGGGCAACACCTACGGCATGGTCGGCATGGGCATCGCCATCGTCACCACGCTGGTTCTGGCCGCGCCGTCCTTCGGCGGGCTGGTGCTGATCGTCGCCGGCCTCGCCATCGGCGGCGGCGTCGGCGCGGTGATCGCCAAGCGCATCGCCATGACCTCGATGCCGCAGCTCGTCGCCGCCTTCCACTCGCTCGTCGGCCTCGCCGCCGTGCTGGTGGCGGCGGCCGCGATGTACGCGCCGGAAAGCTTCGGCGTCGGCACCGTCGGCCACATCCACACCCAGGCCATCGTCGAGATGAGCCTCGGCGTCGCCATCGGCGCCATCACCTTCACCGGCTCGATCATCGCGTTCCTCAAGCTCGACGGCCGCATGTCGGGCAAGCCGATCATGCTGCCGGGCCGGCACGTGGTCAACGCGGCCATCGCGATCGCGCTGGTCGTGCTCGTCGCCGTGCTGGTCTCGACCCAGTCGAACACCATCTTCTGGCTGATCGTGGCGCTGTCGCTGCTTCTCGGCGTGCTGATCATCATCCCGATCGGCGGCGCCGACATGCCGGTGGTGGTGTCGATGCTCAACTCCTATTCCGGCTGGGCGGCGGCCGGCATCGGCTTCACGCTGGGCAACCTCGCGCTGATCATCACCGGCGCGCTGGTCGGCTCGTCCGGTGCGATCCTCAGCTACATCATGTGCAAGGGCATGAACCGCTCGTTCATCTCCGTCATCCTCGGCGGCTTCGGCGGCGAGACGGCGGCCGCCGGCGGCGACGACGGCATCCAGCGCACGGTGAAGACGGGTGCAGCCGACGACGCCGCCTACCTGATGATGAACGCGCAGAAGGTCATCATCGTGCCGGGCTACGGCATGGCGGTGGCCCAGGCGCAGCACGCGCTGCGCGAGATGGCCGACAAGCTGAAGGCCAATGGCGTCGAGGTGAAGTACGCCATCCACCCCGTCGCCGGCCGCATGCCGGGCCACATGAACGTGCTGCTCGCCGAGGCCAACGTGCCCTACGACGAGGTGTTCGAGCTCGAGGACATCAACAGCGAGTTCGCGCAGGCCGACGTCGCCTATGTCATCGGCGCCAACGACGTGACCAACCCCTCGGCGCGCGACGACAAGTCGTCGCCGATCTACGGCATGCCGATCCTCGACGTCGACAAGGCGCGCACCTGCCTGTTCGTCAAGCGCTCGCTCGGCTCCGGCTATGCCGGCATCGACAACACGCTGTTCTACAAGGACGGCACCATGATGCTACTCGGCGACGCCAAGAAGATGACCGAGGAAATCGTCAAGGCCATGGATCACTGAGCGACGGGACAGCCCGTTTCCAGCATCCGCGAAGAGCCCGGCCCCGGCCGGGCTTTTCGTTTTGACCGCCGGCTGCTATTTTCTCCACAATCTCGTCGCTGTGCGCTTGCGGATAATTGCAGTATCGTCATCGAACTGTATCATAGCGAAAATAAACGCGGGTAATCCGCAAAACAGGGAGAAGCTTCCATGCCCGTCATCCATCGCCGTACGCTCATCAAGGGCGCCGCCGCCACCGCCGGCCTTTCGCTCGCAGCGCCGTTCGTCTCGAAGACCTTCGCGCAGGGGTCGTCCGGCCAGGTCAACATCTTCGCCTGGGCGGGATACCTGAACGACGACATCCTCGGCGCGTTCGAGAAGGCCACCGGCATCAAGGCCAACTACACGCCCTACGGCACCAACGACGAGCTGCTCAACCAGCTTCGCGCCAACAACGGCGCCGGCTTCGACATCATCTGGCCGACGGTCGACCGCGTGCCGAACTATGTCGAGTTCGGCCTCGTCCAGCCGATCGACGAAGCCAAGGTCGAGGTCGCCCGCTGCCTGCCGAGCGCCTGGTCGAATTCGGCCAATCTCGGCGCGGTGGTCGACGGCAAGCGCTATCAGGTGCCGGCCGACTGGGGTACGGAAGCGGTCGCCTTCGACCGCGAAAAGCAGCCGCTCGAATACGGCACCGCCTCCTACGGCGACATCTGGAAGCCGGAGAGCGCGGGCAAGGCCACCGTGCGCGGCCATTCCAGCCTCGTCGGCCTCGGCCTGTGGCTGGAGGCCGAGGGCAAGCTGCCGCGTCCGCTGCTCGACGCTTTCAAGACGCCGGAAGCGCAGGTCGAGATCTTCGACGTCATCGTCGCCGAGGCGATCGCCCGCAAGGGCAACATCGTCCAGTTCTGGTCGAACGAGAACGAGGCGCAGGGCGCGTTCCGCGTCAATGGCGCCACCATCGGCCAGACCTGGGATTCGACCGCCGCCGCGCTTGCCAAGGAAGGCCTGCCCGTCGGCTTCATCGCGCCGAAGGAAGGCGCGCTCGCCTGGATGGAAGGCGTGTCGATCCCGGTCGGCGCGGCCAATCTCGACCAGGCCTATGCCTTCATCAACTGGTTCCTGACGCCGGAGGCGGGCGCGGCCTATTCCAACGCCACCTCGATCAACTCGACGGCGGTGGGCGCGGCCGACCTCCTCTCCGACGAGGCCAAGGCGTTCTTCGCCGCCGCCTATCCGGGCGACGCGCTCGACAAGCTGTGGTGGTGGCCGGTCCAGGAAAGCTGGTACGTCGCCAAGCGCAACGAATATCAGGACAAGTTCCTCTCGGCCTGATCCTTTCAAATCCGGGGAGGGGCGGCTCGCCGCCCCTTCCGCCTTTGCCTGCGGGAGGGACAATGTCGCGTTCGGTCGAGCTTCACGACATCGGCATGAGCTTCGGCGCGACGCGCGCCGTCAGGGACGTGTCGTTCACGGTCGAGGGCGGCGAGTTCTTCTCCATTCTCGGCCCCTCCGGCTGCGGCAAGACCACGATCCTGCGGATGATCGCCGGCTTCCTCGAGCCGACGGAGGGCCGCATCGTGATCGGCGGCCGCGACATGGCCGGCCTCGGCCCGGACAAGCGGCCGACCGCGATGATCTTCCAGACGCTGGCCCTGTTCCCGCTGATGAGCGTGGCGGAAAACATCGCCTTCGGGCTGGAGGCGCGCGGCGTGGCCAAGGCTGCGCGCCGCGCACGAGCCGACGAGCTCTTGAAGCTGATCGCGCTCGAAGGCTATGGCGACAGGAAGCCGGGAGAGCTTTCCGGCGGCCAGCGCCAGCGCGTCGCCATCGCCCGGGCGCTGGCGGTCGAACCGCAGGTGCTCCTGCTCGACGAGCCGCTGTCGGCGCTCGACCTCAAGCTGCGCCAGCACATGCGCGCCGAATTGCGCGGCTTGCAGAAGCGCACCGGCGTCACCTTCATCTACATCACCCACGACCAGTCCGAGGCGCTGGCCATGTCCGACCGCATCGCGGTGATGTCGGCGGGCGTGTTGCAACAGGTCGGCCGGCCGCGCGACCTCTACGACAATCCCGAAACCCCGTTCGTCGCCGGCTTCGTCGGCGAGACCAATGTCATCGCCGGCCGGGTGATCGAGGTGGCCGACGGGTTCGCCGTGATCGAGAGCGCGATGGGCTCCTTGCGCGGCCGCGCCGGAACTGGCCTCGGCGTCGGACAGGCGGCGAAGCTTTTCGTGCGGCCCGAGGCGCTCTCGTCCGGCAATGGCGGCAACACGCTCGAGGCTACGGTCGAGCGCATCGATTTCGAGGGCGCGTTCGCGCTGGCGCACGGCCGCTTCGACGACGGCGCGGCGCTGGTCGCGGCGATCCCCGGCGCGGAGCTGGCGAATGCGCCGGAGATCGGCGGGCGCGCGGCGTTCGGCTTCGCGCCCGAGCGCGCGGTGGTGCTGGCCGATGGCTGAGCTCTACAGGCGTTTCGGCGGCGGCCTGGCGACGATCTTCACGGCGCTGGTGCTGCTGTGGCTGGTCGGCATGGTGCTGGCGCCCAACATCATGATGCTCGACTACGCGCTGCGTCCCAACCTGCCGCCGGCGCAGATCGGCGGGCCGGCCGACGTCTATTCGCTCGACAACGTGCTCTATCTCTTCAACGAGAGCGTCCACCGCTCGATCTTCCTGAAGACGATCTGGGCCAGCGCCTTCGTCGCCTTCGTCACCTTCGTCGTCTGCTACCCGCTCGCCTTCTGGCTGGCCCAGCACGCGACGCCGGCGCAGACGGGCATCGCCATCCTGGCGCTCACGATTCCCTTCTGGATCAACGAGGTCTTGCGCACGCTCGCCTGGTACATCCTGCTCGCCTTCCGCGGGCCGTTGAACGCGGTGCTGTTGAACCTCGGCATCATCGACGAGCCGGTGCGCTGGTACGGCAATGGCGGCGTGCTCGCCGGCATGGTCTACGCCTACATCCTGTTCATGCTGTTCCCGATCTACAACTCGATCGAGAGCCTGGAGAAGGCGCAGATCGAGGCCGCGCGCGACCTCGGCGCCTCGACCTGGCGCATCCACCGGCGCGTCGTCATCCCCCACGCCAAAGCCGGCATCGCCACGGGCTGCGTCTTCACCTTCATGCTGGCGGCCGGGTCCTACGTCGCGCCAGCGCTGCTCGGCGCGCCGGGCAGCCGCTGGTTCACCGAGATCATCTACAACTGGTTCTTCGAGGGCGGCGACTGGAACCGCGGCGCGGCCTACGCGCTGGTGCTGCTCGTCCTGTGCCTCGCCGTCGTCCTGGCGACGCTGAAGCTCGCCCGCGTCAACCTCGCGGACGTGGCGAAATGAGCGCGGCCGACCGCATCGCGCGCGCGCTGTTCGTCGTCTACATGGCGGCGTTCTTCCTCTATCTGTTCGCGCCGCTCGTGGTGATGTCGGCCGCGACCTTCAACGAGAGCCGCTTTCCGACCGTCATCCCGTGGCAGGGCACGACGCTCAAATGGTTCGACGCGCTGTGGAACGACCGGCCGATGTGGCAGTCGGTGTGGACGTCGCTCGTCGTCGCCTTCTTCGTCGTCGCGGTGGCGCTGCCGGTCGGCACGGCGGCGGCGCTGATCCTGACCAGCCTGCACGCCCGCGCCCGTTCGTTCCTCTACGCGCTGATGGTGTCGCCGCTGCTCACCCCCGGCGTCGTCATCGGCATCGCGACGCTGGTGCTGTGGCGGCAGCTGAATGTCGGCGGCGGCGTCTTCCTGATCGTCGTGGCGCAGGCGAGCTTCATCATCTGCTACGTCATGCTGATGGTGGCGGCGCGCCTGCAACGCTTCGACCGGACGCAGGAGGAGGCGGCGCTCGGCCTCGGCGCGTCGAAGCTGATGGTGTTCCGCCGCATCCTGTTGCCGTTCCTCAAGCCGGCGCTGATCGCGGCTGCATTCCTCGCCATCTTGCAATCGATCGAGAACTACAACACGACGCTGTTCGTGCGCGGCTTCGACACGCCGCTGACCGTCTACATCGCCACCAAGGTGCGCACCGGGCTGACGCCGGCGGTCAACGCGCTGGCGCTGGTGATGATCGCGATCACGGTGCTGGGCGCGATCGCCTACGAGATCGCGCGGCGCAGGCAGGCCGCGGCAGCGGCAAGGGTCGCCGCCGGCTGAAGGCTATCCGCGCGTGCGGGCGAGCCCGTCCTTGGCTGCCTTCAGGTTGGGATTGAGCCGCGCCGCCTCGCCATAGGAGCGGATGGCGCGCGCCTTGTCGCCGCGCCGCTCCAGGATCAGGCCTTGATAGGCCCACGCCTCGGCATTGGTCTTGTCGAGCTTGATCGCGGTGTTGAAGTCGTTGAGCGCGTTTTCCTCGTCGTTGCGGGCGAGGTAGGACAGGCCGCGGCCGTTATAGGGCTCGGCCGAGTTGGGCGCCAGCGAGATGGCGGTGGCGAAATCCTCGATGGCGAAATCGTGCTGGCCGCGCGCCTGGTAGAGCAGGCCGCGATTGTGATAGGCGCGCGGGTCGGTGGTGTCGAGCTGGATCGCCTGTTGCAGGTCGCGGAACGCCTCGTCGGCCCGCCCGGCCAGCCGGTAGAGGTTGCCGCGCCCGATATAGGCGGCGTCGTAGGACGGGTTGATCTGGATCGCGCGGCTGTAATCCTGCAACGCCGCCTGCTGATTGCCGGTCAGGCGGTGGATCAGCGCGCGGTTGGCATAGGCCTGGTAGAAATTCGGGTTGATGCGGATCGCGGTGTCGAAATCGGCAAGCGCTTCCTTGTAGCGGCCGCCGCGCCCCAGCGCGGTGCCGCGCACATTGTAGGCCTCGGCGTCGTTGGGGCTGCGCTGGATCACGGCGGTCAGGGAGGAGATGTTCTCGCTCGACCCCTGGGCGGCGTCGATGCCGGCGACCTCGCCGAGCGGGCCGGACGTGGTCTCGCAGCCGGCAAGCGCCAGCGCCGCGATCATCATGCCGGCCGCGAGGCCCTGCCTGCTCCTGAATTCTGCGTTGCGATTCATCGCGGGATTCCCCTATCCGCCTCGGGCCTGCCCGCCTTTGGCCGAAACGCCGTTTCTGTCGCTGCGATCGCCGTCATCGAAGGCCGGAAGACGAGTCGCCAAAGAAAAAGGTGGCGGCGATTCTCATCGCCCCACCTTCGTCGGGTATCGCCGGAAAAAGACGAAAACTGGGCGCGGGCAGCGCTCAGCGCGCCGGCGCGGTGCGGCCGCCGGCAATCAGGCCCTCGCGCTGGGCGCGCTTGCGGGCGAGCTTGCGGGCGCGGCGCACGGCCTCGGCCTTCTCTCTCGCGCGCTTCTCGGAGGGCTTCTCGTAATGTCCGCGCATCTTCATCTCGCGGAAGATACCTTCGCGCTGCATCTTCTTCTTGAGGGCGCGAAGCGCCTGGTCGACGTTGTTGTCGCGGACGAGTACCTGCACGTGCGTTCCTGTCTTCGTTTGCTCGTGAAATCCGGGCGCAAAGACCATGCGCCCCCGCGGGGTTCTCACCGCGAATTGCAGCGGCTCATAGCAGAACGTCCGGGCCTTGTCGAGAGCGCCGTTGCGGGCTGATCGCGGGGTTATTGCGCGGGGCTCCCTTGGCCTGGATGCCGCCGCCGGATCGACGATGAAGGCATGGCTTGAAAAAGGCATGGCTTGAAATCCGACGCGCACCGGCGTGCTCCGAGAATGACCCTGATGCCGCTCTCGAAAATCTGGCGGTCAGCGCCCGATGCTGCTCGTCTACTGGAACATCCATGCGCCGGGACCCTGGAAATGCGTATGTCCCGACGGCGGGCTCATGCTCGCGGCCTATCGCGCGACGGTAATCCGCCATGAGCGCATGCCGGACTCGATCCGGCATCTGACCGCGCGGCGGCGGCGCGAGCATGCCGGGGCGCTGGCACGGCTGGCGTACGGAGCCTACCTGAATTTCCACCTGGGCTGGCTGTCCCCCGAGTTCCCGGGGCCGAGAATCCAGTTCCTGTCCCGGATAAGGCGCGCCCGGCCCGACTCTTCCGACGAGGGAGAGGCAACGCGGAACCTGAAAAACCTGGAATCCATGAGGCAATTCATCCCCCTCTTCGAAAGCACCGTGGAGAAGGCGCGGGCGTCGTCGCGTTCGCAACGAGGTCGGCGAGCCCGTGGCCCGCGCTTTCCGATTGCCGCACGGGCGGCACCGGGCGTCGCAAGCAGCGGGGAAGGTGGCGGTACGGACCGGCTAATGATAAACCCGACGCCATGGGGGGCGGCCGTTCCCGTCCGGGCCGCGAGCCGTCCGCCATGTAGCCTGAAGGGAAGCGCATGCGCAGATATTCCGCCTTTGCCATCGCCCGCGAGGCGCTTCGCGGCCACACCGGCTGGGAGCCGCAATGGCCGTCGCCGCAGCCGAAGGCCGAGTACGACGTGGTCATCGTCGGCGCTGGCGGCCACGGTCTCGCCACCGCCTATTACCTTGCCAGGGAACACGGCATCGCCAATGTCGCGGTCGTCGAGAAGGGTTGGCTCGGCGGCGGCAACACGGGGCGCAACACCACCATCATCCGCTCCAACTATCTCTACGACGAATCGGCGGCGATCTACGACCACGCGGTGAAGCTGTGGGAAGGGCTGTCGCAGGAGCTGAACTACAACGTCATGTATTCGGCGCGCGGGGTGATGATGCTCGCCCACAACGTCCATGACGTGCAGGTGCTGAAGCGCCATGTCCACGCCAACCGGCTGAACGGCGTCGACAACGAATGGCTGACGCCCGAACAGGCGAAGGAATTCTGCCCGCCGCTCAACATCTCCAGGGCTGCGCGCTATCCGGTGGTGGGGGCTGCCCTGCAACGGCGCGGCGGCACCGCCCGCCACGACGCGGTGGCCTGGGGCTATGCGCGGGCGGCAAGCGCGCGCGGGGTCGACATCATCCAGAACTGCGAGGTGACGGGCATCCGCCGCGCCCGCGAGGGCCATGTGCTCGGCGTCGAGACGTCGAAGGGCTTCATCGGCGCGAAAAAGGTCGGCGTCGTCGCGGCCGGCCACACCTCGGTGCTGATGCAGATGGCGGACGTGCGCATGCCGCTCGAAAGCTATCCATTGCAGGCGCTGGTGTCGGAACCGATCAAGCCGGTGGTGCCGTGCGTCGTCATGTCGAACACGGTCCACGCCTACATCTCGCAGTCCGACAAGGGCGAGCTCGTCATCGGCGCCGGCACCGACCAGTACACCTCCTATTCGCAGACCGGGGGCCTGCACATCCTCGAGCACACGCTCGACGCCATCTGCGAGATGTTCCCGGTCTTCACCCGCATGAAGATGCTGCGCTCATGGGGCGGCATCGTCGACGTCACCCCCGACCGCTCGCCGATCCTGGCCAGGACGCCGGTCAAGGGGCTTTACGTCAATTGCGGCTGGGGCACCGGCGGCTTCAAGGCGACGCCGGGCTCGGGCCATGTCTTCGCCCACACCATCGCCCGCGACGAGCCGCACCCGATCAACGCGCCGTTCACGCTGGAGCGGTTCCGCACCGGCCGGCTTATCGACGAGGCGGCGGCCGCCGCCGTGGCGCACTGATGTTGCGGGCGCTTCTCCTCTCGGCCGGCCTCCTGCTCGCGGGCGGGGCGTCCGCGCAGGCTTTTCCCGAGATGGAGATCGGCCGGGGCGAGACCGGGCACGAGTGGCCGTTCTCGGTCGAGCGGGGAAAGCTGATCTGCATCGCCCTGACGGGGCAGGTGACGGTGCTGTTTTCCGAGCCGTGGCGCGAGGACGTGCCGCAGGAGCTCGGCAGCATGACGCTGCCGCGCAGCGTCATCGTCTCGGCCAACCCGCTCGCACTGATGGCCTCGCTCGAGGATAGCGCGCTTTACCTGCCGTTCGACGGCCTCGAGACGCTGATCCGGCGCCTGGCCCCGTTCGAATCGCTGGGGCGCAGGCTTTGCGCCGAGAATTCCCACCCGCGGCGGCAGACATTGTAAGGACCCGGACAATGCTTCTCATCCATTGCCCCTATTGCGAGCAGGACCTGCCCGAGCTCGAATTCCGCCATGCCGGCGAGGCACATCTGACCCGGCCGGCCGCCGCCGACGAGGTGAGCGACGAGGCGTTCGAGGCGTTCCTCTATCTGCGCGACAATCCCAGGGGCCGCGCCTATGAGCGGTGGCGGCACGTCCATGGCTGCGGCCGCTTCTTCAACGCGGTGCGCGACACGGTCTCCGACCGCTTCGCCGCCACCTACAAGGCGGGCGCGAAGAAGCCGGCGCCGAAGGGAGGCGAGGCATGAGCGGCGCTTACCGCATCGCGGCCGGGGGCCGGCTGACGCCGGCGCGGGTGGCGCGCTTCTCCTTCGACGGCAAGGATTATGCCGGGCTGGAGGGCGACACGCTGGCGTCGGCGCTGCTGGCCAACGGCGTCCACCTGATGGGTCGCTCGTTCAAGTATCACCGGCCGCGCGGGCCGATCTCGGCCGGGGCGGAGGAGCCGAACGCGCTGGTCGGCGTCCGCCGCGACGCCGGACGGGTGACGCCCAATGTCCGCGCCACCGTGCAGGAGCTCTATGACGGCCTCGACGCCGTCTCGCAGAACCGTTGGCCGTCGCTCGATTTCGACGTCGGCGCGCTCAACGATCTCGGCTCGCCGTTGTTCTCGGCCGGGTTCTACTACAAGACCTTCATGTGGCCGCGCGCGGCGTGGAAGCGGCTCTACGAGCCGGTGATCCGCGCCGCTGCCGGCCTCGGCACCGCGCCGCGGGAGCCCGATCCCGACCGCTACGCCGTGCGCCATGCCCATTGCGACGTGCTGGTGGTCGGCGCGGGCGCCGCCGGCCTTGCCGCCGCGCTGACCGCGGCCGAGGCCGGCGCGCGCGTCATCCTCGCCGACGAGCAGCCGCAAGCCGGCGGCGCGCTGCGCCACGAGGCGGGCGCCGCCATCGACGGGCAGGCGGGCTGGGCGTGGGCGGCGAGCGCGGCCGCGCGGCTGAGGGCGATGGACAATGTCCGGCTGCTGACTCGCACGACGGCCTTCGGCTACTACGCGCAGAACTTCGTCGGCCTTGTCGAGCGCGTCAGCGAGCACCTGCCCGCGCCGCTGCCGGACCTTGCGCGCGAGCGGCTGTGGAAAGTGAGGGCCGGCCGCGTCGTCCTCGCCACCGGCGCGATCGAGCGGCACATGGTGTTTCCCGGCAACGACCGGCCTGGCGTCATGCTGGCGTCGGCCGCGCGCACCTATCTCAACCATTACGGCGTCGCCGTCGGCCGGCGCGTCGGCGTCTACACGGCCTGCGATTCCGCCTATCACGCCGCGCTCGACCTGAAGCGGGCCGGCGTCGACATCGCCGTCATCGCCGACCAGCGCGACAACCCCGAAGGCCCGGCGGTGGACGAGGCGCGCGCGCTCGGCATCGAGGTGCATCCCGGCCGCGTCGTCACCCGCGCCGCCGGGGGCAAGCGCGTCTCGTCGATCTCGATCGAGCCGAAGGCCGGCGGGGCCGCCCGCTCCATCCGCGTCGACGCGCTCATCACCTCGGCCGGGTGGACGCCGTCGCTGCATCTTTACTCGCAGTCGCGCGGCAGGGTGACGTTCGACGCGGGCGCCAGGCGCTTCCTGCCGGGCGAGGCGGCGCAGGACTGCGTCTGCGTCGGCTCCTGCAACGGCACCGACGATCTGGACGACGCGCTGGCCGAAGCCTTCGCCGCCGGCGCCGCCGCCGCCAGGGCGGCCGGGGCGAAACCCGGCAAGGCGGCGACGCGGCCGCGGGCCGACGCGGGCGAGAGCATGGCCGGCGGCATGCTCGGCGACATGGGGACGGCGGGCGGCAAGAAGGCGTTCGTCGATTTCCAGAACGACGTCACGGCCAAGGACATCAGGCAGGCGGTGCGCGAAGGCATGCGCTCGATCGAGCACGTCAAGCGCTTCACCACCAATGGCATGGCCACCGACCAGGGCAAGACCTCGAACCTCCACGGCCTCGCCATCGCCGCCGAGGCGCTGGGGCGGCCGGTGCCGGAGGTCGGGCTCACCACCTTCCGCCCGCCCTATACCCCCGTCACCTTCGGCGCCATCGTCGGCCAGGCGCGGGGCGGCCTGTTCGACCCGACGCGGCGGACCGCCATCCATCCCTGGGCCGAGGCCCATGGCGCGGTGTTCGAGGATGTCGGCCAGTGGAAGCGGGCATGGTATTTTCCGCGCCCGGGCGAGGACATGGCGGCCGCCGTCGACCGCGAATGCCTGACCGTGCGCCAGGCCGCCGGCATCTTCGACGCTTCCACGCTCGGCAAGATCGAGGTGGTGGGGCCGGACGCGGCCGAGTTCCTCGAGCTCCTCTACACCAATCCGTGGAAGAAGCTGGAACCGGGGCGCTGCCGCTACGGCGTGATGCTGCGCGAGGACGGCTTCATCTATGACGACGGCGTCGTCGGCCGGCTGGCCGAGGACCGCTTCCACGTCACCACCACCACCGGCGGCGCCGCGCGCGTCCTCCACCACATGGAGGACTATCTCCAGACCGAGTTTCCGAAGCTGAAGGTGTACTTGACCTCGGTTTCCGAGCAATGGGCGGTGATCGCGGTGCAGGGGCCGCAATCGCGAAAAATCGTCGCGCCGCTGGTCGAGGACATCGACGTCTCCGACGCGGCCATGCCGCACATGTCGGTGCGCGAGGGCCGCGTGTGCGGCGTGCCGGCCAGGCTGTTCCGGATGTCGTTCACCGGCGAGCGCGGCTACGAGATCAACGTGCCGGCCGATTACGGCCAGGCGGTGTGGGAGGCGGTGTGGGCCGAAGGGCAGAAGCACGGCGCCTGCGCCTACGGCACGGAAGCGATGCACGTCCTGCGGGCCGAGAAGGGTTACATCATCGTCGGCCAGGACACGGACGGCACCGTCACCCCGCACGATGCCGGGCTTTCCTGGGCCATCGGCAAGGCCAAGGCCGATTTCGTCGGCAAGCGCGGCCTGATGCGCCCCGACCTTGCCGCCGACGGGCGCCGGCAGCTCGTCGGCCTTCTCAGCCGCGACGGCCGCACCGTGCTGGAGGAGGGGGCGCAGATCGTCGAGACCCCGAACGGCGCGATCCCGATGAAGATGATCGGTCACGTCACCTCGTCCTACAGGTCGGAAAACTGCGGCCGCCCGATCGCGCTGGCGCTGGTCGAGAGCGGGCGCGAGCGCATGGGGCAGACGCTTCACGTGCCGATGCCGGACGGGGCGATCGAGGTCGAGGTGACGGGAACCGTCTTCCTCGACGAGAAGGGGGAACGCCTGAATGGCTAGGACCGGAACCAGGGGCGAAGCCAAACAAGCGATCAAGGCGGGTAAGAAGGCGGCCCGGCCGCCGGCCGCCGCGCCGGAGCCCGCCCTGATGCGCCGGCCGGCGCTTCAGGGTCGCGCCGCGGCCCAGCCATGGGTGACGCTGACGCCGGCGGCGCCGGCGCAGCGCCTGTCGCTGCGCGCGCCGCGCGACAGCGTCGACGCGCTGTCGCGGGCGCTGGGGCTTGCCCTGCCCGTGACGCCCGGCGCTTGCGCCGTCGCCGGCAGCCGGGCTGCGCTCTGGCTCGGACCGGACGAGTGGCTGGTGATCGAGGACGGGACGGCGGCGCTGTCGCCGGCACTCGGCGCGGTGGAGGCGTTTCACTCCGCCGTCGACGTCTCGCACCGCAATGTGGGCATTCTCGTCGCGGGCGGCGGCGCGGAGGCGACGCTCGCCTCCGGGTGCCCGCGCGACCTCTCGGCGGCCGCCTTCGCCCCCGGCTCCTGCTGCCGCACCGTGCTCGGCAAGGCCGAGATCGTGGTCTGGCGCACGGGCGCGGACGCGTTTCGGGTCGAGTGCTGGCGCTCGTTCGGCGACTACGTGTTTTCCTTCCTCGCCGAGGCGGCGCGGGACGCGGGGGACTGAAGTCGGGAGCTGAAATCGGGCGGCTGAAATCCGGCTGCTGAAAGCAGGCGGCCTGGCGGTTCAGGACGCGTTCCGCCAGCGGCGCGACTGGACGAAGTCGACCAGGTCGCTGCCGCTCATCGGCCGGGCGAAGGCATAGCCCTGGAGCGCGTCGCAGCCGAGCGACTTCAGCACCTGCGCGTGCTCGACGGTCTCGACGCCCTCGGCCAGGACCTCGATGCCGAGCGAATGGCCGATGTCGATGATCGAGCCGACGAGCCGGCGCTGGCCGGCGGAATGGACGATCGGCATCACCAGTTGGCGGTCGATCTTCAGCCGCCGCGGGCTCAGCTTCATCAGGCTGACGATCGAGGCGTAGCCGGTGCCGAAATCGTCGATCTCGATGTTGATGCCCAGCTCCTTGATCTTCTCGACGTTCCAGGCGGTCAGGTCGTCATTGTCGTCGAGGAAGATCGATTCCACCAGCTCGAAGGCGATGGTACCGGGGCGGATGTTCATCTGCCGCAGGGTCCGGATCAGCTCCTCGTCCTGGAGGCGACGCGCCGAGACGTTGACCGAGACCGTCGGCACGTCGAGCCCGATCTTCTCCCAGCGGTTGAAGTCGACCAGCGCCCGGTCGAGGATCATCCGGTCGATGGAGGCGACGACGTTCAGCTCCTCGGCTATCTTCATGAAGGCGGCCGGCGCGATCAGCCCGTCCCTGGGGTGGTTCCAGCGGGCCAGCGCCTCGACGCCGATGATGTCGAGCGTGCGGGCGCAGAACTGTGGCTGGTAGTGGGCGACGAACTGGTCCTGCTCGAGCCCGGTCAGGATGTCGTCGGCGATGTGCTTGGTGGTGACGATCTCGGCCTGAAGCGCCTCGTTGAAGAACTGGTAGCGGTTGCGGCCGCGATCCTTGGCGCGGTAGAGCGCGATGTCGGCGTTGACAAGCAGCCGCAGCGGGTCGGCCATGCAATCGGTGTCGGAGGCGATGCCGATGGAGACGCCGACGCGGCATTCGTGGCCCTGGAAGTAAAGCGGCTCCTGCATGCGCGCCACGATGTGGTCCGACAGTTCGGACAGCTCCCGCTCGTAGCTGCCGGTGCCGGTCTGCGCGCCCGGCCAGCGGCGGACGACGACGAACTCGTCGCCGCCGACGCGCGCGACGAAGTCGCTCTCGCGCACGGAAGCGCGCAGCACGGCCGCGGCATGGATCAGCATGGCGTCGCCCGCAACGTGGCCGAGCGTGTCGTTGACCTGCTTGAAGCGGTCGAGGTCGAGCTGGAGGAGGGCGGCCCGCTCGCCCGCGCTTTCGAACTTCGCGGCGTGGTCGGCCAGCAGGTTGTCGAGATAGCGCCGGTTGGGCAGGCCGGTCAGCGAATCGTGCAGCGCGTTGTGCTCGATATGGCTGCGGGCGGCTTCGAGCTCGGCGTTGCGCGCTTCCGTCAGCGCGTTGACGCGCTTCAGCTCGTCCTCGCGCGCGATGTCGGCGGTCACGTCCCAGTTGACGCCGATGATCCGGGGCGAGGCCCCGTCTTCCTCGTAGACGGCGCCCATGGCGCGGATGTGGCGCACCTCGCCATCGTCGAGCACGATGCGGTATTGCGAGTTGTAGCGGTAGTCGACGAGAAGCTGGCGGAACTCCGCCCCTGCCCGTTCGAGGTCGTCGGGGTGGATTCGCCGCTCCCAATGGTCGCGGTGGCGCGGGGCGTCGTCGGCCGGATAGCCGTAGAGCTCGTTCATGCGCGCGTCCCAGAACTGATCCAGCTCGCCGACGCTCATCTCCCAGACGGCCACCTTCGAGGTGTCGAGGGCGAGCCGCAGGCGCCGCGACAGCTTGCCGAGCTGGGTCTCGCGCCGCCGCAGGGTGCGGATGTTGCGCTGCCGTTCGTCGATCAGGCGGCCGGTGACGATCGCCGGCACCATGATGAAGGCGCTGGCGAGCAGCAGGAGGACGCGAAGCGACCACAGATTGCCCGGCGTGTCCGACCAGCCGCCTTTGGGCGTCGCGGCGATGCGCCACGCGCCCGACGGCAGCGTCACGTCGGCCAGGACCGGGCGGTCGTCGAAGGTGGCGGCCTTGCCGTAGAACAGGTTCCCCTGCGCGCCGAGGCCGTCCTGCCCGGCAATGGCGACGTCGAGCGGAAGGCCGGGATCGGTCAGGCCGCTTTCCTCATAGACGCGGTCTATGTCCATGACGGCGGAGACGACGCCCCAGAACCGCAGCTGGCCGTCGGGCTCGGGGACGAAGACGGGCAGGCGGCCGATCAGGCCGCGGCCGCCCTGGACGAGGTCGAGCGGGCCGGCGATCACCAGGTCGCCGGTCTGGTAGGCCCGTTCTATTCCCTCGCGCTGCTCCCGGATCTGGCTGTAATCGATGCCGAGCACGGCCTCGTTGCCCTCCAGCGGATGGACGAGGGTGACGATCATCCCCTCGGCGGCGGCGAAGTTGCGGATTTGCGACTTCTGGTGCAGGAGGTTCTCGGTCAGCGCCGAGAAGCGCCGCTGGTCCATGTCGGGTTCCGTGCCGAGGGTGGCGACGAGGCCGCGCGCAAGCTGGATGTTGCCGGAGATGTTGCCTTCGAGCTTGGCCCGGATCAGGCTGATCTGGTTGAGAACCTGGGTTCGCTGCGACTGGTCGTGGACGCGGCGGTTCTGCTGCTCGGCCACGGTCCAGGCGGCGACGATGACGAACAGGGCGAGGAACGCCGGAATGTTCGTCGCACGCAGGATGGATATCGACGCCTTGTTGCGCCTGATGACCGATAAGCTCACCTTTCCCTCGCCTCGCTTCGGTCGCGGGATGTCGAGGCTGGACTGTTGCACCAAGTGCTTAAATTAGGCTTTAGAAATACGAAATTGTCGCTCCGGCGTTTTCGCCGGCGCGAAAAGGCCGATCGGCGGGTGTCGGGGCCGCACGGAGCGCCGGGGCGGGCGGGTCAGATCGCGGTGATGCCGCCGTCGGCGGCCAGCGTCTGGCCGGTCATGAACGAATTCTTCGGATCGGCCGCGAACAGCACCACCTCGGCGATCTCGTCGGTCTCGGCCAGCCGGCGCATGGGGACGCCGCGCGTCAGCTCGGCCTCGCCAGCCGGATTGTCGTTGCCGATCATGCCGGTCACCATCGCCGTGCGGGCGAAGGAGGGGCAGACCGCGTTGATGCGCACGCCCTTGGTGGCGCATTCGGCCGCGGCCGAGCGCGTCAGCCCGACCACGCCGTGCTTGGCCGCGGCATAGACGGCGAGCTTGGGCGCGCCGGCGATGCCGGCCACCGAGGCGATGTTGACGATGGCGCCGGGCAGCGCCGTTTCCTTGTACTGACGCTCCAGCGCCGGGATCTGGTGCTTCATCGCGAAGAACATGCCGAGGAGATCGATCTCGAACACGCGCCGGGCGATGTCGGACGGCGTCTGCGGCAGCTTCATGACGTCGTGGACGATGCCGGCATTGTTGACGGCGACGTCGAGCCGGCCGAAGCGCGACAGGGCCAGGGCGACCAGGTCCTGCGACAGCTTCTCGTCGGCGACGTCGCCGGCGAGCGTGGCCGTCTCGGCGCCAAGCCCGGAGCCAAGCTTGGCCGCCGCCTCATCGAGCCGCGCCGCCTCGAGGTCGGACAGGACGAGCCGCGCGCCCTCGGCGGCGAAGCGCTCGGCCAGCTTGAGGCCGAACCCGCCCGCCGCTCCGGTGATGAGGACGACCATGTCCTTGAAACGCGCCATCGTCGTCATGCTCCCTTAGGCTCCCCTGTCGATCTCGTCGCAGGCCAGCGCAGCGAGAAGCCGTACCGCCTCGCCGTAGGATTTCGCCTTTTCCGGGTTGGAGGCGTTGCCGTCGAGCGCGCGCTTGTAGACGCCCTGGCAGATCGCCGCCAGCCGGAAGAACGAGAAGGCGAGGTGGAACGTCCAGTCCGGCACGCCGGCAAGGCCGCGCCGCTCGCAGTAGCGGGCGACGTATTCGGCTTCCGTCGGCAGGCCGAGCGCGGTGCGGTCGAGGCCGCCGAGGCCGCGAAAGCCGGAGGAGTGCGGCAGCCGCCACTGCATGCACTGATAGCTCAGGTCGGCGAAGGGATGGCCGAGCGTCGACAATTCCCAGTCGAGCACGGCGACGACCTCCGGCCGGTCGGGCGCGAACATCATGTTGTCGAGGCGATAGTCGCCATGGACGAGCGAGACGCGGCCGTCGTCGGCGACGAGGTTGTCCTCCAGCCAGGCGATCAGCCGGTCCATGACCTCGACGGTCCCGGTCTCGGAGGCGCGGTACTGGCCGCTCCAGCGGGCGAGCTGGCGCTCGAAATAGTTGCCGGGGCGGCCGTAGTCGCCGAGGCCGGCGGCCTCGACGTCGACGTCGTGAAGGGCCGCGAGCACGCGATTCATGGCGTCGTAGATCGCGCCGCGCTCCTGCGCCGAGGAAGCCTCGGGCAGGGCCGGGTCCCAGAAAATCCGCCCCTCGACGAAAGCCATGACATAGAACATGCGGCCGATGGGCGAATCTTCCGGCGCTAGATGCAGCATGTCCGGCACCGGGACCGCCGTTCCCTTCAGCGCCGCCATGACGCGGTATTCGCGGTCGACCTGGTGGGCGGATTTCAGCAACTGGCCGGGCGGCTTGGCGCGCAGAACGTAGCGACCGCTCGCCGCCTCGACCAGATAGGTCGGATTGGACTGGCCGGCGTTGAACTTGCGGATTTCCCGCAGGCCGTGGAAGCCGGCGACATGCGCCTCGAGATAGGGCGCGAGGGCTGCCGCGTCGAGCGCGTTGGGATCGTTCATGCCTCTCCCCTCCGATTGAGCCTGGCAAGCGTCAGCCAGCGTGCGGTCAGCGCCGGCTTCGACGAGCCCTCGATCTCGATGGCGACGTCGTAATTGAAGTGTATCCAGCCGGAGGGGCGGACGTTCATCTCGGCGAGGACGAAGCGGCCGCGCACCCGCGCGCCCGATTTCACCGGCGAGACGAACCGGACCCGGTCGAAGCCGTAATTGACGCCGATGTCGGTGTCGGCGATCGGCGGGATGGTCTCGTAGGCCAGCGTCGACAGCAGCGACAGCGACAGGAAGCCGTGGGCGATGGTGCCGCCGAACGGCGTCTCGGCCGCGCGCACCGGATCGACATGGATGAACTGATGATCGTCGGTGGCGTCGGCGAACTTGTCGATCATCTCCTGCGAGACGGTGCGCCAGGGCGAGACGCCGATCTCGCCGCCCACGGCCGCCTGCGCCTTTTCCAGCGACACGGGTTGCAGATTGCCGATGGTCATCGCGTCGTTTCCGCTTCAATCCTTGAACAGCGACATGCCGTGCTGCACGGATTGGCCGCCGTCAAGCGGCATGATCGCGCCGGTGACGTAACTTCCGGCGCGACTGCACAGGAAAAGCGTCGCGCCGGCGATGTCGTCGGGCGCGCCGATGCGCCCGAGCGGCACGCGGCTGCCGACATGGGCGGCCTTCGCGTCGGAGCCGGTGGCGAAGGCGGTCATGCGGCTCTGGAAGGGGCCGGGCGCGAAGGCGTTGACGGTGATGCGCCGGTCGGCGAACTCGTTGGCGAGGGTGCGGGTCAGGTGGTGCACGGCGGCCTTGGAGGCGGTGTAGGAGTAGGCGCCGTCCGCCAGCGGCTGGGTGCCCATGACCGAGCCGAGGTTGATGATCCGGGCCGGATCGTCGTCGGTCGCGGTCTTTTCCAGCAGCGGCACCAGCTCGCGCGTCAGATGGAACAGGCCGGCGACGTTGACGGCAAGCACCTTGCCCCAGGCGGCGTAGGGGAATTCCCCGAACTCCGCGCCCCAGGTGATGCCGGCATTGTTGACGAGGATGTCGAGCGCGTCGGTGCGGCGCTTCACCTCCGCCACCAGCGCGGCGATGCCTTCCTCCGTGCCGACATCGCCGGCGAAGCCCTCGGCCGTGCCGGGGCCGCCCAGCGCGTTCAGCTCGTCGGCGGCGCGGGCGCAGTCGTCGCCCTTGCGCGAGGCGATCAGGACGCGGGCGCCGCCCCTGACGAGGCCGGTCGCCACCATCCGGCCGATGCCTGTGGCAGCGCCGGTGACGAGGGCGGTCTTGCCAGCCACCGAGAACAGATCTTCCAGATACGACATCGTTCCTCCCGGGATCGGCCGAGGCCGGACTTACTTTGCGACATTCCGAATTGCCGTTGAAGCACGCCTTTGCCGCGTTGACAACATACCCAGTAGTATGTTCATCATTCGCCTGCTCGTAAAGGCCCGATGGAAGGCCGATGCGGTTTCGCCCCCGCGATTCCCCGAAACAGGGAGCACCAGAGGGAGGATGACGGCTCGATGACGCCTTGCGTCCCGGAGCAGATACTGGACCATGCCCGCGCCGACATATTGCGCGCGGCGGCGACGTGCTTCATGGAGCGCGGCTATACCGAGACGTCGATCGACGACGTCGCGCACGCGCTCGGCGCGACCAAGGGCCGTATCTACCATCACTTCCGCTCCAAGGCCGACCTGTTCGCCTCCGTCTTCCGGGCGGGGATGGAGATGAACTATGCCGCGGTCGAGCCCTACCGGACGCTGCCCGGCCCGGCGGCGGTCCGCTGGCGGCGCATGGCCATGGCCCACGCCATGCAGATGATCGTCACCCGGCCGTTCCAGCGCACGGTGTGGATGGGGGTCGAGATGCACCTGCGCGGCGCGACCACGCCGCAGCAGCGCGAGGTGATGGCCGACCTGATTCGCCTGCGCAGCGACTACAGCGCGATCTTCCGCGAGGTCATCGTCAAGGCGCGCGAGGAGGGCGATTTCGATTTCGGGAGTGTCAGCATCACCAACCAGTTGATGTTCATGACGCTGAACTCGCCGATATTCTGGTACGCGCCGCGGGCGGGCGAGACCAGGGCCGATCTCGAGGAACTGGCAGAACAGGTCGTCACCTGCGCATGGCGCGGGCTGGGCGGCAAGGAGGTACGCGGACAATCATGACCAACAACCCCGATATGGCGCTCGGCATGACCGAGCGGCTGAAGCCGATCCACGAAAAGGTCGCGCGGATGGTGCGCGAGGAAATCCTGCCGCTCGACGAGGAGTTCCTGGCCGAGGTCGGCAGGGACGGCGACCGCTGGAGCTTCACGCCGCGCCAGAGCGAGATCCTCGAGGGGCTGAAGGCCAAGGCGCGCGAGCGCGGCCTGTGGAATTTCTGGCTGACCGATTCGACGCGCGGCTACGGCCTGACGACGGTCGAATACGCCTATCTCGCCGAGGAGATGGGCAAGGCGCATCTGGGCGCGGAAGTGTTCAACTGCTCGGCGCCCGACACCGGCAACATGGAGGTGCTGGAGCGCTACGGCACCCAGGCGCAGAAGGACGCCTGGCTCGCGCCGCTGCTCGAAGGGAAGATCCGCTCCGCCTATCTGATGACCGAGCCGGACGTGGCCTCGTCCGACGCCACCAACATCTCGATGCGCTGCGAGCGCGACGGCGACGACTACGTGCTCAACGGCGAGAAATGGTGGGCCTCCGGCGCGGGCGATCCGCGTTGCAGGATCTACGTCGTCATGGTGCGGACGCCGGACGCCGGCCGGCGCAAGCACGAGCAGCATTCGATGATCCTGGTGCCGGCGGGAACGGCGGGCGTGACCATCCTGCGGGCGATGAGCGTCTATGGCGAGGACGACGCGCCGCACGGCCACATGCATGTCCGGTTCGAGGATGTCAGGGTGCCGGCGGAAAACCTGCTTGTCGCCGAGGGCAAGGGCTTCGCCATCGCCCAGGGGCGGCTGGGGCCCGGCCGCATCCATCACTGCATGCGGGCCATCGGCCAGGCCGAGATGGCGCTGGAGCAGATGTGCCGGCGCGCCATGCGTCGCGAGGCGTTCGGCCAGCCGCTGGCCAAGCTCGGCGCCAATTACGACATCGTCGCCGAATGCCGGATGGAGATCGAGATGGCGCGGCTGCTCTGCCTCAAGGCGGCGTGGATGATCGACCGCGGCGACGCCAAGGCGGCCGCGCCCTGGATCAGCCAGGTCAAGGTGATCGCGCCGCGCGTGGCGCTGAAGGTGACGGACGAGGCGGTGCAGATGTTCGGCGGGCAGGGCGTCAGCCAAGACACGCCGCTGGCGCGGTCGTGGACGCATCTGCGCACGCTGCGCCTCGCCGACGGGCCGGACGCGGTGCATCGCCGGCAGATCGCCCGCGACGAACTCAAGCAATACACGCAGCAGGTGGTGTGAGATGAAGGCGATCATTGCGCGCGATTTCGCGCCGCTCGAAGAGCTCGACTATGGCGACTGGCCGGAGCCGGCCGCGGAAGGCCGCAACGTCGTGATCGACGTCGAGACGGTGGGGGTCAACTTCCCCGACGGCCTTCTGGTGCAGGGTCAGTACCAGATGCGCCCCCCGACGCCGTTCGTGCCGGGCATGGAGGTGGCGGGCCGGGTTTCGGCGGTGGGTGACGAGGTGACGTCGGTCAAGGTCGGCGATCGGGTGGCGGCGCTGCTCCAGCTCGGCGGCTATGCCGAGAAGGTGGGCGTCGACGAGCGGGCGGTGATGAAGCTGCCGGACGGCATTTCCGGCGAGGACGCCTGCGCGCTGCTGGTCGCCTACGGCACCTCGCACTACGCGCTGAAGCAGCGCGCCCGGCTGCAAGCCGGTGAGACGCTGTGCGTGCTGGGCGCGGCCGGCGCGACCGGCGTCGCGGCGGTGCAGATCGGCAAGGCGATGGGCGCGCGGGTGATCGCGGTGGCCTCCAGCGACGACAAGCGCAGGATCGCGGCCGAGGCCGGCGCGGACGTCGTCCTCGGCTACGACAATCTCAAGGACGCGCTCAAGGACGCGACCGGCGGCAAGGGCGTCGACGTGGCGTTCGACCCGGTCGGCGGCGACGCGTTCGACGTCCTGTCGCGGTCGATGGCGTGGGACGGGCGGCTGCTCGTCATCGGCTTCGCCTCGGGCGCGATCCCGAAGCTGTCGGTGAATCTCGCGCTGGTGAAGAGCTATTCGGTGGTCGGCGTGTTCTGGGGCGCCTTCACGCAGAAGGAGCCGCTCGTCTATGCCGAGAACATGAAGGAGTTGATCGGCTGGCGGCTCGCGGGCAAGGTCAGGCCGGTGATCGAAGGCGTGTATCCCCTGAAGGAGGCGGGCGACGTGCTGAAGCGCGTGCTCGACAGGGGCGCCGCGGGAAAGATCGTGCTTAAACCCTAAAAACAGGGACCCTGAAGACAGGGGCCTGAAAAACGGGGCGGAACTGGAACGATCCGGTCAGGGGGCGGCCGGAAAAAGGGAACAGCAAGGACGGGACGGCAAAAATGCCGCCCGCCCACAGGGAGGAGCGACAGGCGTGGATGTCCTGCAACTTATCGTAAGCGGCCTCGCGAACGGCTGCGTATACGGCCTGATAGCGATGGGATTCGTCCTCATCTACAAGGCGACCGAGGCGGTGAATTTCGCCCAGGGCGACTTCATGATGCTGGGCGCGTTCATCTGCCTCGGGCTGACCAATGCCGAGTTCATGGGGCTTTCCTTCTGGATCGCCGCGCCGCTGGCGATCCTTATCATGGGCGTGTTCGGCTATACGCTCGACCTCGTCGTGGTCCGGCGCATGTCGGGCCAGTCGCAGATCGCCGTCATCATCCTGACGATCGCGCTCGGCTTCGTGCTGCGCTTCTTCGCCGGCCTGATCTGGGGCCACCAGCCGCTTTCGCTGCAATCGCCGATCGCCGGGCGCGACATCCGCTTCGGCGGGCTGGTGCTCGGCCTCGACGAGATCGCGGTCATCGCCGTCACCGTGCTGATGACCGTCGCGCTCTGGCTCTATTTCAACCGCACCAAGCTCGGCGTCGCCATGCAGGCCTCGTCGCAGAACCAGCTTGCCGCCTATTACATGGGCATCCCGGTCAAGCGGGTGCAGTCGCTGGTGTGGGCGCTGGCCGGCATGGTCGCGGCCGTCGCCGGCATCCTGTTCGCCTCCAAGGGCGCGATCGACCCCTCGGTCGGCCTGCTCGGCATCAAGGCGTTCGCGGCGGCCGTCATCGGCGGGTTCGGCTCGCTGCCGGGCGCGCTGCTCGGCGGCCTGATCGTCGGGCTGATCGAGCCGTTCGCCTCGCGCTACATCGCCGCCGGCTACTCGCAGATCATGCCCTACCTGCTCCTTTTCCTGATCCTTGTCTTCCGGCCCCACGGCATCCTTGCCCAGGTCCATCGGAAGAAGGTGTGAGGAGACGACCATGAGAACAGTCTTCAAGACCTCCTACGACGCCGACATCGACCTGTTCAGGCACCGGGCGCAGCTCGGCTGGTATGTGCTGCTGCTGGCGATCGCGCTGGTGCTGCCGCTCGGCGTGTCGAGCTTCGCGCTCGGCGAGATGACCAACCTCTTGATCTGGGCCATCGCCTGCATGGGGCTGATGGTCCTCGTCGGCCAGACCGGCCAGGCCAGCCTCGGCCATGCCGCCTTCCTCGCGGTCGGCTGCTACGCCAACGTGCTGCTCCAGCAGAAGCTCGGCCTGCCGTTCATCGTCGCCTTCCCGCTCGCCGGGCTGATCGCGGGCGTAGCCGGCGCGGTGATCGCCATGCCGATGACACGGCTGCACGGCGTCTACCTCGCCATCGGCACGCTGGCGGTCGCGATCCTGACCGACGACTTCATCGTGCTTGCGACGCCGCTGACCAACGGCGTCAACGGCCTGTTCGCGCCCGACATCTCGATCTTCGGCATCGGCTTCAACCGCTACGCCAACCCCGACCGGCTCTATTACCTGATCCTGGCGATCACGCTTCTCGTCGTGCTCCTCTATCGCAACCTGCAACGCTCGCCGCTCGGCCGCTCCTTCGCCGCCATCCGCGATTCGGAGATCTCGGCGCAGGCGATGGGCGTCAACGTCGCCCGCACCAAGGCCGTCGCCTTCGGCATCTCGGCCGGCATCACCGGGCTCGGCGGGGCGCTGATGGGGCATTTCGCCGGCATCTTCAACAACGAGACCTTCAACGTCATCATCTCGATCCAGCTCCTGCTCGCCATCGTCATCGGCGGCTTGGGCACCATCCACGGCGCGTTCTTCGGCGCGGGCGTCGTGGCGCTGCTGCCGCAGGCGATCTCGATGAGCCGGGATTTCATCGGCCAGTTCCTCGGCGGCGGCTCGGTCGCCATCCCCGGCCTCGAGGCGGCGGTGTTCGGCGCGATCCTGATCGGCTTCATCCTGTTCGAGCCGATGGGCATCTACGGGCGCTGGGTGAAGATACGCACCTATTTCGAGCTGTTTCCGTTCTATCGAAAGGACATGTTCCGCCGCCAGAAATCCTATCTGAAGACGGAGCGGATGCGATGAGCCTCCTCGAACTCGAAAACGTGACGCTGAAGTTCGGCGGCGTCACCGCCGTCAACAAGGTGTCGTTCGCGGTCGAGGAAGGCGAGGTGTTCGCGCTCGTCGGCCCCAACGGCGCCGGCAAGTCGACCATCTTCAACCTGATCTCGCGCATCTACGACCCGTTCGAGGGCGACATCCGCTTCGACGGGCAGTCGATCCTCAAGCGCCAGCCGCACGAGATCGCTGGCCTCGGCATCGCCCGCACCTTCCAGAACATCGAGCTGTTCGACCAGGCGACGGTGATGCAGAACCTGCTGGTCGGCCGCCATCGCCACCGCCGCAGCAACATGTGGACGGAGCTCGCCTTCCTGCCTTCCGTGCGGCGCGAGGAGCACCGCCACCGCGAGGCGATCGAGAAGGTGATCGACTTCCTCGACCTCCAGGCCTACCGCGAGAAATACATCGCGGGCCTGCCCTACGGCGTGCGCAAGGTGGTGGAGATGGGCCGCGCGCTGGCCATCGAGCCGCGGCTCCTGCTGCTCGACGAGCCGGCCTCCGGCCTCTCCGTCGAGGAGACGCAGGACGTCGCCTTCTGGGTCGAGGACATGAAGAAGCAGATGGGCATCACCGTCCTGATGGTCGAGCACGACATGCACCTCGTCGCTTCGGTCTCCGACCGGGTGCTGGCGCTGGCCGACGGCCAGATGCTGGCGCTCGGCAGCCCGCACGAGGTGCAGAACGATCCGCGCGTGATCGAGGCCTATATCGGCGCGGCGGACGAGAACGAAGAGGTGCTGGCATGACGGCGGCGGCGACGAGGGAAGCGACGGCCGGGGCGGGCGCCCGGCCCGCGGCGGAGGCGCAGGTCGTGCTTTCGGTGCGCAACATCGAAAGCTATTACGGGCCGATCATGGCCATCCGCGGCGTCAGCCTCGAGGTGCGCGAAGGCCAGATCGTCAGCGTGCTCGGCGCCAACGGCGCCGGCAAGACCACGCTGATGAAGACCGTTTCCGGCGTCATGGACCCCGAGAAGGGGCAGATCCTCTATCAGGGCCGCGACATCGCCGGCTTGAGCCCGGACAGGATCGTGCGCGAGGGCATCGTCCACGTGCCGGAGGGCCGCGAGGTCTTCCCGCTGCTTTCGGTGGAGGAGAATCTGAAGATGGGCGCCTTCACCCGCTCCGACGCCGACGGCATCCGGCGCGACCAGGACATGGTGTTCTCCTATTTCCCGATCCTGGCCCAGCGGCGCGCGCAGGCGGCCGGCACGCTGTCCGGCGGCCAGCAGCAGATGCTGGCCATCGGCCGCGGGCTGATGGCGAGGCCGAAGCTGATGCTGCTCGACGAGCCTTCGCTCGGCCTGTCGCCGCTGCTCGTCAAGGAGATCTTCCAGATCATCCGCCGCTTGAACCGCGAGCAGGGCGTGACCATGATGCTGGTCGAGCAGAACGCCAAGATCGCGCTCGAGGTCGCCGACTACGGCTATGTGATGGAGCTCGGCCGCATCGTCATGGCCGACACCGCGCAAAGGCTGCTGGAATCGAAGGACGTGCAGCAGTTCTATCTCGGCGTGCAGACGGAGGAGGTCCAGCGCGGCCAGAAGCGCTGGAAGCAGAAGAAGACATGGCGGTGACGGGGGACGCCGATGGCAACGCTTTCGGGAGGAGAATGAGATGACCATCGCCGAAAAGATACCGCCGCAGCAGACGCTGCTCGGCCATTCGTTCAACGCCGACCTGACCAGGGGACCTTACTATTTCGACGGCTGCGACACGCTGGTGAAACTGTTCCGCCAGCGCTGCAAGGAGCTCGGCGCCAAGGTCGCCCATCGCGAGAAGGACTACGGCGTCTGGCTGTCCTATACGTGGGGCGATTTCTACGAGCACGCGCGGCTGATCGGGCTCGGGCTTCTCGCGCTCGGCCTGAAGCGCGGCGAAGCGGTGTCGATCCTGTCGGAAGACAACAAGGAATGGATCTACGCCGACCTCGGCGTGCAATGCGTCGGCGGCATCTCGTCGGGCATCTACACCACCGATTCGGCCGCCCAGCTCACCTATCTCGTCAACGATTCCGACAGCCGCTTCCTGTTCGTCGAGAACGACGAGCAGCTCGACAAGTTCCTGTCGGTGCGCGAGGGGATGCCGGGGCTTGCCAGGGTCATCGTCTTCGACCGCGACGGGCTGCACGACTTCGTCGACGACAAGGTGATCTTCCTCGACGAGCTCTACGCGCTCGGCCGCGCCTTCCTGAAGGAGAACCCCGACCGTTTCGACGAGGAGATCGCGCGCTCGCAGCCGCAGGAGACCGCGATCCTGGTCTACACCTCCGGCACCACCGGCCCGCCCAAGGGCGCGATGATCAGCCATGAGAACATCATCGCCTCCGTCATCGGCGGCGCGCTGACGCTGCCCGTCGGGCCGGACGACGAGCAGGTCTGCTTCCTGCCGCTGTGCCACATCCTGGAACGGCTCCTGACCGTGTTCCTGCCGATCGGCATGAAGGCGACGGTCAACTTCGCCGAAAGCCCGGAGACGGTGTTCGACAATGTGCGCGAGGTCTCCCCGCACGCCTTCACCGCCGTGCCGCGCGTGTGGGAAAAGATCTACAGCCGCGTCGCCATCATGGCGAGCGAGGCGACGCCGTTCGGCAGATGGGCGTTCGCGCGGGCGGTCAGGGCGGGCATGAACCGCGTCAAGGCGGTGGAGGAAGGCAGGCGCGTGCCGCTCGGCACCCGCCTTTCCTACGCATTCTGGGACTTCGCGCTGCTGCGCAACCTGCGGCGCATGCTGGGCTTCGACCGGCTGAGGCGCGGCACGTCGGGCGCCGCGCCGATCTCGCCCGACCTCCTGCGCTGGTTCAAGGCGATCGGCGTCATCGTGCTCGAGGGCTACGGCATGACCGAAAGCTCGGGCGTCATCTCCGTCAACCGGCTGGACAGCGACCGCACCGGCACCGTCGGCCCCGTCGTGCCGGGCGGCGAGGTGCGCATCGCCCCTGACGGCGAGATCCAGTATCGCGGCCCCAACGTCTTCAAGGGCTACTGGAACAAGCCGGACAAGACCGCCGAGACCGTCACCGAGGATGGCTGGCTGAAGACCGGCGACGTCGGCCGCGTCGAGGACGGGTTCCTCACCATCACCGGCCGCGTCAAGGACATCATCATCACCGCCGGCGGCAAGAACATCACGCCGGCCGAGATCGAGAACCGCCTGAAGTTCAGCCCCTATATCGCGGACGCGGTGGTGATCGGCGACAAGCGCAAGTTCCTGAGCTGCCTGGTCATGATCGACCAGGAGAACGTCGAGAAGTTCGCGCAGGACAGGAAGGTGCCGTTCAACGACTTCCGCTCGCTCTGCGCCGCGCAGGAGGTGCGCGACCTGATCGCCGGCGTGGTCGAGGAGACCAACCGCGAGTTCGCGCGGGTGGAGCAGATCAAGGATTTTCGCTTGATCGACGTGCTGCTGACAGCCGAAGATGACGAACTGACAGCCACCATGAAGCTGAAGCGCAGCTTCGTGGAGAAGAAGCACAAGCGTCTGATCGACGAGATGTACGGCTAGGCGGGAAGAAAAGCCGCGCCGTAAGGGACCAGGGAAACAACCAGGAGGAATGAAATGAGAAATGCAGTCACGAAGTCCGTTCTCGCCGCAGCCTTCGCCATGGGCATGGCCTCGGCCGCGAGCGCGACGCAGGGCGTCTCCGACACCGAGATCGTGGTCGGCTCGAACGGCGATCTCTCCGGCATCTTCGCCGCGTTCAACGTCGGCGCGATCAAGGCCGCGCAGCAGCTCTTCGACGAGGTCAACGCCAAGGGCGGCGTCCATGGCCGCAAGATCCGCCTCGTGGTCGAGGACCATGGCTACCAGGTGCCGAAGGCGGTGCAGAACTTCAACAAGCTGATCAACTCCGATCAGGTCTTCGCGATGCTGCTCAACCTCGGCACGCCGCACAACCTCGCCGGCTTCCCGCTGATGGAGGCGAAGCAGGTGGCCAACGTGTCGCCGCTGACGGCGGCGCGCCAGATGCTCGAAGGGGACATCGCCTACAAGTACACCGGCTTCTCGTCCTATTACGACCAGATCCGGGCGGCGGTGACGATGCTGGCCGAGCAGAACGGGGCCAAGGAAGTCTGCGCCATGTACATCCCCTCCGACTTCGGCCTCGAGGTCTATGAGGGCGCCAGGGACCAGGCCGGGAAGCTCGGCCTGACCTATGCCGCCGAGACCACCCACAAGCCGGACGAGCAGGACTTCGTCGGCTCGATCCAGAAGCTGCGCGAAGCCGGCTGCGACATCGTCGCCACGGGGCTCGGCGTGCGCCAGACCATCGTCGCCTTCGGCACCGCCAAGAAGCTCGGCTGGACCGACGTCGCCTTCGTCGGCTCGTCGGCCGGCATGAACACCGCCGTCGCCAAGGTGCCGGAAGGCGTCACCGAAGGCTACTACGCCGCCGCCGGCTGGTCGGATTTCGAGAACCGCCTCGACAATCCGGAAGTCAAGGCGTGGGCCGAAGCCTATCAGGCAGCCTATGGCGAGCCGGTCGGCACCGCCGCCCAGCTCGGCTATGGCGCGGCGCGGGCGATGATCGCGGCGTTCGAGGCTGCCGGGCGCGACCTGACGGCCGAAAGCTTCCGCGCCGGCATGGAAGGCGTGAAGTACCATGACGCCATCAACGACGTCGACATCGACTACGGCCCGGACCATCAGGGCGGCAACCTGATCGTCATCTCCAAGATCGAGGGCGGCAAGTGGATCGAGGTCGGCCGTCTCGACGAGTCCGAGGTCAAGTAAGCCGATAGCGACGGATGAAAGGGGCCGCGCGGGAAACCGCGCGGCCCTTTGTCTTGCCGCCGCGCCGTCAGGCGGCGCTGGCCCGCCGGCGGTAGAAATCGGGGCTGTGGCCGGTCTCCAGCCGGAACATGTAGATGAAGGCCGAGGTCGAGGCGTAGCCGAGCTCGAAGGCGATGTCGGTGACGCTCATCCCCGTTTCGAGCATCTCGATGCCGCGGAACAGCCGCAGCCGCCGCCGCCAGGCGCGCAGCGTCATCCCGGTTTCGTCGCGGAACCGGCGCGCCAGCGTGCGCTCCGACATGCCGAGCCGCCGGCTCCACTGCGCCATCGGCAGGGCATCGTCCGGCCGCGCGTCGAGCGCCTCGCACAGCCGCGCCAGCGCCGGGCTCTCCGGCCAGGGCAGGGCGGTGGCGAGCGGCCGCGCCCGGCGCAACTGCGCGAGGATGAGGTCGTGCACCTGCCGGCGATAGGTGGCGTCGGCATCGCCGGCCTCGAGCCCGTCGGCCTCGACGATCAGCGCCCGCAGCAGCGGCGGGACGGCGAACACCATGTGCTCGCCCGCCAGCGCCAGCGCCGGATCGGCGGCGATGTAGAGGCTGTGGAACCCGGCGCCGAGGCGCGTGCCGGTGCCGTGGGGCGTGCCGGCCGGCACCCACGCCGCCTGCTCGGGCGAGATCGCATAGCGCCGGCCCGCGACCGACACCGTCACCACGCCGGAGACGGCATAGGCGAGCTGGTGCCAGTCGTGGCGATGGAGCGGGAAATAATGGCGCGGCGGCAGATGCTGGGCGCGCACCCGGATCGGGTCCGGCGCGGGATGGTCGCGC
Source organism: Aquamicrobium sp. (assembly GCA_039808485.1). GTDB lineage: Bacteria > Pseudomonadota > Alphaproteobacteria > Rhizobiales > Rhizobiaceae > Aerobium. Next base: position 1,662 of record JBDHTD010000012.1, on the reverse strand, counting down.
GGCACGTCAAGCGCCGTCCAGCCTCCAGCATCGGGCGGGAAATGTCCGGTCATCGATATATGTTGTCATGACATCGAAAGCCTGTCGAGCCGGCTTCGGCTAAAGCATGTCTCCCGAAAGCGTCAAACGGCGGATGCGGGCGCATTCGCAGGCGACAGATGACCGAGGGCACGATGCAGACCTCCTCCAGTTCCCCGATGTTCGCGCCGCGCCATCCCTGGCAGGTGCTGTGCGCCGGCATCGCGTCGCTGATTTTGACCGTGGGCCTGGCGCGCTTCGCCTACACGCCGCTCCTGCCGCTGATGCAGGCGCAGGCGGGCCTGAGCGAGACGCTGGGCGGCTGGCTGGCGACGCTGAACTACGCCGGCTACATGACCGGGGCGCTGATCGCCTCGGCGGTGTCGCGGCCGGACCTGCGCTACCGGCTCTATCGCTTCGGCCTGCTGGCGGGCCTCGTCGGCACGGGGGGGATGGGGCTGACCACCGATCCGGTGCTGTGGATGGCGCTGCGCTACATCGCGGGGACGAGCGCGGCGGCGGGGCTGCTGCTCGCCTCGGGCATGGTGCTGGGCTGGCTGGTGGCGCATGGCAGGCGGCCGGAGCTCGGCCTGCATTTTTCCGGCATCGGCGCCGGCATCGTCGCGTCGGGGGTGCTGGTGGCGCTGATGACGCCGGCCTTCGACTGGGCGCGGCAATGGCAGATCATGGGCGTGATCGGGCTGGCGCTGGCCGTCCCGGCGCTGCTGTGGATGCCGGCGCCGCAGGCGGCGCCTGCCGCCGCCGCTTCAGCACACGTCGCGGCCGCGCGGTCGCGGCCGAGCCTTGCGATGTGGCTGCTGATCGCGTCCTATTTCTTCGCCGGCATCGGCTTCGTCGTCAGCGCGACCTTTCTCGTCGCCGCGACCGAGAAGCAGCCGGCGCTCGCCGGCATCGGCTCCGTGGTCTGGGTCGTCGTCGGCCTGACCGCCATTCCCGCCACCTTCGCCTGGGACCGCATCGCGCGGCGCGTCGGCGAGGTGCCGGCATTGATCGCCGCCTGCTGCCTTCAGGGCGTGTCGAGCCTGCTGCCGGTGGTGAGCGGGCATCTGTGGGCGGCGCTCGGCGGGGCGGTGCTGTTCGGGGCCACGTTCATCGGCGTGGTCTCGCTGATGCTGACGCTGGTCGGCAAGCGCAACAGCGCCAACGCCTCGCAGGCCATGGCCAGGCTGACGCTCTCCTACGGCGTCGCCCAGATCGTCGCGCCGGCCGTCGTCGGCACCGTGGCGGAAAAGACCGGCAATTACGATGCCGGCCTGTGGCTGGCGGCGCTGGCGATGTTCATGAGCGCGGTCGTGCTCGCCGGCTACCTCCCGGCCGAACGCCGCCGGGCGGCGGCGCGATAGGCCGGTTCTACTCCGCCGGCTGCATGGCGGCGGCCTTGGCGTTCGCTTCCTCGAGCTCGCGGTGGAGGCGCCTTTCCTCCTCGACCTTGGGCGTGACGAAGCGGCCGAGCAGGAGATAGGCCACCGGCGTCAGGTAGAGCGTCGAGATGGTCGACAGGCCGAGCCCGCCGACGATGACCCAGCCGAGCGCGATGCGCGCTTCCGCGCCCGCGCCGCTCGCCAGCACCAGCGGCAGGCCGCCGACGATGGTGCACAGCATGGTCATCACCACCGGCCGCAG
>JBDHTD010000011.1:0-97822 GCA_039808485.1 Aquamicrobium sp. | reverse complement strand
ACCTGTTCGAACCCACACAGTGCCGAAACTTCTTCAAGGCTGCCGGATATGAGGCCGATTAAACGCAACACGCTTTAATCCACCTTCATTTCTGCGGCTCGACGCCGTGCTCGCCCGGTGCGGCATCAGCAAGTCAACTCTTTACAGGCTGGTCGCCGAAGGGCGTTTTCCGTCTCCCCGGAGAATTGGCGGCGTGCGCATCTCGGTTTGGTTGTCGACCGACATCGATCAATGGATCGGCTCCCAGTGAAGACGCGATGCACGTTTCCTGTGGTCGACGATCTATGCGGCGAACAGGACACAGCCGATGCCGTCGCTCGGCCGAACCACAACCATACACGCGGCGCGCGTGTCTATCAGCTTACTGACCTGTCAATGACAGGGAGGATATCACGTCAGGTCGCGCCGGACCTAACGTTAGTGGGCCGGGGGACGTCCTCAATGCCGTCTTCTACGCTCAGAATAGTACGGAGTAATTGATCATGAGTAAAGGTATCCCGACTCTCGGCTTCCCGACAAAGCGCGCAGCGCAGGAAAACGCCCGGCGCATCCTTCGCGCCTACGAGAACCGGCAGGGCGAACCGATCACCGGGGACGATGCGGAGTTCGTCAGGCGCATGCTGATGAACCATCCCAGCTTCGCCAGCAAGATCGGTACGGCCGACAATATCGAATACCATGTGGTCATGGCCGATGACGTTGGTAGCCGGGGCTTTCGGACGAAGCGCCGGGATAGCGGCAAGTTGGTGGAGTGGTCCTACGGGACCGCGATCAACGGCGAGCATCGTGATCACCGGGTTGACGTGGAGCAGGCTTTTCGGCGCGAGGTCGAAGCGTGGGTACGGGCTCAGGGAGCCCAGTACGACAACCTGTTTCTGCCCAACCCGCCTCTTTGCGCCGATTGCTTTGATCCGATTCTAGGAGAAAAGGGCGAACTGCACCACGCCGGTGCATTCCCGTTCCGGCGCATTGTCTACGAGTTCATGCGTAGCCCCTACATGATGGCCCGTGAACTCGGCTGGGCAGATATCATGGTCGAGAAGGCAGGCGTCGGTGTCGTGAAGCTCGTGGATCGAGATCTCGCCAACGAGTGGATTCGATTTCATGCCGAACTGGCTGTCATCCACCGGGTCAGTAAGGACGGACACAATCGTATCGGTGCAGAGGACGCGGCCAAGTTGAAGGCGGCGGGTTACTCTAAGCACCGGTGGGACGCCTATTACGGTCGGCTCGACTTCAGTGATGACGACTTGGATGAATTCTGGCTGAAGGACGACGGCGAGGAGGCTGCGTGATGGATGCTAAGACCTCCAAGATCCCCGCCTTCGAGTGCATCCCGCGCGACCTGAAGGCCATCCCGCGCTGGGTGGGCTGGCGGTTCAACCGCCGTGAAGACGGCACCTTGTCCAAGGTGCCCCAGAACGCCAATGGCAATGCCAGCGCACACGAACCGAAGAACTGGATGAGTTTCACCGCGTGGAGCTTTGGCATGACCGGCGCAAGGTCGCCTACGCCACCGTGGCGATTACCCGGCCTGATGGCACTACTCATCAGGAAAACATGGCCGTCGACGGATCAGGCTTCGAGGATTGGCTGACTCGCGAGTTCTACTTGACCACGGGCACCACGCCGAAGCGCGACAAGCTGCGGGAGGTCGTCGGGCTGGGCAAGGCGCGTGGCGTTTTCGAGGGGCAGCAGCACGCCACATGGGTGCGCACCGCGACCGGCGAGAACGGCAAGCTCTATGTCGATTTGGGCGATGAAGACTGGCAGGTCATCGAGGTCGATGCGGCCGGCTGGCGCATCGTCTCCGACCCGCCGGTCAAGTTCCGCCGCTCGGGAGGCATGCTGCCTCTGCCGCTCCCAGTGCCGGGCGACGCAGAGCAGGCACTCACCCTGCTGGAGAGCCTGATCGGCGCACAGGAGCCTGCGCATTTCATGCTGATCGTCGGCTGGCTCGTCGCCGCCCTACGCGAAGGCTATCCGGTCGCCGCGCTCGTGTTCGATTGCGAGCCCGGTTCTGGCAAGACGACGAAGCAGCGCATGATCCGGTCCTTCATCGACCCACAGGTCAGCGCCACGCCCGGTCCGCACAGCAGCGAGAAGGACCTGATCGTGTCTGCGCATAATCGCTGGCTCGTCTCGGCCGACAACGTCACCGAGATCTCGCAGGCGATGAGCGATGCATACTGCCGGCTGATCACCGGCGGCGGGATGAGCAACCGCAAGCTCTTCCGCGACGAAGATGAACACAGCATCGACATCAAGCGCCCGCTCTGTCTCGCCCTGATCGGCACGGAGTTGCAGAGCGATATGGCCGAGCGGTCTATCGTGATTCCGTTGGCACCGCTGACGGAAGGGCTCTATCTGCCCGAGGCCGAACTGGACCGGCGGCTGGCGGCGATCCAGCCGGTGATCATGGGTGCGCTGCTCGATGGCGTCGTCATGGCGTTGCGACGGATGCCGGAGGTCGCGGAGCGGCTCGCCGGCCGACTGCCCCGGATGTCCGACTTCGCAGTGTGGGGCGAAGCAGCCGGGCCGGTATTCGGCTGGGAAGAGGACGCCTTCTTCGACGCCTATATCGCGCAGGTCAACTTGCGGCGCGAAGAGGATGCCGAAGACGACATGCTCTGCTCGAAAGTGTTCGACTGGCTCTGCACAGTGAAGGGTGGCGCGGTCGAGGGGCCGGCGCGACCTGCGTGAACAGCTTCACGATTATGCGGCGCGGAGCGGCTCATCAGACTGGCTGCCACGCAAGACCAAGACTTTCACCAGCCGCCTGACGCGCAGCGCGCGGCGGCTCCGCTCCCTCGGCGTCAGCTATACGACGCATCGCGGTCGGGTTCATCGCCTCACGTTGACCGATGTTGGTCAGGAACGCAGGCCGGCGCGGCTGAAGGAACTTCGCAAGCTGAGGGAATGGGAAGACGAGTAAGTGCTCCCGGCGCTCCGCATTCCAGCCGTGCGCATTCGGAGAATGGCCTAAGGGGTAAGGGGGGTAAGGGCCGCCTTCTGTAGCGGATCTGGATGAAGTGTAAGGTATAAGCTCACAAGCTTGACCCTTGAACATACGGCCGATCCGAACCGGCTGATATCGTCTGCGCCGGAGCACTTATCGGAGCGCCCAAGCAGATCACGGCCGGCTTCACTGGCCCAGCGCCGCTCAGCACGCGGCCACCGGCCTCGAAGGCAACTCGCGCCGGCAACCTCGTTCCCCTCGCAACCGAAGTGACGACCATGCCTCGCAGTCGCGTCTGGAGCGGCTTGCGGTCGGCCAGCCTTGGCGGGCTCGAAGGATATCAATGAGTTTACGTCACGGCCTGGACAGGGTTAGCGGACGGTTAGGATCGCAGGGTCCTCCCTGGCCCACGCATCAATGCGGGGCGGCTGACGCATGGCTTGCCAGCAGCGACAGATAATAAATTCCTAATCCTACCTGTGCCGTGGCGGCATCAGGCCGATCATCTTGCCGTGGCGGCTTCAATGCCACCCCGGCATCCAGGCCGCAAATCTCGGATTCCCGATCGTAATTATAATGATTATCGGCAAGCAATCCGACCTCGCCTGAAAAGGCCGCACGTTCCGCCACAGCCGGCCACGTGTCGCGCTATGAGCCTGATAGGCATGCAGCCCCGCACCCATGCGATATGGGCTGCGTGTCGGGCGCTGTGCGGCTCGGTGTCGACCCGCCGGAAAGGCTACGAGGCCGGCGCGTTCGGCCGGCCCGTTCGGGCGTAGTGGCGATGGGACTACCCGGCTGCGGGCGCGACCATGTACCTGCCCTTGTTGCCCACGATGTTGATGCCGCGCTTCTTGCGCAGTTCGACGCTGATCAACGCGCGGGCGGAATGTTCGAGGATTCCGAGGGCCTCCATGACCTCTTCGATGGTAAAGCCCTCCGGCCGCGCGGCCATCTCGGCGAGGCGCTCTCCGTTGGTCACGCGGGGAGCTTTGGGCTCGGTCGGCTGCTTCGGCTTGCGCTAGCGGCGCTTCGACGTTGCCCCGTCCTTGGCCTTGCCCTTGGCGCGGGGAGGCTTTGGGGCCGGCTCGGTCTTGGCGACCTTGCCGTCCGTGATGGCCCTTCCCTCGGGAACCGTGATCTCCAGCCGACTCCGGTGGAGGCCGTGCTGGTCGATCAGCTTGAGGGCGGTCTCCAGCGCTGAGACTGCCTCGCCCTCGGTGCATCCGGCTGCGATGGTCTTGGCCAGCAGGGCGCGGACCTTCCTGTACTCGTCACCAGTCGCCATCGTTCGTCTCCTGTGGTTGGCGTTGTCGATGGCGACCAACACGCTTACCCCGGCCGGGAAGTCGAATGCTTCTCGCGCCCTCAGCACACGATGGTTAGCGCGCCCTGTCCCGCCAGCCCTTCGGCCAGATACCGACGCTGACGGCCGGCCCCGGGACCATGTTCGAGTCGGGCGCCTGCGTGTGGCGCATCGCCGAGGCGAGCGAGATTCTCCTGCCTGCGGACAAGGCCGGGCGCGACCAGTGCCTGTCGTGGATGTTCGCCGCGCTGAACACGGTCGAGCCGCCGCTGAGCATGATGGCGATGCTTGTCTTCTTCGAGCGGGAGCCGCGGCATTTCGGTATCGCGGACGCTGGCACCATGGCGGCGATCCGGCCCGGCGCGAGGCACGGCGCCATGCTGCGACTGAAGCAACTCACCGATGTGCTCGGGAGGCGGCAGCATCTCGTCGCGGACCGCTTCACGGTCGCCGACCTGATCATGGTGACGGTCCTGCGCATTGCCGACAGCCTCGACCTGCTCGACGAGTTGCCGGATCTTCGCCGGTACGCCTCGCTCCATACCGCCCGGCCTGCTTTCGGGAGAGCGCTCGATGGGCAACTGACTCCGTTCCGGCAGAACGCCGCGAAATATGAAGCAGGGAGCTGAACCGCCTTCCCGGCATTCCCGCACGACACGCTCTCAAGGAGGTGTTCCATCCCCTTCATCGAAGGATTCGTGACCGCCATTCCCGTCGCCAACCGCGAGGCCTTTCTCGATCATGCGAAAAGGGCTGCGCGCGTCTTCCGGGAATTTGGCGCCGGCCGGATCGTCGACGCCTGGAGCGACGACGTGCCGAAAGGCAAGACGACGGATTTCTACCGGGCCGTCGAGGCGAAGGACGACGAGGCGATCGGCTTCGGCTGGATCGAATATGTCGACCGGGCGTCGCGCGACGCCGCGTCGCGGAAGATGATGAGCGACCCGCGCGCGGCCGAGATCGGCGAGATGCCGTTCGACGGCCGGCGCATGATCTTCGGCGGCTTCGAGCCGGTCGTGGATCAGGGCGGAGGCGGCAAGGCCGGTTATGTGGAAGGCTTCGTCGGTGCGGTGCCGACCGCGAACAGGGAAAAGTTCATCAACCATGCCGACAAGGCCGCGCCGCTTTTCCTGCGTGCGGGCGCGCTGCGCGTGGTCGAGTGCTGGGGCGCGGACGTGCCCAAAGGCAAAGTCACGGATTTCCACCGCTCGGTGAAGGCCACCGACGATGAAACCGTCATCTTCTCGTGGGTAGAATGGCCGGATAAGGCGACTCTCAAGGCGGGACAGGAAAGGCTCTTCGCCGAGATGGGAGCGCATATGAAGGACAACCCTATGCCCTTCGATGCCAAGCGCATGATCTTCGGCGGTTTCGAGATCATCAACGACGCTAAAGGATGAGGCGATGACGAACCGGCAGGGAATTCCGATCTGGTACGAACTCATCACGCCCGACGCCGGCGCGGCCGAGCGCTTCTATGGCAATGTGCTGGGCTGGCGGTTCGAGCGCATGCCCGCAACCCCGGAAATGGACTATCGCATCGCCCTTGCCGACCGCGCCGGCGTCGCCGGCCTGATGCAGCAGCCCGAAGGCCAGGAGATGCCGTTGCGCTGGCTGGTCTATTTCGGCGTCGAGGATGTCGACCGCAGCGTGCGGGACGCCGAGCAGGCCGGTGCATCCGCTCGCGTGCCGCCGACCGATATCCCGGATGTCGGACGCTTCGCCTTCCTTGCCGATCCGCAGGGCGCGCTCTTCTACCTGATGCGCGCGGCAAGCGAAGAGGACAGCCGTGCCTTCCAGTGTGGCGAGAACGTGCCGCAGGGCCATGCGGTCTGGAACGAGTTGACCGCGCCCGACCCTGACGCCGCCATCACCTTCTACGGCGCGCTTCTCGGCCTGCGCAAGGAAGGCGGAATGCCGATGTGCGAGCTCGGCGATTACAGCTTCATCCACGCAGGACCGGACCGCATCGGCGCGGTGATGGGCGAGGTGCCGAATGGACAGCCGGGCTGGCAGGTCTATTTCTCGGTCGATGACATCGACGCGGCCGTTGAGCGCCTCGGCCAGGCCGGCGGGCGTGCCGTTCAGGGGCCGGACGAGATTCCGGTCAACTGCTTCGCGCTCGTCGCCGAGGACGATCATGGCGCGCGCTTCGGCCTCGTCGGCCGGCGAACAGGCTCCGACAAGCGCAAGGACGCGTGATGACTACGCCCAAGAACACCGTCTGCATCTGGTACGACAAGGACGCCGAGGCCGCGGCCCGCTTCTACGCCGAGACGTTTCCCGACAGCGCCGTGACGGCCGTGCACCGTGCCCCGAGCGACTATCCGTCCGGCAAGGCGGGCGACGTGCTGACGGTGGACTTCATCGTCGCCGGCATTCCCCGCATCGGTCTCAATGGCGGAACCGCGTTCAGGCAGAGCGAGGCGTTCTCGTTCCAGATCGCCACCGACGATCAGGAGGAGACCGACCGCTACTGGAACGCCATCGTCGGCAATGGCGGGCAGGAGAGCGAGTGCGGCTGGTGCAAGGACAGGTGGGGCGTCTCGTGGCAGATCACACCGCGGGTCTTGACCGAGGCGATGGCGGCCGGCGGCGAGGAGGCAAGACGCGCCTTCGAGGCGATGATGGACATGAAGAAGATCGACGTCGCCGCGATCGAGGCCGCCCGGCACGGTTGGCCATAATGGCCGTTCAGCATTAAGCGCAGGCCGCGATCCCGCGTTCATTCTCGGACAGCAGCGGCACTCAGATCAGCGCCTCGATCAGAAACGGGCCACGGCGCAACAGGGCGGCGTCGAGCAGGGCCGTGAACTCTTCCACCGTCGTGGCGCGGCCGGCCTCCACGCCCATGCCGTTGGCCAGCGCGCACCAGTCGAGCGCCGGATCGCCGAGGTCGAGCATGCGGCTCGCGTTGCGGCCGAAGTGGTTGACGCCGACATTGCGCATCTCGCCCTGAAGGATGGCGTAGGCGCGGTTGGCAAGAACGACCGTGACGATGTCGAGGTTCTCCCGTGCCTGCGTCCACAGGCCCTGCACCGTATACATGCCGCTGCCGTCGGCCTGGAGCACGACCACCTTGCGGTCCGGACAGGCGATGGCCGCCCCGGCGGCAAGCGGAATGCCGATGCCGATGGCGCCTCCCGTCAGCACCAGATGGTCGTGCGGTGGAAGGACGGGCGCGAGCGCGGCGAGCCGGCCGCTGGAGGTGACCGACTCGTCGCAGACGATGGCGTTCTCCGGCAGGGCCCGCGCGACCGCGATCGAGACCGTGTCGGCACTGAGCGGGCCGGAAGGCGCGGGAATGTCGCGTTGCGCGAGAAGGCCGCAGGCGAAGGGCGCGCCCGGGCCGGCGCCGACCTCCCCGGCCAGCGCCTCCAGCGTGGCGCCGAGATCGTGCTCGGGTCCGGCCAGTTCGATGACCTCGCAGCCCGGCGGCAGCAGGTGGCCGGGCTTGCCCGGATAGGCGAAGAAGGCGACCGGCTGGCGGCCACCGATGCATATGGCGACCTCGAAGCCGGCAAGCGCCGTCACCGCCCGTTCGACCACATAGGGGATGCGTGGGGCAACCACCCGCCCCGCGCCGCGCGCGGTGCGGGGGGCGGTCTGGGAAAACAGAACCGCGCCTGTCGCGGCGGCGATGCGGCCGGCCGCTTCCAGCGCCTCGGCGCGCAGCGCGCCGCCGGCGAGGATGAGCACGGCCCTCTTGCCGCCGCGCAGCGCCATCGCCGCCTGTTCCAGCTCCCGCACCGGCGCAGGCTGCGGCGCAGGCGGCTCGACCGGCCATGGCGCGGCGGCCTCGACCTCGCCCCAGGCGGCGTCGGCCGGCAGGATCAGTGTCGACACGCCACGGCGCGACAGGGCGGCGGCATAGGCTTCCTCGGTGCGGGCGCGCACGTCGGAGGCGTCGCGCACCCGGCCGACCCAGTGCGACATCGGCCGCGCCAGGCTCTCTATGTCGCTGGTCAGCGGCGCGTCGAGCTCGAGGTGATGGGTGGCGTGATCGCCGACGATGTTGAGCATCGGCGTGCGCGCGCGACGCGCATTGTGCAGGTTGGCGAGGCCGTTCGCCAGCCCCGGCCCCAGATGCAGCAGCGTGGCGGCCGGCCTGTCGGCCATGCGGGCATAGCCGTCGGCCGCGCCGGTGACCACGCCTTCCGACAGGCCGAGCACGCAGCGCATGGCCGGCTTGCGGTCGAGCGCGGCCACGAAGTGCATCTCCGACGTGCCAGGATTGGCGAAGCAAACGTCCACCCCGTTGGCCAGCAGCACGTCGCAGAGCATGTCGGCTCCATTCATGGCGTCTTCCTCCCTGTTCCATCGATCCGGCGGCGCGTCGTCACGTCGCGCCGATCACGGCCGCGGCCGCTTCCAGCGCGCCGCCGCCGCGGCGCACGCCGAGCGCGGCAAGCCCCGCTTCCATCGCCGCCAGCGCGCCGAGCGTCATATGGGCGTTGACATGGCCCATATGTGCGAGGCGCAGATTGTCGCCCGCGGCTAACTCGCCGGGCCGGGCCATGCCGATGCCAATACCGAGCGTCACCCCGGCATGGGCCGGCACCCAGTCGCGCAGGCGCTGCGCGGCCCCGCCGCCGAGCCGCGCCGCAGTCACCGCGTGCGAGCGGAAGGCGGGATCGGCCACGTTCATGGCGATGTCGCCGCCGGCGGCCCATGCGTCGAAAGCCGCCCACACTGCGCGCGCCAGCACCGCGTGGCGGGCCCATGCGCCGTCGAGCCCTTCCTCGTCCAGCAGCATCGTCAGCGCCTCGCGCAGGCCGAAGAGGTGATGCGTCGGAGCGGTTCCGGCGAAATAGCGGTAGAATTCGACGTCGCCGGTGCGCGCGTGCCAGTCCCAGTAGGGGGTGGCGAGGTCCGATCTCAGGCTCAGCCGGCGGGCGCGCTCCGAGAACCAGACGAAGCCCAGCCCCGGCGGCAGCATCAGGCCCTTCTGGCTGGCCGCGATCAAAACGTCGATGCCCCACTCGTCGAAGCGCAGCGCCTCGCAGCCGAGCGAGGCGACGGCATCGACGGCGAGCAGCGCCGGATGGCCCAGCCGGTCGAGCACGGCGCGCAGGCCGGCGATGTCGTTGCGGATCGAGGTGGCGGTGTCCACATGCGTCACCAGCACGGCCTTGACGGCATGGTCGCGGTCGACGGCAAGCGCTTGCTCCACCCTGGCCATGTCCGCCGGCGCGCGCAGGCCGAAATCGAGCACGTCGACCTCGACGCCCATTCCTTGCGCATGCGCGGCCCACCCGCTGCCGAAAAGCCCGGTCACCAGCGCCAGCGCCCGTTCGCCGCGCGAGAACATGTTGGCGATGGCCGCTTCCCAGGCACCGTGGCCGTTGGCGATGTAGATGGCGACGTCGGCCGTGTCGGAAACGGCGAGGCGACGCAGGTCGCGGATCAGCCCCGGCATCATGGCGACCAGCGCGCCGTCGTAGATGTCGGGCGACGGGCGGTGCATGGCCGCAAGCACCCGCTCGGGCACCACGGTCGGCCCCGGAATGGCGAGATAGGTGCGGCCCGACGCGCCCCTCATCTGCCCGCCCGGCGGCGGCTGCCGCCGACCCTGCCTTCCCGCTTCGCGCTCGACGTCTGCATGGCGATTTCCCCGGCTCGATCCTCCCGTCCGGCCGGATCAGGCCGGCCCGGCCACAATGTCCGGGAGCCTCAGGAAACGCCTTGCATTCTCATAGAGCCACAGATGCACGACGTCTTCGGGCAGGGGCAGTGCCCTGATCTCGTCGATGGTGCGCTGCACCGGGGCGAGCGGGTACGCCGAGCCGAAGATGATGCGGTCCTTCAGCACCGTGCGGCCGTATTGCAGCAGTGGCTCGTAGCCGGAATGCGCGACCGTCAGGTATTTCGGCCGCACCGCCACAAGCCCGATCGAGACGTTGGCGTGCCGCCAGGCGACGCCGATCAGCTCGTGGACCCAGGGAAAGCCCGGTGGCGAGGCGCAGACGCGCAGTTCGGGGAAGTCGACCATAACCTCGTCGAGCAGCAGCGGGTGGCCGTACTTCATCAGCGACGAGGTGGCGAAGTTGATCGAGGTGTGGATGTTGACCGGGACGTCGAGCTCGATGCACTTGGCGTAGAGCGGGTACATACGGCGGTCGTTGATGGCGACCTTGTGCTCGAAGCATTGCAGGTTGAGCCCGCGAAGGCCGAGCACCCGCACGGCGTGGTCCAGTTCGCGCACCGCCGTCATGCCCTTGTTGGGATCGACGCCGGCGAAGCCGATGAAGCGGCCGCCCTGGCTGGCGCAGAAGGCGGCGACGTCCTCGTTGGCGATGCGCCAGCCATAGGTGGTCTCAAGGTCGCGCGCCTTGACGCAGATGTGGCCGACGCCCGCGGCGTCGTATTCGGCGAGATAGGCGGCAAGGTCGCTGGCCGGCTCGGCCGAGACCTCGCTTTCCTTGTAGACCGAGCGATAGCGTTGCAGGTGCCCAACATCGCCGGGCCGGAAGGCCGCAACCGGGGGCCTGCTTCCATAGTCGATGATCATGGCGATGCCCTCACGCTTGCCCGTGGCCGGCCGCCGGTGGCCAGACGTCGGCCCACGACATCAGCTTTTCGAGCGCGGCAGCGACGGCGAGCAGGCGCGCCTCGTCGTGCCAGCGCCCGGCGATCTGGATGCCGACCGGCAGACCGGCGTCGGTGAAGCCGCACGGCACCGAGATCGCCGGATGGCCGGTGGCATTGTAGGGAATGGTGTAGGGATACCACGCCTGACGCAGCGGCCCGCGCTCGACGCCGTCGACGACGAGCGGCGCGTCGGCCTGCTGCCCGACCGGCGGCGGCGGGGCCGCCACCGTCGGGGTGATGAACACGTCGGCGCCGTCGAGAAGGCGCTCGATCTCGCGGAACATGTCGGTGCGGGCGCGCTGGGCGTCGCGCAGGCGCTCGTAGGAAATCGCGTTGGCGGGATCGAGGCCAAGGGGGACCGTGCGGTCCATCCGGTGGCCCTCGGCGGCGATCAGCGCGCCGAAGCGCGCCGACTGATAGGCGCGCATCAGCACCAGCGCCGAGGCGATGTCCGGCCGGACGGGCCCCGGCAGCGCCACCTCACGGGCGCCCGCCCCGGCGAGCGCCTCGACGGCGGCGCGCACGCGCGCCTCGACTTGCGGATGCACCCAGTCGTTGTTGGTGCGCAGCGCAAAGCGGAACCTCAGCCCGGAAAGCGCTGCCACCGGGTCGTCGGGCAGGCCGACCGGCCCGGCCGAGCCGCCATGCGACCACGGGTCCTCCGGGTCCGGCCCCTTCATGGCGTTGAACAACAGCGCGACGTCGGCGACGGTGCGCGCCATCTGCCCGAGGCAGGTCAACGAACCGAACAGGTCGGTCGTAGACTCATGCGCGACCGCGCCCCATGTCGGCTTCAGGCCGACGACGCCGCAGCAGGCGGCGGGGATGCGGCCGGAGCCGGCGCCGTCGCTGGTGACGTGCAGCGGGCCGAAGCCCATGGCGGCGGCGATGCCGGCGCCGCCGCTGGAGCCGCCGCAGGTCAGAGCCCGGTTCCACGGGTTGCGGCTGACGCCAACCAGCGGGCTGTCGGTCAGCACCTTGTGGCCGAATTCCGGCGTAGTCGACTTGGCGAACGGGATCGCGCCGGCCGCGCGCAGGCGGGCAACGGCGGAGACGTCGTCCTCGGCCACATCGTGCTCGAAGACGCGGGAAGCGTAGGTCAACGGCAGGCCGCGCACGCCGATCAGGTCCTTGACGCTGACGGGGATGCCGTGCAGCGGCCCGGGCGCGGCGCCTTCCGCCAGCCTGCGGTCGGCCTGCCGCGCCGCTTCCATCGCGCCCCCGGCGTCGACATGGGAGAACGCCTTGAGGTCGCCCTCGCGGCGGGCGACATGCTCCAGCGTCGCGGCCATCACCGCCTCGGCCGACAGCGCGCCCGTGCGCAGCCTCGCCTGCAACTGCGTCGCCGTCAGCGTCCAGATCGGGGGTTCGTGCGTCATATCCAGCGTCCTTCCACGCGGTCGAACGATCCTTGCCGCAGGTCGGCGCGGCCTTCCACCAGCTTGGACTTCGCCACCTTCTGCGAGGCCGTGCGCGGAATTTCGTCCACGAATTCGAGGTAGCGCGGCACCTTGAACGCGGCGAGGTTGTCGACGCAATGGGCGAGGATGCGCTCGATCAGCGCGTCGCCGGCCTCAGCGGGATCGCGCGGCTGGATATAGGCCTTGACCTCCTCGCCGCGCATCGGGTCGGGAACCGGCACGACGGCCGCCTCCTCGACCTCGTCCATGTTGCGCAGCACGGCTTCGACCTCGCGGGCGGCGATATTCTCGCCGGCGCGGCGCACCATGTCCTTCAACCGGCCGACGATGTAGTGGTAGCCGCGCTCGTCGCGCTGGAACAGGTCGCCGGTGCGGAACCATTCGCCGAAGAAGGAGTCGCGGTTGGCGTCCTCGCGGCGGTAGTAGCCCTGCATGATGCCCGGCCCGCGCACGACCAGCTCGCCGACCTCGCCGGTCGGCACGTCCGCGCCGGTCTCGTCGACGACGCGCACCTGCCGGAAGGGCGCGGGAATCCCGCACGAGCCGGAGCCGATCATGTCGGTCGCATCGAGCGGCATGTAGAGGCAGGGACCGACTTCGGTCATGCCGAAGGCCTCCATGGCCGGGGCGTTGAAGCGCTCGCGCAGCCGCGCATGCGCCTCCTTGCGCACGCCGTAGATGTTGGCGCGCCGCAGCTCCGTCAGCCGCTCGCCGGGCGCCTCCGGCTGCTTCATGACGATCTCGGGGAACAGGCAGAAATTGATGCGGTGCTCGCGCAGCCAGCCGGCGAAGCGGCTGGCGCTCTGGCGGGCGGCGACGAACAGCGTGCCGCGATGGTAGGTGGCGAGGATCAGCAGCCACTGTGGGTCCATGTAGAAGAAGGGCGTGGCCGCCAGCACGCGGTGGAAGCGCCTGCCGTCGCGCACCGCGTTGACCAGCCCGGCGCCCAGCCAGTAGCGATGGGTGAGCATGCAGCCCTTGGGAAAGCCGGTGGTGCCGGAGGTATACTGGATATTGGCCAGTGTGTCGTGCCCGGGCTCGACGCCCTCGTAGCGGCCGCCCTCCGCAGTCGCGGCGACGATGTCCTCGAAGCGGGCGAGCGCCTCGCCGGCGGCCGCGCCGACGAGGACGATGCGATCGTCGGCCGGAAAGGAGCCGGCCGCGCCGGCGCGCGGGGCCCGGAGTTGCTCGCGGCAAGTGTCATGGATGACGAGGAAGCGGGCCTGCGAATCATCGAGCACATAGGCGAGCTCGCGGCTGGTATAGCGCAGGTTGACCGGCACCATCACCGCGCCGATGCGCATCAGCGCCAGCCAGCACAGCGGAAATTCCGGGATGTTGGGCAGCATGACGCCGACCTTGTCGCCGAAGGTCACGCCCTGCGCGGCGAGCGCCAGCGCGACGCGGTCGATCGCGCGGTCGAGCTCGGCGTAGGTGAGCGTCCGGCCGGCCTCGAAGAAGGACAGGGCCGTCGTGTCCGGCGTCTGCGCCGCCGCCTCGCGGATCAGGCTGCCGATATTGGCCGGAAACCGGTACGCCTCGATGGCGGCATGGCGCTCGGCGACGCTCATGCGCGCAAGCTCATCGACCCAGCGGTCGATCGGAAGGCGTGTGTCGGATGCCGGCATGGGCTGTGTCATCGTGATGTGCTGCCAGTTGCTGGGATGCGGAAGGAGAATGCGAAATCCATAGTCACAGGTTATGTGCGCGCGGCATCGTGCAGCCTTCCGGCTTTCGGTGCTGCCGTGCGCCGAACGGAGCCATCGGGCAGCTTCATTATTCGCATCGGATTCGGCGCGGCAAATTGCTTTTTTGCCCCTGTTCATAACTGACAGTTATGTTGTAGCCTTGGACATGGAGAGGAGGCGTCGCAATGCGCATCACGCATCGCCAGCTCGAGGCGTTCATCCAGTTCATGGAGGCGGGCACCGTCACCGCTGCGGCGGAGAAGATGTTCGTCTCGCAGCCGGCGATGAGCAAGATTCTGTCCGGGCTGGAGGTCGATCTCGGCCTGACGCTGTTCCAGCGCGTGCGCAAGCGGCTGGTGCCGACGGAGGAGGCGCGGCTGGTCTACGAGGAGGCGCGGCTGCTGCTCGCCTCGGTCGCCAACATCGAGCGCTTCGCCGACGATCTGCGCAACTTCCGCTCGGGCGAGTTGCGCATCGTCTCGGCCGCCTCCATCGGTCACACTATCGTCGCCGACGTGATCGCCTCGGTGCTGAAGCAGAACAGCGCTGTCAGCGCCTCGCTCGACGTCTCCAGCTCCGTCGCCAGCGACATCCTCAACCAGAACGTCGACCTCGGCTTCTCGGTCACGCAGTTCCAGCATCCCTCGCTCGTCACCACGCCGCTTCTGCACGCGCAGGCGGTGTGCGCCGTGCCGAATGACCATCGGCTCGCCGGCCGCGAGGTCGTCGGGCCCAGGGACCTCGAGGGCGAGGAGTTCATCTCATTCACCCGCAACAGCCGCATGCGACACTTGACCGACGCGCTGTTCGAGCAGCAGGGCGTGATCCGCACCATGCGCACCGAGGTCTTCTCGTCGGCGGAGGCCAACGTGCTGGTGAGCCGGGGGCTCGGCGTGGCGCTGGTGGAGCCGCTCGGCGTGCAAAGGTGGCGCGAGCTGGGCGTGGTGCCGATCCCGTTCGCGCCAGCCATCGAGTTCACCTTCAACCTGGTGCGCCGGCGCGACCGCGAGATGACGCGCCTTGCGGCGCATTTCGTCGACGAACTCAACGCCGAGCTGCGCCGGCTGACTGAGGGTCCGTCGCCGCTCGCCGGACTGATCCGCCTGCGCGATGCCAGGGCGTAACGGCAAGGGGCGCCGCCGCCGCTCAGGCCGTTTCGCGGCGCACGAAGAAGGCAAGCCCTACAGTGCGCTCCAGAAGCACCACCGCCACCAGCGTCATCACCACGCTGATTGTCGAGATCGCGGCCAGAACCGGCGACGAGGTGTCCTGGATGAAGGCGTAGATCTGCACCGGCAGCGTGGTGATGTGCGGCCCGATCAGGAACATGGTCACCGTCACCTCGTCGAACGAGATGATGCCGGAGAACAGCAGCGCCGTCATGATGCCCGAGCGCGTCATCGGCAGGACGATGTCGCGCACGGCGCGCCACTCGCTGGCGCCGAGCACGTTGGCGGCGCGCACGATGTCGGGATCGATGCTGCGCATGGCGACGTGGATGGGGCGATAGGCGAAGGGCAGCGTCACGATCAGGTGCGCCAGAACGATGCCGCCCACGAACCCGACGAGGCCGAACTTGGCCAGAAGCACCACAAAGCCGACGCCCATGGCCGCGCTCGGAAAGAACAGCGGCGAGAAGATCGCGATCTCCAGCGCCGCGCCGAGACGCGGGGCGTAGCGTAGGGAGAAATAGGCGGTCAGGAACGAGGTGGCCGTCACCAGCACGGCCGAGACGGCGGCGATGACGAGGCTGACGCCGAAGGCGCGCGGCCAGCGCGGGTCGGCGAATGCCTCCGCGTACCATCTCAGGCTGAAGCCGTCGGGCGGGAACTTGATGTAGCCGCCGGGATTGAACGAGGAGCCGATCACGATGAGGATCGGCAGCGGCAGCGCCAGAAGCAGCGCGATGCCGAGGATGCGGATTGTCCTGGTCACGTCCTTCCTGCCCCCTATTCGTGGTTGCGCAGCACGCGCCGCTCTATCGCCTTCAGCGCCAGGAGCCCGAGCAGGCTGACGATGAGCAGGCACAGCGCCCAGGCCGCGGCCTTGTTCATGTTGAAGGCGTACATGACCTCCTGGTAGATCTGCGTGCCGACGAACTTCTGGCTGACGCCGCCGAGCAGGATCGGGGTGACTATGGCGCCCATCGAGGCCAGGAAGATGACGATCAGCGCCGTGAACGCGCCTGGCAGCGACAGCGGCAGCACGATCCGGGTCAGCGTCTGCCACGGGCGGGCGCCGAGCACGCGGCTCGCCTCCTCCAGATTGTCCTCGATGGTCAGCAGCGACGACAGGATCGAGATCACCGCGAAGGGCATCAGCACATGCACCAGCCCGATGACGAGGCCGGTGTCGTTGAACATCAGCTTGACCGGCTGGTCGAGCAGGCCCAGCCATTGCAGCATGCCGTTGATGACGCCCTTGGGTCCCAGCAACACGATCCAACCATAGGTGCGGATCACCAGGCTGACCAGCCAGGGGATGAGAACGACGATGAGCAGAAGGTTGCGCCACCTGTCGGCGCGCCACAAAAGCATGGCGACGGGATAGGACAGGACGGTGGCGATAACAGCGATCGCCACCGAGGCGACGAAGGTGCGCAGGAACACGATCTGGTAGTCGGTGCGGTCGAGGATCTGCTGGAAATATTGCAGCGAGAAGCCGCCCCCGCCTGAAAAGGCGTTGGAAAACAGCAGCGCGACTGAAGCCAGAAACAGGCCGAGCAGCGCCAGAACAGGAACGAGAAGCAGATAGTGGACCGGTCTCGGGCGCTCTCCGGAATACATGCTCTGCTCCCGTCAGCCAGCTTGGCGCGCGTCGGCGCTTTCGTAGAGCCGCAGGTCCTGCGGCCGAAGCAGCACCGCGCATGGCGCGCCGGCGCAGCCCATGCGGGCCGCCTCGCCGCCAACGGTGAGGCTGCGCAGATGACAGCCGGCGACATCGACCGTGGTGCGCCGCACCGGGCCGAGGTCGAGCTCCTCGACCAGGCTTCCCGGCATCGAGACCATGCCGGGAAGGCTCGCCGCCGCGTCGGCGCGGACGTGGAGCTGCTCGGGCCGGATGCACAGCACGCCGGCTGCGCCGGCGGCCGGCGCGAAGCCGCGCGCCGCCGCGGCCGGAAGGGTGAGGCCGCCGGCCGGCGTGCGCACCAGCAGCTCCCCACCGTCTGCGCGCACCACCTCGCACGGCATCTCGTTGATCTCGCCGACGAAGCGCGAGACGAACAGGTTCTGCGGGTTCTGGTAGATCGCGCCCGGCGAGCCGACCTGCTGGATGCGGCCGGCATCCATCACCACGATCACGTCGGACATCAGCGTCGCCTCCTCCTGGTCGTGGGTGACGAAGACGAAGGTGGTGCCGAGCTTCCTCTGTATGTCCTTCAAAGCGAACTGGAGCTGCTTGCGCAACTGCTGGTCGAGCGCGCTGAGCGGCTCGTCGAGCAGCAGGATCGACGGCTCCAGCACCAGCGAGCGCGCCAGCGCGACGCGCTGCTTCTGGCCGCCGGAAAGCTGCGAGATGCGACGCTCGCCGTAGCCGGCGAGTCCGACGAGATCCATGAAGCGTTCGACCCGCCGCGCGATCTCGCCGGCGGGGATTCTGCGCAACTTCAGGCCGTAGGCGACGTTCTCGGCCACCGAAAAGTGGGGAAACAGCGCTAGGTTCTGGAACACCATGCCGATGGGCCGGTTCTGGGTCGGCACGCCGGCGACGTCGCGGCCGTCGATGGCGATGGTGCCGGAGCTCGGCTCGGTGAAGCCGGCGATCAGGCGCAACAGCGTGGTCTTGCCGCATCCCGACGGGCCGAGCAGCGTCAGGAAGGTGCCCGGCGGCACGGAGACCGACACATCATGCAGCACGCGCACGTTGCCATAGTGCTTGGACACGCCGCGGATGTCGACGGCACCGTGGTCGCGAACGGCGCCGGCCGCCCCGGCATGGATCTCGGTATCGCGTTCACTCATCGGGGCAATCTCTCGGATGAAAGGGGAAGGCAGGCCGCCATGCGGCGACCGTGCCACCCGTGGAGCGACGGTGCTATTGCGCCATCATCTGCTCGACTGCGTCGGTGCGCTCCTCATAGTGTTCGACGATCTGGCTCCAGCCGGGGTTCACCATGCGGGAAATCATGTCGTCGCGCGTCATGCCGAAGCTTTCCTCGAAGGTGGCGGGAAGCTGGGCCTTGTTGCTGGCCGGGATGTTGCCGGTCGAGACCGACAGGTTGACCTGAACGTCGGCCTGAAGCAGGTAGTCGAGATATTTCGCCACGTCGGCCTTGTTGGCCGAGCCCTTCGGCACGACGACGACATAGGGCAGAATCAGCGCGCCTTCCTCCGGCACCGCGATCTCGATGTTCTTCAGCCCCTCCTCGCGCATGTGCCAGACGCGGCTGGAATAGTAGGGCGCGGCCACGGCCTCGCCGCTGGTCAGCAGCGTGTTCATGTGTGCCATCGAGGTATAGGTGGTCAGCGAGTTGGCGATCAGGCCCTTGAGCGAGGCCATGCCGGGCTCGACATTGGCGGAATCGCCGCCATTGGCGTAGGCGAACATTGTCAGGTCGTACGGCGCGGAATAGACCGCGCGCGTCACCGCCAGCTTGCCCTTCCACTTCGGGTCGGCGAGGTCGTTCCACGACTTGAAATCGTCCTTGGACACGTAATCGGTGTTGATGGCGATGCCGTAGAAGGCGAAATAGGCGGTCAGGCCGACGACCTTGCCGGCGCTGTCGCGCACGACCATGTCCGGCGGCAGGTCGACGAGGCTGGGGATGTCGCTGTCCTCGAAGGTCTCGAGCAGGCCCTGGTTGGCCATGCCCGCCGCTTCGAAGAAGGTGACCGTGACCGCGTCGTACTGCGAGGCCGTCGGCGAGCGCACCACGCCGGCCGTGTTGGGCACCTCGGCCACGGTGACATCGATCCCGGTCACCTTAGCGAACGGCTCAGCCACGGCCTCGCGCAGCGTGATCGCGCCGCCGCCGCCCCAGGTCGCATGCACGAGATCGGCATGCGCGGCACCGATCGTCGCCAGCAGCCCACCTGCCGTCGCAACGGTCAAGAAACTCCACTTCCTCATCCAACTCTCCCTTTGTTGGCGCTTAGACGCGACAGGCAGGACGGCCCGTACTTTGCTACCATCCTTACACGGGTCGTGGTTGTAAAATTCATTATCCGGGCAATAACATGCCTCCAGGTTATAAATCGAATCTGCGAGCCGCACGAAGATACCTCACCTCAATCGCGCCAAACAGCAAGACTCCATAACCTCCCTGATGGCAGAGAGGCGCGTCATGGGCCATCCGACCCGCTCTACCCCTTCCGAGGAAAGCCTCTCATAACCATACTGCATATCCTCGCCGGCGGCGGCGCGCCCCATCCCGATGCCGTCGGCGGCTTCCACGCCGCTCCTCGCAGCCGTCGCGTCGGCGTCACCGGATCTGATCACCCTGAATATCATGCCAGCAGAATAGGCTGGCAGCGCCGGATCCAGCGTCACGGCCATTGTCGGCGAATTCAGGACCTGGTTTCGGATGGCACCCAACACCTGTGTCGTGCTCTAAGCCCTACGGCACCGCGCCCGCATATCTCGGATTCGGGATTGGAAATATCGATATAATCGTGCCGCAACCCGACCCTGCCCGGAAGGGTCGCACGTTCCGCCACACAGCCGCATACAGCGCGCTATCGGCCTTCGAGGGCCTCAACCCTGCACTTGACCGATACGGGCCGCGTTGGCGGCGCTGTCAGGCTCGGCATCGGACGGCCCGGAAACGCCGCAGGCCGACCAAGTAGCCGGCCCCGTTCTGGCGTGGCGGCGATGAGGCTATGCGGTCGTCGCGCGGTAGGTCTTGCTCGCCTTGTCGTAGCTCACGCCGCCGACTTCTCGGCCGAACACGCTGACGCTCGCGCGGGCGCTATGGCGCTGGACCCCGAACCGCGCGACGATGGCGTCGATGGTGGTGCCCTCTGGCGACCGGAGCATCTCGATGATCTGCTCCTTCTTGGTCGGCCCCTTCGCCTTCGGCAAGGCCGGTCCGGATGCGTTGCCGGACAACCCGGGTGAAGTCTTCGCCGACAGCGCGTACCAGGGCAGTCATTTCGGCGATGCGGTTCGCGCCAAAGGTGGCACGCCACGCATTGTCGCCACCGGCATGTGGGGTCGCGACGAAGTAGAAACGCTCAGACGCCTCGATGCCTGGAACCGGCCGATCCATCGGGTCCGCGGCAGGATCGAGAAGATCTTCGGTACATGGAAGCGCAGCTATGGCCTGCGCCGGATGCGATGGCGCGGCCTCGCCAAAGCCGCCGTGCAGGTCCATCTCACCGCCATCGCCTACAACCTCAAACGCACTCTCAGCATCGTCGCAGCGGCGGCATAACGCCAGACGACACCTCCGAAGCCCGGCGATCAGCAGTCAGCACGACCGCGTGCATCATGCTTCAATTGCCGCCGCCGTCCACAACAACCCGCGCACAGGTCTCTAATAGGCTGGTGGGTCGCATGCGGGAACGCTCGCCGCACGGCATCCGAAGAGAATGGGACTACATCAAGAACCCGAAGGATGATGGTTGCCGCAGCCACCATATTTCCTTGGAGTTCCAAGCGAACAGCAAGAACGACGAAGCCTATGCTGGACGACGCATCGAACTTCAGATCAGGACGCGGCTCCAGCACTCGTGGGCGACCGCAATCGAGGCGGTCAGTCTCTATCGTAACCAAGACCTGAAGCACCATTACGGCGACGCCGACTGGCTACGTCTATTCGCTCTCGCTGCCGCCGAGTTCGCTTACATCGAGCGATGCCCTCTTCCAGCGGGAGTGCCCGACAGACCGGATCGCATTCGCGAACTCAAGGACCTAAATGCTCGGCTTGACGCAGTTTCCACACTCGAGAACATCAAGGCGGCTACTCACTTCGCTGAGAATTTCGTCCATGATCGCGGACGCTACTACCTGCTGCGGTACCGGCCCGATCATACCGTCAAGATCGAGACCTACGAAGCGCCTTTCGTAGCAACCTCTGCTTTGGCTGCGGCCGAGCATGCCATCGAATCTGGTGAAAGCGCAGACACTGTTGTCCTTGTAGAAGTGGACAAGATCGACCGGCTCGTGGACACCTACCCGAACTACTTTGGGGACGTCAGTTTGTTCATCAGAAACCTGCAGTTGGCCTGCAATGGCAGGCCCGGCATAGAATACACTGTCGCGCCGCAGGAGATTGTCCGCCCGCGAGAAGTCGAGAATCCTGACTTCAGCCTTCTGCACCGCAGGTACATCCAGTGGATCGAACCTCGGCGCGGCGTCCGATAGTATAGCCACATTCGAGGAGCCGAGTGGCTGTCACAGTGACTGTGCCCCCATAACGGCCAGGCCACTATGCCGCACTTCCGCGCCACACGGCTATTACTGTGCAACGCCTTGGGCGTGCCATTCCCGAACAAAAGAGAGAACCGTCGGTGATTTGCCGGTAGGCGCCTGCGATGCGGCGTTTGCCAGGACCCTTCGCGAACCTCTGATCCGGATTCTCCTGTCCTGGACGGTCACGTCGGTCATGACGAGGCGGGCATAGGCGTGCTTCTGTCCGGGCGTGCCGTTGCTCAGCTTGTCGCGCAGCGGTGCGGCAAGCTTTTCGATTCCTCACGGGTGAAGGTGAGCCAGTCCGACCGTGACGCTTGCGGACGAGACGCGCGCTGCGCCGTGGCGGCCCGGCGATGATCGATCGCCGGCCGGAGGTCCGTGAATGGTCGGAGGCGTGCGCGCAGACGACGCCGCAGCCGCGGACCGGCTGCGCCCGCGCCGCCGGTGGGGGCGTGAGGAACGGGCGACGCTGTCGAGAAGCCGGCGGAGGCGCCGGGCTTCAGCTTGCGGCGGTCTGGCCGGCCGCGACGGCTGGGGAGGAAGCGGGGGCCGCGATCGCAGCGCGCCGGGGCGGTCTCGCCGCCTTGCGCGGCGCGGGCAGCAGCCCTTCGCGCTGGGCGTTCTTGCGGGCCAGCTTGCGGGCGCGGCGGACGGCCTCGCCCTTTTCCCGGGCACGCTTTTCCGACGGCTTCTCATAGGCCCGGCGGGCCTTCATCTCGCGGAACACGCCCTCGCGCTGCAATTTCTTCTTCAGCACCCGCAGCGCCTGATCGACGTTGTTGTCCCGAACCAATACCTGCATTATCCATCCTTTCCTGCGCCGGCCGAAATGACGGGGCCAGCAAAAAGGCCGGGCTGCCCCGGCCTTCTCCTCATGCGCTGCGACGGTCGATGCCAGTACATCCGTGGTCAGGGACCGTCGGCGCAATCGGGGTTACACCGCCTGGAGGTTGTCGGCCGCGCTCTTGCCCTTGCGGGGGTCCATGACGGCGTCGAAGGAAACCTTCTGACCTTCCATCAGGGTGCGCATTCCAGCGCGCTCGACCGCGGAGATATGGACGAAGACGTCGTCGCCGCCCGCGTCGGGCGAGATGAAGCCGAAACCCTTGGTGGAATTGAAGAACTTAACCGTTCCGATAGCCATGATCATTCCTCTCAATTCGGAATAGATGAATATGACCTCCCGGCACCGTGCCGGGTGGTCGACGTGTCGAAATTGAAAGGAAGTTCGTGAGCGCGAAGGCGCAAATGGAAGTTCGTAGCCAAGTTCGATCAACGTAACTTAGGCATTCGACGCGGTGATTGCAAGGCGCGCCGGCCATACCGGCGTTTCCCCCGGGGTTTTCCGGTGTTTCTGCCGCCCGGCGGCGCTGCTGCCGGGCGGCGGAAAGGAGAATCACGAGAGTTGCGGGCGCGGTCCCCGCGCGGCGCAGCGCAGCGAGGCCAGCGTGAACACCAGCGCCGCGATCATGGCGCCGGGAACGAGCGCCAGCAGGATCGCGCCGGCGACGTCGAGGGCGGAGGCGAAGGCGTCGAGGCCGGCCAGCGTCCAGGCCGGCATCAGCAGGGTGAAGATCGCCGTCGCGACCAGGCCGACCGCGATCGCGGCCGTCAGCGGCCGCTTCGCCGGCCGGCCGGCGCGGCGCAGCCGGGCAAGACCGTAGACGATGCCGCCGAGAAGGACGAGCGCAAGCACGACCAGCAGCCACAGCCAGCCGCCCATGGCCTCCGACAGGATGAAGAAAAGGGTGACGGGGTTGAAATCGCTCATTTGTCCTCTCCCTCAGGCGCGGCCGCGCAGCATGGCGCGATAGGCACCGAGCAGGCCCTTTTCCTCGATCAGCCACGACACCCACAGTTCCTTCAGCGGATCGATGAACGGGAAGGAGGGGATCAGCGTGCCGTCATAATCGAACTCGATCAGCATCGCCTTGCCGTAGCCGGTGACCATCGGACAGGAGGTGTAGCCGTTATAGGCGGCCGAGGCCGCACGCCCGGCGGTCTCGGCGATCAGATTGTCGGCGACGACCGGCACCTGCCACTTCACCGAAGCCGCCGTCTTGCCGCGCGGCACGCCGGCGATGTCGCCGACCGCGAAGACGTTGGCGTAGCGCGGATGGCGCAGCGTCGGCTTGTCGGCCTCGACCCAGCCGTCGGCGGCGAGGTTGCCCTCCTGCCACGGCAAGGGGCTCGCGCGCACGGCGTCGGGCGCGCGCATCGGCGGCACGACGTGGATGAAATCGTAGTCGAGCGTGACGTCGCCGGCTTCGGTCTTGTAGGTGGCCTTCTTCGCGCCGGGGTCGATCGCCTTCAGCACATGGCCGTAATTGACCGCGACGCCGCGCGCGGAAAACATTTCCTTGACCTTGTCGTTGACCGGCGGCACCGCGAACACGCCCGTGCCGTGGGCGTTGTAGATCAGCTCGACCGCGCCGCGCCTGCCCTGGCGGCGGGCCTTGTCGTCGGTGATGAAGGTGATCTTCAGCGGCGCGCCGGCGCATTTCATCTCGCCGGCCGGGCGGCCGAACAGGCCGACGCCGCCGGACGCGACGAAACGGTCGATCGCCGCGGCCGACGCCGCCGCCTCGGCGGGGCCGGCATAGATCGAGGCGATGCCCTCCTTGCCGATCAGCGAGGCGTCCATGCCCTCGATCGCGGTGTAGTCGAGCTTGAGGCCGGTGGCGACGATCAGGAAGTCGTAGTCGACCTTCCTGCCGGAGGTGGTGACGACGGCGTTGGCGTCGGGGTCGAATTCGGCGACCGCCTCCTCGATCCAGTCGACGCCGCGCGGCATGTAGTCGGCATTGCGCTCGGTGACGTGCCCGGGCGTCCACAGGCCGGCCCCGACCAGCGTGAAGCCGGGCTGGAAATGGTGCTCCTTCTTGGCGTCGATGATCGTGACGGTGGCGTTCGGCATGCCGCGGCGAAGCCGCGCGGCCATGGCGAGGCCGGCCGCGCCGGCGCCGGCGATGACGATGCGGGCGCGCGCGTCGGACGTCTGCGCCGCCGCCTGCGACGGCATGGCCGCCGACAGGCCGGCGAGCATCGCCGCGCCGCCGCTTCCCAAAAGAAACCTGCGTCTGTTCATCTGCGTTCTTCCTCCCCAGTGAAACGCTTCGTCGTCATGTGGCGGCGGGCTGCCTGTCGCGCGCCCAGGACACGATCTGCTGCGTGGTCATCGCGCCGGAAACGCGGGCGACCTCGCGGCCGCCGGCGTAAAGGATCATCGTCGGTATGCCGCGGATGCCGAGGCGGGCGGCGATCTCCGGCTCCGCTTCGGTGTTGAGCTTGACGAGCCGCATCTCCGGCTCGAGCTCGGCGGCGGCGGCCGCGAAGGCCGGCGCCATCATCCGGCACGGCCCGCACCACGGCGCCCAGACGTCGACCAGCACCGGCACGTCGCTGTGCTGCGTCTGCCGCTCGAACATGGCGGCGTCCGCCTCGATCGGCTTGCCCGCGAACAGCGGCGCCTTGCAGCGGCCGCACAGCGCGGCCTCCGCCGGTCTGTCCCGCGGCACGCGGTTGATGCCGGCGCATTGGTGACAGACGATCTGGCGACTGGCGGACATTAATATGCTACTCCCTGAAACCGGCTTGCGCCCCGTTCGCCCGTCGGCGGGGAACGGCGATCACCGGCGCCTTTCGCATTGACGATATATACGTAATAATGTAGATACGCAACTATGAATATCGATACGACCATCGACCCCAACATCATGCGCGAGGCCGCCGACGAGGCGAGCGAGCTGCTGAAGGCGCTGTCCAACCAGCACCGTCTGCTCATCCTGTGCCAGCTGATCGAGGGCGAGAAATCCGTCGGGCAGCTCGCCGAGTTCCTCGGCATCCGCGACTCGACGGTGTCGCAGCATCTGGCGCTCCTGCGCCGCGAGCGCATCATCGCCGGCCGCCGCGACGGCCAGACGATCTGGTATCGCATCGAAAGCGGCCCGGCGCGCGCGGTGATGGAGGTCCTTTACGGCGCCTATTGCTCGCCGCAGTGTTGAGGCTCCAATCGAGGCCGGGCGGGGGAGAAGCCCCCGCCGGGACGTCTCCGCACAACATCGAGCCCCACCCGCAGCGTTCCCCATCCATCGCCGGTTGAGCGCCCCAGTGGCCCGGCAACGACGAGACACGAGATGACCGACCAGACGATCGCCAAGCGCAACATCCTTGTCCTGACCGCCGCGCAGGCGCTGGGCGCGGCGAGCCCGCCGATCATCATCTCGCTCGGCGGCATCGTCGGCCAGACGCTGTCCTCGGTGCCGGCGCTGGCGACGCTGCCGGTCAGCCTCTACAATCTCGGCCTCGCCATGGGCACCATCCCGGCGGCGATGGTGATGAAGCGGATGGGGCGGCGCACCGGCTATCTGTTCGGCGCGACGATCGGCATGGTCTCCGGCCTGGTCGCCACGCTCGGCATCGTCGGCGCCACCTTCGTCATCTTCTGCCTCGGCACCTTCATGGCCGGCTTCTACGGTGCCTATGTCCAGAGCTACCGCTTCGCCGCCGCCGACGCCGCCACCGGGCCGCTGAAGGCCAAGGCGATCTCGTGGGTGATGATCGGCGGGCTGGCCGCGGCGGTGATCGGGCCGCAGCTCGTCATCTGGACGCGCGACGCGCTGCCGGCGGCGCCCTTCGCCGGCTCGTTCCTCAGCCAGGCGGCGCTGGCGATGCTCGCCTTCCCCGTCCTGATGCTGCTGCGCGCGCCGAAGCCGGCGGCGGCCGGCGCCGGCGCGCAGGCCGATGGCGGCCGGCCGCTCGGCGAGATCATGCGCACGCCCCGCTTCATCCTCGCCGTCTCGGCCGGCGTCGTCTCCTACGGCCTGATGAGCTTCGTGATGACGGCCGCGCCGATGGCGATGGTCGGCTGCGGCTTCACCGTGGGCGAGGCGGCGTTCGGCATCCAGTGGCACGTGCTCGCGATGTTCGCGCCGAGCTTCTTCACCGGCAACCTGATCGCGCGCTTCGGCAAGGAAAAGATCACGGCGCTCGGCCTCGTGATCCTCGCCGCCTCGGGCGCG
Source organism: Aquamicrobium sp. (assembly GCA_039808485.1). Lineage (GTDB taxonomy): Bacteria > Pseudomonadota > Alphaproteobacteria > Rhizobiales > Rhizobiaceae > Aerobium. The sequence goes on along the minus strand of JBDHTD010000011.1, from coordinate 71,483 downwards.
GTGGCGCTGGCCGGGATCGACATCGAGAACTTCTTCATCTCGCTGATCCTGCTCGGCCTCGGCTGGAACTTCGGCTTCATCGGCGCCACCGCCATGATCACCGACTGCCACACGCCGCAGGAACGCGGCCGGGTGCAGGGCGCCAACGACTTCATCGTCTTCGGCACGGTGGCGGTTGCCTCGTTCTCGTCCGGCTCGCTGCTGACGGCCTCGGGCTGGGAGACGGTCAACTGGATGATCTTCCCCATCGTCGCCGCCGTGCTGGTGCCGCTGTGCGTCACCATCCTGCGCCAGCGCCCGGCGCGCAGCGCCTGAAATGGCCGACCGCGCGGCGCCTGCGGCGGCGCGGCGCGGCGCGGGGAAGGGAGCGGCACAAGGTCTCTTGATTTATCTACGTATATACGTATATAGGCAGATATAGTCATTTTGCAGGAGATACCGATGACCCTCGAACGTTCCGTCCTTGCCTTTGCCGGCATCATGGTGCTCGTTTCCGTGGCGCTGACCGTGTGGGTCTCGCCCTATTTCATCTGGCTGACCGTGTTCGTCGGCTTCAACATGTTCCAGTCGGCCTTCACCGGCTTCTGCCCGGCCGCGAGCGTGCTGAAGCGCCTCGGCTTCAAGCCGGCCTGCTCCGTCTGACCCGAGAGAAAGCCGCCATGCGCATCGCCGTTCCCGCCGCCGCCAGTGCGGCGGCAGCCTTGGCTCTTGCCGCCGCATTCACGGCGGCGGCGCCGGCTCTCGCCGCCGAAACCGTCGTGCTCGCCCCGCAGGCGATGCCGGAATGGAAGGCCGTCTACGGCCGCGTCGAGGCGCGCGACCTGGTGCCGGCACGCGCGCGCATCGGCGGCACCGTGGCCGAGCTTCTCGTCTCCGAGGGCGACGAGGTCGAGGCCGGCCAGCGCATCGCCGCGGTGCGCGACGACAAGATCGCCTTCCAGATCGCCGCCTTCGACGCGCAGCTTCGCGCGCTCGAGGCGCAGCTCGAAAAGGCCGAGGCCGAGCTCGCCCGCGGCTCGTCGCTGGTCGATCGCGGCGTCATCACCGCCCAGCGGCTGGAACAGCTCCGCACCGACGTCGACGTGACCCGCAACCAGCTCGCGGCGACTGAGGCGCAGCGCTCCGTCATCGTCCAGCAGGGCGAGGAGGGCGCGGTTCTCGCCCCGGTCTCCGGCCGGGTGCTGACGGTGCCGGTGACGCGGGGCGCGGTCATCATGGCCGGCGAGCCCGCCGCGACCATCGGCGGCGGCGGCTTCTTCCTGCGGCTGGCCATCCCCGAGCGCCATTCGCGCGACCTCGTCGAGGGCGCGGCCATCCGCATCGCCGCCGCCGGCGCGGAGACGGAAGGCCGGCTGGCCAAGATCTATCCGCGGATCGAGAACGGCCGCGTCATCGCCGACGTCGAGGTCGACAGGCTCGACCGCGCCTTCGTCGACGCCCGCGTGCCGGTGGAGGTGCCGGTGGGCAGCCGCGAGGCGCTCCTGGTGCCGAAGGCGGCCATCGTCACCCGCTCCGGCCTCGACTTCGTGCGCGTCGTCGTCGGCGCCGGCGAGGTCGAGCGCGCCGTGGTCCCGGGCGAGACCGTCCTGCGCGACGGCCAGGCCCTCGTCGAAATCCTGACCGGCCTCGCCGCCGGCGAAACGATCGTCGTTCCGTGATGTCTTCTTCTTCCGATGGTTCGGGCGGCTCCGGTTTCGGACGCCTCGGCATCGCCGGGGCGCTGACCCGCGCCTTCATCGCCTCGCCGCTGACGCCGCTTTTCCTCGTCGCCGCCTTCGCCTTCGGCCTCGTCGCGCTCTCGGCGCTGCCGCGCGAGGAGGAGCCGCAGATTTCCGTGCCGATGGTCGACATCCTGGTCCGGGCCGACGGGCTGAAGGCCGAGGACGCGGTCAAGCTCGTCACCGAGCCGCTGGAGATCATCGTCAAGGGCATCGACGGCGTCGAGCACGTCTATTCCCAGACCGGCGACGACCAGGTGATGGTGACGGCGCGCTTCCTCGTCGGCACCTCGGCCGACGCGGCGGTGCTGCGCGTCCACGACAAGATGCGCGCCAATATCGACCGCATGCCGAAGGGGATTCCCGAGCCGCAGATCGTCGGCCGCGGCATCGACGACGTCGCCATCGTCGCGCTGACGCTGACGCCCGCACCCGGCGCGGCCGGCGCGATCGGCCCCAACGACCTGACCCGCGTGGCGCGGGAGCTGAAGACCGAGATCGCCAAGATCGAGGATGTCGGCATCACCTATCTCGTCGGCGCGGTCGACGAGATGATCCGCATCGCGCCCGACCCGTCGCGGCTGGCGCTCTACGGCGTCACCCTGCAACAGCTCGCCGGCAAGGTCGAGGGCGCCAACCGCGCCTTCCCGGCGGGCTACGTGCGCGACGGCGGCGAGCAGATCATGCTGGCCGTCGGCGAGACGCTTGCCGCGCCCGCCGCCATCGGCAACCTGCTGCTGACCTCGCGCGACGGCCGCCCCGTCTATGTCCGCGACGTGGCGAGGGTCGAGTTCGCAGCCGATGTCGGCGAGTCCATGGTCGCGACCGTGACGCGGGGCGAGGACGGGACGAGCGTGCGCGTGCCGGCGGTGACGCTGGCGGTGGCCAAGCGCGCCGGCTCCAACGCCGTCACCGTGGCCGAGACGATCCTGCACCGCGTCGCCGAGCTGGAAGGATCGCTGATCCCGCGGGAGATCGCCGTCGAGGTGACGCGCGACTATGGCGAGACCGCCAACGAGAAGGCCAACGAGCTCCTGTTCCATCTCGGTCTCGCCACCGTCTCGATCATCCTCCTGGTCTGGGTCGCCATCGGCCGGCGCGAGGCGGTGGTGGTGGCCGTCGTCATCCCCGTCACCATCCTCCTGACGCTGTTCGCCTCCTGGACCATGGGCTACACGCTGAACCGCGTCTCGCTGTTCGCGCTGATCTTCTCCATCGGCATCCTGGTCGACGACGCCATCGTCGTCATCGAGAACATCGCCCGCCACTGGGCGATGGCCGACGGCCGCGACCGCCGCACCGCCGCCATCCAGGCGGTCGCCGAGGTCGGCAACCCCACCATCGTCGCGACGCTGACGGTGGTGGCCGCGCTGCTGCCGATGCTGTTCGTGTCCGGCATGATGGGCCCCTATATGAGCCCGATCCCGGCCAATGCCTCGGCAGCGATGATCTTCTCCTTCTTCGTCGCGGTCATGGTCACGCCGTGGCTGATGCTGAAGGTGGCCGGAAAGGCCCCGCTGCACGGCCATGGCGGCGATCATGCGGGCGGCGGCCGGCTCGGCCGCCTCTATGCCGCGGTGGCGCGCCCCGTTCTCGCCTCCAAGGCGCGGAGCTGGCTGTTCGTGCTCGGCGTCGGCGTGCTGACGCTCGGGTCGCTGGCGCTGTTCTACACCAAGGACGTGACGGTGAAGCTCCTACCCTTCGACAACAAGTCGGAGCTCTCCGTCACCATCGACCTGCCAGAGGGCTCGTCGGTCGAGGCGACCGACGCGGTGGCGCAGCAGATCGCGGCGATCGTGCTGGCGCTGGACGAGGTCAAGTCGGTGCAGACCCATGCCGGCGCCGCCGCGCCCTACAATTTCAACGGGCTGGTCCGGCATTCCTTCTACCGCACCGAGCCGCAGATGGGCGACGTCGCCCTCAACCTGAAGCCCAAGGCCGAGCGCAGCCGCGCCAGCCACGACATCGCGCTCGACATCCGCCGGCGCATCGCCGCCGCCGCGCTGCCGGAAGGCACGGTGTTCAAGGTGGTCGAGCCGCCGCCCGGGCCGCCGGTGATGGCGACGCTGCTGGCCGAGATCTACGGGCCGGATGCCGACACCCGGCGCGCTGTGGCGGGAAGGATAGAGGCCGCGTTCCGCTCGGTGCCCTACATCGTCGACGTCGACAATTCCTACGGCGTCGCGGCGCGGCGGCTGCGCGCCACCGTCTCCACCGACGATCTCGAATTCTTCCGCGTCGAGGAAGGCGACGTCCTCGACACCATCGCCATCCTGAACGGCGGGCAGACGGTCGGCTATTCGCACCGCGACGGCGGCCGCCGGCCGATCCCGATCCGCATCGAGCGGGAGAAGGGCGAGCGGCGGCTGGACGAGCGTTTCCTGACGACGCCGATCCCGGCCAACGTGCTGCCGGGCGACCGCGGCGTGGTCGAGCTGGGCGACGTGGTGCGAATAGCCGAGGAGCGCGCCTCGCTGCAACTGTTCCGCCGCAACGGCCGCGCCGCCGAGATGGTGACGGCGGAGCTGGCCGGCGATTTCGAGGCCCCGCTCTACGGCATGCTGGCGGTGCAGGCCGCGCTCGACGCGGAGGACTGGGGCGATCTGCCCCGGCCCGTCATCTCGCTCTACGGCCAGCCCGACGACGAGCGCGGCGCGACGCTCCTGTGGGAGGGCGAGTGGGAGGTGACGTGGGTGACGTTCCGCGACATGGGCGCGGCGTTCATGGTGGCGCTGCTCGGCATCTACATCCTCGTCGTGGCCCAGTTCGGCTCGTTCAAGGTGCCGCTCGTCATCCTGACGCCGATCCCGCTGACCTTCATCGGCATCCTCGGCGGCCACTGGCTGTTCGGCGCCCCGTTCTCGGCCACCTCGATGATCGGCTTCATCGCGCTCGCCGGCATCATCGTCCGCAACTCGATCCTGCTGGTCGACTTCATCCGCCATACCGAGCCGGCGGGCCGGAGCCTCGGCGAGATCCTGATCGAGGCCGGCTCGATCCGGTTCAAGCCGATCCTGCTGACCGCGCTCGCCGCCATGATCGGCGCCGGCGTCATCCTCGCCGACCCGATCTTCCAGGGCCTGGCGATCTCGCTGCTGTTCGGGCTGGCGTCCTCGACGCTGCTCACGGTGCTGGTCATCCCGGCGATCTACCGCGTGCTCAGGACCTGAGCGCGGCAAATCGCGCCGGGCCGGGCCTCGTTCGGGCCGGGGGGTTGGCGAAAGCCTCGCGTTGCGGTTAAGTGACACCCCTCCCTTGGAGGAAGGGGGGCGGGAGGAGCGGGTTTGGCTGTCGACATACTGATCGCCGAGGACGAGCCGAGCATTCTCGAGGCGCTGACCTTCGTCCTGCGCCGGGCGGGGTGGTCGGTTCATACGGTCACCGACGGGGAGGCGGTGATGAGCGCCGTGCGCCGGGAGGCGCCGCGGGTGCTGGTGCTCGACGTGATGTTGCCGAAGCGGTCCGGCTTCGAGGTGCTGAAGCAGATAAGGACCAACGAGGCCACGGCCGCGCTGCCCGTCCTCGTGCTGACCGCCAAGGGACAGCAGCAGGACCGCCGCATCGCCGAGGAATTCGGCGCCGATTCCTTCGTCACCAAGCCCTATTCCAACGCCGACGTGGTCGACGCCGTGCGCGCGCTGCTCGATTCGCGCGCGGCCCTCGAAACGCGATGAGGATCGCCGCGCGATGACCCGCCGCAAGCTCATCGCCGCTGCGCTGTTCTTCACCGCCTTCGGCGCGCTGGCCTACATGCCGCCGCTGGTGCTGCTGTTCCGGTTCGACATGCGCGTCCTCGGCGTGCCGGTGGAAACCGTCTATGTCTTCGTGCTGTGGATCGCGCTCGTCGCCGGCGCGTGCTGGTTCAGCCGCGTCATGCCCGACGACAGGGCGCCCCCCGAAAAGCTGCCGCACAGACTGCCCGGAACCCGGCCGGGGCCGATGCCGTGACGCTGACAGCCGACCTCGTCATCGCCACCGCGGTCGCCTATGTCGGCCTGCTGTTCCTCGTCGCCTTCCTCGGCGACCGGCACACCCGCAACCGCGACGGCGGCTTCCTGCGCTCGCCCTTCGTCTACACGCTGTCGATCTCGGTCTACTGCACGAGCTGGACCTTCTACGGCGCGGTCGGCTCGGCCGCCCGCACCGGGCTCGAATTCGTCACCATCTATATCGGGCCGACGCTGGTGTTCGTCGGCTGGTGGTTCATCCTGCGCCGGCTGGTGCGGATCAGCCACGACCAGCGCATTACCTCGATCGCCGACCTGTTGTCGTCGCGATTCGGCAAGTCGAACCGGCTGGCCGTGCTCGTCACCATCCTGGCCGTGATCGCCATCGCCCCCTACATCGCGCTCCAGTTGAAGGCGGTGACGTCGTCGATCGAGACCGTCGCCGGCGCGTCCGAGTTCGGCCGCGGCAGCCTCGAGGGCTGGGACGAGGTCGGGCTCGCCTTCGGCGTCGCCGCCGGCATGGCGGTGTTCACCATCCTGTTCGGCACCCGCAACGTCGACGCCAAGGAGCAGCATCACGGCGTCGTCGCGGCCATCGCGCTCGAGGCCGTGGTCAAGCTCGCCGCGCTGGTCGCCGTCGGCACGTCCGTCGTCTATGTCAGCGGCGGCATGGAGGCGATCTACACCCGCGCCGCCGAGAAGGGGCTGTCGATCCACGCCACCGAGACCTTCGGCGACCGCTGGGTCGCCTCGATGCTCCTGGCGGCGGCGGCCATCATCTGCCTGCCGCGCCAGTTCCAGGTCACCGTGGTCGAGAACTCCGACGAAAGCCACCTGCGCACCGCGAGCTGGGCCTTCCCGGCCTACATGCTGGCGATGAGCCTGTTCATCGTGCCGATCGCGCTCTACGGGCTGACGGTGATGCCGCCCGGCTCCAACCCGGACATGTTCACGCTGACGCTGCCGCTGGCCGGCGGCCAGGACGGGCTGGCGCTGTTCGCCTTCGTCGGCGGCTTCTCCTCGGCCACGTCGATGATCATCCTCGAATCGATCGCGCTGTCGATCATGGTCTCCAACCACATCGTGGTGCCGATCATGCTGCGGCTGACCGCCAACGAGGGCATCGGCGACGGCCAGGGCGTGCGCCGGCTGATCCTCAACGCGCGGCGGCTGTCCATCGTGCTGATCCTGTTCCTCGGCTTCGGCTATTTCTACCTGACGCGCGCCTCCGACGCGCTGGCGCCGATCGGCCTGATCTCGTTCACCGGCGTCGCCCAGTTCCTGCCGGCGATCCTCGCCGCCCTGTTCTGGCGCGACGCCTCGGCCAAGGCGGCGATCGTCGCCATCCTCGTCGGCTTCCTGATCTGGGTATGGTCGAGCTTCATGCCGTCCTTCGCCTCGTCCTCGCCGGCCGTCGCCGCCCTCATGGCCGAGGGGCCGTTCGGCATCGCGTGGCTGCGGCCGCAGGCGCTGTTCGGCCTCGAACGGCTCGATCCGCTGGCGCATGCCGTGTTCTGGAGCCTGTTCCTCAACACCAGCATCCTGATCCTCGGCTCGCTCGTCACCAGCCAGTCGGCGCTGGAGCACGTGCAGGCGGCGCTGTTCCTCAACGTGTTCCGCAAGGCGGCGGGCGACGCCAGCCCGCTGCGCGGCTCGGCCACCGCCGACGACCTCTTCCTCGTCGCGCGGCGCGTGCTCGGCCATCAGCGCGCGGTCGACCTGTTCTCCGAGGAGGCCAAGCAGGCCGGCATGCCGTGGTCGACGCTGGCGCCGAGCCCGGCCTTCATCCACCGGCTGGAGCGCGAGCTCGCCGGTTCCGTCGGCGCGGCGTCGGCCCATGTCATGTTGTCCAAGGTGGTTTCCGGCGACGCGGTGTCGCTGGAGGAGGTCATGCAGATGGCCGACGAGACCCAGCAGGCGATCGAGCATTCGCAGGCGCTGGAGCGCGCCTCGGCCGAGCTCCGCGCCACGGCCGAGAAGCTGGAGATCGCCAACCGCCAGTTGCGCAAGGTCGACCAGCAGAAGGACGAGTTCCTGAGCCAGGTCAGCCATGAGGTGCGGACGCCGATGACGGCGATCCGCGCCTTCTCCGAAATCCTGCTGACCGAGGACGACCTCGACGACGGCTCGCGCCGCAAGTTCGTCAACACCATCCACAAGGAAAGCCTCCGGCTGACCTCGCTGCTCGACGAGATCCTCGATCTCTCGGCGCTGGAGCGCGGCGAGCGGGTGTGGGAGAACCGGCCGGTCGACGCCGAGGAATCGCTCGACCAGGCCCTGCACGTCTGCGACGCGCTGGCGCGCCAGAGCGGCGCGGCGATGCGCGTCGGCGAGCGGGTGGCGCACGCGCGCGTCCTTGCCGATCCCGACCGGCTCGGGCAGGTGCTGATCAACCTGATCTCCAACGCCATCAAGTACAACGCCGCCGCCGTGCCCGAAGTGCAGGTGCGCTCGCGCGTCGAGGGCGGCGACTATGTCATCGAGGTGGTCGACAACGGCGTCGGCATTCCCGAGGAGGAGCGGCCGCGCATCTTCGAGAAATTCTATCGCGGCAGGCCCGGCGAGAACGCGCCGCATGCCGGGGCCGGCCTCGGCCTGCCGATCAGCCGCGAGATCGTCACGGGGATGAACGGCAGGCTCGAACTCGTTCCCGGCGCCGCGCCCGGGGCCTGCTTCCGCGTCACCCTGCCGCTGGCTTCCGCCGCTGCCGCGAGCGCCGCCGACGCGTGACGGCGATCAGGACGCGGTCGCGCCCCCAAACGCCTTCTCGCCCATGTAGAACAGCCATTCGGCGGCCAGCGTCGGCGTGCCGTCCTCGCGCTCGAGGACGACATCCTGCCTGGCGATGTAGCCGCCGGTCGGGTGCCGCCGCACCTCGTTCATGCGGATGCGGGCGCGGAACGGCGCTCCGACCGGCAGCGGCGCGACGAAGCGCAGCCGGTCGAAGCCGTAGTTCAGCGCATGGTTGGGGTCGATGCCGCCGAAGCCGGTCACCGTCTCGCCGAACAGCCGCGTCAGGTTGGCGACCTGGAGGAAGCCGGGAACGATGGTGCCGCCATAGGGCGCTTCGCGCGCCGCGCGCTCGGGATCGAGGTGGATCCATTCGCCCTCGCCGTCGCCGGAGACGTCGGCGTAGCGGTCGACCGCGTCCTGGTCGATCACCCGCCAGGACGAGACCGCCTCCTTCCCGACCAGCCCGTTCAGGATGCCCAGGCCGGCCCCGGCCCTGTCTTCGGTGTCCGCCATGATGTGCTGCTCCTCGTTATTTCGCATGCCCTTATCGCCCGCGCGGCTCGGTCGCCACCTGCGTCCAGATCGCGGTGAGGCAGTCGGCGAGCCGTTCGGGATAATCGGCCCAGTGCCTCAGGCTCGGCGTGCGGGCGGTGAAGATGTTGCTCAGCAGCTCGTCGGCCATCGCCGTCAGCGCACGGGCGCGCAGGATCTTCTCGTCGCGCGGCAGGTCGCCCGGCATGTTGGCCGCCACCACCTGCGACCAGCGATGGTTCATCTGGTCGTGCCAGAGGGCGAAGTCCGGCCGCTCGCGCACCAGCGACGCCTGCCCGGCGAGGAAGGCGGCGTTGCGGGCGTAGAGCGCGAGGTAGAACATGTTGGTGACGCGGATGCGCTCGTCGAGGCTGCGCCCGCGCAGGCGCGGCCTCAACTCGTACACGGCGGTCCAGAACATGCGATAGACGGTGACGGCGATCTTCGCGCGGTCGGCGTAATAGAGATAGAAGGTGCCGCGCGCCATGTCGGCGGCGGCGCAGATACCCTCGACGGTCAGGCCCTCATAACCCTTCGCGGCCAGCTCCGCCGCTGTCGCGGCAAGCAGGCGCGCCCGCGTGCGGACGCGCTTCGGCCGGCCGCGCATCAGCTCCGCGCGTCTCGTCATGAACTCGACGAAATCGAAGGCCGCCGCGTCTGGCCCCGTTTCCGCAGCCGTGATTTCCAACCGCCTGGTCATGAAACGGATATTGACAGGATACTAAAATGACGTCAATGTCATTAATGACGAAGATGTCGGAAACAGGATCGATGAGCGAGGGAAGAGCACCGGTCAGGTTCCAGAACGTGTCGCGCCGCTTCGGCAGCGTGGCCGCGCTCGACGATTTCTGCCTGGACATCGCCGCCGGCGAGTTCCTGACGCTGCTCGGCCCCAGCGGATCGGGCAAGACGACCGCCCTCAACATCCTTGCCGGCTTCGACCGCGCCACCTCGGGCGAGGTGTTCATCGGCGAGCGCGCCGTCGGCGCGCTGCCGCCGGAAAAGCGCAATGTCGGCATGGTGTTCCAGAGTTTCGCGCTGTTTCCGCATATGAGCGTGTTCGAGAACGTCGCCTTCCCGCTGCGCATGCGCAAGGTGGCGGCGGGCGAGGTCGGGACCCGGGTCGGCCGCGCGCTGGAGATGGTGCGGCTGTCCGGCTATGGCGAGCGCCGGCCCGCCGCGCTGTCGGGCGGCCAGCGCCAGCGCGTGGCGCTCGCCCGCGCCGTCGTCGCCGAACCGCCGGTGCTGCTGATGGACGAGAGCCTGTCGGCGCTCGACCTGAAGTTGCGCGAGGAGTTGCAGGACGAGATCCGCCGGCTCCACCGCGAGCTCGGCACCACGGTCGTCTTCGTCACCCACGACCAGGGCGAGGCCCTGTCGCTGTCCGACCGCATCGCCCTGATGAACAAGGGCCGCATCTGCCAGCTCGACGCGCCGGGCGCGCTCTACGACCGGCCGGCCAGCCGCTTCGTCGCCGATTTCATCGGCCGCACCAACATCGTGCCGGCCGAGGGCGCGCCGCGCGCCCTGCCGCTGCCGGCGGCCGGCGCGGGCGTCGTCGCGCTGAGCCTGCGGCCGGAGAAGCTGACCCGGGCGCCGGGCGCTTCCCATTGCGGCTTCGAAGCGACGGTGCAGGACGTCGCCTTCCGCGGCGCGACCATGGAGCTGCGCCTGCGCGCGGCCGACGGCCTCGTGCTGCGCATGTCCGAGCCGAGGGCCGGGGCGCTGCCGCCGCCGGCGCTGGGCGAGACGATCCGCGTCGGCTTCGCGCCGGAAGACGCCACACCGCTTTACGAATGACCGAAACCGATGGGAGAAGTTTCATGAAAGGTCCGACGAGAAGAAGCCTGCTTGCCGCAGCGGTGGTGCTGCCGCTGGTCGCCGGCGCCGCCGCGGCGCAGGATGTCGAAATCACCTATGCCGGCTCCGGCGGCGGGCTGGCGCAGGTGATGGACATGCTGTTCGACAAGCCGTTCGCGGAAGCGACCGGCATCCGTGTCAAGGCGCTGGCCACCACCGACCGCGTCTCGGCCATGCGCGCGATGATGCAGGCCGGCAACCCGATCTGGGACGTGGCCGAGCTGACCCCGGTCGAATACGCCACCGCCTCGATCGAGGGCTGGCTGGAGCCGATGGACTGGGACGTGATCGACCCGAAGGGCCTCCAGCCCGACGAAGCCCGGCTGCCCGACGCCGGCATCGCCGCCACCTATTCGACCGTGCTCGCCCAGCGCACCGACAAGCTGCCCGAGGGCAGGAAGATGGCGTCGTGGGCCGACTTCTGGAACGTCGAGGCCTTTCCCGGGCCGCGCGCGCTCCAGGATTCGGTGATGGAGAACCTCGAATTCGCCCTGCTCGCCGACGGCGTCGAGGCGAAGGACCTCTACGCCGTCCTCGCGACCGAGGACGGCGTCGACCGCGCCTTCGCCAAGCTCGACGAGATCAAGCCGCACGTCGTGGCCTGGTGGTCGGCCGGCGCGCAGCCGGTGCAGATGCTGTCCGACGGCGAGGTCGCCTTCACCACCGCGTGGAACGGCCGCCTCACCCAGTTGCGGCAGGAAGGCGTGCCCGTCGAGACGATCTGGAACGGCGGCGCCATCAAGCCGTCCTATGTCGGCATCCTGAAGGGCACCAGGCACAAGAAGGAAGCCGAGCAGTACGTCGCCTTCATGATCGGCGACCCGGTGCGCGGCGCCGAATTCGCCAAGATGGTCGCCTATCCCAGCATGGTGAAGGGCCTCTACGACAATATCGATCCGGAGGCGGGCCGCGAGATGCCGACCCACCCCGACAACCTTGCCGGCCAGTTTGTCGTCGACGCCGTGTTCTGGGCCAGGAACATGGATGCTCTCCAGGAGCGTTGGCAGGAGTGGATGCTCGACTGAGCCGGCCAGACGCGGCGGCGTCTCCCTCGCCCAAGCAGGGGGGGACGCCGCCGCGCCGACGCACTTCCCGTGCGCGCCCCTTGAATCTAGGCCCTTGCAATGCGCTTCGCCCACCGCCTCACCCTCGTGCCCGCCGTCCTGCTGGCGCTGGCGATGTTCGCTGTTCCGGTGGCGTTCGTCTTTTCCGAGGCCGTGTTCACGCCCGAATTCTCGCTGGCGCATTTCGAGCGTTTCTTTTCCCGCGCCGCCTATCTCTCCGTCTACCGCAACACGCTCGTCGTCTCGGCGGCGGTGGCCTCGATCTGCCTCGCGGTCGGCTATCCGATGGCGCTGTTCATCGTCGGCCAGCCGGCCGGGCGGCGGCCGCTGCTGCTCTTCCTCGTCCTCGTGCCGCTGTGGATGAGCATCCTCGTGCGCACCTATGCCTGGATGGTGGTGCTCGGCCGCGAGGGCATCGTCAACGGCGCGCTGCAATGGCTGGGCCTGACCGACGAGCCGCTGACGCTGATGTTCACCACCGGCGCGGTCTATGTCGCCATGGTGCAGATCCTGCTGCCGATCATGGTCGTCACCTGCTATTCGGCCATGACCGAGATCGACCCCGGCCTGGTGCGCGCCGCGCGCGTGTGCGGCGCCTCGCCCTTCGCCGCCTTCCGCAAGGTGTTCCTGCCCTTGAGCCTCGAGGGCGCCGTCACCGGCTGGTCGGTGATCTTCATCCTGTCGATGGGCTTCTTCATCGTGCCGGCGCTGGTCGGCGGGCGCCGCGACGTGCTGCTCGGCAACATGATCGTCAACCAGGTCGGCCAGGCCAACTGGGGCTTCGCCGGGGCGCTGGCCATCGTGCTCCTCGTTTCCACCATCGTCCTTCTCGGGCTGGTGCGGCTGGTCGCCGGCCGCTTCCTCTATTCGCCGCGGGAGGCGTGAGCGATGCGGACGCGCCTTGTTCCCACCCTCCTGTTCGCGCTCGGCGTGCTGTTCCTGTTCTTCCCGATCCTGATCGTCGCGCCGATGTCGTTCAGCGGCGACCGCTTCCTCGGCTTCCCGCCGAAGAGCTGGGGGCTGGTCTGGTACGAGGCCTATTTCTCCGATCCGGTGTGGCTCGCCGCCACCTGGCGCTCGCTCAGGGTGGCGACGCTGGCGGGGCTGATCGCCACGCTCTCCGGCACGGCGGGCGTGGTCGGGCTCGCCAGGCTGCCGCGGCGCTGGCGCGCCGGCGTCACCGGGCTCCTGCTCGCGCCGGCGATCGTGCCCAACGTCATCGTCGCGCTGGGCGTGTTCGTGCTGGCGCTGCGCTTCGGCTCGACCGACAGCGAGGCGACGCTGATGCTCGCCCATGCCGCCATCGGCCTGCCCTTCGTGGTGATGATCGTCGGCGCGGCCTACCGCCAGACCGACCCGACGCTGGAGAAGGCGGCGCGCGTGTTCGGCGCGGGGCCGCTGCGCGCCTTCTGGACGGCGACGGTGCCGCCGCTGGCGCCTGCCATCCTCGCCGCCTTCATCTTCGCCTTCTTCGTCTCGTTCGACGAGCTGGTGATCGCGCTGTTCCTGATGGGCGGCTCCGAGACGCTGCCGGTGCGGATCTGGAACGATCTGCGCTTCGAGATCAACCCGACCATCGCCGCGATCTCCACCTTCTTCGTCGTCGTCACCGCGCTGGCCATGGGGCTGGCGGAAACCTTGCGCATCCGCGCCACCAGGAGACAGGGAAACAGCTGATGTTCAGATATGAGAAATCGGGCGGGGTCGCGGTCATCACGCTCGACAATCCGCCGGTCAACGTGCTGACGCCGGAGCAGCACGAGGAGCTCTTCCACATCCTCAAGGATTTCTATTCCGACCCCGAGGTGCGCTGCGGCATCTGGACCGGCGCGGGCGAGCGCGCCTTCTGCGCCGGCGACGACATCAAGACCGAGCGCCGGGAGCGCACGACGGCCGAGATCGTCGACCGCCACCTCAACCCGCGCCGCGACGGCGACCCGGCCGAATATCCCGGCTGGGAGGGCGAGATCCTGGCGCTGAGGCGCACCAAGCCGATCGTCGCCGCCGTCAACGGCGCCTGCATGGGCCAGGGCATGATCTACCTCCTGCTGCTGACCGACCTGCGCATCGCCGTGCCGCAGGCACGCTTCGGCATGCCCGAGATCGCCTACGGCATGCCCGGCGCCGGCGGCGTCACCCGGCTCGGCCGCCAGATCCCGCAGACGGCGGCGTTGTGGCTGGCGCTGACCGGCGAGGCCATCGACGCAGAGGAGGCGCGGCGCTGCTTCCTCATCAACGAGATCGTCGAGCCGGCCGAGCTGATGGCGCGGGCGAGGCAGATCGCCGCCCGCATCGCCTCGCTGCCGCCGCGCGCCGTGCGCGTCGAGATGGAAACTTTCTACCGCGCGCTCGACCTCGACCGCGACGCCGCCATGGCCTTCGCCGGCCACATGTACCAGCTCGTGCGGGCCACCTACGACAAGACGCCGCCGCTCGCCGCCAAGGAGGAAAAACGATGACGACAGACCCCGGCATCGCCGAGATGCAGGCCGCGGCCGAGAAGATCGCCGCCATGACGGAAAGCGGCGCGTTCCCCGCCTCGATCGGCGCGTTCGTCGCCGAGCGCGCGGCGACGATGGGCGACGCGCCCGCCGCCGTCTGGTTCGAGGACGGCGTCACGCTGACCTATGCCGAGCTTCACCGCCGCTCCGACGCGCTGGCCGCGGCGCTTCTGGCGCGCGGCATCCGCAAGGGCGCGCATGTCGCGCTGATGATGCCCAACGTGCCGGAATTCGTGTTCGCCTGGTTCGCGCTCGCCAAGCTCGGCGCGGTGCTGGTGCCGACCAACACCGCCTATACCTCGACCGAGCTCGACTATCTCCTCAACCAGTCCGACGCGCAGGCGCTGATCGTCGACGCCTCGCTGCTGCCGGCGCTCGAGGGTATGCAGAAGCGTCCGGCCGTGCTCGACGACGCGCGCGTCTTCGTGCGCGGCGGCGGCGCGCCCTACGTCTCGCTCGACGCCATGCTGGCCGAGGAGCGCGAATGGCGTGCGCCGTGGCCGGTCGTCTCCACCGACCTGATGAGCCTGCAATACACCTCCGGCACCACCGGCTTCCCCAAGGGCTGCATGCTCACCCACGACTACTGGCTGCTGCTGGCGCTGTCGGCCGCCGAGGCCGGCATGGGCGCGGAGGAGGTGAAGCGGTCGCTGCTGTGGGCGCCGTTCTTCTACATGGACCCGCAATGGCAGCTCCTGATGACCATGCAGCTCGGCGGCACGGCCTACGTCGCCAGGCGCATGAGCCTGACGCGGTTCTTCGACTGGGCGCGCGACCTCGCCATCAACTACACCTATTTCCCGGAAGCGGCGCTGAAGACGCTGCCGCCGAGCGACAGGGACAGGCAGATGTCGCTGCGCTACATCAATGCCTTCGGCTGGTCGCCGGCCTCGGTGAAGGAAGCCGAGGAGCGCTTCGGCGTCATCGCCCGCGATTCCTTCGGCATGACCGAGATCGGCGCCGGCATGCTGGTGCCGGTCGGCGCCACCCACAAGCTCGACAAGCGCACCTGCGGCGTCGCGGCACCCTTCCGCGAGACGCGGGTGGTCGGCGAGGACGGGCGCGAATGCGCGGTCGGCGAGGCGGGCGAGTTGCAGATCCGCGGCCGCTCGATCCTCACCGGCTACTACAAGCGCCCCGACGCCAATGCCGAGAGCTTCGACGGCGACTGGTTCCGCACGGGCGACCTGTTCATCCGCGACGAGGACGGCTACCTCTCCATCGTCGGCCGCATCAAGGACATGGTGCGCCGCTCGAGCGAGAACATCTCGGCCCGCGAGGTCGAGGCGGTGCTGGAGGAACTGGCCGACGTCGAGGAGGCGGCGGTGGTGCCGGTGCCCGACCCGCTGCGCAAGGAGGAGGTCAAGGCCTATCTCAAGCTCAAGCCCGGCGTCGCCCGCGAGTCCTTCTCGCTCGACGCGCTGTTCGAGCATTGCCGCAAGAATCTCGCCGCCTTCAAGGTGCCGCGCTACGTCGCCTTCATCGACGACTATCCGCGCACGCCCTCGCACAAGATCGCCAAGCCGAAGCTGATCGCCGCCGCCGGCGACCTGCGCAAGGACAGCTTCGACCGCGTCGACGATATCTGGCGCTGAGGCGGGGCCTGGATCTGGCGTTGGGGCGGCGCGTCGGCGCGCCGCCTCAGCTTTCCGCCGGGCCGAATTCGCCGCTGAATTCGTCTAGGACGGCCTGCGTGTGCTGTCCCAGCGCCGGGACGGGCCCGGGCTCCATGGCTTCGCCGTCGACGAGGACGCCGGAGCCGAGCATGGTGACGGGACCGGCAGGGGTGCCGACCTCGACATAGCGGTTCTGCGGATGGCGGGCCAGATCGTCGATCGAGGAGATGCGGCCATAGGCGATGGCCGCCTCTTCCAGGCGCGCCACGATATCCTCGCGCGACAGCCCCGCGAAGACCTCGCCGATCGCGGCGTCGAGCGCGGCACGGTTGGCGACGCGGCGGCTGTTGCCGGCGAAGCGCGGGTCGTCGGCAAGCTCCGGCCGGCCGAGGACGGCGGCGCAGAACCGCACCCATTCGCGCTCGTTCTGGATCGCCAGCAGTACCGGGCGGCCGTCGCCGCCGGCATAGGCGCCGTAGGGCGCGATCGTCGGGTGGTTGAGGCCGCTGCGGTCGGGCTCCCTGCCGCCATGGACATATTGCAGGTAGGGCACGTTCATCCAGTCGGCGAGCGCGTGGAACAGCGACACGGCGATGTGGCGGCCCTCGCCGCTGCGCTCGCGGGCGTAGAGCGCCTGAAGCACGGCCTGGTGCGCGGTCATGCCGGCGGCGATGTCGCCGACCGAGACGCCGACGCGGGCCATGCCGTGGGGCGTGCCGGTGATGGCGGACAGCCCGCTCTCGCCCTGGACGAGCAGGTCGTAGGCCTTCAGGTCGCGATAGGGGCCGTCCTCGCCATAGCCGGAGATCGAGACGGTGATCAGGCGCGGGTGGCGGGCGCGCAACTCGTCGGGGGCGAAGCCGAGCCGGTCGATGGCGCCCGGGGCGAGGTTCTGGATGAAGATGTCGGCCCGCGCGATCATCGCCGCCAGCGCGGCGCGGGCCCGCGGCTCGCGCAGGTCGAGGCAGACGGACTGCTTGCCGCGGTTCAGCCAGACGAAATAGGCGCTCTCGCCCTTGACGAGGTGGTCGTAGCCGCGGGCGAAATCGCCCTCGGGGCGCTCGATCTTGATGACGCGGGCGCCCGCCTCGGCCAGGCGCGACGACAGATAGGGCGCCGCGACGGCCTGCTCGACCGAGACGACCAGAATGTCATCGAGATCCCTGACCCGCACCATGCCGCTCCCACGCAACCCGTCATCACCAGACCCGGACCAGACCCGGCGAACCAGTCCGGCAAATCGAGCCAGCCGGAAGATCGGGCAAAACACCCATCGCTTCAAATAACTCCTTCCTCAAACAGATATAACCGGATTGTATGGCCACCGTTGCGGCGCGGCGGCACGGCCGACATCGGGGCGGCGATCGGCGGGCAGCGATAATTTAATCCCGCAATGCCCGGTGGCGGCCAGAATGGTTCGATATGGCGGGTAAAGAATTTCTGGATTGGTCTGCCGCCGCTTTTCGTTGTCACTATCGCCGCCGGGTATCGCCGTGCCGCGAATGCCACGCGACGCCCGGCGGATCGCGGGCTCGCGGCCCCGGGACGATCGTCATCGAACAGGATTGAAGGAGGAAGCCATGGCTGCACTCGAAGGCCGTCTGGCGGGCAAGGTCGCCATCGTCACAGGGGCGGGCGGCGGTTTCGGCGAAGGCATCGCGCGTCTTTTCGCGGCCGAGGGCGCCAAGGTCGGGGTGCTCGACCTGCGCGGCGACGCGGCCGAGAAGGTGGCGGCCGAGATCGGCGCCAACGCGCTGGCGCTCGCCGCCGACGTCACCTCGCGGGCGGAAATGGAGGCGGCCGTCGACAGGATGGCCGCCGCCTTCGGCGACATCGACGTCTTCGTCAACAATGCCGGCTGGACCCACCGCAACAAGCCGATGCTGGAAGTGACGGAGGAGGAGTTCGACAAGGTCTACGCCATCAACGTCAAGTCGATCTACCACATCTCCAACATCATCGTGCCGATGATGCGCAAGAACGGCGGCGGCTCGATCATCAATATCGGCTCCGTCGCCGGCATCCGCCCGCGGCCGGGCCTGACCTGGTACAACTCGACCAAGGGCGCGGTGAACATCCTGTCCCAGTCGATGGCGGTGGAACTGGCGCCCGACAACATCCGCGTCAACGCGATCTGCCCGGTGATGGGCGAGACCGGCCTGCTCGAGGCGTTCATGGGCGTGCCCGACACGCCGGAGAACCGCGCGCGCTTCGTCGCCACCATTCCGATGGGCCGCATGTCGCGCCCGGAAGACATCGCGCGCGCCACGCTCTACCTCGCGTCCGACGACGCCGCCTTCATCACCGGCGTGCTGCTGCCGGTCGACGGCGGGCGCACCATCTGACGCCGCGGCGGGCGGCTTGCCGGCATCGGATAAATGATTCTTGACTCAACAGTCATGTTATTATCTGATCCGGCAAAACACGGTTCTCGTGGCGGCGAGCCGGCGGCGGCGCGCGCCACGGGATCTCCCGGTGGGGCCGCGGTTGCCCGGCGGGAGCGCGGGCAAAGCCCGCGGCAAACGGGAGGAGGGCCGCTTCCGCGCCGGATTTCCCGGTGCGTGAGGCGCAGAGGAGGAATGCATGCAAACCGGTGTTGACGGTCAGGCGCGGACGGGCGCGCGTGGAGCGGGCGTGGTCTCGCGCCTCGTCGGTGGCGGCTTCGACCAGCTTCGGATCGTGACCCTGCTGTTCCTCGCCATCTTCGTGATCTATTCGCTGGTCCTGCCGGGGTTCTTCACGGTCGGGAACCTGTTGACGCTGACGCGCACGGTGGCCGTCCTCGGCATCCTCGGGCTCGGCATGGCCATCGTCGTCATCGGGCGCGGCATCGACCTGTCGCTGATCGCCTCGCTCGCCGTGCCGACCGCGCTGGCGCTGACGCTGGCGGCCAAGGGCTACGGCCTCGTGCCGGCCGTGGCCTGCGGGCTGCTGCTGGCCGTCGCCATCGGCATGCTGAACGGCATCCTCGTCGCCTATGCCGAGATCCCGTCGCTGTTCACGACGCTGGCGGTCGGCATCGGCGTCGCCGGCCTCGGCCAGATCGGCATTTTCGACTGGGAGATCGTCGCGTGGCCGCCGCAGCTCGACGCCATCGCCTGGATCGGCCGCGGCAACGTCGCCGGCATCCCCTATTCCGTGCTGGCCTTCGGCGCGATGGCCGTCCTGATCGGCGTGTTCCTGCGCCGCACGCGGCTCGGCATGTTCGTCTACGCTTCCGGCGACAATCCCGGCGCGACGCGGCTGACCGGCATTCCGCTGCGCCCGGTGCTGGTCATGCAGTACGTCATCGCCGCCTGCATCGCCTTCTTCGCCGGCATGGTGCTGGCCGCGTCCTCGGCCAGCATGGACACGCGCATCTTCAACCTGACCTGGATCTACGACGTGATCCTGGTCGTGGTGCTGGGCGGCATCGGCCTGTCCGGCGGGCGCGGCGGCGTGGTCAACGTCATCATCGGCACGCTCCTGATCGGCACGATCATGAACGGGCTGACGATCATGAACGTCTCCTACGAGATGCAGAATCTCGTCCGCGGGCTGGTGCTGCTGGTCGCGGTCATGGCCGACAGCATCATCAACCCGCGCAACGAGGAGACGGCCCAGCAGGGCGACATCTGAAGAAAGCACGGCCGGGGGAGGCTCGCCCGGCGGACAATCACCACAAGGAGGATGGAAATGAACATGCTTTCGAAACTGGCTTGCGGCATCGCCATGGCGGTCGCGGCCTCGGTCACCGCCGCATCCGCCCAGAGCAGCATGGACGACCCGCTGCGCGACGGCTACTACGAGAACCTCAAGGGCAAGAAGGTCGTCTTCGTGCCCGTGTTCATGGGCCTCGACCTGACCGAGGGCTGGTCGAAGATCATGGCGCGCCAGGCCGACGAGCTCGGCTACAGCTACGAGGTGCGCAACTCGAACTTCAACACCGCCGCCGGCGCCCAGACCATCACCTCGCTGATCAGCGAGAAGCCCGACGTGATCGTGGTGCAGAACCCGGACGTGCAGTCCTATGCCCGCCTGCTCCAGCAGGCCGAGAAGGCCGGCATCCACGTCATCCAGCTCAACATGAAGACCAACTACCAGACCACCGGCTTCGTCGGCGCCGACGTCGAGCTGATCGGCGAGAAGCAGGCCCACGCGGCGGTCGAGAAGTGCAGCACCGGCGAGCAGCCCGGCAAGGTGCTGGTGCTGGCCGGCCCGCCGACCAGCCCGTTCTCGGCCTACATGCTCAAGGGCTACGAGAACGTCCTCAACGACAACCCGAAGGTTCAGATCGTCTCGGTCCAGTCGACCGGCGACTACGAATCCTCCAAGGCCAAGTCGATCGCCCAGGTCGTGCTCCAGCAGCATCCGGACCTGTGCGCCATCCTCGGCGTCTGGGACAACACCGACGTCGGCACCGCGGCCGCGCTCCAGGAAGCCGGCAAGACCGACCAGGTGCTGCTGACCACGTCGGGCGGCGGCGGCGAGCTGGCCTGCAAGGGCCTGCGCGAGGGGCTGTGGCAGTACTATGTCAGCTATGACGTCCCCGGCCAGGGCCGCGACCTGAACGCGCTGATCATGGCCGCGCTCCAGGACACCAACGAGGTCGGCTCGACCAAGACCGTGCTCTACACCCCGCTCGTCACCTACACCCCGGAGACCCTGGGCGACGAGCGCTGCTGGACGCTCGACACCCTGCGCTGAGGCGCCGGCTTCCCCCAAGACGCGCCCCCTTCCGAACTCCGTTTCGGAAGGGGGCCACCGCGCCATCCCGCATGACCGGCAGCGCCCGAGGCACCGAACATGAATGCACTGGTAAAACTGCGCTACCGCCTGTGGCCGGACAAGGTCTTCGGCGAAATCCTGCAAAAGCCGTGGATGGAAACGGCGGTGCCGCTTCTGGTGCTGGTGCTCGTCATCCTGTTCTTCAGCGCCCGGATCGACAATTTCATCTCGCTGGCGAACATGTCGGACACGCTGCGCCAGGCGTGCGAGCTCGGCTTCGTCGTGCTCGGCATGTCGATCGTGCTGATCGTCGGCGGCATCGACCTCTCCGTCGCCTCGATCTACGCGCTGTGCAACCTGCTCGCGCTCTATTGCGTCAACGTCCTCGGCTTCGGCATGGTGCCGACGGTCGCCATCACCCTTGCCGCCGGCGCGGCGCTCGGCACCGTCAACGGCATCCTGATCGGCTATCTTCGGATGCGCGCCTTCCTGACCACCATGGTCACGCTGATCGTCTACAAGGCCGCGCACGACATGCTGAGCGCCCAGGTCGGGGTCCAGATCTCGGCCAACTTCCCCGACGCGCCGGCCTGGGACTTCCTCGGCATGGGCACGTTCCTGTCGGTTCCGGTCATCGTCTGGGTTTTCGGCGTCGTCGCCATCGCCGGCCACATCTTCCTGACGCGGCTGCGCCCGGGCTGGCACGTCATGGCCATCGGCGGCAACCGCCGCTCGGCCTACAATACCGGCCTGCCGGTCAAGCGGGTGGTGGCGCTGTCCTATGTCGCCTCCGGCGTATTCACCGCGACGGCGGCGATCTTCTACGCCTCGCGCCTCGCCTCGCCCGGCGCCGACACCGGCAAGGGCCTTGAAATCCTGGTGCTGACCGCCGCCATCCTCGGCGGCATCCGTCTCGGCGGCGGCAAGGGCTCGGTGACGAAGGCGATCCTCGGCACGCTGATCGTGCTCCTGCTCACCAACGGCATGCTGCGGATGGCGATGTCGGCCGGCACCTCGCGCGTCATCCTGGCCTCGATCCTGCTCGCCGCGGCGCTGCTCGACATCCGCTGGTTCAAGAACCGCCACAAGGCGGTGCAAGAGCTCTATGTCAGCCCGAGCTACCTGGAGCTGCCGGCGCCGCAGCCGACGGCGCGCGGGTCCGGCTCGCCCTTCGCGCTGAACGACAAGCTGCGCGCGGTCGACATCATCGGCCTCGGCGAGGTCGAGAGCCCGGAGGACGTGGCGCTCGACCCCGACGACAACCTCTATTGCGGCAACCGCCACGGCGACATCATCCGCTTCTTCGCGCCCGACTACAAAAGGCAGGAAGTCTACGCCCATATCGGCGGCCAGCCGCTCGGCATGGCGATGACCAAGGACGGCACGCTGTTCGTCTGCGTCGGCGGCATGGGCCTCTACCGGATCGACCCGGACCGCACCGTCCACAAGGTGACGGACGAGACCAACCGCTCGCTGCTCTCGATCATCGACGACAGCCGCCTGCGGCTGGCCGACGACCTCGACATCGCCCCCGACGGCCGCATCTTCTTCTCCGAGGCCACCGTGCGCTACGAGATGCACGAATGGCCGACCGACAGCCTCGAGGCGCGCGGCAACGGCCGCATCATCTGCTACGACCCGGCGACGAAGAAGACGACCACGGTGCTGCGCAACCTCCTCTTCCCCAACGGCATCGTCATGGCGTCGGACGGCCAGTCGCTGCTGTTCGCGGAAAGCTGGGCCTGCCGCAT
This sequence comes from Aquamicrobium sp., assembly GCA_039808485.1. Classification (GTDB taxonomy): domain Bacteria; phylum Pseudomonadota; class Alphaproteobacteria; order Rhizobiales; family Rhizobiaceae; genus Aerobium. The sequence goes on along the minus strand of JBDHTD010000011.1, from coordinate 49,055 downwards.
CAGCCGCTACTGGTTCGACGGGCCGGACAAGGGCAAGGTCGAGCGGGTGATCGACGACCTGCCCGGCTATCCCGACAACCTGAACCGCGCTTCCGACGGCAATTACTGGCTGGCGATCATGGGCATCCGCAGCCCGGTCTTCGACCTCGCCATGAAGCGCCCGGCGTTCCGCCGCCGCATGTCGAAGAAGCTGCCGGGCGACGAGTGGCTGGCGCCCAACCTGAACACCGGCTGCATCGTCAAGATGAGCGAGACCGGCGAGATCCTCGACGTGATGTGGGACCTCGGCGGCGAGAACCACCCGATGATCACCTCGATGCGCGAGCATCGCGGCCATCTCTATATCGGCGGCATCCACAACAACCGCATCGGCCGGTTGAAGCTGGAGAACGCCGATCCCGACTTCATCGACCTGAAGGTGTCCCATGCTTGAGACTGTCGGACGGATGATCGGCGGCGTGTTCGGGCGGCGCTCAAGCCTGTCGGTGCCGATCCTCGACGGGGCGTTCAAGCCCAACAACCTGCTGGAGGAGGCCGGGATCGTCCTCGAGCGGCCGGGCCTCGAGGACATCGCGCTGGCGCCGGACGGCCGCCTGCTGGCCGCGGCCGGCAGCGAGGTGCTGCTTGTCGGTGAGGGTAGGGCCGAGCCGCTTGAGAGCCATGACGGCGTCATCACCGCGCTGACGGTCATGAAGGATGGCCGCTGCGCCGTGGCGCTGGGCGACCGCGTCGTCGTCGAGGGCGCGGCCGCGCCCGTCACCGAAGCGGCCGGCCGGCGCTTCCATGCGATCACGGCGCTGGCGCCGGCGCACGACGGCGGCCTGCTCGTCTGCGACGCCTCGGCGAGACATCCCGGCGGCGAGTGGCAGCACGACCTGATGACCAAGGGCAGGACGGGCCGGCTCGTCGCGCTCGATCCCGCCGGCGGCAAGACCACGCTGTTGCAGGACGATCTCGCCTGGGCCTTCGGCGCGATGGACAGCCGCGACGGGGTTCTGGTCTCGGAAAGCTGGCGCCACCGGCTGCGGCTGGCCGGCAAGAGCGGGGGCGGCAACGGGGGCGACGCCACCGCCGAGCTGCCCGGCTATCCGGCGCGGATCACGCCCACGGCCGACGGCGGCTTCTGGCTGTCGCTGTTCTCCGGCCGGGCGCAGATCGTCGAGTTCGTGCTCGCCGAGAATTCCTTCCGCCGCGAGATGATGGCGACCATCGATCCGAAATACTGGATTTCGCCGGCCTTGAGTTCGGGCGAGGATTTCTACGAGCCGCTGCAAAGCGGCGGGGTCAAGCACATGGGCATCCTGAAGCCGTGGGCGCCGCCGCGCTCCTACGGGCTGGCCGTGCGCTTCGACGCCGGCCGCACGCCGCTGATGTCGGTCCACAGCCGCGTCGGCGGCAGGAACCACGGCATCGTCGCGACGGTCGAGCGGGGCGGGGAGGTGTTCGCGCTGTCCAAGGGCGCGGGCCGGCTGCTGCGGCTCGACCTCGCCGCGATCCGCGCCGCGAACGGCATCGGAGGGAGCGCGCAATGACCCCCATTCTCGAAATGCGCGGCCTGACCAAGCTTTACGCGCGGGTGCCGGCCGTCGAGGACATCAACTTCACGCTGATGCCGGGCGAGGTCCACGCACTGCTCGGCGAGAACGGCGCCGGCAAGTCGACGCTGACCAAGATGATCGCCGGCGTGGTCGAGCCGAGCGCCGGCGAGATCCTGCTCGAGGGCAAGCCGGTCGACCTGCGCACCCCGGCCGCCGCGCTCGAGGCCGGCATCGCCATGGTGTTCCAGGAGACGAGCCTGGTGCCGTCGATGACGGTGGCGCAGAACCTGTTCATGGGCAATGAGCGCTTCTTCAACCGCCTGCGCGGCATCAACATCGCCGCGCAGCAGTTCATGCAGTCGCTGAATTTCCAGGTCGACCCGACGGCGATGGTGCAGACCCTCGGCGCGGCCAAGAAGCAGATGATCGAGATCGCCCGCGCCATGCTGTCGAACGCGCGGGTGATCGTGTTCGACGAGCCGACCGCGACGCTGACGCCGGAGGAGAAGAAGCATTTCTTCGATCTCGTGCGCACGCTGAAGGGGCGCGGCGTCGCCATCATCTTCATCAGCCACGCGCTGGAGGAGGCGCTCGCCATCTCCGACCGCATCACCATCCTGCGCGACGGCCGCCACGTGGTCACGGACGCGACCGCGAACTTCGACCGGGCGCGCATCGTCCAGTCGATGGTCGGGCGCAGCCTGTCGGAAGAGCTCTACGGCAAGAAGAAGGAATTCGTCCGCCCGCCGGGCGAGCGCATCCTCCAGGTGTCGAACCTGCGCGTCGGCAACATGGTGCGCAACAACTCGCTGTCGGTGTTCGCCGGCCAGGTGACGGGCATCTTCGGCCTCGTCGGCTCCGGCCGCACCGAGACTTTCAAGGTCGTCGCCGGCGCCATCAAGCGCAACTATCTCAACGGCGGCGAGGTGTTCATCCGCGGCAAGCGGGTGCGCTACCGGGTGCCGGCGCAGAGTCTCGGCGAAAAGGTCGCCTACATCACCGAGGACCGCAAGATCGAGGGCTTCTTCGAGACCATGTCGATCAAGGCCAACATCTTCATCGGCAAGCTGGCCAAGGCGGGCTGGCGCGCGTTCTGGCTGCGCCGGTCGGAAATGAACCGCACCGGCGACGACTGGGCGAAATCGCTGCACATCCGCGCCGTCAGCAAGGACGCCAAGGTGATCGAGCTGTCCGGCGGCAACCAGCAGAAGGTGGTGATCGCCAAGTCGCTGATCCAGGACCCGGACCTCGTCATCTTCGACGAGCCGACGCGCGGCGTCGACGTCGGCGCCATCGCCGAAATCCACCAGATGATCAACCGGCTGGCCGACGAGGGCAAGGCGGTGGTGGTCATCTCCTCCTACCTGCCCGAGGTCATGCAGCTCTCCGACCGGCTGCTGGTCGCGCGGCAGGGGCGCGTCGTCGAGGAATTCTCGCCCAAGGACGCGACCGAGGAGAACCTGATGTACGCGGCGGTGCATTAAAGCAATTCCAGCAAAAGTGCGAAGCGGTTTTGCGTCCGGAATTGCGCAAAAACAAAGAGATAGATCGTTTCACCATTTCCGCGAAGCGGTGAAACGATCTAGAGCGACCGGGCGGCCGCGCTTCAGGCGTCGGTCCCGGGGGAAGCCTTGAGGCTGGCGCCGGTCAGCAGGCGGTAGGTCTCGACCGCCGCGTCGCGGATCGCCGCCCGCGCCGCCATGTCCGGGGCGTGGTGGATCTGCATCGCCGAATAGGCGCGGATGCCGAGGAACTGGTAGATCAGGCAATCGACCTGCCGCGGGTCGAGGCGGCGCATCCAGCCCTCGCGCATGGCGCGGTCGAAGGTGCGGCGATAGCCCTCGACGATGTTGGCCATGTGGGCGCTGTGGGCCTTGGGCGCGAAGATCTCGGCTTCGTAGAGGATGCGGTAGAAGCCGTCGTTCCCGATCACGTAGTCGAGGAACGCCCCGAAGCGCGCGATCTCGCGTTCCGGTCCCGACGGCACCTTGCGCGCGGTCCGTTCGATCGCCTCGCGCATCCGCAGGCCCTCATAGGGCAGCAGCTCGTCGAACAGCGCCTGGCGGTCCTCGAAATAATTGTAGAAGGTGCCGTGCGCCACGCCGGCCTGGTCGGCGATCTTTGCGACGGCGGCGGCGGCGTAGCCCTCGGCGGCGACGACCGCGCATCCGGCGTTGAGCAGGCTGCCGCGGGTCAGGCGGGCCTTTTCCTCCCGGCTCAGGCGGCGTCGCCTGGGCTTGTGAACCGTGGCGGGCGGGTCGGCGGTGTCGGGCACGTCTAGCTCATCCCTTCCTGCGCGTCCGGGCAACCCGAGGCGTCAGGCTCGCGCAGGGTGCGCCTGAGCGCCTTGCCCGATCGATCGCGCGGGAGGATTGGCAAAAGTCCCATGTCTTTCGGGCACTTGAAGCCGGCGAGGTCTATCCGGCGACGGTCGAGCAACCGCTGATAGGTCAGCGACCGCCCGTCTGCAAGGGCAATCGGGGCAACGGTGATCCGCGCCCCCGCGGATGAGGCCGGACGCGCCGCATGACGCGCCGCATCTTGTCGCGACATTGCTGCCTCCCTCGTCCTTTGCGTCACAATGGCATAAGTGAATTATGAGTCAATTATCATTTTGTTGACGACCGTCGTCGCGGGCTCTAGCCTGCCGGAACCCTGGGCGGAACCGCGGAAAGGCAACCGGATGGGCACGGCATGAGCGGCGTTGCCATCGTCACCGGCGGCGCGAGCGGCATCGGCGCGGCCGTCGCGGCGCTGCTATGCGCGCGCGGCTGGCGGGTGGTGGTGTTCGACCTCGCGCCGGAACCCGCCCGACAACCCGCCCAACAATCGGCCACGGGGCCGGACTTCGCCGGCTGGTTCCGGGTCGACATCGCCGATGAGCAGGCGGTGGAAGACGCGGTCGCCCGGGTCGAGGACGAGATCGGGCCAGTCCACGGCCTCGTCAACGCCGCCGGCGTGCTCGGCAAGATGCACGCGCCCGACCGGCTGCGGATGAGCGACTGGGACCGCGAGATCGCGGTCGATCTCCGCGGCACCTACCTGACCTGCCGCGCGGCCGGCGCGCGCATGGCCCGGCGCGGCGGCGGCGCCATCGTCAACATCGCCTCGATCGCCGGCATGACCTCCGGCCCGCTGCACGGCTACGGCCCGGCCAAGGCCGCGGTCATCAGCCTGACGACGACGCTGGCCGGCGAATGGGGCCCGCGCGGCGTGCGCGTCAACGCGGTTTCGCCCGGCTTCACCCGCACGCAGGCGCTGGAGAAGGGCGTCGAGGCCGGCGCCCTCGACGCGGAGGCGTTGGCCCGGCCGAGCGCGATGCGCCGGCTGGTCGAGCCGGGCGAGATCGCGTCCGCCGTCGCCTTCCTGCTCGGGCCGGAGGCGGGCGGCATCACCGGCGTCAACCTGCCCGTCGACGCGGGCTATCTCGTCGGCGTCACCTGGCAGCCCTATGGCGGCGTCAGGGGAGCCTGATCCCTACAGCCCCGACGCCTTGGTGAGGTTGACGCGGAAACGGTCGCGGCGGCGCTGGTACTTGCGGGTCATCTCGGCCGAGGCGTGGCCGAGCTGCTTTTGCACGTAGCGCTCGTCGACCTCGGCCGAGGAGGCGAGGCCGGCGCGCAGCGAGTGCCCGGCGAACAGCCGGCCGCGCTCGGCCTCGGGCAGGTCGCCGCGCACGCCGGCGGCCATCGCCGCGCGCTTGACGAGGCGCGCGACCTCCTGGTCGTTCAGCCGCTCGGCGCCGACCTTCCTTCCCTGGCCGGTGACGCGGCGGAACAGCGGCCCGTGGCCGATGCGGGCGAAGTCGAGCCAGGTTTCCAGCGCGACGACCGGGCAGGTGGCGTCCGACGAGCCGCGCCCGACCTCGACCTCGCGCCAGCCGGTCTTGCCGCGCAGCGTCACCAGCATGCCCTTGCCGGGGAAGAACTCGACCCAGCCGCGCCCGTCCTCGGTCTGGTCGCGGCCGACGTCGAGGCCGGTGATCTCGGAGCGGCGCAGCGCGCCGGCGAAGCCGATCAGCAGCATGGCGCGGTCGCGCAGGCCGCGCAGGCTGCCGCGGGGAAGCGTTTCCAGCATCGCGATCAGGTCCTGCGGCAGGATCGCCTCCTTCTGCCGTGGCGGTGCGGCGTGGCGGTTGCGGATGCCGGCCATGACAGTGGCGATGTGGCGGTCCCTGCGCTCGAGCACGAGGCCGCGCTGGGCGTAGTTCCAGGCCAGCGACGACAGCCGCCGCTCGATGGTGGCGACGGAACTCGGCCTGCCGTCGCCCGTCGCCTCGCCGGCGGCCTGGGCGGTGATGTAGAGGCCGATGACCCGCGGGTCCGGCGGCAGCGGGGCAAAGCCCTGGCGGCGGCACCAACCGGAAAAGTGCTTCCAGTCCGAGGCATAGGCGCGGCGGGTGTTGGCCGAGCTTGCCGCCTCGACATAGGCACGCGCCTTGTCGGCAAGCGAGTCGAGCGGGCCGGGCGACCCGGGCGGGCCGGGCAGGGCCGCCTCGCCCGGGCTCCGCCCCATGGCGATGACGACGTCGACGATGTCGGGCAGGTCGCCGCCGCCCGGCGCGTCGGGCCAGGGTCCGAGTCGGGGTTCGAGCCCGGATTCGAGTTCGGGTTCGGCCGGAGGCGCCGATTCGGTCTGGGGGGTCAGATTGGCCATTCCCCATAGAGGCAGGAACGGGTCGGAAATGCAATTATCGTTCGTTTTGCCGCGGGGTAGCTCCAGGCCACCGGGGGGCAGCCGGGGGCAGCCGCCCGTCACGGCCTCGGGGCGTCGTCGAGCCAGCCGCGCAGTTGCGCCGGCGTCGCGTCGAACTCGCCCAACTCGGCGCGCGCGGCAAGCATCTCGGACAGGGCGAGCGCGGCCGCGTAGTGCGGTCGCGGATCGGGCGACAGGCGCGCGATCCTGACATGGAGGTCGAGCAGCCGCCGCTTCGTCTCCCGGTCGGGCCGGCGGGCGTCCGCCGCCTCGGTCAGGACCAGAATGTCGGAAAAGGCGGCCGCGGCGTCTTCCCGCGCGCCGAGCGTCTCGGCCATGACGCCGAGATTGTAGAGCGCCGCCTCGAAATTGCCGCGCAGGGCGCTGTCCTCGGAAGCGGCGAGGTCGAGCGCGCGGCCGACCTCGACCGCGCCGGCATAGGCGTGGCGGGCGCCGGCGACGTCGTCCGTCAGGCGCCGGCTGCGCCCGAGATCGAGATAGGCCCGCATCAGCGCCAGCCGGCTGTCGCGATCCGCCGCCGGCCCGTCGACCAGGAGGCGCAGATCCTCGACGCTGCGCGCGAGCACGTCGGCGGCCTCGTCATAGTCGCCGGCCTGGTAGCGGGCGGTGCCGATGTCGCTCATGATGCGCGCGCGGTAGAGATGCCACTGGACGTTGCGGGGGTCGTGGCCGGTCAGCGCCTCCATCACCGCCAGCGCCTCGCCGAAGGCGGCATATCCGGCCGGCCGGTCGCCGAGCGCCAGATGCGCCCATCCCGCGCCCTTCAGGCTTTGCGCCAGCGCATATCGCGCGCCCGCCTGCCGCCCGTCGCGCGCGGTCAGCGCCCTCGCTCCGGCGGCGGCCTCCTCGAAGGCGGCGAGCGCGCGCTCCCCGGCTCCCGTCGCCAGCGCCGCGTCGCCGATGGCGAGCAGCGCGTCGGACAGCCTGATGGCGGCCGCCGGCCGGTCGGGAAAGTCGGCCGCGAAAGCGCGCGCCGCTTCGAGCCGGCGTTCCCAGACCGCCCCGGCCCCGGCGAAATCGGCCTTGTCGTAGCGGACGGAGCCGATGCGACCGAGGATCGACAGCAGCCCGTCGCGGTTTTCCGGCCGGTGGGCGTAGTGCTCGACCAGCCATTCGCGGAAGCCCAGCGTGGCGTCGTAATAGCGCAGCGCGCCGTCGAGGTCCTGCCTCTGCCGGCTTATGTCGCCGATGCGTTCGGTGATGTTGGCGACCGAGGTCAGCCAGTCGGCGTTGCCCTCCATGCGGGCGCGTTGCGCGCCGCGCAATTTGAGGTTTTCCTCCAGCGACGCCTGCGCGCCGGCGATGTCGCCCTGGGCGCGCAGCATGTCGGCGATCCGCAGCATGGCGAGACCGAGGTCGCGGACGGCGTCGTCGCTGTCGCCGCTGTGGGCAAGGCGCAGCCGGGCCGCCGCCTCCATCCGCCGGTAGGCGTCGAGCGCCTCGGTGGTCGACCCGAGCTGGGCGTGGAGGTCGCCGAGATCGGCCAGAAGCCAGTCCCGCGCCCTGCGGTCGGCATCCGGCACCGCCTCCCGCTCGATCCGGGCATGCAGCGCCGCCGCCTTCTCGTAGGCGTCGATCGCGGCGGCGTAGTCCAGTTGGGCCAGCGAGACGCCGGCCGCCGCCTTCAGCGAGGCCGCCTCCGACACCCGGCGGGCAACCAGCTTTCCCGCCAGCGCGTCGGCCGAGCCGGCGTCGATCTCCACCGCCTCGGCCAGGATGGCGCGGGCCTTGTCGAACGCGCCCAGCCCCATCTGCGCCTCGGCCTCGCCGCGCAGCCGCGCCACGTCCGGGTCGGAAGCGGCGAGCTCCCTCAGCTCGGCCCGCGCCCTGACATAGGCGGCGGCCGCCTCCTCCAGCTTCGACGTCCGGTCGGCGTCGGCCAGCGCCTTCAGGTCGGCGGCGATCAGGGCGCCGTAGAGAGGCGCCAGCGGCATGCCGTTGGCCGCGGCCACCCGCTCCACCTCGGCGCGCATGTCGGCGGTGATGTCGGCCATCGCCAGAAGCAGGGCCTCACGCTCGGGCAGCGCGCCGTTGGGGCTGGCGAAGAACAGCGTCGGCAGGCCGCTTTCGACATAGGGCAGTTGCCGGCCGCCGGTCTCGTCGTAGACCTGCTGCTGCACCAGGGTCAGGACGGAGCGTATCTCCAGCCCGTCGGTGCCGAGATAGTCGGCGAGCGCGGAGGAGAAGGGGGAGTTCTCGCCCGCGCCGTCGAGCGCGGTTTCTCCCGGCGCCGCGGAAAAGGCGAACAGCGTGTTCTCCGCCCGCCCGACCCGGCCGAGGCCCGGCCGCGCGCCTTCGCGGACGGCGGCCGGCGCCAGAGTGACGGCGCCGCGGCCGTCCTCTCCGCCCGGTCCGGCCCCGAACGGGTCGTTGCGGCAGGCGTCGAGCACGATCAGGACGGTTTTGGCGACCGCGGCGATTGCCGCGCGGACTTCCTCCAGCGGCAGCGACGTCTCGCGCAGGCGCTCGATGGAGGAGGCGTCGGCGTCGACCGGCAGCAGGTGATTGCGGCCGGCGATCTCGACGCCGTGGCCGGCGAAATAGACGAAGGCGACATCCGCGCCCTCGGCGTCCTCGACGAAGTTTTGCAGCGCCCGGCGCATGCGCTTCAGGTCGCGGTCGGATTCGGAGCTCGTCTCGAAACCGAGCCTCTCCAGCGCCTGCTCGATCAGCCGCGCATCGTTGCGCGGGTTCTTCAGCGGCCGGATCGCGGCGTAGTCCTGGGCCGAGAAGACGAGCGCGACGCGCTTTTCCGCCAGCGCCATGGACGGCGCGGCGACGAGACAAGCGATCAGGACGTAGTAGCGAAGCCGGCGCACGCGCATTCTCCCTGCCCGTGCGTTTCTAGCGGAAAGATCGCGGAGAAAGAATGGCGGATGCCCCGGCCGCGGCGGCGAAAACAATGGAACATTCGGGGCCAAGGGGCGGTTCGGGCATCGTCACCCACGAAGCAAACCTCCCAGGAGAAATCGATATGACTTCCAGACTCTTGATCATTGCCGCGCTTTCCCTCGGCCTCGGGGCCGGCGTCGCCCTGGCGCAGAACGACCAGCTCCAGCCCGACGCCGCGCCGGGCGCGGGGACCGTGCTTCCGGCCGGCGAACGCGGCATCGGCGAAACCTTCTTCATCGATCCGGCGACCGGCAGCTTGCGCGGCGAGGCCGAGGTCCGCGCCGGCTGGCAGGGGCTGACCATGGACGAGCAGGCCGAGGTCAGGGCCTATTGCAACGCCGTCGACATGGCGTCTGCGCCGCCCACCGAGGAACTGACCACCGGCAGCGTCACGCCGGACGCCACCACCGAGGTGGCGTCGATCGAACGGTCCTGCGGCTGGATCGCCGGCATGTGACCCGGCGTCCGGCCGTCGCGACGGCCATTCGCTGCGGAAAACGACGGGAGGCGGGGCGTGACGCCCCGCCTCCTTCGCGTCCATCTCCCCGTGTCCGGGCCGGGGGCAAATTTTCCGCAACCGCCGGAACTTCCCCGCAAGGCACGCATTGATTTTCGAGGGGCTTGCTCAGCTTAACGCGAGGAGGCCAACCCGGTGGCGGCACCGAACGATGAGGACCGCGCAGCGCCGCGCAAGGAGATCGTCGCGTTGATCCCGGCCTTGCGCGCCTTCGCCCGAACCTTCTACCGCGAGACCAGCGAGGCCGACGATCTGGTGCAGGAGACAGTGATGCGCGCGCTTGCCCGCATCCATCAGTTCGAACCCGGCACCAGCATGAAATCGTGGCTGTTCACCATTATGCGCAACACCTTCTACACCAAGATCAGGATCGAGACGCGCGAGGCGCCGGGCGCGGCCGAATGCGTGTCGCTCAAGCCCGCCGCCGACGCGACGCAGGAATGGTCGGCGCGCGGCCGCGAGATGGAGCGCGCGATCCGGCGCCTGCCCGAGCCGCAGCGCGAGGTGCTGGTGCTGATCGGCGTGCTCGGCGTGTCCTATGACGAGACGGCGCGCATCTGCGGCTGCGCCATCGGCACGGTCAAGAGCCGGCTGAACCGCGCCCGGCTCAGGCTTCTCGACGAGCTCGGCGAGGCGACACCGAATTCCTCGGTCGAGCATGACGAGTGCCACCCCGTCGGCTCGATGCCGCAGCGCGCGCGATATGGCTGAGGCGTGGCGCGCGTCAGCTTCTTTCTTCAACCGCATTTATGCGACGCCAGACGATTCCGTCTGGCTGCAAAATGCTCTGGCAACGACCGCCGCCGGCGGCTTCCCGCCCGATCGCCGGGGCCCAACCGATGAGGTGAAACGATGCTCAAGCTCTCTGAAACCAAGGCCCGCCAGGGGCGTCTCGGCCGGCCCGTCCTCGCCATCCTTCTGGTGAGCCTGCTCCTGGCGATGGCCGTGTGGTGGGGGGTGGAACTCTACGGCGACGCCATCGCCCCGGACCGGCCGGCCGACGGCACGCAACTGGAGCCCGCCGGCGGCGAGCAGTAGCCGCCCGAGGCCCCGCGCCGGTTCAGGTGCGGGCGAAGGGCTTGCTCACGAACGGCGACCCGGCGAGGCCGAAGCGCCACGGCTGCGCGACCGCCTTCGAGATGCCGATGCGCGGGCCGGCGACGATGCCGCGCGGCGCGGATGCCGGCAGCAACTCGAACGGTACGTGCAGGAAGGAAAGCCCGTCGAACGAGCGGTCGACGCCGAGCGCCTGGGCGAGCCGTCCCGGCCCGGCGCAGAGCAGGCGCGTGTCGGTCATGCCGCGCCGCGCCGCCATGGCCTCGATGCCTGCGCGCGGCTCGATGGCGCGCAGCAGGACGGCGCTGCCGGGCCGGCACGTTGCGTTCAGGCACCAGTGCATGCCGTAGGAGAGATAGACATAGGCCGATCCCGGCGCGGCGAACATGCTGCCGTTGCGCGGCGTCGGGCCGCGATAGCTGTGCGAGGCGGGGTCGTCGGCCGCATAGGCTTCCGTCTCGACGATGACGCCGCCGACCCCGCCGACCAGCAGCTCGGCCCCGACGAGGTCGCGCGCGACAGCGACCGGGTCGCGGTCGAAGAACGCGGCGGCGGGCCCGGCGGAGGATCGGGTGGCGGAGCCGGGAGGAGGAGGCGTCGTGTCCATCGGGCGAAAATCCGGTTGGAAGGAAGCGGCCCGGCCACGATCATATAATATTTCGTGAAGGAACAGGCCGGGCCGCCGCTGGTTCGTTGGACGCGAGGCGAATCGTCGCCTTGCGACAACGACAGGAGAAGTCACATGCCGAACCAGGGTGGAACCCACGAGCAACACGTCAAGGCCGGCCAGCAGAGCCACAGGAACGCCGGCGACAGGCAGGAACGCCAGGCGGCTCCGGGCAGGAAGGATGACGGCCAGCACCGCGGCGGCAGCGGCAATTTCGCCGAGGATCGCCTTGCCGAGGATCGCGGGCGCGCCGCCGAAGCCGGGCGCAAGGGCGGCAAGCATTGACCCCGCTCGATCCCGAAAGCCCGTCCGGCGCGTGCCGGGCGGGCCTTTTTCGTGTGAGGGTGACGTTCGGGGAGCGGGGAGGGGAGGCCGGCGTCAGGCCTTGGCGGTCTTCGCCCGTTCGATCGCCTCGACGATCATCCGCCGCGCCTCGGCGGCATCGCGCCAATCGCCGATCTTGACCCACTTGCCGGGTTCGAGGTCCTTGTAGTGCTCGAAGAAGTGCTCGATCTGCTGGAGCGTGATGTTCGGCATGTCGGAATATTCGTGGACGTTCTCGTAGCGGCGCGACAGATGCGGCGAGGGCACGGCGATCACCTTCTCGTCGCGGCCGGCATTGTCCTCCATCACCAGCACGCCGATCGGGCGCACGTTGATGACGCAGCCGGGCACGAGCTGGCGGGTGTTGCACACCAGCACGTCGATCGGGTCACCATCCTCGGACAGCGTGTGCGGGACGAAGCCGTAATTGCCGGGATAGTGCATCGGCGTGTAGAGGAAGCGGTCGACGACCAGCGTGCCGGCTTCCTTGTCCATCTCGTACTTGATCGGCTGGCCGCCGACCGGAACCTCGATGATGACGTTGACGTCGTGCGGAGGGTTCGTGCCGATGGCAATGGCATCTATGCGCATGGGTGCGTTTCCTGAGTGTCGGACCTAAGTATCGGGCCTGATTGTCGGGGCTGGTTTCGCCACGCCGATATAGCGTGCGCGCCTCCATTGCAATGCAGCGGATGTCGATCCCGCGGGGTCAGTCCCAGACGAAGGCGAGCTTGCGCAGCGCGTGCTGGTCGAACACCTCGACGCCCTCGGCGATGTCGCGGCCGCCAGCGCCGGCATAGAAGCGCGCGGCGTTGACGTTGTCCTCGAGCGCCCAGACGACGAGGCCGGAAAGGCCGTGCGCGGCCAGCCGGGCGCGGGCGGCGGCGAACAGCCGCGAGCCGAGGCCGACGCCCTGATATTCGGGCTTGATGTAGAGCTCGTAGATCTCGCCCTGCTGCGGCAGCTCGCGGGCGCGGTTGCGGCCGAGCGTGGCGTAGCCGACGACCTCGCCGCCGATCTCGATGACGAGGACGCTGGCCGCGCGGCGGATGGCGTCGGCCCACCAGGCCGGCCCGCGCCGCGAGATCATCGCCGTCAGCGCCCGGAACGGGATGATGCCGCCATAGGCGCCCTGCCACGATTCGGCGTGGACGCCGGCGATCGCCGCCGCATCCTGCGGTTCCGCCTTCCTGATGTCGATCGTCAGCGTCTTCATGATTTGTTAACCATAGACCCGGAGCGACCATGCCGGCAAGACGCGCGGCGTCGTCGCCGCGATTTCGCACAGCCGGAGTGGGGGAGAGAGAGGGGGCCGGAGAGGGGGCCGGGGAGGAGGCCTCAGATTTCGACGACGTGGTCGTCCAGCTCGTTCGGATTGGCGACGCCGCCGGGAAAATGCTGCGAAAGCAGATGGCCCGACCTGTCGATGGCGTCGGCCAGCCCCTCGGTCAGGCGGCCGGCCCTGGCGGCGGCGACGATGCGGGCGACGATGGCGTCCCATTCCGCCTGCGTCACCTTTTCGCCGATGCCGGCGTCGGCGATCACGGTGGCGTAGCGCTCGGCCAGCGAGACGAAGATCAGGATGCCGGTGCGCCTTTCCGTCAGGTGGACGTTGTGGGCGAGGAACTGGCGCATGGCGTTGTCATGGGCGCGGCGATAGCGCAGGCCGCGCGGGGTCAGGCGCAGGCCGAGGCCGGGAACGAGGCGTAGCACGAGAAGCGCGAGCGCCAGCGCGGCGGCCTGGCACAGCGCGAAGGCGAGGTGGCTGACATGGAGCCAGCTCCGGTCGAGCCAGAGCGCCGCCGCGAGGCTGGCCAGCACGACGCCGACGGCGAGCATGAAGCCGGCGGGAAAGAAATAGCCGTCGCTCGCCCGCGCCACCACGCAGTAGATCTCGCCGCGCGTCGTCGCCTCGGCGGCCTTGATCCGCCCGGAAAGGGCCTGGTGGTCCTGCTGCGTCAGCGAAAGGCTCATTCGGATTCGTCTCCGTTTGCTACCAGCTTCCCGAGGCGCCGCCGCCGCCCGACGAGCCGCCGCCGCCGGAAAAGCCGCCGCCGCCCGACGAGCCTCCGCCCGAGGACGACGACCAGCCGCCCCCGGAGGAACCGCCGCCCGAGGAGCCGCCATATTCGATGGTGACGCCCAGCCATTTGTAGCGCCCCGGCCCGAGCTTGCGGCCGAAGATCGGGGCGAGCACGGCGAACAGGAAGGCGCCGGCGAAGATCGACAGCCAGATCAGGATGATGGCCGTCTCGACCCAGTCGTCGAAGCTTTCGTCGGCGCGGTTGCGTTCGGCGCGCGCCTCGAGCTCCTCGCCATTGCCTTCCAGCACCATGATGATGTCGTCGACGGCGGCCGAGATGCCGCCGGCGAAGTCGCCGGCGCGGAAGGCCGGCGTCAGCGTGTTCTCGAGGATCAGCTTCGAGTGGAGGTCGGTCAGCGTGCCTTCCAGCCCGTAGCCGACCTCGATGCGCATGCGGCGGTCGTCGCGCGAGACGAGGAGCAGGATGCCGTTGTTCTCGCCGGCCTGCCCCAGGCGCCACTGGCGGAACAGGCGGTTGGCATAGGGCTCGATCGCCTCGCCGCCGAGATCGGGGACGGTGGCGACGACGATCTGGTCGGACGACCTGGCCTCGAAGGCGGCGAGTTTTTCGACGAGCGCGGCTTCCGACGCCGCGTCGATCATGCCGGCATTGTCGACGACGCGCCCCGTCAGCGCCGGCAGGGACTGCGCAAGCGCGCCGGCAAGCGGAGCTAGCACGAGCGAGGCGAGCAGAAGCAGGACGCCCGCCGCGAAGGGGGCGCCTGTCCGCGCGATGCGTCTCGACATTGCCGCCACGATCAATTCGCCGCTCTAGCCCTTGGCCCCGAAGTCGACCTTCGGCGCGTCGATCTTGTCCTCGGCGATGGTGAAGTTCTGGAACGGCTTGTTGTCGGTGAACCAGATCCAGGCCCAGATCATCGTCGGCAGGGTGCGCAGCGAGGTGTTGTAGACCCGGACCGCCTCGATATAGTCGCGCCGGGCGACGGCGATGCGGTTTTCCGTGCCTTCGAGCTGGGCCTGAAGCGCGAGGAAGTTCTGGTTGGCCTTGAGATCGGGGTAGTTCTCGACCACGGCGAGCAGCCGCGACAGCGCGCCGGTCAGTTGCGCCTGGTTTTCCTGGAACGCCCTGAACGCCGCCTCGTCCTGCAACAGCTCGGGCGAGATCGTGGTCTGCGTCGCCCTGGCGCGGGCCGCGACCACCGCCTCCAGCACCTCGCGCTCGTGCGATGCGTAGCCCTTCACGGTCTCGACCAGGTTGGGGATCAGGTCGGCGCGGCGCTGGTACTGGTTCAGCACCTCGCTCCACGCGGCCTTGGCCTGCTCCTCCTGAGTCGGGATGGTGTTGAAGCCGCAGGCCGCCAGCAGCGGCAGCATCAGCGCCACGGCGGCGAGGTTGAGGAAGCGGCGCGGCGAAAAGGCGGACAAGGCCCGGACGTTCATGATCGATTCCCGGAATGATTGAGGGGCCGCAAGCTTAGCCCGGTTTCCGGCGCAAGAAAACGTTGCCTTGCGCATGGCTGGCGCGCTTGTGCGGCGGGGGTGGGCGGGTCTAATGTCGCCCCGCGAGGACACAGCATGGACCGGGACCGCAGCAACCAGGCCGAATCGCGGCGGATCATCGGCCGCGTCGGCGCCGAGAGCGAGGCGTCGATGACGCGCCGCGCCGTAGAGCGGGTGGGCGACCATATGGCCGGCCGCGACGCGGCGGGCGACGACTGGGCCGAGCGCTGGGGAACCCGCATCGGCCGCTGGCTGGGCGCGGCGCTGCTCGTCTACGTCATCTGGTGGCTGATCGACTTTTCCTCCGGCAATGGCTGAAACCACGATGACCGATCCCGAACCGACGGGCGGCCGCGCCGTCATCGCCATATCGAGCCATGTCGTGCGCGGAACCGTCGGCAACCGCGCGACGGTGTTCGCGCTGGAGACGCTGGGCCTGCCGGTGTGGGCGGTGCCGACCGTGGTGCTGCCGTGGCATCCCGGCCATGGCCGGGCCACCCGCATCGTGCCGCCGGCGCAAGGGTTCGCGGCGCTGATCGACGATCTCTGCGCCTCGCCCTGGCTCGGCGAGGTCGGCGCGGTGATGTCGGGCTATCTCGGCGGGCCGGAGCAGGCCGAGGCGGTGGCGCGGCTGGTCGGCGCGGTCCGGGCGAGGAACGCCGGCGCGCTCTATCTGTGCGACCCGGTGATGGGCGATGCGATGGGCGACGCCGGCGGGCTCTACGTGCCGGAGGCGACGGCGCGCGCGATGCGCGACGTCCTCGTGCCGCTGGCCGACATCGCCACGCCCAACCGCTTCGAGCTGGAATGGCTCGCCGGCAGGGCGCTGCCCGACAACGGCGCGGTGACGCAGGCCGCCCTGGGGCTCGGGGTGCCGACCGTGCTCGTCACCTCGGCCCATGCCATGATGGCCGGCTCGATCGGCAACCTCCTCGTCACCGGCCGCGAGAGCGTCCTTGCCGAGCACCGGGCGGTGCCGGACGCGCCGCACGGCACCGGCGACCTGTTTTCCGCGCTCTTCCTCGCCCGGCTGGTCGCGGGCGAGAGCGAGGCCAAGGCGCTGCGGGGCGCGACGGCGGCCGTGTTCGAGGTGCTGGCCCGCGCCGTCAAGCGCGGCGCCGACGAGCTGATGCTGGAAACCGACGCGCAGAGCCTCGCCCACCCGATGGCGATGGTGCAGACGCGACGGCTGGCGCGCCCCGGCGCGGGGCCGGATGGCGGCTGGCGCGCCTGACCTGGGTCCGGCCAGAGGGCCTGGCCGAGACCTGATTGAGGGGCAATAGCGGAGAATCGCCCGTCGCCTTGTGGCGGATGCATTAAAGTTTATTGCACTGACATCACTTTGGCGTTATCGCCATAGGCATGAACCACCTGCCCGAAAGACTGCTTGCCGGCTACCACGCCTTCATGGGTGGCCGTTATTCGGCGGAGAGCGCGCGCTATCGCAGCCTGGCCGTGAACGGCCAGACGCCGGAAACCATGGTCATCGCCTGCTGCGACTCGCGCGCTGCGCCCGAGACCATCTTCGACGCCGGGCCGGGCGAGCTGTTCGTGATGCGCAACGTCGCCAACCTCGTCCCGCCCTACGAGCCGGACGAGCGCCACCACTCGACCTCGGCCGCGCTGGAATTCGCGGTCCAGAGCCTGAAGGTCAAGCACATCGTCGTGCTCGGACACGGCCGCTGCGGCGGCATCCGCGCCGCGCTCGACCCCACCGCGCCGCCGCTGTCGCCGGGCGATTTCATCGGCCGGTGGATGGGGCTGGTCGCGCCGGCGGCCGAGGTCGTCGCCGGCAACGAGATGATGACCCGCACCGAGCGCCAGACTGCGCTGGAGCGGATCTCGATCCGCTATTCGCTCGCCAACCTGCGCAGCTTCCCCTGCATCAACGTCCTCGAGGGCAAGGGCAAGCTGGCGCTGCACGGCGCCTGGTTCGACATCTCGACCGGCGAGCTGTGGGTGATGGACCCGGCGACCGGCGACTTCCGCCGCCCCGAAACGGACGGCTGAGGCCGGGTTCGCCCGGCTATGCCGGAGCTATGCCGATGGCGGCTCCTGCCGCGGCGCGACGACCGTGCCGGCCATGGCGGGTTCCGGCAGGCTGCGCCACCACAGCCATGACAAGAGCGTTATCAGCCCGAGGCCCGGCACCACCGTGGCGAGCGCGGTCACGGGGTCGTCGAACAGGCTGGCGAGCAGCCCGCCGACCAGACCGCCGCCCATTTGCAGGAAGCCGGCGAGCGCGCCGGCCGCGCCCGCCATGTGCGGGAACGGCGCCAGCGAGGCCGTCGACATCGCCGGCATGATGAAGGCGCCGCCATAGGCGTAGAGCATGACCGGGATCATGACGAAGGCGAAGGTCGGCTCGTGGACGCGCAGCAGCACGGCAAGCGCCAGGCTGCCGGCGACGACGATGGCGACGCCGAAGGGCAGGAGGCGGTAGGCGCCGAAGCGGCGGATGGTCTGGCGCACGGTCAGCGAGCCGGCGAAGAACGCGCCCGACTGCATCAGCATGCTGAAGCCGAAGGCGGTGGGCGAAAGGCCGATCCGGTTCATCATGATGAAGGGCATGACCACGGCGAGCGTGTAGAAGGCGCCGATGCCGCCGGCCATGACCAGGCCGCAGGCCATGAAGTAGCCGCTGGAGAACAGCCTGCCATAGGAGGCGGCGAGCGCGCGCGGGCGGATGCGCGACAGGTCGCGCGCCACCGTCTCCTTCAGCGCGTAGCGGCAGATCAGCATCACGGCCACGCCGAACGCCACCATCAGCACGAAGATCGCGTGCCAGCCGAACAGCTCCATGGTGATGCCGCCCAGCGTCGGGGCGAAGGCGGGGCCGATGCCGAGGATCAGGCCGATCAGGTTCATGATCCGGGACGAGGTCTCGCCGACATAGAGATCGCGCACCACGGCGCGGGCGATGGCGACGCCCACGGACCCGCCGATCCCTTGCAGGAAGCGGGCGGCGATCAGCATCTCGATGTTGGGCGAGACCAGCGCGATGACGCTGGCGACGAGATAGATGGCCATGAACGCCATGATCACCGGCTTGCGTCCGAAGCCGTCCGACAGCGGGCCGCAGACGAGCTGGGCCAGCGCGAAGCCGGCGAAATAGAGCGACACCGTCATCTTCACCATCGATTCGGTGGTGGCGAAGTCGTGGGTGATCTGCGGCATGGCCGGCGTGAACAGCGCCATCGACACCGGGCCGATGGCGACCAGCAGCGCGCCGATCAGGCTGACCCGGCGCTCGCTCATCACCGGCGCGGCCGCTGCCTGCCGAGGGGAATGGCGGTTCATTGCGCGGCCGTTCTCTTGGCGCAGTCGGGGCGCATGGCGAGGAGGTTGGCGCGGATCGCGATCAGCGATTGCCGGAATTCCTCGACCTTCCCGGCGCCGAGGCCGTCGGTCATGTTGGCGCGGACCGCCGCGCTGACGGCGAATATCTTGTCGAGGGCCGGGTTGGCGGCGTCGGTGGTGTCGACCAGCTTGGCGCGGCGGTCGGAGGGGTCGGGCACGCGCCGGACGTAGCCCTGCGCTTCCAGCCGGTCGAGGCATGCGCTCAGCGTCATCGCCTCGATGCCCATGTGCTCGGCCAGGGTGGCCTGCCGCGTCGGGCCGACGCGCGCGACATGGGAGAGCGTGCGCGCCTCGGCCGGGGTCAGGCCGAGGCCGGCGGCGCCGGTGCGGCGGTCGAACTCGGCGCGCAGCAGGCGCGAGACATCGACGATGAGAAAGCCGATCGTGTCGGGATTGTAGTGGGGCGGCATTTTGTAAGGAAACCTTATTATCTAGCTTCCTTATAAAATCGGCTGCGGCGCGTCAACCATGCCCCGAGGGTGGGAGAGAAGGGCGGGGGAGGTGGGGCGGGAACGGCGACGCGGCGCGCGCCATCGCGGCCGCCAGCCGTTGCGCTTCGGCCGTCGCGTGCCTAAATCGGACCTGTCCCCGCCGCGCGGCGCAGCCCAGGACGTGTCCGCGCCCGCCGTCCCTTCACGACCTTTTCCGGAGTCTTCCGCCATGCAAGCTGCCGCGCCCGATCTCGCCCGCCATCCGCTGACGCGCTGGACCGGGCCGCTCGGCCTGCCGGACTTTCCCGCCATCGCGGACGGCGATTTCGGCCCGGTCTTCGATGCCGCGCTCGCGGCGCACGCGGCCGAGATCGCGGCAATCGCCGCCGATCCGCAAGCGCCGACGATGGAAAACACGCTCGAAGCGCTGGAGCTTGCCGGCGAGGCGCTGGACAGGGTGTCGGCGATCTTCTGGTGCCGCGCCGGCGCGCACACCAACAAGGACATCCAGGCGCTGGAGCGCGAGATCGCGCCGAAGATGTCGCGCCACTTTTCCGCGATCCACATGAATGCGGGCCTGTTTGCGCGCATCGATGCGCTCTATCAGGGGCGCGCGGCGCTTGCGCTCGACGCCGAGGCGGCGCGGGTGCTGGAAAAGACCTGGAAGCGCTTCGTCAAGGCCGGCGCCAGGCTCGGGCCGGACGACAAGAAGCGGCTGGCCGAAATCAACGAGCGGCTGGCCTCGCTCGGCGCGCGGTTCGGCCAGAACGTGCTCGCCGACGAGGCCGACTGGGCGCTCTTCCTCGACGCGGGCGACGACCTCGCCGGCCTGCCGGATTTCTTGACCGGGGCGATGGCGGAAGCGGCGGCGGCGCGAGGGCATGCCGGGCGCTACGCGGTGACGCTGTCGCGCTCCATCGCCGAGCCGTTCCTGTCGTTCTCCGCCCGCCGCGACCTGCGCGAGAAGGTGCATCGCGCCTTCACCCGGCGCGGGCAAAACGGCGGCGAGACCGACAATGGCGCGGTGGTCGGGGAGACGCTGGCGCTGCGCGCGGAAAAGGCGCGGCTGCTCGGCTATGCGAGCTACGCGGCGCTGAAGCTCGACGACACCATGGCCAAGACGCCGGCCGCCGTCGCGGCGCTGCTCGAACCCGTCTGGGACAAGGCGCGGGCCAGGGCCGAGGCCGACCGCGAGGAACTGCGCCGGCTCGCGACGCAGGCCGGCGACAACGCGCCGCTCGCCGCCGCGGACTGGCGCTACTGGCAGGAGAAGCTGCGCGCCGCGAAATACGATTTCGACGAGGCGGAGCTCAAGCCCTTTCTCGCGCTCGACCGCGTCATTGACGCATGCTTCGACGTTGCCGGCCGGCTGTTCGGGCTCGCCTTCGAGGAGAAGAAGGGCGTCGCCGCCTGGCACGAGGACGCGCGGGTGTTCGAGGTGAAGAACGCCGACGGCTCGCACCGGGCCGTGTTCGTCGCCGACTATTTCAACCGGCCGTCCAAGCGTTCCGGCGCCTGGATGAGCGCGCTGCGCATCGGCCACGGGCTGGGCGCCGGCGCCACCCCGATCATCTACAACGTCATGAACTTCGCCAGGCCGGCGAAGGGACAGCCGGCGCTCCTGTCGATGGACGAGGCGCGCACCCTGTTCCACGAGTTCGGTCACGCGCTGCACGGCATGCTTTCCGAGGCGCGCTGGCCCTCGGTCTCGGGCACGGCCGTGTCGCGCGATTTCGTCGAGCTGCCGTCGCAGCTCTACGAGCACTGGCTGACCGTGCCGGCGATCCTGGCAAGGCACGCCCTGCATCACGAGACCGGGCAAGCCATGCCGGCGGCGCTGGTCGAGAAGATGCTCGCGGCGCGCAATTTCGACGCCGGCTTCGCCACGGTCGAGTTCGCGGCCTCGGCGCTGGTCGACATGGCCTATCATGCCCGCCCCGAGGCTCCGGCCGATCCGCTCGCCTTCGAGGCGGAAACGCTCCAAGCGCTCGGCATGCCGGACGAGATCGCGATGCGCCACGCGACGCCGCATTTCCTGCACGTCTTTTCCGGCGACGGCTATTCGGCCGGCTACTATTCCTACATGTGGTCGGAAGTGCTCGACGCAGACGCCTTTTCCGCCTTCGAGGAGACGGGCGATCCGTTCGATCCGGCATTGGCGGCAAAGCTGCGCGCCCATATCTATGCCGCCGGCGGCACGCGCGATCCGGAAGAGCTGTATCGCGCGTTCCGCGGCAAGATGCCGTCGCCGCGGGCGATGATGGAAAAGCGCGGGCTGGCCTGAGGCGAAATCAGCAGGGGCGGAGGTCGCCGCGGCGGGCGGGGTCGGCGCAGGCCGGCACCCTGCCGGAAGCCGAGCCCTTCGGCCCGGTGATCGCCGCCACGTCGACGCCGTCCGTGCCCGGACGCCAGGCTTCGTCGGCCACGGCCTTCGCGGGGGAAGGCGCGGACGACATGGCCGGCGCTGCCGCGACGAGCGCGGCGGCGGCTGCGAGCATGATCGTGCGGGTCGAAAGCGTCATGGGAAGCCTCTTTGCGGTGCCGAGCGTAACGCGCAAAGGTTAACGAGGTTCCAAGAAACGGCGCCGCCAAAGGCTGTCAGGGATCGCCAAGCGGCGTCCGGAGGAGCCTTCCGCGAGGCTTTTTGCCCGCACCCCTTTCGCAATTGCGAAAAAAGCTGTATGAGGCCCATCCCGAAAGAGCCGGCGCCCCTTCGCGCGGCCGAACCCCAGAGACCCCAATGAAGCTCCGCAACATCGCGATCATCGCGCATGTCGACCATGGAAAGACCACGCTCGTCGATGCGCTCCTGAAGCAGTCCGGCTCGGTCCGCGACAACCAGCGCGTCGCCGAACGCGTCATGGATTCCGGCGACATCGAGAAGGAGCGCGGCATCACCATCCTCGCCAAGGCCACCTCGGTGGAGTGGAAGGACACGCGCATCAACATCGTCGACACGCCGGGCCACGCCGATTTCGGCGGCGAGGTCGAGCGCATCCTGAACATGGTCGACGGCGTCATCGTGCTGGTCGACGCCGCCGAGGGGCCGATGCCGCAGACCAAGTTCGTGGTCGGCAAGGCGCTGAAGGTGGGGCTGAGGCCCATCGTCGCGATCAACAAGATCGACCGGCCGGACGCGCGCCACGTCGAGGTCATCAACGAGGTGTTCGACCTGTTCGCGGCGCTCGACGCCACCGACGAGCAGCTCGATTTCCCGATCCTCTACGGCTCGGGCCGCGACGGCTGGATGGCCGAAAGCCCGGACGGGCCGAAGGAGACCGGCCTCGCGCCCCTGTTCGACCTCGTGCTGCGCCATGTGCCGGAGCCCAGGGTCGGCGACGGCCCGTTCCGCATGATCGGCACCATCCTCGAGGCCAACCCGTTCCTCGGCCGCATCATCACCGGCCGCATCGAGAGCGGTAGCTTGAAGCCCAACCAGGCGGTCAAGGTCCTTCATCAGGACGGCACCGTGCTGGAGACCGGCCGCGTCTCGAAGATCCTCGCCTTCCGCGGCATCGAGCGCCAGCCGATCGAGGAAGCGCAGGCCGGCGACATCGTCGCCATCGCGGGCCTTTCCAAGGGCACCGTCGCCGACACGTTCTGCGATCCGGCCGTGACCGAGCCGATGCAGGCGCAGCCGATCGACCCGCCGACGGTCACCATGTCGTTCCTGGTCAACGACTCGCCGCTCGCCGGCACGGAAGGCGACAAGGTGACGAGCCGGGTCATCCGCGACCGGCTGCTGAAGGAAGCCGAAGGCAGCGTCGCGCTGAAGATCGAGGAATCGCCGGACAGGGATTCGTTCTACGTCTCGGGCCGCGGCGAGCTCCAGCTCTCGGTGCTGATCGAGACCATGCGCCGCGAGGGCTTCGAGCTTGCCGTGTCGCGGCCGCGCGTCGTCATGCAGAAGGGCGATGACGGCCAGCTTCTCGAGCCGGTCGAGGAGGTCGTGATCGACGTCGACGAGGAGCACGCCGGTATCGTCGTCCAGAAGATGAGCGAGCGCAAGGCCGAGATGGTCGAGCTGCGCCCGTCCGGCGGCGACCGCCAGCGCCTGGTCTTCCACGCGCCGACGCGCGGCCTGATCGGCTACCAGTCTGAGCTTCTGACCGACACGCGGGGCACGGCGGTGATGAACCGGCTGTTCCACGAATACCAGCCCTACAAGGGCGAGCTGCCCGGCCGCGTCAACGGCGTGCTGATCTCCAACGAGCAGGGCGAGGCCGTGGCCTATGCCCTGTGGAACCTCGAGGATCGCGGCCCGATGGTCATCGACCCGGGCGTCAAGGTCTATGCCGGCATGATCATCGGCATCCATTCCCGCGACAACGACCTCGAGGTCAACGTGCTCAAGGGCAAGAAGCTGACCAACATCCGCGCCGCCGGCAAGGACGAGGCGGTCAAGCTGACCCCGCCGATCCGCATGACGCTGGAGCGGGCGCTGGCCTGGATCCAGGACGACGAGCTGGTCGAGGTGACGCCGAAGTCGATCCGCCTGCGCAAGCTCTACCTCGACACCCACGAGCGCAAGCGCTTCGAAAAGAGCCGCATCGCCGGCGCGGCCTGAGTCTCGCCCGCGGGCTCGGCCTATCGGCCGGAGTTGAAGAATTGAACGGCGGCCGTCAGGGTCGCCGTTTCCATATCAGGCAAAGGAGTCGCCGATGGCCAAGATGATCCATTCGATGATCCGCGTTCTCGACGAGGCGCGCTCGCTGGCTTTCTATGATCGGGCGTTCGGGCTGAAGGTGGCGCAGCGGCTGGATTTCGAGACCTTCACGCTGGTCTATCTGGCGAACGCCGAGACCGGCTTCGAACTGGAACTGACGATCAACAAGGGGCGCGTCGAACCATACGATCGCGGCGACGGCTACGGCCACCTCGCGGTCTCGGTCGAGGACGTCGATGCCGAGCATGCGCGGATGGTCGCCGCCGGCCTCGGCCCACGCAAGCTGGTCGACTTCGCGCCCGGCGGCGAGGTCGTCGCCCGCTTCTTCTTCATCGCCGATCCCGATGGCTACGAGATCGAGGTCCTCCAGCGCAACGGCCGCTATCTCTGATGGGGACGGCGACGCCGGATTGACAGCGGCGATAGTGGCGGGACGATAGGGGGCCTCTGGAGGAGGACGCCCATGGACCCCGCATTTCTGCTCACCGCGCTGGTCGTCCTCGCCTCGCCCGGCACCGGGGTAATCTACACGCTTGCGGTGGCGCTCGGGCGTGGGGGCGCGGCATCGGTGTCGGCGGCCCTCGGCTGCACGCTCGGCATCGTGCCGCATATGGTGGCCGCCATCCTCGGCCTTGCCGCGCTCATGCACACCAGCGCGGTGCTGTTCCAGCTCGTCAAGTTCGCCGGCGTCGCCTATCTGCTCTGGATGGCATGGGGCACGCTGAAGGAGAACGGCCTGCTCGACGCCGAGCCGCGGAACGACAAGCTGCCGCATGCGGCGATCGTGCGGCGCGGTGTGCTCATCAATATCCTCAACCCGAAGCTGTCGATCTTCTTCCTCGCCTTCCTGCCGCAATTCGTGCCGCTCGACGCTCCGAGCCCGACCGCGACGATGATCCGGCTCGGCCTCGTCTTCATGGCGATGACCTTCGCGGTCTTCGTGATCTACGGGCTGCTGGCCGTGCAGGTGCGCGGACGTGTCCTGTCGAGCCGTGTCGCCATGGCATGGCTGCGCCGCACCTTCGCCGCCGCCTTCGCGCTGCTCGGCCTGAGGCTGGCGATTTCGTCGCGCTGAGGCGCGCCCGGGGCGCGCCGGTGCCTCTCTCGGCGCGCTCCTGTCAGCGCGCCGTGGCGTGGTATTGCGGATTGGGCCGCATGTCGACGGCGGCGGCCATGCGGTTCGACATGTTGTAGAACGAGGCGGCGGCGGCGATGTCCCAGATGTCGCGGTCGGTGAAGCCCGTCTCGCGCAGCGCCTCGCGGTCGCGCTCCTCGATGGTGTCGGGGCGCTCGGTCAGCTTGACCGCGAAGTCGAGCATCGCCTTCTGCCGGTGGGACAGCGCGGCCGCGCGGTAGTTCATCACGAGCTGCTCGCCGAGCGCCGGGTTGCCCGAAAGCTGGCGCACGGCCGCGCCGTGCGCGGTCAGGCAGTAGTAGCATTTGTTGACCGACGACACCGCGACGGCGATCATCTCGCGCTCCAGCTTGGACAGGCCGGAATCGCCCAGCATCAGGTCGTTGTACATGTCGGAGAAGGCGCGCAGCTTCTTCTCGTCGAAGGCATAGGCGAGCAGCACGTTCGGCACCATGCCGAGCTTCTCCTCGCATTTGGCGAAATAGGCCTTGGTCGCGTCCGAGAGGTCGTCCGCGGGTTTGAGGTCGAGGGCGGTGATCCGGTGTTCCATGGCTTTATCTCCTTGTCATATGTTTGTTGGTACAAGGCACGTGAACGCTCGCCAAACGCCTTTTGTCTGTTACGATAACGGCAAATAACAACGGACGGGACAGGAAATCGCCATGGCGGGGGCAAGAAAGCCTGCGACAGCGGCCGCGGATGCGGCCGAACCGGAAAAATTCACGCAATTCCTGAAATCACGCGCTTCCGCCGAAGACCTCGCCTTCTATGACGAGGCGGTGCTGTCGCATGCGGCGGGCCTCGCCGCGGCGGCGCTCGCCCGCCACCGGCGCGGCGCCGGCGTGATCGCCATCGACGGCGACCCGGCGCTCCAGCGCCAGGGCCGGCCGGTCAGCGCCATCACCATCGTCAACGACAACATGCCGTTCCTGTTCGACTCGCTCCTCGGCGAGATCGCCGACAGCGCCGGCGAGCCGCTTCTGGTGCTGCACCCGGTGATCCTGGTCGCGCGCGACGAGGCGGGCGCGGCCGCGTTCGCCGGCGAGGCGCTTCCCGGCAAGCCGGACGCGGCCGTTGAGCGCGTCAGCCTGATCCATGTCCATGTTCCCCGCCTCGGCGAGGAGGCCGCCGCGGCGCTGAAGGAAAAGCTCGCCTACATCATCGGCCAGGTGCGGGCCGCCGTCGGCGACTGGAAGCCGATGCTCGCCCGCATCGACCGGGCGATCGATGGTTTCCGTCAGGAGACCGTGCCGCTCGACCGCGCCGAGGTGGCGGAGGCGGTCGCCTTCCTCGAATGGCTGCGCGACGACAATTTCACCTTCCTCGGCATGCGCGAGTTCAGATATGTCGGCGGCGAGAAGACCGGCAGGCTCGAAGTGTCGAAGGAGGCGGGCCTCGGCATCCTCGCCGACGCCAACGTGCTGGTCCTGCGGCGCGGCACCGAAACCGTGACCACCACGCCCGAGATCCGCGCCTTCCTGCACGGGCCGGAACCGCTGATCGTCACCAAGGCCAACGCCCAGTCGGTGGTGCATCGCCGCGCCTATCTCGACTATGTCGGGGTCAAGGTGTTCGACGCCAGGGGCAAGCTCGCGGGCGAACTGCGCATCGTCGGCCTGTTCACCTCCACCGCCTATACCGGCTCGGTGATGGACGTGCCCTATCTGCGCTCCAAGGCCGGGGCGGTGATCGCGAAATCGGGCTTCGACGCGCACGACCATTCCGGCAAGGCGCTGATCAGCGTGCTGGAATCCTTCCCGCGCGACGAGCTGTTCCAGATCAGCGTTCCGATGCTGCGCCGGCATGCCGAGGCGATCCTGGCGCTGGGCGAGCGGCCACGCGTGCGCGTGCTGTTCCGGGTCGACCAGTTCGACCGCTTCGTCTCCGTCCTCGTGTTCGTACCGCGCGACCGTTACGATTCGAATGTCCGCGAACGGATCGGCGCGTTCCTGAAGACGGCCTTCGACGGCCGCCTGTCGGCCTATTATCCCAGCTTCCCCGAGGGCGGACTGGCGCGCATCCATTTCATCATCGGCCGCTCCGGCGGCAAGACGCCGAAGGTGGAGCCGTCGGCGCTGGAGGCCGGCGTGCGGGCGATCGTCCGCACCTGGGAGGATGCGCTGACCGACGCGGCCGCCGATTCCGGCGCCGGGAGCGGGCTGGTCGCGCTCGCCAACCGGCTGCCGCAGAGCTACCGCAACTCGTTCGCGCCGGAGACCGCGCTTCAGGACGCGGGGCAGGTTGCCCGGCTTTCGGCCGCCGATCCCATCGCCATCGACTTCTACCGCGCCGAGGGCGACGGCGAGGACCGCGCCTCGCTCAAGATCTACCATCACGGCGCGCCGGTCGGCCTGTCGCGGCGGGTGCCGCTGCTCGAAAACATGGGTTTCCGCGTCATCAGCGAGCGCACGTTCGAGATCCCGGGCGAGATTCCGGGCGGGGAGGGCGACGGGGGCGCGGCGCCGGTGTTCATCCACGACATGGAGCTCGCCCGCGCCGGCGGCCGCGCCATCGACCTCGCCGACGGCGGGGCGCTGCTCGACGAGGTGTTCCTGTCGATCTGGCGCGGCGAGACCGACAACGACGCCTATGCCGCGCTGGTCCAGAGCGCGGCGCTTCATGCCGGCGAGATCCAGCTTCTGCGCGCCTATGGCCGCTACCTCCAGCAGGCCGGCATCGCCCAGAGCCAGGGCTTCATCGCGGCGGCGCTGAACCGCTATCCGGACATCGCCCGCGCCCTGTTCTCGCTGTTCGCCGCCCGGTTCGATCCGGCCTTCGCCGAGGACCGGGCGGTGACGGCGAAGCATCTCGGCGCCGCCATCGACGACGCGCTGGAGGGCGTGCCCAATCTCGACGACGACACCATCCTGCGCCGCTACCGCAACCTGATCGAATCGAGCCTGCGGACGAATTACTACGCGCCCGCGACTGAAGGCCCGCGCTCGCTGGCGATCAAGCTCGATTCGCGCGCGATCGACGGCCTGCCCCAGCCGCGGCCATGGCGTGAGATCTTCGTCTACGGGCCGGAGGTCGAGGGCGTCCATCTGCGCTTCGGCCCGGTGGCGCGCGGCGGCCTGCGCTGGTCGGACCGGGCGCAGGACTACCGCACCGAGGTGCTCGGGCTGGTCAAGGCGCAGCAGGTCAAGAACGCGGTCATCGTGCCGGTCGGGGCCAAGGGCGGGTTCTACCCGCGCCTGCTGCCGGCGGGCGGCAGCCGCGCCGAGACCTTTGCCGCCGGCCGCGCGGCCTATGTCAACTTCATCTCCAGCCTGCTTTCGCTCACCGACAACCTCGACGGCGACGCGGTGGCGCCGCCGGAGGGCGTGGTGCGGCATGACACCGACGATCCCTATTTCGTCGTCGCCGCCGACAAGGGCACGGCGACCTTTTCCGACACGGCCAATGGCATCAGCCAGGGCCACGGCTTCTGGCTCGACGACGCCTTCGCCTCCGGCGGCTCGGCCGGCTACGACCACAAGAAGATGGGCATCACCGCGCGCGGCGCCTGGGAGGCGGTCAAGCGCCACTTCCGCGAGATGAACCGCGACATCCAGAACGAGCCGTTTACGGTCGTCGGCGTCGGCGACATGTCGGGCGACGTGTTCGGCAACGGCATGCTGCGCTCGCCCTTCGCCCGGCTGGTCGCCGCCTTCGACCATCGCGACATCTTCATCGACCCCGCCCCGGACGCGGCCGCTTCCTTCGCCGAGCGCAGGCGGCTGTTCGAGAACCCGCAGCTCTCCTGGCAGGATTATGACCGGGCGAAGCTCTCCGAAGGGGGCATGGTGATCTCGCGCGCGGCCAAGACGGTGGCGCTGACGCCGCAGGCGGCCGAAGCCGTCGGCCTGAAGAAGACGGCGGCCTCGCCGACCGAGATCATGAACGCCATCCTCAAGGCGCCGGTCGATCTGCTGTGGTTCGGCGGCATCGGCACCTATGTGCGCGGATCGGCCGAGACCAACGCCGACGCCGGCGACCGCGCCAACGACGCCATCCGCATCACCGGGGCCGAAATCCGCGCCAGGGTCGTCGGCGAGGGCGCCAATCTCGGCATGACCCAGCGGGCGCGGATCGAATACGGCCTTGCCGGCGGGCGCGGCAATTCCGACGCCATCGACAATTCGGCCGGCGTCAATTCCTCCGACGTCGAGGTCAACATCAAGATCGCGCTGGCGGCGGCGATGCGCGGCGGCCGGCTGGCGCGGCCCGCCCGCGACAGGCTGCTCGCCCGGATGACCGACGAGGTGGCGGCCCTGGTGCTCGCCAACAATTACGAGCAGACGCTGGCGCTGTCGCTGGCGCGGCGGCGCGGCATGGCCGACCTCGCCCACCAGGAGCGGTTCATGCAGGGGCTGGAGGCCCGCGGCCTGCTCGACCGCGCGGTCGAGGCGCTGCCGGGAAGCGCGGCCATGGCCGAGCGCCAGCTCCGCGGCGAGCCGCTGACGCGGCCCGAGCTCGGCGTGCTGCTCGCCTATGCCAAGCTGACGCTGTTCGACGACATCGTCGACACGCCGCTGACCGACGATCCGCATTTCGAGGCCGACCTGTTCGCCTATTTCCCGGCGAAGATGGCGAAGACCTATGCGGCGGAGATCGGAAGCCACCGGCTCAGGCGCGAGGTCATCGCCACCCAGCTCGCCAACGACGCGGTCAATCGCGGCGGGCCGACCTTCATCGCCCGGATGCAGGACCTGACCGGCCATTCGGCGGCGGAGGCGGTGGCGGCCTATGCGGTGGTGCGCGACGGCTTCGATCTGCCGGCGCTCTACCGCGAGATCGACGCGCTCGACGCCCGGATCGACGGCGACGTCCAGCTCGAGCTCTACCAGCTGGTCGGGCGGCTGGTGCATACCGCGACCGCGTGGCTGCTCAAGAACGACGATGCAGCCGCGCCGCTCGGCGGCCGCATCGCCGCGCTGCGCGCCGCGCGCAAGGCGCTGGACGGGCGGCTGGGCGCGATGCTGCCGGCCTTCGTCGCGGCCCGCGTCGAGGAGCGCGCGCAGGAGCTGTCGAAGGCGGGTACGCCGGAGGCGCTGGCGCGCAGGATCGCGATGCTGTGGGTCG
This sequence comes from Aquamicrobium sp., assembly GCA_039808485.1. Classification (GTDB taxonomy): domain Bacteria; phylum Pseudomonadota; class Alphaproteobacteria; order Rhizobiales; family Rhizobiaceae; genus Aerobium. The sequence continues at coordinate 19,145 of JBDHTD010000011.1, read as the reverse complement.
CGGAATCGATCCCCGACATGATGCGGATCGCGGCGGACACCGGCGGCGACCTCGTTAAGGCGGCGGCCGCCTTCTTCGCCGTCACCAAGGCGTTCCGAATCGGCCGCATCAACGAGGCGGCGCGCACGCTGGCGCCGACCGACTATTATGACGGGCTGGCTCTGTCGCGGGCGCTGGAGACCATCGGCGCGGCGCGGCGCGGCATCGCGGCCGCTGCGCTCACCCGGCATGAAGGGGCGAGGGAGCCGGTCGCGGCATGGCTGGAGGCGGGCGGCACGCGCGCCGCGCGCACGCGCGAACGGTTGCAGGCGCTGACCGAGGGCGGCGACCTGACCGTCTCGCGCCTGACCGTCGCCGCCGGGCTGATGACCGATCTGGGCTGAAACCGTCGCGGCTGCCTCCGCGAGAGAGCCGCGCAAGGGAAAGGGCAGGCAATGGACGACGAGAGCGAAGGCGCGGCCGCCCGGCCGGTTTCCCGGCGCGGCATCTGGGGATGGATGCTGTTCGACTGGGCGCAGCAGCCGTTCCACACCCTCGTCATCACCTTCGTCTTCGCGCCCTATTTCGCCGCCGCCGTCGCGCCCGACGCCGCGCGCGGCCAGGAATTGTGGGGCTACGCCACCGGCATCGGCGGGCTGCTGATCGCCCTGTCGTCGCCGCTGCTCGGCGCCATCGCCGACGAATCCGGCCCGCGCAAGCCGTGGGTCCTGGCCTTCTCGGTCATCGGCGTCATCGGCTGCTGGCTGCTGTGGTACGCCACGCCCGGCATGAGCGACCTGACCTTCGTGCTGATCGCCATCGCGCTCGCCGTGTTCGGCATGGAGTTCGCCGCCGTCTTCAACAACGCGATGATGCCCGACCTCGTGCCGCGCGCCGAGCTCGGCCGCCTGTCGGGCTCGGCCTGGGGGCTGGGCTATGTCGGCGGGCTGATCTCGCTGGTGCTGGTGCTCGGCTTCATGTCGGCCTCGCCGGAGACCGGGCGCACCATGCTCGGCTTCGAGCCGATCCTCGGCCTCGACCCGCTGTCACGCGAGGGCGACCGCGCCTCCGGCCCGCTGACCGCGATCTGGTACGTGGTGTTCGTGCTGCCGATGTTCCTGTTCACGCCCGACGTTGCGCGCAAGCCGGCGCGCGCGGGCGCGATCCGGCGCGGCCTCGACAACCTAATGGCGACGCTGCGCCGCCTGCCCGGCGAGAGGAGCTATTTCGGCTTCCTGATGTCGTCGATGTTCTATCGCGATGCGTTGAACGCGCTCTATGCCTTCGGCGGCATCTACGCGGCGGGCGTGCTCGGCTGGTCGATCATCCAGATCGGCATCTTCGGCATCCTCGCCAACATCACCGGCGCGGTCGGCGCATGGGTGGGCGGCCGCGCCGACCAGCGCTACGGGCCGAAGGCGGTGGTGACGTGGTCGATCCTGATCCTGATCTTCTGCTGCGTGCTCGTCATCTCGACCACGCAGACGCAGGTGCTGTTCATGACGGTGGCGGCGGAAGGCGGGGCGAGCAACCTGCCCGACATCGTGTTCTATGCCGCGGGCGCGCTGATCGGCTCGGCCGGGGGCTCGATCCAGGCGGCCTCGCGCACGCTGCTGGTCGACCAGGTCGACCGCGACCGGGTGACGGAGGCGTTCGGCCTCTATGCGCTCTCGGGCAAGGCCACGACCTTCATCGGCCCGCTGGCGATCGCCTTCGCCACCGCCTTCTTCGCACGGGAGGTGTTCGGCTTTTCGGCGCAGGAGGCGCAGCGGCTCGGCGTGACGCCGATCGTCGTGCTGTTCGCGATCGGGCTCGCGCTGCTGCCGCTGGTCAAGACGCGATATTACGCAGAGGCGGCCGCCGGCTGACCCCGCCGCCTCGCTCTCGCCGCCGTCAGTGACGGAAGTGGCGCACGCCGGTGAAGACCATGGCGATGCCGTGCTCGTCGGCGGCGGCGATCACCTCGTCGTCGCGCATCGAGCCGCCCGGCTGGATCACCGCCGTGGCGCCCGCCTCGACCGCCGCCAGCAGGCCGTCGGCGAAGGGGAAGAAGGCGTCCGACGCCACGACCGAGCCCTTGGTGCGCGGCTCCGGCCATCCCGCGCCCTCGGCCGCGTCGAGCGCCTTGCGCGCGGCGATGCGCGAGGAATCGACCCGGCTCATCTGGCCGGCGCCGATGCCGACCGTGGCGCGGTCCCTGGCATAGACGATGGCGTTCGACTTGACATGCTTGGCGACGCGGAAGGCGAAGCGGAGGTCGGCCATCTCGGCCTCGCCCGGCGCGCGCTTCGTCACCACCTTGAGATCGAGGTCGTCGACCACGGCGTTGTCGCGCGACTGCACCAGGAGGCCGCCGGCGACCGACTTGACCGTCATGCCGGCCGCGCGCGGGTCGGGCAGGCCGCCGGTGACGAGGAGGCGCAGATTCTTCCTGGCGGCGACGATTTCCGCCGCCTCGGGCGAGGCTTCGGGGGCGATGATGACCTCGGTGAAGGTTTTCACGATCTCTTCGGCCGCCTCGGCGTCGAGCAGGCGGTTCAATGCCACGATGCCGCCGAAGGCCGAGACCGGGTCGCAGGCCAGCGCGGAAAGGTAGGCCTCCTTCAGCGACGCGCCTTCGGCGACGCCGCACGGATTGGCGTGCTTGATGATGGCCACGGCCGCGGTGCGGGCGGGGTCGAACTCGGCCACCAGCTCGAAGGCGGCGTCGGTGTCGTTGACGTTGTTGTACGAGAGCTGCTTGCCCTGGAGCTGGCGGGCGCTGGCGACGCCCGGCCGGCGATCGCCGCTGACGTAGAAGCCGGCCTTCTGGTGCGGGTTCTCGCCATAGCGCATCACCGTCTCCAGCTTGCCGCCGAAGGCGCGCCAGGTCGGGTCCCCGATGGAAAGGGCATCCGCGAACCAGCCGGAAATGGCAGCGTCATAGGCGGCGGTGCGGGCATAGGCCTTGGCCGCCAGCTCCTGGCGGAAGCGGTAGGGCGTGGCGCCACCGTTGCCGGCCAGCGTCTCGATCAGGCGATCGTAGTCGGCCGGGTCGGTGACGACCGCGACATAGGCGTGGTTCTTGGCCGAGGCGCGGACCATGGCCGGGCCGCCGATGTCGATGTTCTCGACGACGGAAGCATAGTCGCCGCCGGCGGCGCGCACCTCCTCGAACGGGTAGAGGTTGATGATTGCGATGTCGATGGCGGCGATGCCGTGGGTCGCCATCGCCGCGGCGTGGTCGGCGTCGTCACGGATGGCGAGCAGGCCGCCATGCACGTTGGGATGCAGCGTCTTGACGCGACCGTCCATGATCTCGGGAAAGCCGGTCAGGTCGGAGACGTCCCTGACCGCGATGCCCGCCGCGGCGATGGCTTTGGCCGTGCCGCCGGTTGAGACCAGCTCGACGCCGGCTGCGTCGAGCGCGCGGGCCAGCTCGACCAGCCCGGTCTTGTCGGAGACGGAGATGAGCGCGCGGCGCGCCCTGACCAGATCGGGGGCTGGAATGTTCTTCGAGGCGACGGCCATGGCGCGGGGCTCCGTTCGGGATCGGAAGGGGAAAGGATTTCGGCGCGGCCTAGCACAGCGGGAGGCCGATGCAAATGTCTGTCCGGCGGCCACCGCGATTACAGGCGCAGGAATCGCCAGTGGATCTCCGGGTGCTCGGAGGCGCGGTACGAAAAGACGATCTGCCGGCTGCGGCGCGGGCCGGCGATGCCGGCGAAGAACAGCGAATCCTCGATCTGCGGCGCCAGCTCCTCGCAGGCGAATTCCCAGCGCTCGCCGTCGGGGCCGGCGAGGACGAGGCCGTGGCGACTGTTCTCGAACAGCGCCACGTCGGGGTGGAGATGGAAGCGGACCGCGACATGGTCGCTGCCGGGGCGGGCCACCTCGCCGCCCTTGCGGAAGATGCGGTCGGTGCCTTCCAGCACCTCGCCGTTGGCCGACAGCGCCATCTCGCGCTCGTGGTAGAGGCCGAAGCGGGCGACATAGCCGTCATGGCGGGCGACGAAGCCCTGGATGCCGCTCGCATCGAGCCGCTGGCAGGCGACCTGGCGCGGCCCGTCGATCAGCGGTGTGCCGATCAGGTCGCCGAGGCCGGCCGCCAGGCGGTGCGACAGGGCGAAGCGCGCCGAGGAGGTGTCGTTCAAGGTGGCGGTGGAATGGGCCGCGGTCGAGCGCGCCAGCGGCCGGAAATCCTCGGCGCCATAGGTGTCGACGCCGCAATTGACCACGAAATGGCTGCGCCCCGAGGACAGCTCGAACGACAGGCAGCCGGCCTGGGCCTGATGCGACAGGTCCGCCGGCGGCGGCGCGCCGGTGTCGGCAAGCACGGTGACGCCGCCCATCGACAGGCGCTGATAGCCGGAATGCGGCGCGTTGAGCAGCGGCGCGCCGGCGGTGTCGTCATGGTGCAGGATGGCGGCGATGCGGTCGTGGCTGGTCGCGCCCATGCCGTTGAAACGGGCGAGCGTGCCGTCCTGATGGCGGAAGAAGCGCAGCGCCGGCAGCATGCGCTCGACCGCGCCGATCAGCGCCTCGGGCGGGGCCTCGGCCTGGGTGGAATAGGTGTAGCGCAGCGGCAGGAGGTCGGCGAGCAGCTCGAGCACCACCTCGGGGTTGCGCGAGACGTGGCCGCCGTCGGGCAGGATCTGCCGGTCGAGCTCGGCCGAGAGCTGGCGGGCCGCGTTGCGCCGCGCCGCCGGCGTCGCCGGCAGCGACAGCGCGGCGAAGGCCAGCGCGATGCGCGCGCGCATCAGGTCCTCGCCGTCCGGCATTTCCGGCGCGACGGCGCGCAGGTAGCGGACCTGGACCGCCAGAGATTTCAGGAACGCCCGGTAGAACGGGTAGTCGGCGCCCTGGAGCACGATGCCGGAATGCTGGAGCCAGGCGATGACGCGCCGCGCGGCGGTGCCGGCCTCCCATGCGTCGCCGCCGATCCTGCGGCCGTGGAGCGCGATCCAGTCGGAAACGAGGGCGCGGGCATTGGCCGCGGCGAGGTCGGTTGCGGCGGCCTCCATGTGGCGCAGCCAGCCGAAGCCGTGCAGCGCCGCCTGCCATTGCCGGCCGGCCGCCTCGACCTCGAACGGCGACGCGCCTTCCGTGTCGACGAGCGAGCCGGCGAAGGGGAAGCGGCAATGGTAGATCTCGTGGGCGATCTGCGGATCGGCCAGCCGCAGGTCGGGCGGCGCCAGCAGAAGGCGTTCGGGCGTGCGGCCGGTGAAGCGCCAGCGATAGACCGGCCCCAGACGCAAGCGCCCGCGCAGCCTTCGCCACGCGGCCGAGGCGACGAGCGCCCAAAGCTCCAGTGAACCGGACCGTCCAAAGCCCAAGTCGATCTTGCCTCCGAATCGCCCCCCGGGTTGCAACGGCAGGATTAATCTAGGCCAGTCAAGGGATTGTGCGAAGGAGCAAATATGACGGCGGGCTCAATCCCGCCGCCTGAGCCGCGCCGCGAAGAAGCCGTCGAGGCCGGAAAGTGCTGCCGTTTCCAGCTTCAGCCCGGCCGGCGTGGTCCGAACACAGCCGTCCGCGGTCAGGAACGGGTCGAGAAACGGGAATTCGCCCGGCTGGACCGGGTCGGCCACAAGCTGTGGATTGCCGGCAAGGGCGGCGGCGACCAGCGCCTCGCCCTCGGCGTGCTCCAGCGAGCAGTTGGAGAATACGATTCGCCCGCCCGGCTTCACCAGCGTCGCGGCATGGGCAAGCATCCGCGCCTGGAGACCGGCGAGCTTGTCGACGTCGGCCGGGCCCTTGGTCCACGGCACGTCGGGATGGCGGCGCACCGTGCCGGTCGAGGAGCAGGGCGCGTCGAGCAGCACGGCGTCGAACGGTTCCTCGGGGGCATAGTCGAACAAATCGCCCTTGACGATCGCGGCGTCGAGCTTCAGCCGCTCGAGATTGGCCTTGAGCCGCCTGGCGCGGTTGGGCGACAGCTCCAGCGCCGTCACCTTCGCGCCGGCAAGGGCGAGCTGGGCGGTCTTGCCGCCGGGCGCGGCGCACAGATCGGCGACGCGGCGGCCGGCGATGTCGCCGAGCAGGCGCGCCGGCAGGGCCGCGGCCGCGTCCTGCACCCACCATTCGCCCTCGGCGAAACCCGGCAGTTCGGTCAGCGGCCCTTGCAGGCGCCCGAGCCGCACGCTGCCGGTGGGCAGGACGATGCCGCCGAGGCGCGTCGCCCAGCCCGCCGGGTCGGACTTGACGGTCAGGTCGATGGCCGGCTCGACCCTGTGGGCAGCGAGGATCTCGCCCGCCAGAGCCTCGCCGTAGGTCGCGCGCAGGCTGTCGAGGAACCAGTCGGGCGCGTCGGCCGTCCCGGCCAACGCGGCCGGCAGGGCGCGCTCCTTGCGCCGGGCGATCTCGCGCAGCACGGCGTTGACCAGCGCGGCGAAGCGCGCAGTTCGCGGGTCCTCGCGGGCGTGGGTGACGGCAAGGTCGACCGCGGCGCTGTCCGGCACGTCGAGGAACAGGACCTGCGCCGCCGCGACATGAAGGATGTGCGCCAGCGCATGCGCGTTCGCCGGCAGCGGCCGCTCCAGCCGCGCGTCGATCAGCGCGGCTATGGTGCGGCGGAAGCGCAGCGCCGTGGTCAGGATCGCCTTGACCAGCGCCCGGTCGCGCGGCTCCAGCGCCCGGAACTGCGGATGGCCGTGGTCGTGGTCGGTCAGCCCGTCGAGCGGCGTCCTGGCGTCGACCACCGCCGAGAGCAGCTTCGCCGCCGTCTTGCGCGCGGCGAGGCCGGGCGTTGCCCCCGGGCGCGTCACCAGCGGTCGCTTTTCGGGCCGGAGTTCTTTGGACCGGAGTTCTTTGGACCGGTGGGGCTGCGGCCCCAGGGATTGCCGGCTTCGGGCTCCTGCCGCGGCGGCTGCGGCGTCCGGTCGCCGGCGGGGCCGCCCCACGGGCCGGAGGCTTCCGGGGCTGGGGCGGGTTCAGGCGAGGGCGCGGGGCGTTGCGGCCGTGCCGGCGGCGCGGGCTGCGGCCGGGCCGGCGCGTTGCGCGCGCCATTGCCGGCGCCGTCGTTGCCGCCGTTGCGGAACTCCTGCTCGATGCGCTCGAGCGCATTGATGCGGTTTTCCGTGTTGGGGTGGGTCGAGAACAGATTGTCCATCCGCTCGCCCGACAGCGGGTTGACGATGAACAGATGGGCGGTGGCCGGGTTGCGCTCGGCGTCGGGGTTGTGCAGCTTCTGCGCGGCGCGGGCGATCTTGCCGAGCGCGGAAGCGAGCCATAGCGGCTGGCCGCAGATTTCCGCGCCGCGCCGGTCGGCGGCGTATTCGCGGGTGCGGCTGATCGCCATCTGCACGATCATCGCGGCCAGCGGCGCGACGATGATCGCGGCCAGGACGCCGATGACGCCGAGCGGATTGTTGTTGTCGCGTCTGCCGCCCATGAAGAAGGCGAAATTGCCGAGCATCGAGATCGCGCCGGCCAGCGTCGCGGTGATGGTCATGGTCAGCGTGTCGCGGTTCTGCACATGGGCGAGCTCATGCGCCATCACGCCGGCGACTTCCTCGCGGGAAAGGCGTTGCAGCAGGCCGGTGGTGGCGGCCACCGCCGCGTTCTGCGGGTTGCGGCCGGTGGCGAAGGCGTTGGGCTGCGGCGTATCGATCAGATAGACGCGCGGCATCGGCAGGCCGGCGCGCTCCGCCAGCGCCTCGACGATGCCGTAGAATTCCGGGGCGCTGCGCGCGTCGACCTCGACGGCGCGGTGCATGCGCAGCACCATCTTGTCGCCGTTCCAGTAGCTGAACAGGTTCATGGCCGCGGCGATGGCGAAGGCGATCAGCATGCCGCTCTCGCCGCCGATCAGGTAGCCGACGCCCATGAACAGCGCCGTCATCAGCGCCAGAAGCATTGCCGTGCGGATGACGTTCATCCGGAACTCCGTTCTGCCAGAATGCCGCGCCGGGTCGATCCCGGCGCGAAACGTCTATATGATGGGGAGAGAAAGCCGCAAGTTCAACGATTCCAGCGGAAACGCCGATGACCGAGACCACCCGACCCGTGACCGCGCCCCGCCGCCCGCTTTCCCCGGCGGCGGAGCGCGCCCTTGCCGAGGCCGAAGCCCGGCGGACGCAGGCGCTCGCGCATGAAGCGGCGCTGCCGAAGGAACTGGGCGGGCGCGGCGGCAACGATCCCGCCCGCTACGGCGACTGGGAAGTGAAGGGCATCGCCTGCGATTTCTGAAGCCGGTCGCCGGCGTCGTAGCAGCCGCCGCCGGCGTCGGGGCGGGTGCGCGATGCGGGCTTGCCTGAATATGAAAAAGGAATATATTCCTTTTTTATGAGACATCCGGCGTTCGTGCTCGTTTCCGGCCTTTTGTTCGCCGCGTCGGCGGTCGCGGTCGCGGCCCCGGCGTCCGGCACCGTTGCCGGGCCGGTGGAGGCGAGGGTGCTGCGCCTGATCGACGGCGACACCTTCGTCGCCGAAGCCATGGTCTGGCCGGGGCACGCGGTCACGGTCTCGGTGCGCATCCGCGGCATCGACGCGCCGGAGATGCGCGGCCGCTGCGAGGTCGAGCGGCGCGCCGCCCGGCGGGCGCGCGCCGCGCTCGGCCGGCTTCTGGGCCACGGGCCGGTGACGGTGCGCAATATCGGCGGCGACAAGTATTACGGGCGCGTGCTGGCCGACGTGGCCGCCGAAGGCGAGCCCGACGTCGGCGACGCGATGCTGCGCCTCGGCATGGCGCGGGCCTATCGCGGCAAAACGAAACATCGGATGTGCCCTGCCGCCGTGCCGTTTTAAATCATCTGTTCAGCATGGCTCCATTGCCGCCGGGCCCGTTCATCCTTCGACAACCATTGTGCCCGAGAAAATCATGCAAATTCGGGGATGCCGCATCCGGAGGGCGTGCCGGGCCGTGGAAAGGTCCGCGGCCTGCATCTGCCCCATCGATGGGCCAACCATGTTGCATATGGAGACAGGCGATGGCGATGAAGTCGGTGCTTGAGCGGGCCGCGCGGCGTTTCGCCCCTGACAGGCGCGGCAATTTCGGGATGATGATGGCGCTGTTCGTGCCGATGCTGGTGCTCGGCGCCGGGTTCGGCGTCAACATCGCGCAGGTGTCCAACGCGCGCTCCAACCTCCTGGCCGCGCTCGATTCGGCCGTCACCTCGACGGCGCGGGACCTGACCACGGGCAAGGTCACGGGAGAGGCCGCGATCCGCTCCTCGGTCGAGGCGTTCCTGTTCGCCAACGGCACGCGGTCCTTTTCCAAGGCGGACCTGCTGACGCTCGACACCATCGACGTCAACACGACCGACAGGACCGTCACCGCCGAGGCCAGCGTCGTGGTCAACGTCGCCTTCCCGTTGTTCGGCGTCACCAACCAGCAGAAGATCACCACCCGGTCGGCCGCGATCTACTCCGACAGGAGGATCGAGGTGGCGATGATGCTCGACCTGACCGGGTCGATGAAGAAGGATGCTTTCAGCGACAAGCTCGGCGATCTCCAGTCGGCGGCGAAGAACGCCGTGGCGGCGCTGCTGAACTACAACAAGGGGGCCAATCCGCGCGTCCGCATCGCGCTGGTGCCCTATGCCAACGCGGTCAATGTCGGCAAGTCGATCGCCGAGAAGGCGGTGTATGTCGAGCGGAAATCGGCCGATCGCAAGCAGGCGCCGTCGAGCACCGATCCGAAGGCGGTGGGCGGGTCGCGCCCGGACTATTGCGCCACCGAGCGCAAGGGCACCTATCAGTATACCGACCATGGCCCGACGGCCTCGATGGTCAACCGCGATTTCCTGCTGACCGAGTTCGCGGGTGGGATGGGCATATATGGTTCCTCCGTCGCCTGTCCCGCGGCCAAGCTCGTGCCGCTGACCGCGGACAAGGCCACGCTCGACGCGACGATCGACTCCTTCGTCGCCGATGGCGGCACGGCCGGCCATATCGGCATCCAGTGGGCCTGGTACATGCTGTCGGAGAAGTGGGCGAACGTGGTCGGCGCCTCCGCCGCGCCGGAGAAGGTCGATCCCAAATCGGTCGGCAAATACGCGATCCTGATGACCGACGGCGAGTTCAACCTGTCCTATTCCGATGTCAGCAAGGCTGCCGACGCCTACATCCCTGCCGGCAAGAAGGCGACCCGCGACGCCGCCACGGATCTGTGCAAGGCGATGCGCAAGGCCGGGATCGAGATCTTCACCATCGGCTTCAAGCTCACCGACCAGAAGGCGAAGGATACGATGAAGGACTGCGCCTCACCCGACACCGGCGCGATCCAGCACTATTTCGACACCTCGACCGGCAAGGAACTCGACGGCGCCTTCCAGAAGATCGTCGAGAACCTCGAGCGGCTGGCGCTGACCCGGTAGAGCGCGGCCCGATGGCCGGGTCGGCTCAGCGGCCGCCGAAGATGGCCGAGCCGACGCGCACGCTGGTGGCACCGAAGCGGACCGCCGTCCCGTAGTCGCCCGACATGCCCATGGAGAGCCTTTCCACGTCGGCCTCGCGGGCGAGCTTCTCCAGCAGCGCGAAATGCGGCCCCGGGTTGTCGTCGGCCGGCGGGATCGCCATCAGCCCCTCGACGGCCAGCCCGTGGACGTCGCGGCAGCGGGCGACGAAGGCTGCCGCCTCGCGCGGGTCGATGCCCGCCTTCTGCGGCTCCAGCCCGGTGTTGACCTGGACGTAGAGGCGCGGCGCCCTGGCTTGTTTCCGGATTTCCTTGGCCAGCTCGGCCGCGATCTTGTCGCGGTCCACCGTCTCGATGACGTCGAACAGCGCCACCGCTTCCCGGGCCTTGTTGGATTGCAGCGGGCCGATCAGGCGCAGTTCGATGCCGGGGGTCTCCTGCTTCAGCGCCGGCCACTTGGCCTGCGCCTCCTGCACCCGGTTCTCGCCGAACACGCGCTGGCCGGCGGCGATCACCGGGCGGATGGCGCCGGCGTCGAAGGTCTTCGACACCGCGACCAGCGCCACCGCGCCCGCCTCGCGTCCCGCTTCCTGCTCCGCCTTCGCGATATTGGCCCGAACCGCGGCCAGCCGCGCCACGCTATCCGTCATTTGACCCTCCGGAGTTGACGCCTCCGGCAAACCGTGGTGAAGGTCCGCCCGGCGAATTCCCACATGTCTTTAAGTGAAAAAGCGGTCATGGCAACCGAACGTTACGATCCCCGCGCATCCGAACCGAAATGGCAGAAGGCCTGGGAGGACGCGAAGCTCTTTTCGACCCGCAACGACGACCCGCGCCCGAAATACTACGTGCTCGAGATGTTCCCCTATCCGTCGGGGCGCATCCATATGGGCCATGTGCGCAACTACACGATGGGCGACGTGGTGGCGCGCTACAAGCGCGCCAGGGGCTTCAACGTGCTGCACCCGATGGGCTGGGACGCCTTCGGCCTGCCGGCCGAGAACGCGGCGCGGGATAATCGCGTCAATCCCCGCGACTGGACCTACGCCAACATCGCGACGATGAAGGGCCAGCTGAAGACGATGGGCCTGTCGCTCGACTGGGACCGCGAGTTCGCCACCTGCGATCCGAGCTACTACCGCCACCAGCAGAAGATGTTCCTCGATTTCTGGCAGGCGGGGCTGGTCGAGCGCAAGTCGGCCAAGGTCAACTGGGACCCGGTCGACATGACCGTGCTCGCCAACGAGCAGGTCATCGACGGCCGCGGCTGGCGCTCGGGCGCGCCGGTCGAGAGCCGCGACCTGACGCAGTGGTTCCTCAAGATCACGTCGCGCGCCCAGGACCTGCTCGACGGGCTGGAGACGCTTGACCGCTGGCCGGACAAGGTCAAGCTGATGCAGGCCAACTGGATCGGCCGCTCGGAAGGCTTGCAGATCCGCTGGAAGCTCGATCCCGCGACGGCGCCCGAAGGCGAAACGGAGCTGGAGGTCTACACCACGCGTCCCGACACGCTGTTCGGCGCCTCGTTCATGGCCATCGCCGCCGACCACCCGCTGGCGCGGAAGGCGGCCGCCGGCAACCCGGCGCTCGGCCGGTTCATCGAGGATATCCGCCGGCGCGGTACCTCGGCCGCCGATCTCGAGACCGCCGAGAAGCAGGGCTTCGACACCGGCATCCGCGTCGTCCACCCGTTCGACGAGAGCTGGACGCTGCCGGTCTATGTCGCCAATTTCGTGCTGATGGAATACGGCACCGGCGCGATCTTCGGCTGCCCCTCGGGCGACCAGCGCGACCTCGACTTCGCCAACAAGTACGGCCTGCCCGTGGTGCCGGTGGTGATGCCCGACGGCGCCGACGCCGCGACCTTCAGCATCGCCGACGAGGCGTTCACCGACGACGGCGTGATGATCAACTCGCGCTTCCTCGACGGGATGCGGCCGCAGGCGGCGTTCGACGAGGTGGCGAAGCGGCTGGAGGCGGCCGGGCTCGGCGGCCGGCCGCAGGCGCGGCGCAAGGTGCAGTTCCGCCTGCGCGACTGGCTGATCTCGCGCCAGCGCTACTGGGGCTGTCCGATCCCGGTGATCCATTGCGCGGCCTGCGGCGCGCAGCCGGTGCCGGCCGGGGAGCTGCCGGTCACGCTGCCGGCCGACGTGTCGTTCGACAAGCCGGGCAATCCGCTCGACCATCACCCGAGCTGGAAGCACGTCTCCTGCCCGAAATGCGGCGGCGCGGCCCTGCGCGACACCGACACCATGGACACCTTCGTCGATTCGTCGTGGTATTTCGCCCGCTTCACCGATCCGTGGAACGAGACCGCGCCGACGACGCTGAAGGATGTCGACGGCCCGGACGGCTGGCTGCCGGTCAACCAGTATATCGGCGGCATCGAGCACGCGATCCTGCACCTGCTCTATTCGCGCTTCTTCGCCCGCGCAATGAAGGCGACCGGGCATCTGAACGCCGTCGAGGAGCCGTTCGAGGGCCTGTTCACGCAAGGCATGGTCGTCCACGAGACCTACAAGGGGCCGCAAGGCTGGGTGACGCCGGCCGAGGTGACGATCGAGGAAGCCGACGGCAGGCGGCAGGCGCGGCTGACCGCGGGCGGCGCGCCGGTCGAGATCGGCGGCATCGAGAAGATGTCGAAGTCGAGGAAGAACGTGGTCGACCCCGACGACATCATCGGCTCCTACGGCGCCGACACCGCGCGCTGGTTCATGCTGTCGGATTCGCCGCCCGAGCGCGACTTCATCTGGACGGAAGCCGGCGTCGAGGGCGCGCACCGCTTCGTCCAGCGCGTCTGGCGGCTGGTCTCGGAGGCGGCGCCCGCGCTTGCCGGCGTCACCGCCGCGCCCGCCCGCGAGGGCGAGGCGGCGGCGCTGTCGCGCAGCGTGCACAAGTCGATCAAGGCCGTGGGCGAGGAGATCGAGCGGCTCGGCTTCAACAGGGCGCTCGCGCGCCTCTACGAGCTGGTCAACGCGCTCGCGCCCTTCGCCGCCAGGGTGGACGGGGCGGACGCGGCCGGCCGGCCGGCGCTGCGCGAGGGACTGGAGGCGCTGGCCAAGATGATCGCGCCGATGATGCCGCACCTGGCCGAGGAGTGCTGGGCGGCGCTCGGCGGCGACGGGCTGGCGGCAGACGAGCCATGGCCGGTTTTCGACCCGGCGCTGACCGTCGACGACGAGGTCGTGCTGCCGGTGCAGATCAACGGCAAGAAGCGCGGCGATTTGACAATCGCGCGCAACGCGGATCAATCTGCCGTCGAGGCGGCGGCGCTGGCGCTCGATTTCGTCCGCGCCGCGCTGGAGGGCAAGCCGCCGCGCAAGGTGATCGTCGTGCCGCAAAGGATCGTCAATGTCGTTGTCTGACCGTGACAGCCGCCGCGCCGGCGCGCGTTCCCTGCGCGTGGCGCTGGCGGCCGGCATGGCGCTGGCGCTCGGCCTTGCCGCCGGCTGCACCGCGCGCCCGCTCTATGGCGATCTCGCCCCGGCATCCGGCCGGCAAGGCCCGGCGAGCGCGCAGCTTGCCGCGGTGGACGTGCTTCCTGCGTCGACCCGCGTCGGCCAGGAGGTGCGCAACCACCTGATCTTCCTGCTCGGCGGCGGCCAGGGCCAGCCCGCCGCGCCGCAATGGCGGCTCAAGGTCGACACCACGGTGACGAAGTCGGTCCCGGCCACCGTCACGGTCGGCGCCCGCAGCCTGGAGCCGACCTCGGGTTTGATCGCGGTCACCGGCAGCTACAGCCTGACCGACGCGGCCACCGGCCGGCCGGTGGCGTCGGGCCGGCGTTCGGTCCAGTCGCCCTACGACATTCCGGCGCAGGACTTCGCGGCGGCGCGCGCCGAGCGCGACGCCGAAAACCGCGCCGCGCGCGAGCTGGCCGAGCTGCTGCGCATCGTCGTGGCGCAGGAACTGGCGCGCCGCTGAGCGCGGCGGCGCCTGCCCCGTTCCGGTTCAGCCGATCTTCTGGCCGGTCTTGGCCCAGTCGGCGAGGAAGGCCTCCAGCCCCTTGTCGGTCAGCGGGTGCTTGACCAGCGCCTTCAGCGTCGCCGGCGGCACGGTGGCGACGTCGGCGCCGATCAGCGCGGCCTGCTTGACGTGGTTGACCGTGCGCACCGAGGCGGCGAGGATTTCGGTCTCGAAGCCGTAATTGTCGTAGATCTGGCGGATTTCGGCGATCAGCTCCATGCCGTCGATGCCGATGTCGTCGATCCGGCCGATGAAGGGCGAGATGAAGGCCGCGCCGGCCTTGGCCGCCAGCAGCGCCTGGTTGGCCGAGAAGCAGAGTGTGACGTTGACCTGACGGCCCTCGGAGGCCAGCTTCCGGCACGCCTTCAGCCCGTCGAAGGTCAGCGGCACCTTGATGGCGATGTTGTCGGCGATGGCGCCGAGGATCTCGGCTTCGCGCATCATGCCGTCATAGTCGGTCGCCACCACCTCGGCCGAGACCGGGCCGTCGACGATGGAGCAGATTTCCTTCGTGACCTCGATGATGCTGCCGCCGGATTTCAGGATCAGCGACGGGTTGGTGGTGACGCCGTCCACGAGCCCGAGCTCGGCCAGCTCGCGGATTTCCTTGACGTCGGCGGTATCGACGAAGAACTTCATGGCTTTTATCCTTGCGAATTCGGGGCGGCCGTTCGCGCCCCTTCCCATTCCGACTTGCTCTAGCGCAGGATCAGGGCAAGGTCACGTCCGATGACCAAAGATTCGCTGTTTCCCCGCATCGTCCCTGTGCTGGTGCCGACGCCGGCCGAGCGGCCCTATTCCTACGCGCTGCCCGCCGGCATGGAGGCGCGGCCGGGCGCGATCGTGCGCGTGCCGCTGGGGCCGCGCGAGGTGGCCGGCATCGTCTGGGACGGCGAGAGCGACGGCGTCGACCCCCGCAAGCTGCGCCCCGTCGGCGCGGTGTTCGACTGCCCGCCGCTGACGGACGACGCGCGGCGCTTCGTCGACTGGGTGGCGAACTGGACCCTGTCGCCGCCCGGAATGGTGGCGCGGATGTTCCTGCGCGCGCCGGCCGCCTTCGATCCCGAGCCGATGCTGGAGGGCTTGCGGCTCACCGCCGGCGCGGCCGCCGGGGCCGGCCTCCGCATGACCGAGGCCCGCCGCCGGGTGCTGGAGCTCGCCGGCGACGGGCTGGCCTGGACGCGCTCGGGTCTGGCGCACGCCGCCGGCGTCTCGGCCTCCGTGGTCGAGGGGCTGGCGGGGCAGGGGCTGTTCGAGCGGGTCGCCATCCCGCCGCCGCCGGTGGCGGCCGCGCCCGATCCCGCCTATGCGAGGCCGGAGCTGTCGCCCGACCAGCAGGCGGCGGCCGACGCGCTGCGCGCCAGGATCGGCGGCGGCTTTTCCGTCACGCTTCTCGACGGCGTCACCGGCTCGGGCAAGACCGAGGTCTATCTCGAAGCGGTGGCGGCGGCGCTCGAAGCCGGGCGCCAGGTGCTGGTGATGGTGCCGGAGATCGCGCTGACCGCCGCCTTCCTCGAGCGGTTCCAGGACCGTTTCGGGGCGAGGCCGGCCGAATGGCATTCCGACCTGTCGCCGCGCATGCGCGAGCGCGTCTGGCGGCAGGTGGCGGAAGGGCGCGTGCGCGTCGTCGCCGGCGCGCGCTCGGCGCTGTTCCTGCCGTTCCGCGAGCTCGGCCTGATCGCGGTCGACGAGGAGCACGACCCCGCCTACAAGCAGGAGGATCGCGTCTTCTACAACGCCCGCGACATGGCGGTGGTGCGCGGCCGCATCGGCGGCTTTCCCGTCGTGCTGGCCTCGGCGACGCCCTCGGTCGAGACCCGCGTCAACGCGCTTCAGGGTCGCTACGGCCGCGTCGTGCTGCCGGCGCGCTATGCCGAGGCCGCGCTGCCCGACCTCCACGCCGTCGACATGCGCCGCAACCCGCCGGCGCGCGGCGGTTTCCTGTCGCCGGTTCTCCTCGATCAGGTGGGCAAGACGGTGGCGCGGGGCGAGCAGGCGCTGCTGTTCCTCAACCGGCGCGGCTATGCGCCGCTGACCTTGTGCCGGGTCTGCGGCCACCGCTTCCAGTGCCCGGACTGTTCCGGCTGGCTGGTCGAGCACCGCTTCCGCGGCCAGCTCGTCTGCCACCATTGCGGCCATAAGGAAGCGAAGCCGGAGGCCTGCCCGTCCTGCGGCACGCTCGACCATCTCGTCGCCTGCGGCCCCGGGGTCGAGCGCATCGCCGAAGAGGCGGCGGAGCGCTTTCCCGAGGCGCGGGTGATCGTGCTGTCGTCCGACCTGATGGGCGGGGTCAAGCGGCTCAGGCTCGAGCTCGACGCCATCGCCAACGGCGAGGCCGACATCGTCGTCGGCACCCAGCTCGTCGCCAAGGGCCACAATTTCCCCAACATGACGCTGGTCGGCGTCGTCGACGCCGACCTCGGCCTCGCCAATGGCGACCCGCGCGCCGCCGAGCGCACGTTCCAGCTTCTCTCCCAGGTGACGGGGCGCGCCGGCCGTTCGGGCAAGAAGAGCCTCGGCCTGATCCAGACCTACCAGCCCGACCATCCGGTGATGCGGGCGATCGTCTCCGGCGACGCGGAAAGCTTCTACGAGCAGGAGATCGCCGCGCGCGAGCGGGCGATGCTCCCGCCTTTCGGGCGGCTTGCCGGCATCATCGTCAGCGCCGCGAGCCGGGCCGAGGCGGAAAGCCATGCGCGAGCCTTGCGCCGCGCCGCGCCGAGCGCGCCCGACATCGCCGTGCTCGGCCCGGCCGAGGCGCCGCTGGCGCTGATCGCCGGCCGCCACCGCTTCCGCCTGCTCGTCCATGGCGGGCGGCGCTGCGACATGCAGTCCTTCCTGCGGGCGCTGCTCGCGTCCGGCCCCAAGCCGCGCGGCTCGGTCAGGGTGCAGGTCGACGTCGATCCGCAGAGCTTTCTCTAAAATGCGCGCCGATCCAAATTTTGCCGCAAACCGCGCGGCGTATCGTCGCGTCGTCTCACAGCGGAGCCATGCCGATGCAAACCCTGCCGATCAACCAGCGCATCCGCATCCGGCTGCTCCAGGCCGGCGGCGGTGTCTTCGCGGCGCTGGCGCTGTTCGCCGGCCCGGCGATCGGCGACGGGGCGCACGAGGCGATCGAGATGACGGGCGTCGCCCTCGTCCTCGCCTGCGTCGCCGGCAGGATGTGGAGCATCCTCTATATCGGCGCGCGCAAGAACGACGATCTCGTCACGACCGGCCCCTATTCGATGACGCGCAACCCGCTTTATTTCTTCTCGACCGTCGGCGTCGCCGGCGTCGGGCTGATGCTCGGCTCGTTCGTCATGGCCGGGGCGCTGGCGCTCGTCGCCTGGCTCGCGCTCGGCTACACCGCCGGCCGGGAAGCGGCCTATCTGCGTTCGCTGTTCGGCGCGGCCTATGACGACTACGCCCGCGTCACGCCGATGTTCTGGCCGAAACCCTCGCTCTACCGCGAGCCGCCGCAGGCGAGCTTTTCGCCGCGGGCGCTCCGGCGCACCTTCCTCGACGGGCTCGTCTTTCTCCTCGTCTTTCCGCTGGTCGAGCTGATCGAGCTGGCGCAGGCCGCGGGCTACCTGCCGGTGCTGCTGACGCTGCCCTGATCCGCCGCCATCGCGACAGCATCCGCGGCATCGGCTATTCTCCATCCCGATTCGTTTGGAGGGGATGTCGATGGAACTGGCCTTTCCGTGGCCGATCAGCCAGGGCGAGTGGCTCGCCTGGTCGAGCGCGGCCGTCACCGCGCTGGCCGGGCTCGTCATGCTGCTGGCGCCGCGGCTGGCGCTGAAAGCGATGCGGTTGCAGCCGGTGGCGGCGCATCCGGAAGCGGTCGGCGAGATCAGGGCCGGCTATGGCGGCTTCTATCTCGGCATGGGCCTCGCCGCGATCCTGTTCGCCCAGCCGCTGATCTATCTGGCGCTCGGCCTGTGCTGGGCGGTGGCGGCCTTCGGCCGTTTCGTCTCCATGCTGTCGGACGGCGGCAACACGCCCTACAACTGGCTGCGGCTGATTCTCGAAGCCGGGCTCGGCGCCATGGCGCTGGTTTTCGCGCTCGGGCTGGTGGCCTGAGCGATGGCCTGCCGAGGGCCAGCCGAGGGCATGACGAGGGCTTGAGCGGCGGCCCCGCGCGCGAGGCGCGCCGCGATCGCGCCAAAACGTGCGATTCCCGTGCCAGACCCGTGTTGCGAGTCTGGAAAGCCTGTGCTAGACGGCAATCGACTTTTGGCCGGGGGCGGGCTCAAGCCAGCGCCTCGGTTGGGGAAAATCAACAAGGTCAAAGATTTAGCCAGAGTCAAAAGCTCCAGCCGAAAATCTTGCGGCCTGTCAGGCAGAGAGAAAAGACGGTCCGTGGCACAGTCTGGCTCGATCACCTCCGCAGTGGCTGAACGCTATGCGGGCTCGCTCTACGAACTCGCGGCCGAATCGAAGGCCGTGGCCCAGGTCGAGGGCGAGCTTTCCCGCTTCGAGGCGCTGCTGTCCGGCTCCGACGATCTCAGGCGGCTGATCCAGAGCCCGGTGTTCTCGGCCGAGGATCAGTTGAAGGCGATCTCCGCCATCCTCGACAAGGCGCAGATCAAGGGCCTGACCGGCAATTTCCTCCGCGTCGTGGCGCAGAACCGCCGTCTCTTCGCCGTTCCCGGCATGATCGCCGCCTTCCGCCGCATCGCGGCCGCGGCGCGCGGCGAGGCCGAGGCGCAGGTCGTTTCCGCGCACGCGCTGACGGCGGCGCAGCAGACGGAACTCAAGGCCGCGTTGAAGGCTGTCGCAGGCAAGGACGTCGCGATCAGCCTGACGGTGGACCCCTCGCTTCTCGGCGGCCTCGTGGTGCGGATGGGTTCGCGCCAGATCGACACGTCGCTCAAGA
>JBDHTD010000010.1:0-100286 GCA_039808485.1 Aquamicrobium sp. | reverse complement strand
TAGGCGGTGATCATCTGGTCGCCTTCCTTGATGGCCATGGCCATGCCGGTGACGACCGCTTCCTGCCCGATATAGAGGTGGCAGAAGCCGCCGATGAAGCCCATGCCGTAGAGCTGGCCGGCCTTCTCCTCGAAGCGGCGGATCAGGAGCATGTCCCGATAGGCCTTGAGGTCCTCGTCCTTGCTGAATTTCGCCGGTGGCGGCGTCCTCGGTGCCTGCTGGCTGTCGGCGCCTGACCTCGATCTGGCAGACGTCTTACGGGCGGCTGTCGCCATCGCTCGCTCCCCTGTTCCTCGACTCCCGGAAGGAGAGACTAGCGCCCTCCCTGTATTTTTTGAAAGGCTAGCACGGAGCGATGCCGGCCGCCATGCGGAAAAATGCATGGCAGGCATACGACTATTCCTCGTAGGTATTTGATTTTAAATGATTAACTTGATTTCAGTTAATTATTGCCGCGCCGCCGCATGACGATGATCTCGTCGCCCAGCGCCCAGTTCAGCGACCGGCGGGCATACTCGTCGAGCATGTCCTTTTCCATGGTGCCGTCGTGCAGGAGCCGCACCCGCTGGTCGAGCGCTACCCGCTCGGCCTGCACCTTTTCCAGGTTGGCCTCGAGCGCGGCGACGCGCTCCTCCAGCCGGTACTTGGAGTAGATGCCGTAGTCGCCCTGGAAGGCATGGAAGCCGAAATAGGACAGGAACGCAACCGTGATCGCCGGCACGATCAGGGCGCCGGTGTTGCGTTTCTTGCGCTGGCGGGTCCACATGGATGGGGCATAACCTTCGGACGATCGCTCCATCTCGCACGCTTATGTTTAAGAGCCGGTTACCGCCGCCCTGCCCCGCCACGACGAAGGGCCGGAAGCCGATCCCGCGGCTTCCGGCCCTTTCTGTCGTCGCCGTCCGGGGCCTGGAGTCAGCCGGCCCCCGCCTCGGGCGTCACGCCTTGAGGATGCCCTTGCCGGCATAGCGGGCGCTGGCGCCCAGTTCCTCCTCGATGCGCAGGAGCTGGTTGTACTTGGCCATGCGGTCGGAACGCGCCAGCGAGCCGGTCTTGATCTGCCCGCAATTCGTCGCCACCGCCAGGTCGGCGATGGTCGAATCCTCGGTCTCGCCCGAGCGGTGCGACATCACCGCCGTGTAGGCGGCGCGGTGCGCGGTCTCGACCGCGTCGAGCGTTTCGGAAAGCGTGCCGATCTGGTTGACCTTGACCAGGATCGAGTTGGCGACGCCCATGCGGATGCCGTCGCGCAGGCGGGCCGAATTGGTGACGAACAGATCGTCGCCGACGAGCTGGACCTTGTCGCCGGTGAGCTCGGTCAGCGCCTTCCAGCCGTCCCAGTCGTCCTCGGCCATGCCGTCCTCGATGGAGATGATCGGGTAGTCGGCAGCGAGCCTGGCGAGGTACTTGGCCTGCGCCTTGGGGTCGCGCGTCTTCTTCTCGCCCTCGTAGACGTAGGCGCCGTTCTTGAAGAACTCGGTCGAGGCGCAGTCGAGCGCGATCGCCACGTCCTCGCCCGGCCTGTAGCCGGCCTTCTCGATCGAGGCCATGACGAAGTCGAGCGCGGCCTGCGCGCTCTTCAGGTTCGGCGCGAAGCCGCCCTCGTCGCCGACATTAGTGTTGTGGCCGGCGTCCTTCAGGCCCTTCTTCAGCGTGTGGAAGATTTCCGCGCCCCAGCGCAGGCCCTCGCGGAAGCTTTCCGCCCCGACCGGCATGATCATGAATTCCTGGAAGTCGATCGGGTTGTCGGCGTGCGCCCCGCCGTTCAAGATGTTCATCATCGGGACGGGCAGCACATGCGCGCCCGCGCCGCCGACATAGCGGTAGAGCGGCAGCGCGGCCGCCTCGGCGGCGGCCTTGGCGACAGCCAGCGACACGCCGAGGATGGCGTTGGCGCCGAGGCGCGCCTTGTTCGGCGTACCGTCGAGATCGATCATGGCGCGGTCGATCTGGATCTGGTCCTCGGCCTCCATGCCGCCGATGGCTTCGAAGATCTCGCCGTTGACGGCATCGACGGCTCCTCTCACGCCCTTGCCGAGATAACGCGCGCCGCCGTCGCGCAGCTCGACCGCCTCGTGGGCGCCGGTCGAGGCGCCCGAGGGCACGGCGGCACGGCCTTGCGAGCCGTCTTCGAGCACGACATCGACCTCAACGGTCGGATTGCCGCGGCTGTCGAGGATTTCGCGGCCGACGATGTCGATAATGGCGGTCATTGCAGGTTCCTTCGGATTGCGGGTGGCGAGAGTTGCCGCCGTCTTACCGAATGGCCCGTTTCGAGGCAATGTCCGCCATCATCCTGCCGGGCTCAAATCCAGTAGCGCGGCACCTTGTAGTAGTCGTAGGAGGTGTCGCGGGCCTTGTGGCCGTCGTCCTTGGTCAGGTCGTTTATGTCGTAGACCGGCGCGGCCTCGAGCTGGGCGCGGCTGAACGGCACGACGTAGCCGCCGTGGCCGGGGTCGTAGTCGAGGCTCGACCACGGGATGGTGTGGTATTTCTCGCCGATGCCGAGGAAGCCGCCGAAGCCGATGACCGCGAACATGACGTTGTTCGACGACTTGTCGAGCATCACGTCCTCGATCGAGCCGATATGCTCGCCCTCGGTGTTGTAGACGTCGGTGCCGATGACGCGGGAGGCGGGGATCGCCTGCGTATGCCCTGTGGCGGTGACCATGATGAGTTCTCCTCTTTGGCAACGCCCCCTGAATCGGGATAACGGCGCGACAGCGAAAGAGGTTCCGAGTGGATGACCGCGCCTCGATTACCGCGTCTTGGCGATCCGGTCGAAGGTCATCAGCGTCTCGATCAGCCGCGGCATGTCGGAAAGCCTGACCATGTTCGGCCCGTCGGAAGGGGCGTTGTCGGGGTCCTCGTGCGTCTCGACGAAGACGCCGGCGACGCCGACGGCGACGGCCGCGCGCGCCAGCGTCTCGACGAAGCGGCGCTCGCCGCCCGAGGAGCCGCCCTGCCCGCCCGGCTGCTGCACCGAATGGGTGGCGTCGAAGATCACCGGCGCGCCCGTCTCGGCCATGATCGGCAGCGCACGCATGTCGGAGACGAGGGTGTTGTAGCCGAAGGAGGCGCCGCGTTCGGTCAGAAGCACGTTGGCGTTGCCCGAGGCCGTAACCTTGGCGACGACGTTCTTCATGTCCCAGGGGGCGAGGAACTGGCCCTTCTTGACGTTGACGACCCTGCCCGTCGCCGCCGCGGCGATCAGAAGGTCGGTCTGGCGCGACAGGAAGGCCGGGATCTGGAGGATGTCGACGGCCTCCGCGACGATCGCGCACTGCTCCTCGGTGTGGACGTCGGTCAGGAGGGGCAGGTCGAGGTCGCGCCGGAGGTCCGCGAAGATCGGCAGCGCCGCATCGAGCCCGGCGCCGCGCCTGCCGGACAGCGAGGTGCGGTTGGCCTTGTCGAACGATGTCTTGTAGACGAGGCCGATGCCGAGCTTCGCGCAGATTTCCTTCAGGCTGCCGGCGATGTCGTAGGCGTGCTGGCGGCTCTCGAGCTGGCACGGGCCGGCGATCAGCGAAAGCGGCGCGTCGTTGGCGAAGGTGACGTTGCCGACGGCGACGGACGGGTTGGGGGCGATCATGGCGTTTCCTCGAACACGAAGGCGACGCCCTGCCCGCTTGCGGGCGCGACGTGAAGGCGTCCCTCGCGTTCCTCGTAGCCGATGCCGCCGGCCTTGAACAGCGCGCGCGCCGCGCCGAGCGACCGCACCCCGAACACGATGCCGCCGAGGCGCGGCCGCGCCGCATCCCTGTCGGCGACCACCCGAAGCGTGGCGTTGGCCAGCGCGACCTCGCTGAAACCGTAGCCGTCCTTAGCCGCGCCACGGCCGGCGGCGGCGAGGAAGGCGGCGAAAGCGGACGGGTCGGCCGCCTCGGCGATCACGCCGGAAATCCTTGTCGCGCCGTTTTCATGACGCTCCAGCGCCGAACGGTCGATCGCCGGCACCTTGCGCCGCTCACAGGCGAAGAAGAACGCGTCCGCCCCGCCCGCAGGGGCAGCGAAAGCGAGCAGGAACGAGGCGATGTCGGCCTTGCCGTCCGTATCCATCGACGGGCGGGAAAATTCGACCATCGGCCCGCCGGCAATGCCCAGCCGGGCGAACCCGGCATGATCCGCCGCGGCGTCGCCGGTGGCGAAGACGATGGCCGAAAGCCCCTCCTCGCCGCGCGCGGCCCGAAAGCGCGCATCGCCGAGGACGAAGCTGTTGCCGGCGGCGATCGCGGCTTCGACGGCGGAAGCGTCGCCGACGGCGAGCGGCTCGATGAAGGTGCCGTCGGCAAGATAGACGCAGGCGTTGACGGTGCCGAAAGGATGGGTCCCCTGCGGCGCGACGGTGAAGCCCAGCCGCTCGAGACGCGTCCGCGCACCGTCCAGCCCGGCGACGGGCAGGACGAGATGGTCGAGCGGCCGCGCGGTCAAACCAGCCGGCTCTGCTCGACCGCTGCGGCGATGAAGCTCGCGAACAGCGGGTGCGGCTCGAACGGGCGCGATTTCAGCTCGGGATGGTATTGGACGCCGATGAACCACGGGTGGTCGGCATATTCGACCGTCTCGGGCAGCACGCCGTCGGGCGACATGCCGGAAAACACCAGCCCGCACGCCTCCAGCCGCTCCTTGTAGTCGATATTGACCTCGTAGCGGTGGCGATGGCGCTCGGAAATCCCGGTCTTGCCGTAGATCGCGGCGATCCGCGTTCCCTCGACGAGCGTGGCATCGAACGCGCCGAGGCGCATCGTGCCGCCGAGATCGCCGGCCGCCATGCGCCTTTCGAGCATGTTGCCCCTGAGCCATTCGGTCATCAGGCCGACGACCGGCTCCTTCGCCGGGCCGAACTCGCTCGACGAGGCGTTGTCGATGCCGGCCAGCGAGCGCGCAGCCTCGATGCAGGCCATCTGCATGCCGAAGCAGATGCCGAAATACGGCACCTTGCGTTCGCGGGCGAACTTGGCGGCGAGGATCTTGCCTTCTGCGCCGCGCTCGCCGAAGCCGCCGGGAACGAGGATGCCGTGGACCTTTTCGAGGAAGGGCGCCGGGTCCTCGCTCTCGAAGACCTCCGATTCGATCCATTCGAGCTTGACGCGCACCCGGTTGGCGATGCCGCCATGGGCCAGCGCCTCGATCAGCGACTTATAGGCGTCCTTCAGGCCGGTATATTTGCCGACGACGGCGATGGTGACCTCGCCCTCGGGGTTGTGGATGCGCTCGGAGATTTCCTGCCAGCGTTCCATGCGCGGCTTGGGCGCGGGGTCGATGCCGAAGGCGGCCAGCACCTCGCCGTCGAGGCCTTCCTTGTGGTAGGCCATCGGCACGTCGTAGATGTTGGCGACGTCGAGCGCCTGGATGACGGCGGATTCACGCACGTTGCAGAACAGCGACAGCTTGCGCCGCTCCTCCTTCGGCACCCGCCGGTCGGCGCGCACCAGCAGGATGTCCGGCGCGATGCCGATGGAGCGAAGCTCCTTGACCGAATGCTGCGTCGGCTTGGTCTTGAGCTCGCCCGCCGTCGGTATCCACGGCATCAGGGTCAGGTGGATATAGACCGCCTGCCCGCGCGGCAGCTCGTTGCCGACCTGGCGGATGGTCTCCAGGAACGGCATCGCCTCGATGTCGCCGACCGTGCCGCCGATCTCGCACAGGACGAAGTCGTAGTCCTCGTTGCCGTCGAGGATGAAGTTCTTGATCTCGTCGGTGACGTGCGGGATCACCTGCACGGTGGCGCCGAGATAGTCGCCGCGCCGCTCGCGCTCGATGATGTTCTTGTAGATGCGGCCGGTGGTGATGCTGTCGTTCCTGTCGGCCGAGCGCCCGGTGAAGCGCTCGTAATGGCCGAGGTCGAGGTCGGTCTCGGCGCCGTCGTCGGTGACGAACACCTCGCCGTGCTGATACGGGCTCATCGTGCCCGGATCGACATTGAGATAGGGGTCGAGCTTGCGCAGCCGCACGCGGTAGCCTCGCGCTTGCAGCAGTGCTCCGAGAGCCGCCGCAGCGATGCCTTTGCCGAGTGAGGAGACCACGCCGCCGGTGATGAAAACATATCGCGCCATGGGAACCGACCCTTAGTCCCGCCGGCCTGATTCCGCCAGCGGAAAATCGCGCAGGCGAGGTTTTCCCAAAACGCATGCCTCGGCGCGGCGAAGCTTGATCGAGCGCAAGGAAGCTGTCATGCCGAAAGCTAAGGATTTCCGTGACGGAAACGCCGGCAGAAGAGGGAGAAAGCCATGTACCGGACCATCATCGTTCCCATCGACCTCTCGCAGGAGACGAAGGGAAGACGCATTCTCGACCTCGCCATCCGGCTCGGCGGCGACGGCGCGCGAATCATCCTCGCCAATATCCTCGAGGAACTGCCCGGCTACGTCGCCATCGAGCTGCCGGCCGGCCTGATGGAGCAGTCGCGCGCCGACGCCGAGGAAAAGCTGAAGGCGATCGCCGCCGATGCCGGCATCGATGCCGAGGTGACGGTGCGCATCGGCCATCCCGGCAACCAGATCCTCGATCTGGCCGAGGAAACCGGGGCCGACCTGATCATCGTCGCCTCGCATCGCCCCGGTCTCCAGGATTATTTCATCGGCTCGACCGCCGGGCGCGTCGTGCGCCACGCCAACTGCTCGGTGCTGGTCACCCGCTGAGAAGCGATCCTCGCAAGGTAATAAAAAACGGGCGGTTTTCCGCCCGTTTTCATTTGCATGACGAAAGGGGAAGCCGGCTACTGGCCGCTCGGCACCTGCGGTTGCGCGGGGGCAGCCGGTGCGGCCGGCGTCTCGGAGGAACCGCCGAGCTGGTCGAGGACGCCGCCTTCGGCCGGCGCGCCCGGCTGGGTCGCCTGCGGCACCCGGTCGAGGATGTCGATGGGCTGCTCGCCGTAGCGGGCGAGGACCGAGAGCGCGAGCGAGGTGGCGAAGAACGCGGCGGCGAGGAACGCGGTGGTGCGTGTCAGCACGTTGGCCGCGCCGCGCGCCGTCATGAAGCCGGAGCCGCCGCCGATGCCGAGGCCGCCGCCCTCGGAGCGCTGCATCAGCACCACGCCGACAAGGACGAGGACGACCATCAGATGGATGACGATGAGGATTGTCTGCATGGATCGGTTCCGGAATTCTTCATCCGCGCACGGCGAAACGCCTGCCGGACGCGGCTCAATACACGGCTTCGCCGCGCTTTCCAACCCATATGGCCCCGCCGTGCGGAGCAAAAAAGGCGGCGGCGCGGATATTTTGCCTCAAAGCGAGCGATAGGCTTCGGCGATGCCAAGGAAATCGGCGGCTTTCAGGCTCGCCCCGCCGACCAGCGCGCCGTCGACATTGGCCACCCCCATCAGCTCGACCGCGTTGCCGGGCTTGACCGAGCCGCCATAGAGGATGCGCATCCTGGCCGCTTCCGCGCCGACGACCCCGGCCAGTTCCTTGCGGATGTGGGCGTGGGCCGCGGCGACGTCGGCGGCCGAGGGCGTCAGGCCGGTGCCGATGGCCCAGACCGGCTCGTAGGCGACGACCGTGCTGGCGGCGGTGGCGCCGGCCGGCATCGAACCCGCGATCTGGCGCGACAGCACGTCGAGCGTCTTGCCTGCCTCGCGCTCGGCCTGCGTCTCGCCGATGCAGACGATGGCGTCGAGGCCGGCGCGCCAGGCGGCCGCCGCCTTGGCGTTGACGACCGCGTCGGTCTCGCCGTGATCGGCGCGGCGCTCGGAATGGCCGACGATCACGAACGAGGCGCCCGCATCCTTCAGCATCTCGGCCGAGATGTCGCCGGTGTGCGCGCCGCTCTCGTTGACGTGGCAATCCTGGCCGCCGGTCCTGACCGGACCGCCCTTCAACGCCTCGGAGACGCGCGCCAGCAGCGTCGCGGGCACGCACAGCAGCGCGTCCGCCTCCGTCTCCAGCCCGTGCATGAAGCCGTTGCCGATGGCGATGGCTTCGGCCAGCGAAGCGCCGGTGCCGTTCATTTTCCAGTTGCCGGCGACGAGCGGGCGAATACCGGGGGTCATCGTGCGGGTCCCTTTCCTGAGCAAGCCATGATGCCCGGCTTCCTGGAGCAGTTGCAGGAAGGCACGAGCTAGATCGTTGCCTCGCTTCCGCGAAACGAGGCAACGATCTAGCAAAAACCGGGCACAAAGCAATCGACACCGGCAGGGAAGGACGGTATTGCCCTTTCTCGCATCGGTTAACCGGAAGACGACATGCTCACTCTCCTCAGAAACGCCGCCGGAACATGGGTCGCGAAGCTGCTTCTCCTCATGCTGGTGCTGTCCTTCGCCGTTTGGGGCATTTCCGGGCAGATCGGGGGGGGCATCGGCTCGAACGTCGTGAGCGTCGGCGACACGCGCGTTTCCGTCAACGAATACCGCCTCGCCTACGACCGGCAGGTGTCGCAGTTCTCGCAGCAGTTCGGCCGCGCCATCACGCGCGAGCAGGCGCAGGCCTTCGGCATCGACCAGATGGTGCTGGCGCAACTGATCGCCGGCGCGGTGCTCGACGAGCAGGCGCGCGAGATGCGGCTCGGCCTGTCGCGCGACAGGCTGGCGGCGCTGACGGCGGAAGACCCCGCCTTCCGCGGGCCGGACGGCCGTTTCGACCGCAACCAGTTCCAGTGGGTGCTGCGCCAGGTCGGCATGTCGCCCAACGACTACCTCAAGAATCGCGGCCAGGTCGCGGTGCGCCAGCAGATCGTGGAGGCGGTCTCCGACGGCATGACGGCGCCGCAGACGCTGCTGCGCGCCGTCTCGCTCTATTCGGGCGAGGACCGGACGGTGGAATATCTGGTGCTGCCGCGTTCGCTGGTCGAGCCGGTCGAGGCGCCGTCGGAAGAGGCGGTCGCGGCCTGGTTCGAGGCCAACAAGGCCACCTATGCCGCGCCGGAATACCGCAAGGTCTCCTACATCAAGCTCGAGCCGGAGGACATCGCCGACCCCGCCTCGATCGGCGACGAGGAGGTGCGCGCCTATTACCAGCGCACCATTTCGCGCTTCACCACGGCTGAAAGCCGCACCATCGAGCAGATCGTCTTCGCCGACGAGGCCAAGGCCGAGGCCGCGCTGGAGCGCATCCGCGCCGGGACGGCGTTCGAGGATATCGCCGCCGAGGAAGGCAAGACCATGGCCGACGTGCTGCTCGGCACCTTCGCCCGGGACAAGGTCGCCGACCAGGCGGTCGCCGAGGCCGCGTTCGCGCTCGACAAGGGCGGCGTCAGCGAGGTGGTGCCCGGCACGTTCGGCCCGATCCTGCTCAGGGTGACGAAGATCGTGCCCGAGCGCGTCGCCCCGTTCGAGGAGGTCGCCGAAACCGTGCGCCAGGAACTGGCGCTCGACGAGGCCAACCGCGTCCTGCTCGACGTCCATGACGCCTACGAGGATGCGCGCGCCGGCGGCGATACCATGGCGGAAGCGGCGGCGAAGCAGCGCCTCAAGGTCGTCACCGTCGACGCCGTCGACCGCAACGGCCGCACGCCCGAAGGCACCATCCTGACCGACCTGCCGCTGTCGAGCGAGCTCCTGCGCGACGCCTTCGATGCCGAGGCGGGTATGGAGAACGCGCCTCTCAGCATCGGCTCCACCGGCTTCCTGTTCTACGAGGTCGACGCCGTCACCCCCGCCCGCGACCGCGCGCTCGACGAGGTGCGCGACAGGGTGGCCGCCGACTGGACCGCCAACGAAGCCGCGACCCGGCTGGCGCAGAAGGCCGTCGAGACCCAGAAGGCGCTTGCCGGCGGCAAGCCGCTGGCCGAGCTGGCGGCCGAGCTCGGCATCGAGGCCCAGACGCGGCGCGGCCTGAAGCGCGACGGCACCGATTCCGACCTCGGCCAGGCCGGCATCGCCGCCGTGTTCGGCGTGGCGCGCGGCGAGAGCGGCCTGACGCCGGGCGCCAACGCCGGCACGGAAATCGTCTTCCGCGTCGCCGATGTCGTCCACCCGGTCGATGCCGGACCCGACGCCGTGCCGCAGGAGGTGCGCGACCGCTTCACCCGCGGGCTGGCCGACGACCTGCTCGACCAGCTCGTGGCCCGGTTGCAGTCCCAGTACCGGGTCAATGTCGATCGCGCCGCCATGCAGCAGGCGCTGAGCTTCTGAGGCGGGACGGATGGCGGACCTGAAAGCCCACATCGCCAAGGTCGCCAGCGGCACGCCGCTGGCCTTCGAGGAAGCGCGCGAGGCCTTCGACATCATCATGTCGGGCGAGGCGACGCCGAGCCAGATCGGCGGCTTCCTGATGGCGCTGCGCGTGCGCGGCGAGACGGTGGCGGAAATCTCCGGCGCGGTCGCGACGATGCGCGCCAAGATGCTGCCGGTGACGGCGCCGGCCAACGCCATCGACATCGTCGGCACCGGCGGCGACGCCTCCGGCTCCTACAACGTCTCGACCTGCGCCGCCTTCATCGTCGCCGGCGCGGGCGTGCCGGTGGCCAAGCACGGCAACCGGGCGCTGTCATCGAAATCGGGCGCAGCCGACGCGCTCGCCGCCCTCGGCATCAACATAGAGATCGGCCCGGACGCCATCGCCGCCTGCATCGGCGAGGCCGGCGTCGGCTTCATGTTCGCGCCGCTGCACCATTCGGCGATGCGCCATGTCGGGCCGACGCGGGTCGAGCTCGGCACCCGCACCATCTTCAACCTGCTCGGACCCCTCTCCAACCCGGCCGGCGTCAGGCGGCAGCTCGTCGGCGTGTTCTCGCCGCAATGGGTGGAGCCGGTGGCGCATGTGCTGAAGGAGCTGGGCTCCGAAGCCGTCTGGGTCGTCCATGGCGACGGCCTCGACGAGATGACCACGACCGGCACGACGCTGGTCGCCGCGCTCGAGAACGGCACGATCAGGACGTTCGAGACGACGCCGGAAGAGGTCGGCCTCGCCCGCGCCGACCCGCAGGCGCTGAAGGGCGCGGATGCCGCCCACAACGCCGCCGCGCTGCGCGGCGTGCTCGCCGGCGAGAAGAACGCCTATCGCGACATCGCTCTCTTGAATGCCGCCGGCGCGCTGGTCGTCGCCGGCAAGGCAAGGACGCTCGCCGATGGCATCGAGGCCGCCGCGCATTCGATCGACAGCGGCTCGGCGCTGTCCGTGCTCGAACTGCTGGCCCATGTCTCCAACCGGGATGCCCTGGGCCGCGGGGGCAAGGACGGGAGCAAGGCATGAGCGACATCCTGCGCCGCATCGAGGCCTACAAGCGCGATGAGATCGCCGCCGCCAAGAGCGTGCTGCCGCTCGCCGAGGTCAAGGCGCGCGCCGCCGACGTCCAGCCGCCGCGCGGGTTCGCCGGGGCGATCCGGGCCAGGCATGCCGGTGGCGGCTTCGCGCTGATCGCGGAGATCAAGAAGGCGAGCCCGTCCAAGGGGCTGATCCGCGCCGATTTCGACCCGCCGGCGCTGGCGCGGGCCTATGAGGACGGCGGCGCCGCCTGCCTGTCGGTGCTGACGGACCGCCCCTCCTTCCAGGGCGCGCCGGAATTCCTGACCGCCGCGCGCGCGGCCACCGCGCTGCCCGCGCTGCGCAAGGACTTCATGTTCGAGCCCTATCAGGTGCACGAGGCGCGGAGCTGGGGCGCCGACGCCATTCTCGTCATCATGGCGAGCCTGAGCGACGACGCGGCCAGGGCGCTGGAGGACGAGGCATTCGCGACCGGCATGGACGTGCTGGTCGAGGTCCATGACGAAAGCGAGCTGGAGCGGGCGCTGAAACACCTGTCCTCGCCGCTTCTCGGCATCAACAACCGCAACCTGCGCACCTTCGAGGTCAGCCTCGAAACCTGCGAGCGGCTGGCCCGCCTGATCCCTCCGGGCAGGATCGTCGTCGGCGAGAGCGGCATCTTCACCCATGCCGACTGCCTGCGCCTCAAGGAAAGCGGCATCGAGACCTTCCTCGTCGGCGAAAGCCTGATGCGACAGGACGACGTCGCGGCGGCGACCCGCACGCTCATCGGCATCGGGTAGGTCGATGGCCGCGCTCACCCATCTCGGCAGCGCCGGCGAAGCCAGCATGGTCGACGTCGGCGGCAAGGGCGAGACCGAGCGGACGGCGATCGCCGCCGGCGCGGTCGTCATGAAGCCGGAAACGCTGGCGCTGATCGTGGAAGGCAACGCCAGGAAGGGCGACGTGATCGGCGCGGCGCGGATCGCCGGCATCATGGCCGCCAAGCGCGCGCACGAGCTGATCCCGCTCTGCCATCCGCTGCTTCTCACCAAGGTCTCGGTCGACATCGAGCCCGACGCGGCGCTGCCCGGCTTGCGCGTCACCGCGCTCGCCCGCGTCACCGGCAAGACCGGCGTCGAGATGGAGGCGCTGACGGCGGCTTCGGTGGCCTGCCTGACCATCTACGACATGGCCAAGGCCGTGGACCGCGAGATGACCATCACCGGCCTTTGCCTGGTCGAGAAGAGCGGCGGCGCTTCCGGCCATTATCGCCGGGGGGCGCGCTGACATGGCCGGCCTCGTTCCCGTCGACGACGCGCTGGAGCGCATCCTCGACGGGGTCGCTGCCCTTTCGGGAGAGGAAATCCGCCTCGACGCCGCCGCCGGCAGGGTCCTGGCCGCCGCCGTCGTCGCCGGCCGCACGCAGCCTCCCTTCCCGGCCTCGGCCATGGACGGCTATGCGGTCAGGGCTGCCGACCTCGCCGCCGCGCCGGCAAGGCTGGCCGTGATCGGCGCCTCGATTGCCGGCAGACGCTTCGACGGCCATGTCGGCGCGGGACAGGCGGTGCGCATCTTCACCGGCGCGCCGGTTCCCGACGGCGCCGACGCGATCCTCATCCAGGAGGACGCCGAGGCCCATGACGACGGCACCGTCACGGCAAGGGCGGGCGTCGACGCCGGCCGCCATGTCCGGCGGGCCGGCCTCGATTTCGCGGCCGGCGAGACGATCCTGCCGCCGGGGCGTGTTCTCGACGCGGCCGCGCTGGCGCTTGCCGCCTCGGCCGGCTGCGTGTCGCCAAAGGTGGTGCGCAAACCGCTGGTCGCCATCCTCGCCACCGGCGACGAGCTGGTCGCGCCGGGCACGGAGCCGGGGCCTGACCAGATCGTAGCCTGCAATTTCCACGGCGTCGCCGCGATCGCGCGCGAGGCCGGCGGCGAGGCGCTCGATCTCGGCATAGCGCCGGACGACACGGCCGCGATCCGCGCCGCGATCCGCAATGCCTTGCAGCGCGGAGCCGACGTCATCGTCACCCTCGGCGGCGCGTCCGTCGGAGAGCACGATCTGGTCGGGGCGGCGCTGGAGGCCGAAGGCATGACGCCCGGCTTCTGGAAGATCGCCATGCGCCCGGGCAAGCCGCTGATGTTCGGGCGATTCGGCCCGGTGCGGGCGCTCGGCCTGCCGGGGAACCCGGTTTCGAGCCTCGTCTGCTCGCATCTGTTCCTGAAGCCGCTGGTGGCGGCGCTCGCCGGCCGGCCCTTCGCGCCCGACATCCGCGAGGCGGTCCTCGCCGCGCCGATGAAGGCGAACGACCACCGCCAGGATTATGTCCGGGCCGAAACCGCGCAGCATGACGGAAGGCTCGTCGCCACCCCCTATGCGACGCAGGATTCCTCGATGCTGAAGACGCTCGCCATGGCGAACGCGCTCGTCATCCGCGCGCCCCACGCGCCGGCGGCGGCGGCCGGAGAAACCTGCCGCGTGCTGATGCTGCGGCCCTGATCCCGAGACTTCGATCGCGCGACCCTGACGGTGCGACTCCGATGGTGCGACCCCAATGGTGCGACCCAATGGTGCGACATCGAGCCGCTGCCGTTCCGGGTCGCGACTTTCGCGCCATTTTGGGGAACGATTTCGAACCGTTTCTGTTATAGTGGCTTGGAAGGGCAAGTTGACCGACTATCAGGAGAACACGATGTCAAAGATCGTTTCCAGTGTATGCGCAGCGGCGATGATGCTGACGCTGCCGCTCACGACGCCGGGATTTGCCATGCCGAAGGCAATGCCGGCGCAGGTGGAGCAGGCGAATGTCATTCAGGCTCAGGTCGATGTCGGCGGCAAGTGGCGTCGAAACGGCGATTGGCGGCGTGGCGACCGCGATTGGCGGCGCAGCGGAGAGCGGTGGCGCGGGCCGGACAGCTCGCCGGGCTTCCGCGACGGCCTCATCCGCCGCGGCGACCACTACTACTATCGCGGCCATCGCGGCTATCGCAACCATCGCCCCGGCTATCGCCAGTACAATGGCTGGTGGTTCCCTCCGGCGGCCTTCATCGCCGGCGCGATCATCGGCGGCGCGATCGCCAACGAACCGCCGGTCCAGTACCGGCCGCGCGGCAATGCCCATATCCAGTGGTGCTACAACCGCTATCGGTCGTACCGCGCCTCGGACAACACCTTCCAGCCTTATAACGGCCCGCGCCGCCAGTGCGTGTCGCCCTACGGCTGATCGGTCTTTTTCGAACCGGCAAACGAAAACCCCGCCATCCGGCGGGGTTTTTGCTTTTCTGCGTCTATTCGGTAGCCGCCAGCAGGCTGGCATTGCCGCCGGCGGCGGTGGTGTCGACGCAGACCGCGCGCTCATGCGCGTAGGCGACCGGGTCGATCGGCTGCGTCACCAGCCGCACCAGAGCGCCGTCGCGGCCGGCGAGCGCGACACGCAGCAGACGCAGCGCCTCGGGACCGGCCGCGCTGGCGACGACGTCCACCGCGATCTCGCCGAGGTCGGCCGGGTCGAGCCCGCCCTCGAGCACTTCGACGGGAAGCCCCTTGCCGATGAGCGGCGCAAGCGCCGCGCGCGCGCCGCGCGCCACCGCCAGCACCGCATTGCCCGCCGCAAGCGCCTGAACCGCCTGCGCCAGCAGCGTTTCGCCATCCGGCCCGAGGCACAGCGCCCTGCCACGAGCCGCAAGCCGCAGCGTGTTTGCCTCGCCGGTCGGCCCGGCGAGGTCAGCCGGCCCGAACTCGACCGCGGCGGCGGCGGCGATCGCGGCGGCCGCCTTGCCGCGCAAATGCTTGCGCAGGATCTCGATGCGGTCCGGCCTGCCGCTCCAACGGTCGCGCGCCGGGTCCGGCATGTGGTCGCGGAGCGCCTGAAGCGGCACCGTGGCGGCCACCGGCGCGGCGGGCTGCGCCGGCGCCGCCACCGCCTTGCGGAAGCGGTGGAGATAGTGCGGGCCGCCCGCTTTCGGGCCGGTGCCGGAAAGGCCCTCGCCGCCGAAGGGCTGCGAGCCGACCACCGCGCCGATCTGGTTGCGGTTGACATAGATGTTGCCGGCATGGACGCCGTCTACGACATGCTGGACGCGGGCGTCGATGCGGGTGTGCAGCGCAAAGGTCAGGCCGTAGCCCCTGGCGTTGATCGCCGCGATCACCCGGTCGATGTCGTCGGCCTCGAAGGCCGCGACGTGCAGGATCGGGCCGAACATCTCGCGCTCCATCTCGCCGATGCCGGAAACGCGCAGGATGTGCGGCGGCACGTAGAGCCCGGACGCCGGCGCGTCGAGCCTGGCCAGCAGCCGCCCCTCGCCTTCCATCTTCCGGCCATAGGCGAGAAGCGCGTCCCGCGCCTCCCCGTCGATCACCGGGCCGACATCGGTCGAGGCCAGCCACGGATCGCCGACCTTGAGCGCGGCCGTCGCGCCTTGCAGCATCTCCAGCACCTTTTCCTCGACATCCTTCTGGACATAGAGGACGCGCAGCGCAGAACAGCGCTGGCCGGCGCTCTGGAAGGCGGACGCGACGATGTCGCGCACCGCCTGCTCCGGCAGCGCCGTCGAATCGACGATCATCGCGTTCAGCCCGCCGGTCTCGGCGATCAGCATCGCGTCGGGCGCCGCGGTCTTCGCCAGTTGCCGCTCGATCAGCCGCGCCACCTCGGTCGAGCCGGTGAAGCAGACGCCGGCGATGCGCGGATCGGCGGTCAGCGGCGCGCCGACCGACGGGCCGTCGCCCGGCAGGAGCTGAAGCGCGTCGGCCGGCACGCCGGCCGCGTGCAGCAGTTCGACCGCGCGGGCGGCGATCAGCGGCGTCTGCTCGGCCGGCTTGGCGATGACGGCGTTTCCGGTCACCAGCGCGGCGGCGACCTGGCCGGTGAAGATCGCCAGCGGGAAGTTCCACGGCGAGATGCAGGCGATGACGCCGCGCGCGACCGTGTCCTTCTCGGCGGCAGCGCCTTGCGCCGCATAGTAGCGCAGGAAATCGGCGGCCTCGCGCACCTCGCCGACCGCGTCGGGCAGCGTCTTGCCGGCCTCGCGGGCGCAGAGCGCGAAGAACTCGACCGCGTTTTCCTCGTAGAGGTCGGCGGCCTTCAGGAGCGCGGCCGCGCGGACCGCCGCCGGCGTCGTTTCCCATGCCGGCTGCGCCTCCAGCGCCTTGCCGACGGCCGCCTCCACGGCGGCGACGTCGGCCTCGTACACCTCGCCGACGACCTCGCCGGGCTTCGCCGGGTTGAGGACGGCGCGCCCCGCCTTGCCGGAACCCGCCTTCCAGCGGTGCGGCGCGGCGAATTTCGCCCGCCCGTCCTCGATCCGCGCCATCGTCACCGGGTCGGTGATGTCCCAGCCGGCGGAATTGGCGCGCACGGAGCCGAATATCCCGGCCGGGCGCGGAATATTCGGGTTGGCGGCCGGCCCTTGCGCGGCGACGGTGTCGAACGGGTCGCGGGCGATCGTCCCGGCGCTGACGTTCTTGTCGACGATCTGGTGGACGAAGGAGGAATTGGCGCCGTTCTCCAGCAGGCGGCGCACCAAATAGGCGAGCAAGTCGGAATGGGCGCCGACAGGGGCGTAAATGCGGCAGCGCGTGCCTTCGCCCTCGCGCACCGCCTCGTGCAGCGCCTCGCCCATGCCGTGCAGGCGCTGGAACTCGAACGCGTCGCTGCGGCCTTCGGCCAGCGCCAGGATCGCGGCCACGGTGTGGGCGTTGTGGGTGGCGAATTGCGGATAGATGCGGTCGGTCATGCCGAGCAGCTTTTTCGCGCAGGCGATGTACGAGACGTCGGTGTTCGGCTTGCGGGTGAAGACGGGATAGCCGGCAAGGCCGAGCACCTGCGCGCGCTTGATCTCGGTGTCCCAGTACGCGCCCTTGACGAGGCGCACCATGATGCGGCGGTCGAGCTTTTCAGCCAGCGCGTGCAGCCAGTCGATGACGAAGGCCGCGCGCGGGCCGTAGGCCTGGACGACGACGCCGAAGCCGTCCCAGCCGGCAAGCTCGGGATTTTCGAGCGTCTTCCCGATCACGTCGAGCGACAGGTCGAGCCGGTCCGCCTCCTCGGCGTCGACGTTCAGCCCCATGCGCGCCTTCCTGGCGGCAAGCGCGAGCGTCGTCAGCCGTTCGACCATGACGGGAAGCATCGTCTCCCTCTGCGTCGCCTCGTAGCGCGGATGGATCGCCGACAGCTTGACCGAGATGCCGTGGTTGCGGGCGATGTCGTCGCTGGCCGCGCTCTCGGCGAGCGCGTTGATCGCGTCCAGATAGGCGCGGTGATAGCGCAGCGCATCGCTCTCGGTGCGCGCCGCCTCGCCCAGCATGTCGAACGAATAGAGATAGCCCTTCTTCGTATAGTCGCGGCCGCGCTTCATCGCCTCGGCGATGGTGCGGCCGAGCACGAACTGCTCGCCCATCTCGCGCATCGCCGCCGAAACGGCCTTGCGGATCACCGGCTCGCCGAGACGGCGGATCATCCCGCGCAGCGTGCCCTCGATCCCGCCCTCGCCTTCGTCGAGCACCCGGCCCGTCAGCATCAGCGCCCAGGTCGAGGCGTTGACGAAGATCGACGACGAGCCGGAATGCGACGACCAGTCGTGCGGCGCGATCTTGTCGCGGATCAGATTGTCCATGGTGTCGGCGTCGGGCACGCGCAGCAGCGCCTCGGCCAGGCACATCAGCGCCACGCCCTCGCGCGTCGACAGACCGTATTCGGACAGGAAGATTTCCATCAGCTCGGGCCTGGACGCGCCGCGCACGGCCTCGACCAGCCCGGCCGCGCGCACGGAGATCGCGGCGCGGGCCTCGCCGGAAAGGCCGGCGAAGCCGACGAGGCGCGCAAGCGCCGCCTGCTCGTCGGGAAGGTAGTTGTCCCGGATGGTGTCGCGAAGCGCATCCAGCGTGTTCGTTGCCATGGTTGACCGTCGAAAAAAGAGTTGGACCTGCTGGCGACATTATCATGCACCCCGAAAGGCGGCCCGTCCAAACCGTTCGACTTTCTGGACCGTCCGATCTATTGATAGAGCTCGATCTGGCCGTTTCGATCCGGATTTCCGATGTCAGAAGATCAGATAGACCGCATGGACCGCAACATCCTCGCCGCGCTCTCGCGCGACGGGCGGCTTTCGATGGCCGAGCTCGCCGAAAAGGTCGGGCTGTCGAAGACGCCGGTCCAGGCCAGGGTGCGGCGGCTGGAGCGCGACGGCTACATTCGCGGCTACGCCGCGATCATCGACCGCGAGCGGATGGGCGAAGGCCATGTCGCCTTCGTGCAGGTCAAGCTGTCGGACACGCGCTCGGCCGCGCTCGACGCCTTCAACAGGGCGGCGCTTTCCGTGCCGGAAATCGAGCAGTGCCACATGATCGCGGCCTCCTTCGACTACCTGCTGAAAGTGCGCACGAAGGACATCGCAGCCTATCGCCGGGTGCTGGGCGAGCGCATCTCGGCGCTGCCGCACGTGGCGCAGACCTCGACCTATGTGGCGATGGAGACGGTGAAGGACAGGTAGCGCGCCTTGCCCCTCGCACTGCCGCGTCAGTCGATGTCGGCGACCGGCTGCCCCGCCCCGCCCTCGATGCGCTGCGACAGCGCGGCTTCCATGAACTCGTCGAGATCGCCGTCGAGCACGTCGGAGGGGCTGGTGTTTTCCACGCCCGTGCGCAGGTCCTTGACGAGCTGGTAGGGTTGCAGCACGTAGGAGCGGATCTGGTGACCCCAGCCGATGTCGGTCTTCGACGCCTCGGTGGCGTTGGCCGCCGCCTCGCGCTTCTTCAGCTCCTCCTCGTAGAGCCGCGAGCGCAGCATTTCCCATGCCTTGGCGCGGTTCTTGTGCTGCGAGCGCTCGGCCTGGCAGGAGACGACGACGCCGGTGGCGAGGTGGGTGATGCGCACCGCCGAATCGGTGGTGTTGACGTGCTGGCCGCCGGCGCCCGAGGCGCGATAGGTGTCGATGCGGACATCCGACTCCGAGACCGCGATCTCGATCGAATCGTCGACCACCGGATAGACCCAGACGCTGGCGAACGACGTGTGGCGGCGCGCGTTGGAATCGAAGGGCGAGATGCGCACCAGCCGGTGCACGCCCGATTCCGTCTTCAGCCAGCCATAGGCGTTATGGCCCTTGACGAGGATGGTCGCCGACTTGATGCCCGCCTCCTCGCCGTCGTGCACCTCCAGCACCTCGACCTTGAAGCCGCGGCGCTCGGCCCAGCGCGTGTACATGCGCAGGAGGATGTTGGCCCAGTCCTGGCTCTCGGTGCCGCCGGCGCCGGCATGGACTTCGAGATAGGTGTCGTTGGCGTCGGCCTCGCCGGACAAGAGCGCCTCGACCTGGCGCGCCTGCACCTCGCCGCGCAGGGCGCGGATCGCGCCTTCCGCGTCGGAAACCACCGAGGCGTCGCCTTCCTCCTCGCCCATGGCGATCAGCTCGATGTTGTCGTCGAGCGCCCGCGTCAGGCCGGTGACGGCGCCGATGCCGTCGTCCAGCATCTGCCGCTCCCGCATCAGCTTCTGCGCCTCCTGCGGGTCGTTCCAGAGCGAGGCGTCCTCGGCGCGCATGTTCAGGTAATCAAGTCGCTTTACGGCCTGATCCCAGTCAAAGATGCCTCCTCAGCAGGGTTATCGCCTGCCTGATTTCGTCGATGAGCGTCTCGGTTTCGGCCCGCATGGCTTCCCGTCTGTTCCCTGGAAGATGAATCGGCGCGGACCATAGGGACCGCGCCGGACGATGTAAAGCAGACGGGCGCCGCGAGCGCTAATAGAGGCCGCCGCCGCCCTGCATGATGGCCTCGCTGGCCGAGGGCGACAGTTCGCGCGCGCGTTCCGCCGCCTGGACCTCGTCCATGCCAATGACCCAGTAGCTGTCGGCCGGGCCGGTGCCGGGCTTGAACGCCTCGACGATGGCGCCGGCGGCGCCGGCGGAAGCCTGCATGCCGGTCTTGCGGTCGACGGCGATCATGCGCATGCCTTCCGGCACGCGGAAATCCACCGGCCGCGTGTCCTTCAGCACGTCGGCCATGAATTCCTTGAAGATTGGCGCGGCCAGGCCGCCGCCGGTCGAGCCCTTGCCCATCGGCGTCGGCTTGTCGTAGCCCATGTAGAGGCCGACGACGAGGTCGGGGGTGTAGCCGACGAACCAGGCGTCCTTTTCCTCGTTGGTGGTGCCGGTCTTGCCGGCGATGGGCCGGCCGAGCTCGGCGAGGGTGACGGCGGTGCCGCGCTGGACCACGCCCTCCATCATCGAGGTGATCTGATAGGCGGTCATCGGGTCGAGCACCTGCTCGGCATTGTCGATCAGCTCCGGCTCCGGCTGCGCCTGCCAGCTCTGGGCGTTGCAGCCCTCGCAGCCGCGCTGGTCGTGTTTGAACACGGTCTTGCCGTAGCGGTCCTGGATGCGGTCGATCAGCGACGGCACGATATGCTTGCCGCCATTGGCCATGATCGAATAGGCCGAGGCCATGCGCATCACCGTGGTCTCGCCGGAGCCGAGCGACATGGCCAGAACGGGAAGCATCTTGTCGTAGACGCCGAAGCGCTCCGCATATTCGGCGACGAGCGTCATGCCCATGTCGTTGGCCAGGCGCACCGTCATCAGGTTGCGCGAGCGCTCGATGCCGGCGCGCAGCGTCGAGGGGCCGGCGGCGCCGCCGCCATAGTTCTTCGGCTCCCACACCTGGTTGCCGATGCGGATCGAGATCGGGGCGTCGAGCACCACGGAGGCGGGCGTGTAGCCGTTGTCGAGGGCTGCGGCGTAGACGATCGGCTTGAACGACGAGCCCGGCTGGCGCATGGCCTGGGTGGCGCGGTTGAACTCCGACTGCGAGTAGGAGAAGCCGCCGACCATGGCCAGCACGCGGCCGGTGTGCGGGTCCATCGCCACCATGCCGCCCGAAACCTCCGGCACCTGCCGCAGCAGCCAGCCGCCTCCCTCGCCTTCCTTCTTCTCGACGAAGACGACGTCGCCGGGCTTCAGCACCTCGGCCGGGGAATCCGCTTTGACGCGACGGCCCTCGACGGTGTGGCGTAGCGCCCAGCCCATGTCGGAAGCGGCGACGGAGGCGGTGGCGCGCTCGGCCGACAGCGCGCCCGAAACCTCGCGGCCCGGCTGAAGCCCGACGCTCAAGCCCTCCTTGCCCGCTTCCAGCACCACCGCCAGCCGCCATTCCGGCACGTCGGACAGGCGGGCGACCTCGCCGAGCGGAACGCCCCAGTCGCCGGCGATGTCGATCGAGGTGACGGGGCCGCGATAGCCGCGCAGCGTGTCGTATTTCAGCAGGCCGTGCTGGAGCGCCTTGCGCGCCTTGACCTGCATCGCCGGATCGAGCGTGGTGCGGATGGAAAGGCCGCCCTCGTAGAGCGCGTCCTCGCCGTAGCGGGCGATGATGGCGCGGCGCACCTCCTCGGTGAAATATTCGCCGGCGAACAGGTAGGTGCCGGAACGGCGCGGATTGACGCCGAGCGGCAGCGC
This sequence comes from Aquamicrobium sp., assembly GCA_039808485.1. Taxonomy (GTDB): domain Bacteria; phylum Pseudomonadota; class Alphaproteobacteria; order Rhizobiales; family Rhizobiaceae; genus Aerobium. Next base: position 78,711 of record JBDHTD010000010.1, on the reverse strand, counting down.
CTTCTGGCGCGCGCCCTCCTGCGCCTCGACGTAGCCATTGTCGACCATCTTGTCGATGACCCAGTTGCGGCGTTCGACGGCGCGCTCGGTCTGGCGGAACGGGTGGTAGTTGTTCGGCCCCTTGGGCAGCGCGGCGAGATAGGCGGTCTCGGCGACGGTCAGCTCGTTGACGGACTTGTCGAAATAGGCGAGCGCCGCGCCGGCGATGCCGTAGGCGCCCATGCCGAAGAAGATCTCGTTCAGGTAGAGCTCGAGGATGCGGTCCTTCGAGTAGGCCTGCTCGATCCGGAACGACAGCACGATCTCCTTGATCTTGCGCTCGTAGGTCTGGTCCGAGGTCAGCAGGAAGTTCTTCGCCACCTGCTGGGTGATGGTCGAGGCGCCGACCGGCCGGCGGCTGGAGCCGAAATTCTGGAAATTGGTGACGACGGCGCGGGCAAGGCCGGTCAGGTCGACGCCGGGATGCGAATAGAAATTCTTGTCCTCGGCCGAGAGGAACGCCGCCTTGACGCGGTCGGGAATGGCCTGGATCGGCAAATAGAGGCGGCGCTCGCGCGCGAATTCGCCCATCAGCGCGCCGTCGGCGGCGTGGACGCGCGTCGTCACCGGCGGCTCATAGCGCGCCAGCACCTCGTAATCGGGCAGTTCGCTGCTCAGCGAGGCGAGATAGATGGCGATGCCCGCCGCAGCGACGAGGGCAAGCGTCACGCCGACGCCGAAGAAATATCCGATAAGCCGTATCATGCCCACTCCAGTCAGCGACCCGAAGCGACGCCGCGCCGGCCAGCGCGGCAGGCGTCCCGAAGAACGCAGCTTTCGCCGCTCCGGCTTCTTTCCCTAGCTGCATCCGTGCGGGCCGGACGTTCCATCCGACCGCAAGACGCACTGACGCGCGCGTCCTTCCCGTGTCCGCATTTCTTTTCGGTCGCCCTTGTGGGCAAATTGCGGCGGGAAGGAAGCGCTTCGCCGCGAATCCCGCAATAAAATAGCACATGTGACGCGCCGGCAACGCATCCGCAACCCTGCCGCCCCGTCACTGACCTCGTCGATCGCCCCGTCACCGGCCCCGTCACTGGCCTCGTCACTCACCCTGCTTCGCGCCCTGCCGGGCCGCGGCGAAGACGTCGATGGCCGCGATGATCTCGCGCGCCGCCGTCGCCCGCCAGCCCGCGTCGCGCAGCAGCGCCTCGTCCTCGGCGTTCGACAGATAGCCGAGCTCGAGCAGGATCGACGGCACGTCCGGCGCGCGCAGCACGCGAAAGCCGGCAAAGCGGTGCGGGTTGGTCGGGATCATGCGAATAGCCGGCGACAGCCGGTCGACGAGCGAACGGGCGAAGCGGATGGAAAAGCTCTGCGTCTCGCGGCGAATCAGGTCGGCGAGGATGTCCGCGACCTCCGGATGCTCCTCCTCGACGGCGATGCCGTCGATCTGGTCGGACAGGTTCTCGCGGATCGCCTTGGCCGCGGCCTCGGCGTCGGAAGCCTTGTCGGAAACGGTGTAGACGGTGGCGCCGCGCACGTTCTTCAGCCGGATTGCGTCGGCATGGATGGAGATGAGCAGGTCGGCGCCGTGCTGGCGGGCGATTCGCACCCGCTCGTCCAAGCGCAGGAACAGGTCGCGGTCGCGGGTGAGGAAGACGTCGTAGCGGCCGCTTTCCTCCAGCTCCTTCTTCAGCTCCAGGGCGAAGGCCAGCGTGATCGTCTTCTCCAGCGTTCCGGCGCCGCCTTCGGCCCCGGTGTCGGCGCCGCCATGACCGGCGTCGACGACGACCCGGAAACGCCGCTCCCCCACCGCCGCCGGATTGCCGAGCCGGTCGGTCTTCGGCGTGGTCCGCGTCGAGGCCGTCACCTCGACCTGCTCGGCCATCGCCCTGTCGAACTCGGCCTCGGACGCGGCGACGATGTCGGCGACGAGGCGGAAGCCGTCGTCGGCCTCGTTGGCCAGCATGTCGATGCGCTCGACCGCGAACGGCCCGTCGAAGGAGACGATGATGCGGGAGCGCCCCTGCCCGAGATTGCCGTAATCGACCGCCGCCGCCATGCCGCGCGGCGCGACGTCGGCCTCGCCGATGAAGAATCCCGCCTCCGGCATGTCGATCACCAGCCGGTGCGGCCCCTTCATCGCGAACCAGCGGAATTCGGGATCGCGGTCGAAATTGACGACGATCCGCATGCGGGCGGCGTCGCCCGCCATCCTGTAATTGCTGACCTGGAGCAGGTCCGCCGCCGAGACGGACGTGGACGTGGACGTGGACGTGGACGCCGGGGCGGGCGCGACGGCGGCGGCGGCGGCAACCGTCACGAGCGCAAGCGCGAACGCCGCCAACATCGCCAGCCCTGCCCGGCAAACCTGTAGTGGGCGAAACCGGGATGGAATCGGCTGCATGGCGTCCCGTCGGCTTTGTGGTCGGCAAGACCGGAATTATACTCTTAAGGAGAAGTAACGCGCCATGGTTAAGCAACCCTTTAGATGCGCCGATCCCGATATGCACGGCTTGCGCCGGGCTGCCCTCGGGAGCGCCGCCGCACAAATCGGGGTTGCCACGGCCTGCGCCAGATCATAAAAGCGATGGTGGATCACCCTCACATCGTGATCGTTCAAGCCTGCCGCATGCTTCTTCGCTCCGGCATAGAAGACCAGTCCCGCGGCATTCCGAGGCCCGACCGATCCGGTGGCGGTGTTTCCGACGAATTTTCTTGCAGGCCGTTTCCGCTGCGCGGAGCGCGTCTGGAGTGAGGAAAACGGCAGGGCCAGCGGCCTCGCCGGCTCAGTACGAGCACATCAGCGGGTCCGTCGGAGCGGGCCTTGGTTCTAGAAACGGTTCGCACGTAGCGCGATGATCGCAAGCCCGACCCTGTCACTGCCCGGAAACACCCGCGCCTTCACGGCCGCGGCCGGTGCGGCAGGTCGGTCCCGGCCGCGTGAGGCGAGCACCCCATCATCCGGCGTCGTTTCCGCAGGGGCACGACAGGGCCGCGCGACAGCGCGGCCCCGCCTTTGCGCACGCGCCGGGGAGACAAGACACTATGCCCAACAAAATGCTTATCGATGCCTCCCACCCGGAGGAAACGCGGGTTGTCGTCGTTCGCGGCAACCGGATTGAGGAATTCGACTTCGAGTCGGAAAACAAGAAGCAGCTCAAAGGCAACATCTACCTGGCCCGCGTGACGCGGGTCGAGCCGTCGCTGCAAGCCGCCTTCGTCGAATATGGCGGCAACCGCCACGGCTTCCTCGCCTTTTCCGAAATCCATCCCGACTATTACCAGATCCCTGTCGCCGACCGGCAGGCGCTGCTGCGCGCCGAGGCCGAGGAAGCCCAGGCCGAGGACGACGAGGACGAGGAAAACGAGGACCGCCGCAACAGGAAGCGCCGGCGGGGCCGCGGGCGCGGCCGCGCCAGCGACGGCCGCAAGGCGGCGGCCGGCGAAATGTCGTCCGAAAGCGACGACGTCGAAGCCGTTTCCGTGGACGACGGCGGCGACGACGTGGCCGGCAGCGACGGCGCGGCGGAAACGGCGCACCTGCCCGAGGCGGGCGACAGCGATGATGACGGCCCGGCCGCGATGGCCGAGGCCGCCGCCTCGGACGTGATCTCCGAAGAGATCGCGCAGGACAATGGCGACGACGACCATGACGATCATGATGGCGACGATCATGGCGGCGACGACGACAATGGCGGCAGCCATGGCGACGACGAGGTCGTCTCCGTCGGCGCCGACGACGCGCTGGAGGAGGTCCACGAGCGCCGCCGGCCGCAGCGCAAGCAGTACAAGATCCAGGAAGTCATCAAGCGCCGCCAGATCCTGCTGGTGCAGGTGGTCAAGGAAGAGCGCGGCAACAAGGGCGCGGCGCTGACCACCTATCTCTCGCTGGCCGGACGCTATTCGGTGCTGATGCCGAACACGGCGCGCGGCGGCGGCATTTCGCGCAAGATCACCAACGCCGCCGACCGCAAGCGGCTCAAGGACGTGGTCAAGGACCTCGACGTGCCGCAGGGCATGGGCGTCATCCTGCGCACGGCCGGCGAGAGCCGCACCAAGGCCGAGATCAAGCGCGACTACGAATATCTGATGCGGCTGTGGGACAATGTCCGCGAGCTGACGCTGAAGTCGACCGCGCCCGCCCTCGTCTACGAGGAAGGCTCGCTGATCAAGCGTTCGGTGCGCGACCTCTACAACAAGGACATCGAGGAAATCCTCGTCGCCGGCGAAGAGGGCTATCGCGAGGCCAAGGACTTCATGCGCATGCTGATGCCCAGCCATGCCAAGGTCGTCCAGCCCTATCGCGATTCGGTCCAGATCTTCGCGCGCAACGGCATCGAGGCGCAGCTCGACCGGATGGTGCAGCCGCAGGTGACGCTGAAGTCGGGCGGCTACCTGATCATCAACCAGACCGAGGCGCTGGTCGCGATCGACGTCAATTCCGGCCGCTCGACCAAGGAGCACTCGATCGAGGACACCGCGCTCCAGACCAATCTGGAAGCGGCCGAGGAGGTGGCGCGCCAGCTTCGCCTGCGCGACCTCGCCGGGCTGATCGTCATCGACTTCATCGACATGGAGGAGAACCGCAACAACCGCGCGGTCGAGAAGCGGCTGAAGGACCATCTCAAGAACGACCGGGCGCGCATCCAGGTCGGCCGCATCTCGCATTTCGGCCTGCTCGAGATGTCGCGCCAGCGCCTGCGCGCCTCGGTGCTCGAATCGACGATGCAGGTCTGCCCGCATTGCGGCGGCACCGGCCATGTGCGCTCCGAATCTTCGGTCGCGCTGCTCGTCATCCGCGCCGTCGAGGAATTCCTGCTCAAGGATTCGCGCTGCCACATCACGGTCCGCACTCCGATCTCGACCGCGATCTACGTGCTCAACCACAAGCGCTCGACTCTGCTCGATCTGGAAAACCGCTTCGGCCTGACCATCACCGTCGAGGCGGACGACAGCGTGCGCGCCCAGCACTACGCCATCGTCAAGGGCGCCGTCGCCGAGCGCCCGGCCGGCTTCGCGCCGGCGGCCGCGCCCGTCTATCCCGAGGAAGTCGAGGACGAGATCGAGGACGTCGCCGAGGAAGACGACGGCGCCGAGGAGGAGGCGCCCGCCTCCCAGGCCGCCGCCCGAAATGGCGACGAGGCCGACGACCAGCGCCGGCGCAAGCGCCGCCGCCGTCGCCGCAAGGGCCGCGACAGAGACGCCGATGGCCAGACCCACGAGGCTGTGGCCGCGGACGCGGTCTCCGACGATGATGACGACGATGCCTCGGAAGACGGGGACGACGGCGCGGAAGCGGGCGAAGGCGAGGCCGAAGCGACCGCGGACGCGGCGCAGGCGGACGCCGACGGCCAGGCGAGGAAGCGCCGGCGCGGCAAGCGCGGCGGCCGCCGCAACCGCCGCGACGACGAGGGCGAGACCGAAGCGGCGGAAGCCGCACCCGCCGAGGCGGACGAACTGGCGGCGGAAACCGTCGACCCCGCGCTCATAGATATGGAGGCCCAGGCCGCGATCGAGGCGGCGCCGGCGGCGGAAGTCGTCGCCGAGGCCGAGATCATCGAGGCCGAGGCGGAAAAGCCGGCGAAGAAGACGCGGGCGCGCCGCGCCCCGAAAAAGGCGAAGGCGGAGGACGCCGACACGGAAGTCGCGGCGATCGAGCCGGAACTGGCCGAAGCGGTGACGGTCCTCGACGGCGGGCCGGCCGAGAGTGAGCAGGCTGAGGAAGCGCCGGCCGCCAAGCCGAAGCGCGCGCCGCGCCGCAAGAGCACGGCCAAGGCCAAGGCGGAAGCCGAGACCGCCGGGGCGGCCGCCGCCACGGAGGAAGCCGCGACGGAAGCGACGCCGGCCGTCGCTGAAGAGGTTGCCGTCACGGAAGCTCCTGCCGAGGTCGAGGCAGCCCCGGCCCAGCAGCCGGCCGAGCCGGTGATCACTTCCTCGCGCCCGGCCGAAGCGGCGGAGAGCGACAAGCCGCGCAAGGGCGGCTGGTGGCAGCGCAAGGGGTTCTTCTAAGCGCTCGAAGCAATACATGAAAAAGCCGGCGTTAACGCCGGCTTTTTCATATCATGTTCGGACTACAGCCAGGCCCGCAGCCGCTCGATCGCGGTCGTCACGTCGGCTTCGCTGCCGGCATAGGAAAGCCGCAGGAAGCGGTGTCCTTCCGAGACGTCGAAATCGAGGCCGGGCGTCGCTGCGACATGGGCCTCGGCGAGCAGCCGCCGGGCGAAATCCATGCTGTCGTTGGTGTGGCGCGAGACGTCGCAATAGGCGTAGAAGCCGCCGTCCATCGGCGCGGCCAACGGCAGGCCGAGTTCCGGCAGCGCGGCGGCGAGCAGGGCACGGTTGGCGCGGTAACGTTCCTTGACCAGTTCCAGCTCCTCGCCCGCCTCGAAGGCGCGGCTTGCCGCGACCTGCGACAGCTCGGGCGCGGAAATGTAGAGGCTCTGCGCGATGCGCTCGACCGGGCGCACCAGCGCCTGCGGCAGCACCATCCAGCCGATGCGCCAGCCGGTCATGCAATAATATTTCGAGAACGAGTTGATGACGGCGACGTCGTCGCCGAGAGACAGCGCCGTCATGTCCCGCCCGGCATAGGCGAGGCGATGATAGATCTCGTCGGAAATCACCGAGATGCCCATCTCGCGCGCCGCCGTCACCAGCCGCGCCAGCTCGGCGTCGGGAATGATCGCTCCGGTAGGGTTGGCGGGACTGGCGAACAGGACGCCCTTCAGCGGCGACCTGCGGTGCGCCGCCTCCAGGAGCTCGGCGCCGAGATATCCCTGCCGGTCGAGCCTGATCTCCACCGCCTCGATGCCGAGAGCGGCCAGGATGTTGCGATAGGCGGGATAGCCCGGCACCGTGATCGCCACGCGGTCGCCCGGATCGAACATCGCCAGGAAGGCGAGGTTGAAGCCGGCCGACGAGCCGGTGGTCACGGCGATGCGGTCCGGCGCCACCTCGACCGCGTAATGGTCGCGATAATACGCCGAGATCGCCGCGCGCAGCTCCGGCATTCCGAGCGCGTCGGTATAGCCGATGCGCCCGCGGGCGAGCGCCTCGGCCGCGGCATCGCGCACGATCCGCGGCGCGGGATCGGAGGGCTGGCCGACGGCGAGCGAGACGACCGGATGGCCGGCCGCTTTCAGCCTGTTCGCCTCGGCCAGGACGTCCATGGCGTGAAAGGGTTCGACCGCGCTTCGTCTCGAAACGGCGACAACCATGACCAGCTCCTTTTCGTCTCCCGGCTCGTCTTGCGGCCCGATGCGCCGCACAAATGCCCGAAAGATATGGGGATCACAAGTTGATGAATGTTCGCGCGATGCCTTTTCAGCGCATCCGCTGTCGGTTAGCTGTGTCTGCCATGCTGAAGTTCCTTTCACGCGCCTTTTCCCGCCGCCTTCCCGTCGCAGCCGTGCTCTGCCTCGCGCTCGCCCTGCCGCCGTTCGGGCCGGCGGCCGCCCAGCAGCGCGGCATATCGGTGGTGCGCGACGCCGAGATCGAGGCGCTGGTGGCCGACTACGCCCGGCCGATCCTCGAGGCGGCCGGCCTCGGCAAGTCCGGCATCGAGATCGTCCTCGTCAACAATCCGAGCTTCAACGCCTTCGTCGCCGGCCGGCGCATCTTCGTCAACACCGGCGCGCTGCTGATGTCGGAGACGCCGAACGAGATCATCGGCGTCCTGGCGCATGAGGCGGGCCACATCGCCGGCGGGCACCAGCAGCGCCTGCGCGACCAACTGGCCCGTGCCCAGACCATGGCGGTCGTCGCCACCCTGCTCGGCCTCGGCACCATCGCCGCCGGCGCGGCGACGAAGACCGAAGGGCTGGCGCAATCGGGCATCGGCATCGCCGCCGGCGGCTCCGAGGCGGCGCGACGCTCGGTCCTCGCCTACCAGCGGACCGAGGAAACCACCGCCGACCGCTCCGCCATCACCTATCTCGAGCGCACCGGGCAATCGGCGCAGGGCATGCTGAAGACTTTCGAGCGCCTGGCCGGCTCGATGGCGCTGGCCGGCGTGCGCGTCGATCCCTACCAGATGAGCCATCCGGTCCCGCGCGAGCGCATCGCCAATTTGCAGACGCTGGCGCACAGCAGCAAGAATTTCGACCGCAAGGACCCGCCCGCGCTTCAGCAGCGCCACGACCTGATGCGCGCCAAGATCGCCGCCTATACCGAAGGCCAGGCCGCGGCCGCGCGCCTGTTCGCGCGCAATCCGCGCGGCGCGCCCGCGCTCTACGCCGACGCCATCGGCGCGATGCTTTCCGGCAACGCCCGCACGGCGGTCGCCAAGATCGACGCGCTGGTCAAGGCCTCGCCGAAGAACCCCTATTTCCACGAGATACGCGGAGAGATCCTGATGAAGGCCGGCCGGCCGGCCGAGGCGGCGGACGCCTTCGCCGCCGCCCTGCGCAACGACCCGCGCAAGGCCGGCCTGATCCAGATCGGCTACGGCCAGGCGCTGCTGGCGACCGGCAAGCCCGACCAGGTGCGCAAGGCGGTCGGCGAATTGCGCTCCGGCCTGGCGCGGGCGAAGGAATACGCCGCCGGCTACCGCTATCTGGCGCAGGCTTACGGCCAGCTCGGCGACGTCGGCGAGGCCGAGCTGGCGACGGCCGAGGGCCATTTCTACTCCGGCAACCTCAAGGACGCCAAGATCTTCGCCGCGCGCGCGCAGCAGAAGCTGGCCAAGGGCACGCCGCCATGGACGCGGGCGCAGGACATCATCAACTACAAGCAACCGGGCCGCTGACGGCCGCAGAAGAACCGAGGATATCTCCATGAGCAAGGCCATCGCCATCGGCATCACCGGCGTCGCCCTCTCCTTCGCCATGCTGGCGGCCGGCTTCGTCGCCGGCAACCGCCACGACCTCGGCGCGTCGCCCGCTCTCGCCGGCGACGCCGGCCCGTCGCTCGCCCGCGCGATGTCGCGCGGCGATGTCGAGGCGATCGTGCGCGACTATCTGCTGAGCAACCCGGAGATCCTGAGCGACATGCAGGCCGAGCTAGAGGATCGCCAGCGCGAGGAGCAGCGGCTCGCCCTGCTCGACGCCATCGGCAACTCCTCGGACGCCATCTTCAACGCCGCCTATGACGGCATCGTCGGCAATCCGCAGGGATCGTCGACGGTGGTCGAGTTCTTCGACTACAATTGCGGCTTCTGCAAGCGCGCCTATGACGACATGGCGGCGATGGTCGCCGCCGATTCCGAGCTGCGCTTCGTGTTGAAGGAATTCCCCATCCTCGGCCCGGACTCGCAGAAGGCGCATATCGTCTCGATGGCGCTACGCACGCTGGCGCCGGAAAAGTACGGCGACTTCCACCGCATCCTGCTGACCAGCGGCCGCGCCACCGAAGAGGCTGCCATCGCCGCCGCGACCGGGCTCGGCGTCGACGAGGCGGCGCTGCGCGCGGAGATGAGGAACCCGGCCATCGCCGACGCATTCAACGAGACCTACCAGCTCGCCCAGAAGCTCGCCATCACCGGCACGCCGTCCTACGTCATCGGCCAGGAGGTGGTGTTCGGCGCGCTCGGCAAGGCCGTGCTGAAGGAAAAGGTCGAGCTCGCCCGCGCCCAGAACTGACGCGCCCGTTCACATGCCCATTGACGCGCCCCCCTGGGAGGAAGGGGGAGCCGCGATGGCCGGGCTGTGGACATGAAAAGAACGCAACTGCGCTCTTTGCGTCGCCGCCTATGCCCTTTATAGAGGTGCGCAGGCAACCCATTCATGCGCGCGCGCCGAAACCGCCTCGCCGGACCGCTCCCCCCGCCCCATTCCAGGCTTTCCGGCCCGGCAACCGGGGTTTCCGAGCGACGACCGGGACCGAGGACGCCAGGATCGGACGGGCGGCGACCAGAACCAAGGGACGGGATCACGATGTCGACCAAGAAAGCCGGGATTGACCAGCAGCTCATCCGCGATCTCGCGGGAATCCTCGAAGAAACCAACCTGACCGAAATCGAGGTCGAGCAGGACGATCTGCGCATCCGCGTCTCGCGCACGCCGGCCGCCGTCCAGGCCTACGCGCCGGCTCCCGTCGCGGCTGCGGCGGCGCCCGCCGCGCAGGCCGCCGCAGCGCCGGCCGCGCCCGTGGCCGACGTGTCGAAGAACGCGGTGCCCTCGCCGATGGTCGGCACCGCCTATGGCGCGCCCGCGCCCGGAGCCACCCCGTTCATCGAGGTCGGCCAGAAGGTCAAGGAGGGCCAGACGCTCCTCATCATCGAGGCGATGAAGACCATGAACCAGATTCCCTCGCCGCGCGCCGGCACGGTCACCGCCATTCTGTTCGAGGACGCGCAGCCCGTCGAGTTCGGCGAGCCGCTGGTCGTCATCGAGTGACGGGAGCGCGGCCGTTGTTTCAGAAAATCCTGATCGCAAATCGTGGCGAGATCGCGCTGCGCGTGCTGCGCGCCTGCAAGGAGCTCGGCATCAAGACGGTTGCCGTCCATTCCACCGCCGACGCCGACGCCATGCATGTGCGGCTGGCCGACGAAAGCGTGTGCATCGGCCCGCCGCCCTCGCGCGACAGCTACCTGAACATCCACCAGATCGTCGCCGCCTGCGAGATCACCGGCGCGGACGCGATCCATCCCGGCTACGGCTTCCTGTCGGAGAACGCCAAGTTCGCCGACATCCTCGCCGCGCACAACATCGTCTTCATCGGCCCCTCGGGCGACCATATCCGCACCATGGGCGACAAGATCGAGGCCAAGCGCACCGCAAAACGCCTCGGCATCCCGGTGGTGCCCGGCTCCGAAGGCGCGGTCAGCGACGAGGGCGAGGCCAGGCGCATCGCGGCGGAGATCGGCTATCCCGTCATCATCAAGGCTTCGGCCGGCGGCGGCGGCCGCGGCATGAAGGTGGCGCGCTCGGAGGCAGACCTCGCCGTGGCGCTGGCCACCGCGCGCTCGGAAGCGGGCGCGGCCTTCGGCGACAACGCCGTCTATATCGAGAAATATCTGGAGAAGCCGCGCCACATCGAGGTGCAGGTGCTCGGCGACGGGGCCGGCAACGCCGTCCATCTCGGCGAGCGCGACTGCTCGCTGCAACGCCGCCACCAGAAGGTGTGGGAGGAGGCGAACTCGCCGGCGCTGAACGCGGCCGAGCGCGAGAGGATCGGCGGCATCTGCGCCCGCGCCATCGCCGACCTCGGCTATTCCGGCGCCGGCACCATCGAATTCCTCTACGAGAACGGCGAGTTCTATTTCATCGAGATGAACACCCGCCTTCAGGTCGAGCATCCGGTGACGGAGGCGATCACCGGCATCGACCTCGTCCACGAGCAGATCCGCGTCGCCTCGGGCGGCGGGCTTTCGATGCGGCAGGAAGACATCCGTTTCCAGGGCCACGCCATCGAATGCCGCATCAATGCCGAGGACCCGAGGACCTTCACCCCCTCGCCCGGCACCATCACCCATTACCACACGCCCGGCGGGCTCGGCATTCGCGTCGATTCGGCGGTCTATTCCGGTTACCGAATCCCGCCCTATTACGACAGCCTGATCGGCAAGCTGATCGTCCACGGCCGCAACCGTGTCGAATGCATGATGCGGCTGCGCCGCGCGCTCGACGAGTTCGTGGTCGACGGCATCAACACGACGCTGCCCCTGTTCCGCGACCTGATCGGCAACATCGACATCGCCAACGGCGACTACGACATCCACTGGCTGGAAAAGCACCTCGCCAGGGCCGAGTAGCGGGAAAGGGCGGCGATGGCACGGCCTCTCGCGCCCGGCAACCGCATCGCGCCGGACCTTCTCCTGCGCGCCTATGCCAACGGCGTGTTCCCGATGGCCGAGAGCGCCGACGACGCGGAAGTGTTCTGGGTCCGGCCGGAGATGCGCGGCATCATCCCGCTCGACGCCTTCCACGTGCCGAAAAGCCTGACGAAGACGATCCGGCAGCGCCGGTTCGAGATCGCGTTCAGCACGGATTTCGCCGGCGTCATCGACGGCTGCGCCGAGGCGCGCGAGGGACGCCCCACCACCTGGATCAACCAGCCGATCCGCGACGCCTATGGCGAGCTGTTCGCGCGCGGCTATTGCCACACGGTCGAGGCGTGGCGCAGCGGCGCGCTCGTCGGCGGCCTTTACGGCGTGACGCTGGGGCGCGTCTTCTTCGGGGAAAGCATGTTCTCGCGCGAGCGCGACGCCTCGAAGGTCTGCCTCGTCCATCTGGTCGAGCGCCTGAAGGAGCGCGGTTTCGTGCTGCTCGACACCCAGTTCACCACCGAGCATCTGGTCCGCTTCGGCGCTGTCGACGTATCGCGGACACAGTACGAGAAGCTGCTGGCGGAAGCCTTGCGGGGCGAAGCCGAGTTCGAGCCGTAGAGCGATTACCGCTTTCAGTCGGTGGCGGTCTCGGGCGGCGGCACGTCCGACTTCTGCTTGCACGCCTTCAGCCACACGTCGTAGACGGCGTGCTCGACGGCGTTCAGCCCCGGGCTTTCCGCAAACATCCAGCCGGTGAAGATACGCCTGATCTTGCGGTCGAGCGTGATCTCGTCGACCTCGACGAAGGAATCCGTCTTCGGCTCCTCGGTCTCGGGCGAGGACCAGCACACGCGCGGCGTCACCTGCAACGCGCCGAACTGCACGGTCTCGTCGATATAGACGTCGAAGGTGATGATGCGGCCGGTGATCTTGTCGACGCCGGTGAATTCGGCGACCGGGTTCTGCATCCGCTCGGCCTTCGCCGGCGCGGCCGAGAGGGCGAACGCGGCAAGCGCGGCGCCGGCAAGGCGGCGCGTCAGGCGGTCGGAACGGAAATTCACTCTGCGATCGTTGCCCATGCGGCGGAAGGGTCCGGTTGCGGCGTCAGACGAATGGAAACCGCATAGACGGCAAATGTGGCGACACAAGTAGTTATCAGAGCGGCCGTCCAAGCGACAACCCGGGCGGCCACCGGGAAACCGACGCTCAGGAGGGCGTCCAGGCGTCGTAATCGCCGGTGACGCGCGGCCGCTCGCTCGTGCTCAGCACCGAGCCCTTCGGCCGGTAGGCGGCGGCGGTGCCGGTCAGGTTCGGCCGGTGCGGCTTCTGCCATTCGCTCGGCTTGTAGTCTTCCCTGCTCGGCGGCGTGTCGACGCGATAATGCATCCAGCCGTGCCAGCCGGACGGAATGGCGGACGCTTCCGAATAGCCGTTGTAGATCACCCAGCGGCGGATGCGGCCTTCCGAATCGGTGCCGCCCTCGTAATAGACGTTGCCGAACTCGTCCTCGCCGACACGCGTGCCTTTGCGCCAGGTGTGGAAGCGCGTGCCGAGCGTCTGCCCGTTCCACCAGGTGAAGAACTGCGCAAGAAAGGATTTCATCGATTCCTCCGGCCGGTCAGCCGCCGTGATAGTGCCTTATGCCGCCAGCGACGCGCGATGGCAAGCGCCGCATTGCCGCGCCCGCTTCGTTTCCCTGAGCCGCATTCATGCGACGTCGGACGATTCCGTCCGACTGCAAAATGCTCTATTCGAGGCCGAGCCGCGCCTTGACGAGGTCGTTGACGGCCTGCGGGTTGGCCTTGCCGCCGGTCGCCTTCATCACCTGGCCGACGAACCAGCCGGCGAGCGAGGGTTTTTCCTTCGCCTGCGCCACCTTGTCGGGGTTTGCGGCAATCACCTCGTCGACGGCCTTCTCGATGGCGCCGGTGTCCGTCACCTGCTTCATGCCACGCGCCTCGACGATGGCGCACGGGTCGCCGCCCTCGTTCCAGACGATCTCGAACAGGTCCTTGGCGATCTTGCCCGAGATGGTGCCTTCCCTGATCAGGTCGATGATCGCGCCGAGCTGATCGGGCGAAACCGGAGTCGATTCAATATCCTTGCCCGATTTGTTCAACGCGCCGAGCAAGTCGTTGATGACCCAGTTGGCGGCCGTCTTGCCGTCGCGGCCAACGGCAAGCCGCTCGAAATAGTCGGCGATGGCCTTTTCCGAGACCAGCACCGAGGCGTCGTAGGCGGAGAGGCCGAGCTTGTCGATCAGCCGCGCGCGCTTGTCGTCGGGCAGTTCGGGCAGGTCCGCGGCCAGCGCGTCGACGAAAGCCTGGTCGAACTCGAGCGGCAGGAGATCGGGATCGGGGAAATAGCGATAGTCGTGCGCTTCTTCCTTGGAGCGCATCGAGCGCGTCTCGCCCTTGACCGCGTCGAACAGGCGGGTTTCCTGGTCGATGGAGCCGCCGTCCTCGAGGATGCCGATCTGGCGGCGCGCCTCGTATTCGATGGCCTGGCCGACGAAGCGGATCGAGTTGACGTTCTTGATCTCGCAGCGGGTGCCGAAGGCGCCGCCGGGCTTGCGCACCGAGACGTTGACGTCGGCGCGCATCGAGCCCTCGTCCATGTTGCCGTCGCAGGTGCCGAGATAGCGCATGATGGTGCGCAGCTTGGTCAAATACGCCTTGGCCTCATCGGAGGAGCGCATGTCGGGCTTGGACACGATCTCCATCAGCGCGACGCCGGAGCGGTTCAGGTCGACGTAGGACATGGTCGGGTGCTGGTCGTGGATCGACTTGCCGGCGTCCTGCTCCAGATGCAGGCGCTCGATGCCGATGTCGATCTCCTCGAAATTGCCCTGCCGGTCCGGTCCGACCGAGACCCGGACGATGCCCTCGCCGACGATCGGCTGCTTGAACTGCGAGATCTGGTAGCCCTGCGGCAGGTCGGGATAGAAGTAGTTCTTGCGGTCGAACACCGATTTCAGGTTGATCTGCGCCTTGAGGCCGAGCCCGGTGCGGACCGCCTGCCGGACGCATTCCTCGTTGATGACCGGCAGCATGCCGGGCATGGCCGCGTCGACCAGGCTGACATTGGCGTTCGGCGCGGCGCCGAAGGCGGTGGACGCGCCCGAGAACAGCTTGGATTGCGAGGTGACCTGGGCATGGACCTCCATGCCGATGACGACCTCCCAGTCGCCGGTGGCGCCGGGAATGAGACGCTTGGGATCGGGCGTGCGCGTGTCGATGATCGTCATGGCAATCCGGTTCTGTTGTGAAGGCGGCCGACAGGCCCAAAAGGGATCGGGATTGGCTAGATCAATCCGCGCCCGCATGCAAGCGCCGAACCGGCCCGCCATGAGCGGGCCCAAGAGCCGAACCGGCCCGCCGCGGGCGCGCCGGAGCCGGGAGGGCCGTCTTGCCGAATACCCTCAGGCGGTGGCCCTCACGCGGTGGCGATGTATTCGCGGATCTGGTCGGCCTCGCGCTCGACCACCTCGATGCGGCGCTTGACCACGTCGCCGATGGAGACGATGCCGTCGAGACGGCCGTTGCTTTCCACCGGCAGGTGGCGGAAGCGGCCGCGCGTCATCACCTCCATGACGTGGTTGACGGTGTGGGTCTCGCGGCAGGTCGTGACCTTGGCCGTCATCGCCTCGCGGACCCGCATGGCGAGCGCGCCCGCGCCGGCATGGCCGATGGCGCGCACGATGTCGCGCTCCGACAGGATGCCGAGGATGCGCCCTGCCTCGTCCGTCACCACCACCGCGCCGATGCGCTTCTCGGCCAGGAGGCCGACGGCGGCGGCCAGCGTCACATCCGGGCCGAGGGTGACGACGTCGCGGCCCTTCGCGTCAAGGATCGACTTCACAGTCATAGCGCGCTCCTCCGGTTGGCGGCGCGTGCGACCGTCGCACGGCCGTGCTGCCTCCCCGCAGCGAAGCCATGGTGCGCCCGACGACGGCGCTTTTCAAGGGCAGGATCAGCGTGTCCGGTCGAAGGCGCGGACGAGCAGGAAACCGGCGAGGAAGCCGCCGATATGCGCCTCCCAGGCGATCGAGCCGCCGTCGTCGGGCGCGCCGAAGCCGAACCCCACCGCCAGGTTGACGGTGAACCAGACGCCGAGGAAGGTGACCGCCATGCGCGAGGCGAAGACCTCCGGGATCGACAGGATGCGGCCGGCGAAGGCGGCGCGGCCGCCCGTCCGGTCGATGCGGAAGCCGAAGCGCGCCGCCGCCCCCATCATGCCGGAGATCGCGCCCGACGCGCCGACCAGCGGCACGGCTTCCGTCGAATGCAGGACATAGTGGAGCGCGACGGCGGCAAGCGACGTCACCGCCCAGAACAGCAGGAATCGCAGCGCTCCGATGCGGTTGGCGAGCGGCGAGCCGAAGGCGGCGAGCCAGATCATGTTCACCGCCAGATGCCCGATCCCGCCATGCATGAAGGCATAGGTGAAGGGCGCCAGGAAGGCGTCGGCGTCGAGCGCGTAGCCGCCGGAATAGCGCAGCGGGATGAAGGCGAAGCGCAGGATCATCTCGAAATCCTGCGCCGGGGCGAGCAGCCACATCCGGACCAGATGCACGCCGACGCAGGCGGCGATCAGCGCGACGACGACGCCGGGCAGGTTGAACATCGGCTCGCGCCGGCCGGCCGCCTCGGCCGCCGGCCGTTCGTCGGTCCGCCTGTCGCCGGCTGCCGCGGCTTTGTCGTGCTCGTCGCTCATCGGCGGCAAGCGCTAGCAGAGGCGGCCTGAAATGAAAAGCCGCCCGGAGACATCCATCTCGCGGATGTCTCCGAACGGCTTCCGGTCGAGCCCCCTGCTCACCCCTGAGATGTATCGCGGCCGGCGCGTGGCGCGGCCGCTCCCCTCTTGCTGGCCGGGAGATGCCACGCCGCCTCGCCGACCGCAACGTAAACCATTCGTTAACCTTAACAAAACGGAAAGCCGTGAACAACGGTTAACGGGACTGGCACGGCTTCTGCATGTTGCGGCATGAAGGTTCCGCGCGTCGGGGCTTCTGTTCGCCAATGACACACGACCATGGAAAACGGGACACCATGGGACAGGGGACGCTGTAGGCATGAAACAAAAAGGGACGATCGCCCTCTTCCGCTACTGGGACCGGCTTCGCGGCCAGAGACCGGCCCCGCAGCGGACCGAGATCGAACCGGCCGACATCAAGTCGCTGCTGGCCGACACCTTCATCCTGGAAAAGGACGCGCGCGGCGAAGCGATCTTCCGGCTGGCGGGCACGCGGCTGTGCGCCAGCTATGGCCGCGAGCTGAAGGGCTACGCCTTCCCGCTCCTGTGGTCGCAGCGCGATCAGCGCATCGTTTCGCGCCATACCTATTCGGTGTTCCATTACGACACGGTCGTGACCGTCTCCTTCGAGGGCGCGACGCCGGGCGGCAAGACCGCCCGTTTCGAGATGGTGCTGCTGCCGCTTCACGGCGAGCAGGGCAGCCCGCGCTGCCTCGGCTGCATCGTGCCGGTCGAGAAGCCCTACTGGCTCGGCGCCGACCCGCTGGTCGAGAACCGGATCGACACGCTGCGCGTCGTCGATCCCGACCGCGAGCGCGTCCTCATCGGCGAGCGGGCGACCATAGACGGCCCCTCCCTGATACCTGCCCTGATGCCCGACCAGCTCGAGATCGAGGGCGGCATCGACGGCGGACGCCGCATCAAGCATCTCGTGGTGTTCGAGGGCGGCAGGGACGGCTGACCGCCGCGCGGCGAGGCCGCGCAACAAGGGCGCAACAAGGGCGCAACAGGGCCCCAACAAGGGGACGAATTGCCGCCGGGCAAAATTCCGCGTGGAAAATACGCGCCGTATTGCTATATATTCGAGGCGAGAAGCATAGAACGGTTCGTTGGCCGAGGCTGCCGGACCGTTTTCTTTTTGTGTGGCGCGCCCAAGGGCGCGGGACGGAAAAGGACGAAAGGTCGAACGACATGAACAAGGTTCCGATGACTGTCGGTGGATTCGAGGCTCTCAAGGAAGAGCTGCGCTGGCGTCAGCAGGAAGAGCGGCCGCGCATCATCGAGGCGATCTCCGAGGCGCGCTCGCATGGCGACCTTTCCGAAAATGCCGAATATCACGCAGCCAAGGAGGCGCAGAGCCTGAACGAAGGCCGCGTCGGCGAGCTCGAAGACCTGATCGCGCGCGCCGAGGTCATCGACGTGACCAAGCTTTCCGGCGATACGATCAAGTTCGGCGCCACGGTGGTGATCGTCGACGAGGACACCGAGGAAGAGAAGACCTACCAGATCGTCGGCGACCAAGAAGCCGACGTCAAGGCGGGGCGCATCTCCATTTCCTCGCCGATCGCGCGGGCGCTGATCGGCAAGGCCGTCGGCGACGAGATCGAGGTCAACGCGCCGGGCGGCGCGCGCGGTTACGAGATCGTCGAACTGCGCTGGGCGTGAGCGCCCGGCCGCCAGACGAGGCTCCGTCCGCCCGCGTCGAGATGGCGCGGGTGGAGGTGGTCGTTCCCAATTTCAAGCACCGTCTGTCCGGCGTCACCAGCACCATCGTCCAGCTCGTGCCGCTCCAGGCAGGAATGATCGGCGTCGCCACGCTCGGCCCCGGCCTGCCCGCGCGCCTGCCCAGGATCGGCTGGTGGCAGGTGCCGGCGCTCCTGAAGCGGCCCAGGGCCGCGCCGGCGCGAATCTGGCACGCGCGCCGCAATGTCGAGATGCTGGGCGGGCTGATTCTGCGGCATCTGTTCCGCGCGCCGCTGAAGCTCGTCTTCACCTCGGCCTCCCAGCGCGTCCACACCGGCTGGACGCGGCTCCTGATCGCGCGCATGGACGCGGTGATCGCGACCAGCCGCAAGACCGCGGCCTATCTGAAAGTGCCGAACACCGTCATCATGCACGGCATCGACACGCGGCGGTTCCACCCGCCGCGGGACCGGGCGGAAGCCGCGCGCGAACTCGGCCTCGATCCGGCGCGGCTCTATGCCGGCTGTTTCGGCCGGGTGCGTCGCCAGAAGGGAACCGACCTCTTCGTCGACGCCATGATCGGACTGTTGCCGCGCCATCCGCAATGGTCGGCCATCGTCGCCGGCCGGGCCACCTCGGGGCACCTCGCCTTCGAGGAGGAGTTGAAGGCGCGCGTGGCGCAGGCGGGGCTGGCGGAGCGCATCCTGTTCGTCGGCGAGCATCGTGACATCGACCGCTGGTATCGCGCGCTTTCGCTCTATGTCGCGCCGCAGCGCTGGGAAGGCTTCGGCCTGACCCCGCTCGAGGCGATGGCGAGCGCTGTGCCGGTGGTGGCGACCGATGTCGGGGCGTTTTCCGAGCTGGTCGTCGCCGGCGAGACCGGGGAAATCATCGCCGCCGACGATCTCGCGGCGATGAGCGCGGCGATCGAGCCCTATCTCGCCGACCCGGCCCGCACCGCCTTGCAGGGCGAAGCCGGCCGCGCCCACGTCGAGGCGCGTTTCCGTCTCGAAGGCGAAGCCGAGCGGCTGGTCGAGATCTACCGGCGGCTCGCCGGCAGCGCCGGCGAGGGTCAGGCCAAGGCGAACAGCGCCGATGCGCATTGAAGGCTTCGTCATCCATCTGGAGCGCGCGGTCCAGCGCCGGCCGCAGGTCGAGACGCTGCGCGCCGCGCTGCCGATGCCGGTGCATGTCGTCGACGCCGTCGACGGCCGGGCGATGACGCCCGCCGAGACAGCGTCGGTCTACCGGCCGCGCCTTTATCGGCCGCGCTATCCGTTCGCGCTCGGCCCCGGCGAGATCGGCTGCTTCCTCAGTCACCGCAAGGCGTGGCGCGAGATCGTCGCGCGCGGCCTCGATGCCGGGCTGATCGTCGAGGACGACGTCGCGGTCGACGCGGAAGCGTTCGGCCAGCTGCTCGGGCTGGTGCGGACGGTCGCCGGCCCGGCCGACTTCGTCCGTTTCCCGCAGAGGCTGCGCGGCGAGGCCGGGCCGGCCGTCGGGCAAAGCCAGGACGGCTGCGCGCTGATCGAGCCGGCGACGCCGGCCTTCGGCATGGTGATGCAGATCGTCGGCCGCGACGCGGCCAAGAGGCTGCTCGACCTGACGGAAACCTTCGACCGGCCCGTCGACGCCGTCCTCCAGATGCGCTGGCTTCACGGCCTGCGCGTGCTTTCCGCCCGCCCGGTCGTGACCGCGGAAATCAGCCGCGAGCTGGGCGGGACGCTGGCGCAATCCGGCCGGCGCGGGCTTTGCGACACCATCGGCCGCGAAATCCGGCGGCCGCTCTATCGCGGCGCGGTGCGGCTGGGCAACAGGCTCCTCGCCCGCCCTTCCTGAGCGTCAGGGCTCGTCCCGCAGCGGCTTTCGGCCCATGAACGCGTCGTCGGGATCGGGCGCGGCGTCCACGGCGGCAGCCCGGTTCTTCTGGAACAGGATCGCCTCGGTGGCGAAGGAATAGACGAACAGCGTTCCCGCCCGGATGAACCCGGCCCAACCCATCAGGAAAAAGCGGTTCACCAGATAAATCCGGCAAAAATAGATGAACGGGCTGAACATCAGCCGGACGTATCGCGGCTTCCTCCCGGCGACGAACAGCTGCTCGGCCTTGAGGTCGGCGTAATGGATTTCCTTCGCCAGTTGCTCGCGCAGGACGAGCGCTCGCCGGTGCAGGACGTTGCCGCTGGCGATGACGCCGATCTTGCCGTCGACGGTCATCCCCTCATGGACCAGGCGGCCGAGATTGTAGCGCGCCTTGCCGTTGCGCGTCAGCCGCAGCAGCGTCGTCTCGTGAACGGCATAGGGGGTATAGCCGTAACCATGGATATAGCTGCGCAGGCGCAGTTCCCAGCCGTCGATGTCCGCGCGGGCGAGATGGGCGGGCAATCCGGCGACGAGATCGTCGCTCAGCCGCTCGTCGGCATCGAGGCACAGGCACCATTCGCGCGTGCATTGCTCCAGCGCGAACTGCTTCTGCGCCGAATAGCCCGGCCAGTGCCGTTCGAACAGGCGGATGGGAAAGCCTTCGTCGGCCAATGCCTTCACCAGCGCGACCGTGCCGTCGGTGGAGCCGGAATCGACGACGACGATCTCGCCGCACGCGGCCAGGCTGCGGATGCAGGGCTCGATCCAGTCCGCCTCGTTCTTGCAGATGATGTAAGCGGAGAGTCGTTCGATACGCGCGGCCATGGAGCACCCGTTGGTCGAGGCATGGCTTTGAACGATTGCCGCTAGAAGTCAAGAATTGTTATCGTGCCCGCCCGCTTCACGCACGAAAGATGACCGCGGCGCCGGCCGCGATCAGCGCGAAGCCGAGGAGGTGGTTCCAGGTGATGGCTTCCTTCAGGTAGAGCACCGAGAAAACCACGAAAACACAGAGCGTTATCACCTCCTGCATCGTTTTCAGCTCGGCCGCCGAATAGACCTGATGGCCGATTCGGTTGGCTGGAACGGCGAGCCAGTATTCGACGAAGGCGATCAGCCAGCTGAACAGCACCGCGGCGTAGAGCGGTGCGGCCTTGAACTTCAGGTGCCCGTACCAGGCGAAGGTCATGAAGACGTTGGAGGCGACCAGGAGCAGGATCGGCAGGACCTTGGGCGACAGCAGCAACATCGAATCTCTTCCCGGACAACAAGCCGCAACCTCATTGGCATATCCGTTGCGTGAAAATCACGGGAAATCCGCTATCATGCCTGTCGTCAACGGAGGCTCTCATGCGCAGGCCCTTGGAAAAAGAGTGGGAACTGACCATCGACCCCGACACGGTGCGCCTGTTCGTGCTGAAGGCGAAGGCCATCGCCGCCGGCCTGAGCAGCGATTACGAGGCCGGGGCCGAGCATGAGGTCGAGCTCGACGAGCAGTCGCGCGACGGCCACCAGCATGACGGCCTCGCCGAGGAGGAAGAGAAAGACCTGACCGAGCGCGAGCTGCGCGCGCTCATCAACGACCTCAACGTCGACGAGGCGGCCGAGCTGATCGCGCTGGCATGGATCGGCCGCGGCGATTTCGACGCCGGCGAATGGGCGGACGTCGTCGCCGAGGCGCGCCAGCGCGGCCAGGGCCGCCGGGCGTCGAACTATCTGCTCGGCATGCCGATGCTGGGCGACTGGCTGGAGGAAGGGCTGGAGGCGATCGGCGCCTGAAGCCGGGTTGAAACGGGGTGTAACGCGATGTGAAGCGTCGCGACGTTGCGGGCGCAGCATGGCTTTCCCATGTGCCGGAGATGGTCGCGCCCTGGCTTTTCGCATCGTTGATCCTCTTGCCCCCGCTGCTTGCCGGCCCCGCGCGGGCGCAGGACCTGCCCGCGACCATGGTTCCGCCGCCGCAGAAGCCCGAAGCCGGAACGCACGGCGACGCGCCTTCGCCCGCCGGCGCATCCGCCCTCCCCGCCGACGAGGCGGCCTGCCGGCAGGCGCTGGCGGCGCTCGGGGTCGCCTTTGCCGAGGCCGACCCCATCGACGACGCGGCGCAAGGCTGCGCGGCGCCCCACCCGGTCAGCGTCTCGCGCCTTTCCCCCGGCGTCGAATTGCGCCCGCCGGCGCTATTGACCTGCGCCATGGCCGAGGCGAGCGCCCGCTATGTCCGCGACCATGTCGCGCCGCTTGCCCGGCGCGAACTCGGCTCGCCGCCCGCCGCCGTCGAGCAGGCGTCGGCCTATGTCTGCCGCCCGCGCCACGGCACGCGGAAACTGTCGGAACACGCCTTCGCCAACGCGCTCGACTGGAGCGCGGTGACGCTGGAGGACGGGACCCGGATCGAGATCAGGGCCTACGACGCGGACAAGGAGCCGCGCCGCGCCCGTTTCCTCGCCGCCCTGCGCGCGGCGGCCTGCGGCCCGTTCGCGACCGTTCTCGGCCCCGGCTCCGACGCCGACCATGCCGATCACTTCCATTTCGACATGGCGGAGCGGCGCGCTCCCTTCTGCCAGTGATCCCTGCCGCATTTCCGCCGCAGGAGTAAAGGCGCGGGCTGAGATTTCCTTTACCGTTCGCGTGCTAGCGTTCCCGTTCCAAGGACAGGGATTTGGGAATGCCCAGCGTGTTGCGTATCGGGGCGATCAGGATCATGGCCGGGCTCGCGCGCCTGCTCGGCAAGCGGCAGGCACGCATCGGCGCGGCGGCGCTGATGATCGGGGGAGCCGCGCTCGCCATTTCCTCCTGCACGGTCTCGGGCGTGCTGGCGCCCGGCGTCGATGTCGGAGCCAGGACCTCCTCGGTCGGGGCCGGCCCGCGCGGCCTCGCCCGCCTCGCCTCGCCTTCGGCGCTGATGAGCGTCGGCTATCCGCGCCTGTCGCGGCCATTCGCCGATCCGGGCGCGCAGATGCCGGCGAGCGAGACCGACTGCCGCCGGCAGCTCCGCCGCCTCGGCGTCACCTTCCGCGACCTCGCGCCGATCGACGACGGCGGCGCGTGCCGCATCGACTGGCCGGTGCAGGTGACGGGGCTGTCGGGCTCGATCGAGATGAAGCCGGCGGCCACGCTGAGCTGCGGCATGGCGCTCGCCTTCGCCACCTGGACCAGGAAAGAGCTGACGCCATCGGCGCGCTGGCGCTATCTGTCGGGCGTCAAGACCATCCATCAGGGATCGAGCTATTCCTGCCGCAACATCCGCCGTTCCGGCGGCGTCGCCTCCGAGCATTCCAAGGGCAACGCGCTCGACGTGATGCGGATCGAGCTGCGCAACGGCAAGGACATCGACGTGCGCAAGCCCGGCTGGTTCGCCTTCCGCGAGCGCGGGCTGCTCAACAATGTCCGCGCCGGCGGCTGCGACTATTTCACCACCGTGCTCGGGCCGGGCTATGACGCCGACCACGCCGACCATTTCCATTTCGACATCAAGAACCGCAAGAACGGCTACGTCGCCTGTCGCTAGGGCGGGTCGACTTCAAGCATCGCAAGATTCCTGTCGCGCAGGCGCGCCGCGGATGCTATCAGCGAAAACATGCTCACAATCGAAATCGCGACCGTCGTTGTTCTCATCTGCGTCAACGGCCTGCTGGCGATGTCGGAACTTGCGGTGGTCTCCTCGCGCCCGGCGCGGCTGAGGGCGATGGCCGAGCGCGGCCAGGCCGGCGCGGCGACGGCGGTGCGGCTCGCCGCCGATCCCGGCCGCTTCCTGTCGACGGTGCAGATCGGCATCACGCTGGTCGGCGTGCTTTCCGGCGCGTTCTCGGGCGCGACGCTCGGTCTCCGGCTGACGGAATGGCTCGTCCAGTCCGGCGTTCCGGCCGGGATGGCCGGCACGCTCGGCGTCGGTTCGGTCGTGGCGGTCATCACCTATGGGTCGCTGATCATCGGCGAGCTGGTGCCGAAGCAGATCGCGCTGCGCAACCCGGAAGCCGTGGCCGCGCGCGTCGCGCCGGCGATGCGCGGGCTGTCGGTCGTCGCCGCGCCGCTGGTGTGGCTGCTCGACATTTCCGGCCGCGCGGTGCTCCGCCTGCTCGGCCAGGCCGACAAGGGCGAGAGCCGGGTGACCGACGAGGAGATCGCCAGCCTGATCGCCGAGGCCGAGACCCACGGCGTCGTCGAGAGCGACGAACGCAAGATGATCGCCGGCGTCATGCGCCTCGCCGACCGCAGCGTGCGCGCCATCATGACCCCGCGCACCGAGGTCGAGTGGATCGACCTCGACGCCTCCAGGGCCGACATCCGCAAGCGGCTCCTGGAAGCGGGCCGCGCCATGCTGCCCGCCGCGAACGGCAGCATCGACCGCATGGTCGGCGTGGTGCGCACCCGCGAGGCGCTGGCCGCGCTGGTCGGGCGGCAGGCCTTCGACATCGCGGCGCTGGTGCGCACCGCCCCCATCGTCCACGACAATGCCGACGCGCTCGACGTCCTGGCGACGTTGAAGGAAGCCGACGTGCCGATGGCGCTAGTCCACGACGAGTACGGCGATTTCGAAGGCGTGGTGACGCCGGCCGACATCCTCGAAACCATTGTCGGCGTGTTCAAGTCCGACAGCGGCGAGGACGAAGAGGCAGCGGTCGAACGCGACGACGGCTCGTGGCTGCTCGCCGGCTACATGCCGATCGACGAGATGGCCGACACGCTGGGCCTACCGCTGCCGGAAAAGCGCGACTACGAGACGCTGGCCGGGTTCGTGCTGTCGCACATGCACCACCTGCCGCAGGTCGGCGAGCATGTCGACATCATGGGCTGGCGTTTCGAGGTGATGGACCTCGACGGCCGCCGCATCGACAAGATCCTCGCCTCGCGCAGCATCGTGACCCACCGCGAAGCCCGGAACTAAAAATCTATCCCGAAACCGGGTTACGCGGCCCGCCTGTCGGTCAGGAAATCGAGGATCGCGGCGCAGAACACGTCGTTGCGGTCGCCTGCCACCATGTGCCCGGCCCCGCCGACATCGACATAGCTGGCCGAGGGCGCGGCGTCGACGAACTCGCGGACATAGTCCTCATGCACCAGCTCGGACTGGAGGCCGCGCACCAGAAGCACCGGCAGATGCAGCCGGGGCAGGTTGGCGAGCAGGCCCTCCATCGTCTCGCGCGAGCGGAAATTGATGTTCTTCTCGCTCGTCATGAAGGCCGGGTCCCAATGCCAGCGATAGCGGCCGTCGGCGTCGAGGCGCAGGTTCTTGCGCAGGCCGTCGAGGGAACGCGGGCGCTTGCGGTTGGGCAGATAGCCGGCGATGGCGTCGGCCGCCTCCTCCAGCGATGCGAACCCCTCTTCCAGCCGCTCGCCCATGAAGCCTTGGATTTTCGCGACGCCGCCGACATCCATGCGCGGGGTGATGTCGACCAGGATGAGCGAGTCAAGCAGCGGCCCGTGATCGAGCTCCGCGATCAGCGACGACAGCCCGCCGAGCGAAGCGCCCACGGCAGAAGGCGCGGCATGGAAACGCTCGGCCGTCTGGCGGATGACCGCCGCCATGTCGGCGCCGTAGGCGGCGAAGCTGTAGTCGCCATCCTTCGCCCATTCGCTTTCGCCATGGCCGCGCAGGTCGACGGTGATGGCGCGCATGCCGGCATCGGCGACGCGCCTGGCGGTCATGTCCCAGGCACGGCGCGTCTGGCCGCCACCGTGAAGCAGGAGCACGGGGCGGCCGCGGCCGTCCCAAAGGTCGGCGACGAGCCGGTTGCCCTCGGCTCCGGCGAATTCGATCGGCTTCGGGGTCATGTGATCGGATGGTCCTCGAGGAATTGCAGCACTTTCGCCTTCCAGCTCCGGTCGCCGACCGAAAGCATGTGGTCGCGTCCCTCGATGTCGAAGGCTTCCGCGTCCGGCATCAGGGCGGCGAGGCGCCGGGCGGAGCCGGCGATGTCGTCCTTCGTGCCGACGCCGATCAGGGTCGGCCGGGCGATGCCGGCCATGTCGGCTTCCGAGATCAGCTCGCGCGAGGTGGCGATGCAGGCCGCGAGCGCGCGGCGGTCGCTCCTGGTCTGGTCGGCGAAGGCGCGGAACATCTTGCCACGCGGGTGCCCGATCGTCGCCGGGTCCTCGGCCATCAGCGCCTCGGCGATCGGGTCCCAGTCGCCGACGCCGTCGATCATGCCGTAGCCGAGGCCGCCGAGGATCAGGCTCGCCACCCTGTCCGGGTGCGCCATCGCAAGAACGGCCGAAACGCGCGCGCCCATCGAATAGCCGAAGACATGCGCGCGCGAAATGCCGAGATGGTCGAGCAGCGCCACCGCGTCCCCGGCCATCTCGGCCGGCGTGTAATCGGCGGGGTCGTAGCTCTTCTGCGAGCGGCCGTGGCCGCGATTGTCGAGCGCGACGACGCGGTAGCCGGCATCGCCGAGCGTCTTCGCCCAGCCCGGAGCCACCCAGTTGACATGGTGGGACGAGGCGAAGCCGTGGATCAGCAGCACGGGCTCGCCGCCGCCCCGCTCGGGCCGGCGGTCGATGAACGCGATCTCAAAGCCGTCATGGACGAATTTCTGCATTGGGCCGGGCGATCCCTCGTTGCGGCATGTCAGCCGCCGGCGGCGGCCGCGTCGATGCGGGGATGACGCACGCGGTCGCCGCCGGCGATGCCGGTCTTTTCGGCCGTTCCGGCCTTGAGTTCAAGCACAAACCGCGCCGGCGCCTCGGGCGCGATCGGCGCGACCGAGAAAGGCTCGCCCGCGAGCACGGCGACGATCCTGCCCCTGGCGTCGATGAAGACGAGGTCGAGCGGCATCGGCGTGTTCTTCATCCAGAAGGAGAGACGCCGCGTCCGCTCGAACACGAACAGCATGCCGTGGTCGTCCTTCATCTCGGTGCGGAACATCAGCCCGGCGGAGCGCTCGCGGTCGTCGTCGGCGACCTCGATCGAGAAGCTGACCTCGCCGGACGCGGCCTCGACCCGCAGCGGGGCCGGATCGACCGGCAGAACCATCGGCTGGGCCTCCTGGGCGCGCGCGGCCGCGACGAGCCCGGCTCCCTGGACCGCCGGCCACAGGCCGCCGCCGCCGAGCGCAAGCGCGGACACCAGCATGAGATGGCGCAAGCAACGCATCATGACCTACCCTGCTGTCTGCCGGGGTTGGAAGGCAAGATCAGTGAGAAGCCGGCAGGGTGCCTATGTCGGGATGAATTTCGGCAGCCATAAGGCCCTTGTCGCCATGACCGAACCGCACCAGCACCACCTGGCCCGGACGCAGCTCGGCGATGCCGTAGCGGCGCAGCGTCTCCATGTGGATGAAGATGTCCTCGGTGCCCTCGCCGCGGGTCAGGAAACCGAACCCCTTGGTGCGGTTGAACCACTTGACCAGCGCCCGCTCCAGCCCGCTCTCGGCGGTGACCTGGACATGGGTGCGCTGCATCGGCTGCTCGGCCGGATGGACCGCGCCGGTGTTGTCCATCGACACGACCTTGAACGCCTGGAAGCCGCGCTCGCCGCGGCTGACGAGGCAGACCACCCGCGCGCCCTCGAGCGCGGTCTGGAAGCCGTCGCGGCGCAGGCAGGTGACATGGAGCAGAACGTCGCCAATGCCCGGCTGGTCGGGAAGGATGAAGCCGTATCCCTTCGCGACGTCGAACCACTTGATCGCGCCGGAGATCTCCGTCAACGCCGCCTCGTCGCCGTTGTCCGGTTTCAAGGCTTCGTCACTGGCCGCATATCGCCCTTGCGCGGAGGCCCTGTCCCCCATCCTGACGCACCTTCCCTGCAACCACCCGATTGATTCTTGAAAGGCAGAATAGCACTTCGTCTTTGTGGGTTAGCAAGTACCATGCCTGATTTTTCAACATTTCCTCCACCGGCGGCCATGTTTCGGCTGCATTTCGAAGGTTGTCGAACCGCCGCCGCCACGCCATATCATCGACATACGGCAAACTGGGAGCACCGAGGCGATGCGCTATCTCCACACCATGGTTCGGGTCAAAGATCTCGACGAGTCGCTCGATTTCTACTGCAACAAGCTCGGCCTGAAGGAAGTCCGCCGCCACGAAAGCCCGGAAGGGCGCTACACGCTCGTCTTCCTCGCCGCGCCGCAGGACGAGGAATCCTGCGTCGCCAGCCAGGCGCCGCTGGTGGAGCTGACCTACAACTGGGACCCCGAGGACTATGCGGGCGGGCGCAATTTCGGCCATCTCGCCTATGAGGTCGACGACATCTACGCCACCTGTCAGTGGCTGATGGACAAGGGCGTCACCATCAACCGGCCGCCGCGCGACGGGCGCATGGCCTTCGTCCGCTCGCCCGACGGCATCTCGATCGAGCTGCTGCAAAAGGGTCAGGCCCAGCCGAAGGCGCAGCCCTGGGCGTCGATGGACAACACCGGAAGCTGGTAGGCGAATCAGCGCTTCCGGCGCTTGGCCTCGTCGATCAGCATGTTGGCGATCTGCATCCGCAGCACGGCGCGCGCCCGCATTTCCTCCGGCACGCGATCGGGGTGGTAGCGCATGGCGAAGCCGCGCCGGGCTCGGTCGAGGTCTTCCGATCTGGTAAGGCCGTCGAGGCCGAGCTCGCGCGAGATCGACTGCGGATCGAGGAAGAACAGGTCGTCGAGCGCCGGCTGGAGATCGGGCGCGGGCTGAACGGTTTCGGCCTTGCGCGCGCCCGCGCCGCTGCCGGCGTTGTCGCCATATTCCTCGATAACCCGGTCTGCGAACAGCGGCCGGCTGTGGGCCTGGAGCCGCTCGATATGGGCGAGCATGTCCACCCGCAGCGACGGCGCGGCCTGGTCGTCGCCCTCCTCGCCCGCCTCGGCCGAGGCGGCGATGAGCTCGTCCAGCAATTCGGTAAAGTCCAGTTCGGCCTTGGCGCCCACCGAAACCTCCATCCGGGGCAGTTTCCTCACGGCGGACTGTAGGTCGATCAGGTTAAAAACCTTCTCCCAAAACCGGACGATTTCGGGGCATTCTGCAAATGAGCCGAGCAGCGCAAGCGCATGCCGCGCCGGCGCATGGCAGCCCTGCCCGTGCCGCACTGCACAATCGCCATGAATCACCTATATCGGCGATGGGAGGGGCGTCACACACGGGAGCCTGTCATGGGGTTCTTCACCGAAATGTTCTCCCGGCCACGACCGGATGAGATCGACCGTTTCCGTAACGCGCTGGCCTTCCTCGAATCGATGAGCCCGGCCGACCGCGCCGACATCGGCATCCGGCCGGCCGATTTTCCGCGCATCGCGCGCGAGATGGCCGGACGCCGCCCGTCCCGAATTGCGACATCCTGAAGCTTTGCGCCGGCCCGCGGCGCGGCGTACCATCCGGCGTTCCATGGAGGGAATCATGCTGCGCCGGCTCCTGCCTCTCGTTCTCGTCGCCACCGCCACCGCCACGCATGCCGAGGACGCCGCCGGCGAGGCGCCGATGGACAAGGCCCGGGCGCTGTTCGAGGCGACGGCGGCCGAGACCTGCGACGCCGACGGGCTGGGAAGCGAGGACAACCCGCCGGAAAGCCACGCCATCGCCTTCCGCTACAGCTACGATGCGCCGGAAGACCCCGAGCGGACGGCGTATCTGTTCCGTTTCTTCTGCCTGCGCGGCGCCTATAACGAGATCCACGTCTACTATTTCGCCGACGGCGAGGGCGCGATCTCGCCGCTCCATTTCGCCGAGCCGCACTATGACGTGCGCTACGCCGGCGAGGGCGACGAAAAGGTCGAGGCCGTCACCGTGACCGGCTTCACCGCCACGGGCCAGCTCGTCAATTCCGGCTACGATCCCGAGGCGCGGGCGATCACGGCGCATTCGCTGTGGCGCGGCATGGGCGATGCGTCCTCCTCCGGCTCCTGGGCCTTCGTCGAGGGCAATTTCCGCCTCGTCCATTACGAGGTCGACGCCTCCTATGACGGCGAGATCAACCCGCAGGTGCTGGTCGACTATCCCGCGCCGTGACCGGCGGGAACCTCAGCGGTCGGCGGCCATCCAGTTAAGCGTCGCGCGCCAGTCGGCCATGCGGATCGGGGTGCCGTGGCTTCCGGTCTCGAA
Source organism: Aquamicrobium sp. (assembly GCA_039808485.1). Taxonomy (GTDB): domain Bacteria; phylum Pseudomonadota; class Alphaproteobacteria; order Rhizobiales; family Rhizobiaceae; genus Aerobium. The sequence continues at coordinate 48,704 of JBDHTD010000010.1, read as the reverse complement.
CCGCACGAAGCGGGCCGGATAATCGGGCGCGCGCTTGAGGATCGCGCGGAAGAACGCTTCCTGCCTTTCGACCGGATAGACCTTGTCGTTGCCGCCATGGCCGAAGAACAGCGGCACCCGGCGCTTGAAGGCGCGGCTGGCGAAAAAGCCCTCGTCCCAGTGCGAGCCGAGCAGCAGCAGCCCGCCGAGGCGCGGCGCGATGCCGGCATCGTCTGCCAGCCGCCAGCACAGCCCGCCGCCCATCGAGCCGCAGGCGATGAAGACCGGGGCCTCGGGCGAACGGGCGGCGTAATGGCCGGCGAGCGCCGCCACCCGGCCGGCGCCGCCAGCGCCGAAATCGGGAAAATCGACCGTCAGATAGAGCCCGTCGTTGCGGGCGGCGAGGTTCTTGATGCGGTTGAAGTTGCCGCCGAAGGTGAAGTCGTCCATGCCCTGGCGGCGGCTGCCGCCCTGCCCGTGCAGGTAGACGACGATGAAGCGGGCCTTTTCCTGCCGCCCGAGCGCGATGTGGGCGATGCGCCCGGCCGTTGTTTCAACGACGAGGTCCTGCTGCGCCCGCCGGACGCCGAGATCGACATAGTTGCCCCATACCCGCCGCTCGGGGACTTCGTCGCGGCCGTCGATGTCGCGGCTCTCGCGATAATCGACCGTGACATGGCGGCCGCCATCGGCTTCCGCCAGCACCGCCGGATAGGCGTACAGCCCGTCCTTGTAGGGGGCGAGCATGTCGGCGTCGGCGGGTTGCGCCGTAACCAGCGCGGCGACCGCGGCAAGGACCGTCAGGGCGGCGAGGCGTCGTTTCATCGGCCGGGCTCCCTTCCTTTCCGCTGCGTCCGGCGAACCCCGTTCAATCCTCGCCGAGGATACGATAGGCGCGCCGGTAGTAAAGCAGCGGATCGTCGAATTCGCCGATGCGGATGCCGGTCACCCGGCCGAACAGGATGCGGTGGGTGGCGAAATCCTTGGCCTCGACCAGATGGCAGTCGAAGGTGGCGAGCGCGCCGCGCAGCACCGGCGCGCCGGACGAGGCGGTTTCCCATTCGCCGAGCGCGAAGCGTTCGTCCTGCGTCAGCCCGGTCAGGCCGGAAAAGGCGTCGGCCAGCGCGCGCTGCGCCGGCGCCAGCGTGTTGAGCGCGAAGACGCCGTTCTGCGCGAAGCAGTCGTTTTCCGGCTTCATCCGGTTCAGGCAGACGAGGATCGTCGGCGGATCGTCGGACACGGAGCACGCGGCGATGATCGTCATGCCGCGCCTGCCATGCGGCCCGTCGGTGGTCACGACATGCACCGCGCCCGCGAAACGGCTCATGGCCTCGCGATAGAGCGGCGCTTCGACAGCGTTCTTGTTCAGCACCATTTCACCCGTTCTGCATGCGCCCCGTGCCATACAGGCGCATCGGCGCCGCTGGCAAGCATGCCGCTGCTCCTAACCTGTTGCGCCCCTCCCCGCCAGCCTTTACCAAGTTGTCGGACCGGGAGGCCCCCCATGAGGCCACCCCATCAGGCCCCCGTGGGGCCACCGTGAAAAGGCGAACGATGCGGCCCTTCCTCAAAACGACGCTTCTGGCAGCCGCGCTCGCCTTGAGCGCGGCTGCCGGACGGGCTGACGAATGGCGCCTCGGCCTTGCCGCGCCGCTCGACGGGCCGTTCGCGGTGCTGGGGAGCCAGATGCGCAACGGCGCGGAGATGGCGGCGCGCGCGGCCGGCGTGAGCCTCACGGTCGCAGGCGACGATTGCAGCGCCGAGGGCGGCAGGGCGGCGGCGCGGCAACTGGAAGCGGCGGGCGCGGCCGTGATCGTCGGCTTCCTGTGCCAGGAATCGCTCGAGGCGGCGCTTGCCGTCCTCGCCGAGGCGCAAATCGCCGTCATCACCCCCGCCGTGCGCGCCAACGGCCTGACCGACCGCCGCGCCCGCACCGGCTGGCCGGTGTGGCGGCTGGCGCCGCGCGCCGACGCCGAGGCGCGGGCCATCGCCGACATCGTGCCGAAGCTGTGGCGCGCGGAGCATTTCGCCATCGTCGACGACGGCACCATCCACGGCCGGGAGCTTGCCGAATCGCTCAGGCTCGCGGCCGAGCTCGCGGCGCTGAAGCCGGTGTTCGTCGACACCTACCGGCCGCAGATGGAAAACCAGATCGGGCTGGTCGGCCGGCTGGCGCGGGCTGGCGCGGCCCGCGTCTTCGTCGGCGGCGACCGCGACGACATCGCCGTCATGGCCCGCGACGCAGCCCAGCTCGGCCACGACATGCTCTTCGCCGGTGGCGAGGCGCTGCGCGCGGCAAGCGAGGTTCCGCTCGCCGCCGGAACGCTGATGATCGCCCCGCCGGAGCCGGCCGACCGGCTGACGCGGGATCGGGCCGCGCCCTATGCCGAGGCGGGCATCGTGCCCGAGGGCTATACGCTTCCCGCCCAGGCGGCGGCCGAGATCGCCATCGCCGCGCGGCGGCTGGCCGCGGACGAGCGGCGCGCGATCGCCGACGTCCTTGCCGACGTTCTTGCCAGCCGGCGCTTCGAGACCGTGATCGGGCCGGTATCGTTCGACGACAAGGGCGACCTGGCGCAATCGCCCTTCGTCCTGCATCGCTACGACGGCGGGCGGTTCGTGCCCGCCGAATAGAGTTCATCCGAACGGAACAGACACAGGGAAACATCCATGGCTTTCATTCCCGGTCCGAAAAACCTCATCACCGATGTCGGGGGTCTGCGGGTCGGCAACGCGCAGGACGCCCGGCTGAAAAGCGGCGTCACCGTCGTGCTGCCGGACGCGCCCTGCGTCGCCTCCGTCCAGGTGCTGGGCGGCGCGCCCGGAACCCGCGAGACCGACGCGCTGGAGCCGCACAACACGATCCACGAGTTCCACGGCTTCGTGCTGTCGGGCGGCTCGGCCTTCGGGCTGGATGCCGCTTCGGGCGTGCAGGCGGCGCTGCGCGAGAAGGGCATCGGCTTCCAGGTCGGTCCGGCGCTGGTGCCGGTGGTGCCGGCGGCGATCCTGTTCGACCTGATCAATGGCGGCGACAAGGGCTGGGGCCGCTACCCGCCCTATCGCGAGATGGGCCACGAGGCGGCGGCCAATGCCGGCCTCGACTTCGAGATCGGCACGGCCGGCGCCGGCGTCGGCGCGCTGACCGCCGGCCTGAAGGGCGGCCTCGGCTCGGCCTCGACCCGCCTGCCCAACGGCGTCACCGTCGGCGCGCTGGCCGCAGTCAATCCGGTCGGCTCGGTCACGGTCGGCCGCGGCGCCCATTTCTGGGCCGCCCCCTTCGAGATCGGCGACGAGTTCGGCGGCCTCGGCCTGCCCGCGCCGCTGCCGGACGACGCCACCGACCTGCGCTGGAAGTTCGAGGAGGGGCCGCTGCCCGGCCGCGCCACCACCATCACCGTCGTCGCCACCGACGCCAGCCTGTCCAAGGCCGCCGCCAAGCGGCTCGCCGTCTCGGCCCATGACGGCTTCGCGCGCGCCATCTGGCCGACGCACACGCCGGCCGACGGCGACCTCGTCTTCGCGCTGGCCACCGGGACCAGCGGCGTCGAGCTCGGCATCGAAAGCGCCGCCGCCCTCTACGCCGCCGCCGGCGCGACCATGGCGCGCGCCATCGCGCGCGGCGTCTTCGCGGCGACGCCGGCGGAAGGAGACCTCTATCCGGTCTGGTCGGCGCGGCGGGGCTGAAACGGCGCCAGCCCGCGCGCGGCGCGCGCAAAGGCGCGATGTGCGTGCCATGGCCGGTAGGGTTCGCCGATGGCGAAACGCGGCCGCGCGCCGCTATCGGCGAAGCGGATCTCGGCGCTGCCCCGCCGGGCGAGATCGCGGCCGGTGACGACGATGGCCTGCCCTGCGCCGCACGGGTTCGCGGCCGTGGCGTCGGCGATGACGATCAGTCGCGCGATGCCGCAGGCGGCGCGCGCGCTCTCGGCGTCGGCGGCATGGGCGAGCGCCGCGCCGTCGCCCCGGACGACGAGGCAGAGGCCGCCCTGGCAGGCGAAGCCCTGCCCGGCGACCGGAGCCGTCGCCTTTTGCGGCGGGACGATCGCGCCGCCGCCCAGGGCCCGCCGCCAGCTCTGCATGACGAAGGCGCGCGGGCGCGGCCGGTTGACGGCGATGCGGCCGTCGTCGAGCCGCACCGCGACGAGGCCGCCGTCCTCGAAGGCGAAGGCGTCCGGCAGCTCGCGCGCGGCGAGAAGGCCGATGCCGAGGCCGATCAGCGGCAGCGACAGCCAGCGCAGCGCGCTCTCCGCCATGGTCAGCACGGCGAGCGCCGCCGTCAGCGCCAGCACCGCCGCGAGCGGGATCGCGCCGGTGGCGTCGAAGGCCGAATGCCCGGCCAGCCACAGCGCGATCGCGTTCATCGCGGCGATGCCCTGCCCCATCACGAAAAGCGGCGCGGCGTCGAGGCCGAAGGGCATCAGCGCGAGCGCCAGCACCGCCATCGGCATCACCGCGACCGAGACGACGGGCATGGCGGCCAGGTTGGCGACGAGGCCGAGCGGCGAGACCTGCTGGAAATGCCAGGCCGTGAACAGCGCCGTGGCGAGGCCGGCGACGAGCGAGGTCATCGACAGGCCCGCGGCATAGCCCAGGCCGGTGCGCAGCATGGCGGCGGGCACCCCGCTGCTTTGCCGCGCCCGCGGCCGGCGCGCGCGGCGGTCGCGCCAGGCGGCGTAGGCCGCGACCAGGGCGGCGGTGGCGGCGAACGACATCTGGAACGACGGCCCCATCACCTCATGCGGTGAAACGACGAGGATGATCAGCGCCGAGATCGCCAGGTTGCGCATGGTCAGCGCGGCGCGGTCGAACATCATCGCCAGCAGCATGACGCCGAGCATGATGAAGCTGCGCTGGGCGGCGACGTCGCCGCCCGACATGGCGAGGTAGAAGGCGGTGGCGGCAAGCGCGGCGCCGGCGGCGTATTTCTTCACCGGCCGGCGCATCGAGAACGAGGGCGCGAGCGCGAAGCCGGCGCGCAGGCTCACCATCAGCGTGCCGGCCACCAGCGCCATGTGCAGCCCGGAGATCGAGATGACGTGGTAGAGGCCGGCGATGCGCAGCGCCTCGTTGATCTCCTCGGGAATGCCGGCGCGGATGCCGGTGACGAGCGCCGCCGCGATCGCCCCTTCCGGCCCGCCGACCCGCGCCTCGATGCGGGCAGCGATGCGGCCGCGCCAGGTCTCGACCCACGCGCCGAGCCGCTCGCGCCATGAAGGCGGGCCGGTCTGCGCCGCCGCTTCCGGCCGGGTCAGGAAGAACCCGACCGCGCCGATGCCGGCGAAATAGCTTTCGAAGGCGAAATCGTAGCTTTCGGGCCGCACCGGACCCGAAGCGGGCATCAGCCGCACAACGCCCTCGACCGCGTCGCCCGGAACGAGCCCGGCCGGCGCGGCGCGGGCGGTGACGCGCACGCGTTGCGGCGCGTGGCGCAGTCGCGGCCGCTCGGTCGCGACGACGTCGAGCGTCAGCCGCACGCGCCCGGTGGCCTGATGCTCGACCCGCACCACCCGGCCGGTCAGCCGCGTGGTGATCTCCGCGCCCAGCATCGGGGTCGCGGCCCGCAGCGTCTCGACCTTGCCGGCGAGCATGCCGGCGCAGAACATGGCGAGCGCCACCACGGCCGCATGCGCGAGCGGCCGCGACAGGAGCGCTGCCGAACCCGCCGCGGCCATCGCGAAACAGACGAGGAGCACGGCAAGCGACGGCTCGCCGCGCAGGGTGAAATAGGAAAGCGCGCCGCCGGCCATGAACACCGGCGCGAACAGGAAGGCGTTGCCGCGCTCGATCTCGCTGTCCATCGCCCGCGCCAGCGCCGGCGGCAGGCCGCGCAACGGACGCAGGCCCGAGAGCACGATGCCCGCCGCCAGCGGCTCGGCTACGGCAGGAGCCGCGGACGATCGGGCTGCCGGCAGGACGGCCGGCAAGACGGCCGGCTGGGCGACCGGCAAGGCGAACTGCCGGCGCTCGTCGACGTCCCTCGCCTCGCCTGCTTCCACGCGCGCTCCCTCCGCCCCGGGCCGTCCTCCCGGTAATCGCTTGCACGTCGAAGCGCCTATGCTACATGAGCGCCAGAAAAAGATCATCGGGCGCCCGTCGTCCGTCTTCTCCCGTTCTTGCAGGCGAAAACCCCATGTCCGACAAGGTCGTCACCCGCTTTGCCCCGTCGCCCACCGGCTATCTCCACATCGGCGGCGCGCGCACGGCGCTGTTCAACTGGCTCTACGCCCGGCACACCGGCGGCGTCATGCTGCTGCGCATCGAGGACACCGACCGCGAGCGCTCCACCGAAGGCGCGACCGCGGCGATCCTCGACGGGTTGAAATGGCTCGGCCTCGAATGGGACGGCGAGCCGGTGTCGCAGTTCGCACGCGCCGCGCGACACCGCGAGGTGGCCGAGGAGCTGGTGCGCCGGGGCAAGGCCTATTACTGCTACGCCACGCCGGCCGAGCTCGACGCGATGCGCGAGACGGCGCGCGCGGAAGGCCGGCCGCCGCGCTATGATGGGCGCTGGCGCGACCGCGACCCTTCGGAGGCGCCGGCGGGGGTGAAGCCGGCGATCCGCATCAAGGCGCCGCAGGACGGCGAGACGCTGGTGCGCGACCGCGTGCAGGGCGACGTGCGCTTTCCCAACAAGGACCTGGACGACTTCATCATCCTGCGCTCGGACGGCAACCCGACCTACATGCACGCCGTCGTCGTCGACGACCACGACATGGGCGTCACCCACATCATCCGCGGCGACGACCACCTGACCAACGCCGCCCGCCAGAGCGTGATCTACCACGCCATGGGCTGGGACGTGCCGGTGATGGCGCATATCCCGCTGATCCACGGGCCGGACGGCGCCAAGCTGTCCAAGCGCCACGGCGCGCTCGGGGTCGAGGCGTATCGCGCCATGGGCTATCTGCCCGAGGCGCTGCGCAACTATCTCGCCCGGCTCGGCTGGAGCCATGGCGACGACGAGGTGATGTCGACCGGGGACATGGTGCGCTGGTTCGAGATCGAGGACGTCAACAAGGGCGCGGCCCGCTTCGACTACGCCAAGCTCGAGGCGCTGAACGGCCTCTACATGCGCCGGAGCGACGACGCCGACCTGCTCGACCGCTTCCTCGCCACCCTGCCCTTCATCGAGGAGCGCGGCGTAATCCCGGCCGAACCGACCGAGCAGGAGAAGGCGATGCTGCTCGCCGCGCTGCCCGGCCTCAAGGAGCGGGCCAAAACGCTGGTCGAGCTGGCCGACAGCGCCCAGTACCTGTTCGTGACGCGGCCGCTCGCGCTTGACGACAAGGCGGCGCAGATCCTCGACGCGGACGCGCGCGCGACGATCGCCGGCCTGCTGCCGGCGCTGGACGCGCTCGGCGAATGGACGGCCGACTCCACCGAAGGGGCGGTGCGCGCCTATGCCGAGAGCGCGGGGCTGAAGCTCGGCAAGGTGGCGCAACCGCTGCGCGCGGCGCTGACCGGGCGCTCGACCTCGCCCGGCGTTTTCGACGTCATCGCCGTGCTCGGCCGGGCGGAGAGCCTGGCCCGGCTGCGCGACCAGGCAGCGTGATCGCCGCTTCATGGTGCCGTGATCGGCGGCATCGCCGCCTCATGGTGCAATGCCGAAGCGCAATTGCGGAATCGCTTGGCAGGCCCGGGGAAATCGGATAGCAAGGGCGCGCAATCGGGAGAGGGTTGCCTATTCAATCCAAGGGATTGGCCAATGGGTTGGCCAGGGGATTGGCGGCAAGGCGGGGCGCCCTGAATTGAAAGGTGGATGTGATGAGCAGTTCGACCGCAAAGCTTGATTTCGACGGCAAGACCAGCGAATTCAAGGTTCGAAAAGGCTCGGTCGGGCCGGATGTCATCGACATCAGCGCGCTCTACTCCACCACCGGCGCCTTCACCTACGACCCCGGCTTCACCTCGACCGCAAGCTGCGAATCGAAGATCACCTATATCGACGGCGACGCCGGCGTGCTGCTCCATCGCGGCTACCCGATCGAGCAACTGGCCGAGCATGGCGACTTCCTCGAGGTCTGCTACCTGCTCCTCTACGGCGAGCTGCCGACCAAGGCGCAGAAGGATGATTTCGACTATCGCGTCACGCACCACACCATGGTGCACGAACAGATGTCGAAGTTCTTCAACGGCTTCCGCCGCGACGCGCACCCGATGGCGGTGATGTGCGGCGTGGTCGGCGCGCTGTCGGCGTTCTACCACGACTCGATCGACATCTCCGACCCGCACCAGCGCATGGTCGCCTCGATCCGGCTGATCGCCAAGATGCCGACCATCGCGGCGATGGCCTACAAGTATCATATCGGCCAGCCGTTCATGTATCCCAAGAACGACCTGAACTACGCCGCCAACTTCCTCTACATGTGCTTCGCGGTGCCCTGCAACGAGTACAAGGTCAATCCGGTGCTGGCGCGGGCCATGGAGCGCATCTTCATCCTCCATGCCGACCATGAGCAGAACGCCTCGACCTCGACCGTGCGTCTCGCCGGCTCGTCGGGCGCCAACCCGTTCGCCTGCATCGCGGCCGGCATCGCCTGCCTGTGGGGCCCGGCCCATGGCGGCGCCAACGAGGCGGCGCTCAACATGCTGGCGGAGATCGGCAGCGTCGACCGCATCCCCGAATTCGTCGCCCGCGCCAAGGACAAGAACGACCCGTTCCGCCTGATGGGCTTCGGCCACCGCGTCTACAAGAACTACGATCCGCGCGCCAAGATCATGCAGCAGACCACGCATGAGGTTCTGGCCGAGCTCGGCATCAAGGACGACCCGCTGCTGGACGTCGCCATGGAGCTGGAGCGGATCGCGCTGACCGACGAGTATTTCATCGAGAAGAAGCTCTACCCGAACATCGACTTCTATTCCGGCATCACGCTGAAGGCGCTCGGCTTCCCGACCACCATGTTCACGGTGCTGTTCGCGCTCGCCCGCACCGTCGGCTGGATCGCGCAGTGGAAGGAGATGATCGAGGACCCGAGCCAGAAGATCGGCCGTCCGCGCCAGCTCTACACCGGCAGTCCGTCGCGCGACTACGTGCCGATCGCCAAGCGCTGAGTGGCATTCGCAGACCGACGAGAAAGGGCGCCCCGAGCGCCCTTTTCTTTGCCGATCCTACCGTTGCATTGGTTTTCTAAAGCTATTCTCGAGAAACCTCGATCAGGGACAGCACCGCTTGTGCGGCGAGGTCGCCGGCCGGGCGTTCGGTCTTCATCCGCGCCGCCACCTGGGCGAAGCCGTCCGTCTGCGCCGCGCGCGCCGGCGTGTCGGCCCATAGCTGCTCGATCAGCCGCGCGAGATAGGCCGGCCGCACATATTCGTTGTAGAATTCCGGCACGACCGGCCAGTCGGCGATCAGGTTCGGCAGCGCCCCCGACCAGACGGCGATGAACCGCATGATCGCCGACCATATCCAGTCCGTCCGGTAGCACGAGATCATCGGCACGCCGGCGAGCGCGAGCTCCAGCGACACCGTGCCGGAGGCGGCCAGCGCCGCGTCGGCCTGCCCGAAGGCCAGCCATTTCTCGTCCTCGCCGGTGACGACGCGGGCGCGGACCGGCCAGCCGGCGACGGCCTCCTCGACAAGGGGGGCGACATGCGGCAGCGTCGGGATCGTCACCTCGAATTCGTTGCCGCGCTGGCCGAGCGCGCACAGCGCCTCCCCGAACGGCCCGAGCAGCCGGCGCACCTCGCCCCGGCGCGACCCGGGAAGGACGAGAAGCCGCCGCGGCGAGCCATGCGCGCCGGCGGGACGGGCGGCCTGCGCGGCGCGGGCGGCGAGAGCGCCCGGATGCGTCGCCAGCCGGTGCCCGACATAGATGCCTTCGGGCCCGTCGAGGCGCCGGAGCGCCTCCGGCTCGAACGGCAGCACGCACAGCACCCTGTCGACGTAGGACCGCATCGCCGCCGCCCTGCCCGGCCGCCAGGCCCAGACGCTGGGGCAGACGTAATGAACGATCGGGATGCCGGGCGCGGCCGCGCGCACCTTCTTCGCCACGCGGAGGGAAAAATCCGGGCTGTCGACGGTGACGAGGCAATCGGGCCTTGCCGCGGCGATCGCCGCGGCGGTCTGGCCGATCCGCCGCACCAGCCGCGGCAGGTCGCGCAGCACCGCGGTGATGCCCATCAGGGCGATCTCGGAGCCGTCGAACAGCGATTTCAGGCCGAGCGCGGCGAGATGGCGGCCGCCGACGCCGATGAGCTCGACCGGCCGCCCGGTCTGGCGGGACAGCGCGGCGATGAGGTCGGCGGCGAGCAGGTCGCCGGATTCCTCCCCGGCGACGATCCCCACCCGCAACGGCCGTGCGGCGTTCATCGTCCCGCCTCCGGCTTCAGCCCGACGATGAACAGCCCGGCCTCGTCGGCCAGCGCAACGGTGCGCTCGAAGTCGAGGATGAACGACGCCCCGGCGTCGAGCGCGATGCCGGCCAGTCCCGCCGCCCTGGCGGCGGTCACGGTGTCCGGCCCGATGGCCGGCAGGTCGGCGCGCCTGTCCTGCTGCGGCTTGCAGCACTTGACGAGCACCCCGCCGCTGCTGCCGGCAAGGCGGCCATGGCCGTGGCCGCCGCCGCGCATGTCCGCGGTGCGCGCCAGCAGCCCGTCTGTGCCCTCGATGCCCTCCAGCGCGACGGCGCGGCCGCCGATGGCGACCGCCGCCTGGCCGACATCCAGCCGGCCGATGGCGCGGGCGGCGACCGCGCCGGCCTCGATGTCGCGGCGGTCGGACGAGGATGGCGACGCGCGGGTCAGCACGCCTTCCGGCGCCAGCAGGTCGGGCACGATCTCGTGCGCCCCGACGATCCGCATGCCGTTCGATTCCATCACCCCGATCACCGCCCGCAGCAGGCCATCGTCGCCGCTCATCAGGCCCCTGACGGCGCGCGGCAGGCCGGTCAGGACCCGCAGCGACCACCGGATCGAGAAGAGGCGCGGCCGCCGCGCGATGTGCCCGGCCATGACGACGCGGCCGACGCGCGCGGCGCGCAGGCGCGTCACCAGCGGGCCGATATCCTCGACCGAGATCGTGAAATTCTCGAAGGCGGCATAATCGCGCCCATCGGCCTCGCCTTCGACCACGGCAACGAGAGGATCGAGCCCCCGGGCATGCAGCGTGCGGACGACTGCGGCCGGCAATGCGCCCCCGCCGGCGATGACGGCGATGCGCGCCCCTTCCGGCGCGCCGGCGGCGATAGCGGGGTCAGTCTCCGCCATCGCCGGCGTCTCCGCCGCGATCGCCGAGCGCGGGCACGACGAAATGCCGCTTGCCCCTGCTGGTCAGGAATTCGAGGATGTCCATCACGGCAGCGGACCCGGCAAAGGCGTCGCGCACGTCCTGCGCGTTCTCGGCCACCGTCTTTTCCGGCGAGAACAGCATGCGATAGGCCGCACGCATGGTGATCAGCTCGCTGCGGCTCATGCCCGCGCGCTTGAGGCCGACGAGGTTGAAGCCGCGCAGGCTGGCGCGGTTGCCGACCGCCATGCCGTAGGGGATGACGTCGCCGACCACGGCCGCCATTCCGGCGACGAAGGCATGGTGGCCGACGCGGACGAACTGGTGGACGGCGGCATGGCCGCCGATGATGACCCCGTCGCCGACCTCGCAATGGCCGCCGAGCGTCGAGGCGTGGGTCAGCGTGACGTTGTCGCCGACGACGCAGTCGTGCGCGACATGGGAGTAGGCCAGGAAGAAGCCGTTGTCGCCGACGACCGTCGCGGCGCGGCCGTAGTCGGTGCCGCGATGCATGGTCACCGATTCGCGGATGTCGCAATTGGCGCCGATGGTGAGCGTCGTGCGGCCGCCCTTGTGCTTCCTGTCCTGCGGCGGGCCGCCGAGGGCGGCGAAGGCCTGCACCCGCGTGCCGGCACCGATGGTGGTGGCGCCGGTGACGGAGACGTGGTTGGCAAGCCGGACACCGTCGCCGATGACCGCTTCCGCGCTGACCAGGCAGAAGGGCCCGATCTCGACATTCGTCCCGAGGACGGCGCCCTTTTCCACCACGGCGCTCGGATGGATGACGGTTCCGCTCATCGTGCGCCCCTTCAGGCCGCCGGCTTCGGCGACATCATGGCTGAAATCTCGGCCTCGGCCACCTTGGCGCCGTCGACCAGCGCCTCGCAGGCGAAGCGCCAGATGTTGCCGCGCTGCTTCAGCTTGCGGACGTGAATCTCGAGCCTGTCGCCCGGCACCACCGGGCGGCGGAACTTGGCGTTGTCGATGGTCATGAAATAGACGAGCGAGGGTTTGTCCTCGCCGGTGGAGCGGATGCAGATCGCGCCCGCCGTCTGCGCCATCGCCTCGATGATGAGGACGCCCGGCATCACCGGCTGGCCGGGGAAATGACCCTGGAAATGCGGCTCGTTGAAGGTGACGTTCTTGATGCCGATGGCCGAATTGTCGCCGTCGATCTCGACGATGCGGTCGACGAGCAGCAGCGGATAACGGTGCGGCAGCAGCCGCATCAGCCCGAGGATGTCGACGCTTTCGAGCGCGGCCTTCTGTTCAGTCATCGCGTCCCGCCTTTCCCGCGGCAGCACCGCGCGATTTGCCGACCATCGTCCGCAGCATCGATATCTGGCGCATCAGTTGCTTCAACGGCTGGGCCGGCATGCCGCCCCAGCGCTCGCCGGCCGGAATGTCCGTCATCACGCCGCTGGCGGCGGCGAGCTGCGCGCCGCTGCCGATGACGAGGTGGTCGGCGATGCCGACCCGCCCTCCCATCATGACGCCGTCGCCGACGACGACCGACCCCGAAATGCCGCAATGCGCGGCAAGGACGCAGAACCGGCCGATCCGCACATTATGGGCGATCTGCACCAGGTTATCTATCTTGGTTCCGTCGCCGATCACGGTGTCGGAGAGCGCGCCGCGGTCGATGGTGCTGTTGGCGCCGACCTCGACATCGTCCTGGATGACGACGCGGCCGAGCTGCGGCACCTTGTCGAGCCCTGCCGCGCCCGCGACATAGCCGAAGCCGTCCTGGCCGATGCGCGCGCCGGCATGGACGATCACCCGGTTGCCGATGAGCGCGTGCTGGATCGTCGCGCCCGGGCCGACATAGCCGTCGCGGCCGATGCGGCAGGACGGGCCGACGACCGCATACGGCGCGATGATCGTGCCGCTGCCGATCTGGGCGTCGGCGCCGATGACGGCACCGACCTCGACGACCGCTCCGGCCTCGACCAGCGCGTCCGGATGGACGATGGCGGCGGGGGAGATTCCCGTTTCGCCCGTGATCGGGCCGGGGCGCGCCGCCGCCGGGAACAGCAGCCGGCCGACGGTCGCGAAATCGCGATGCGGATGCCGGGAGACGATCACCGCCATGCCGCCCGGCGCAAGCGCGGCGATATCCTCCGAACAGAGGAGCACGGACGCCTTCAGCCCGGCAAGCCTGCCGGCGTTGCGCTTGCCGTCGACGAAAACCAGCGCGCCCTCGCCGCCATGGTCGACTGCGGCCAGGGCGCGGACTTCGTTGCCGTCATATTCAGGCGTAACGAGCGTCGCGCCGGTCAATGCCGCGATTTCCCCGGCATTGAAACGGCGCGACGGCGTGAAAAATACCGGATCGCTCATGAAAGCCTTCTCTTCCGGGCCCGAACGAGGCCCGGAAGCGCGTCACCCGACATCAGAATCGGGTCGAGACACCGAAATTGAAGTTCTGGACACGGTCGCTGTCCTCCTTGGCCACCGGCACGGCGTAGTCGACGCGCAGCGGACCGAAGGGCGAAGCCCAGATGATGGAGGCGCCGACCGAGGCGCGCCAGTTCATTTCCGTGCCGGAAATGGCGCCGAAGCCGGTGAGGTCGCTGCCGTAGAGCGTCGCCGCATCGGCGAAGACCGCGCCGCGGAAGCCGAGGCCCTCGGAGAGGACCGGCAGCGGGAACTGCATTTCGGCCGAACCGTGGAAATAGGTCGTGCCGCCGACATGCTTGGCGTCGACGCCGGTCGCAGCCGGATCGAACGGGCCGATGCCGTTGTGCTTGAAGCCGCGGATCATGCGGTCGTTGCCCTGGAAGTGGTCGAACACCCGCAGGCCGTTGTTGCCGAAGCTCTCGATGTGGCCACCGCCGACGGCAAGCATGCCGACCAGGTCCATCTCGGCCGACAGCGTCTTGTAATAGGTGCCACGGCCGTAGAGCTTCACCCACTCCGCGTCGCCGCCGAGGCCGGCCACTTCCAGCGTCAGATTGGCATAGATGCCGTCACGCGGGCTCTGCATGTTGTCGATGGTGTTGTAGAGCAGCGCGCCGCTGACCGACGACTTGACCCAGGGGCTCTGAGTCTCGATCGCGTTCTGGATGTACTTCGAAATGAGCTGGTTCGGCGGCGTGGCGGTGTCAAGGCACTCGCCCGGATCGAGGATGCCGTTCTCGTTCGTGTCGCACGCGGAGGTGTACTCGTACTTCTCCTGCGTCAGGTTGTAGGCAACCTGCGCGGTCAGCGCCTGGGTGATCGGCAGGCCGAAACGCACAGTGCCGCCGGTCATCTCGGTCTTGTAGTAGTCGTAGTCGTTGTTGGTGCGGTAAATGTCGAAGCCCGCGCTGATGCGGCGGCCGAGGAAGTAAGGCTCGGTGAAGGAAAGCTGGTAGTTGCGGGTGTCCTTGCCGCCGCCGGCGGAGAAGCGGATCGCCTGACCGCGGCCGAGGAAGTTGCGCTCGGCGATCGAACCCTCGACCGAGAAGCCCTTGTTGTCGCCGCCGGTCGAATAGCCGCCGCCGATGGACAGCTCGCCCGTCGACTTCTCGACCAGGTCGACGACCAGCACCACCTGGTCGGGCTCGGAACCCGGCGCGGTGGAGATGTTGACGCTGGTAAAGAAATCAAGCCGTTCGAGGCGGCGCTTCGCGCGCTGCACGAGAACCTGGTTGAAGGCGTCGCCCTCGCTGAGGTCGAACTCGCGGCGGATGACGTAGTCGCGCGTGCGCGCATTGCCGCGAATCTCGATGCGCTCGATATAGGCGCGCGGACCCTGGTCGATCGCATAGACGACCGAGATGGTCTGGTTCTCGAAATTGCGGTCGCCGCGCGGCGTCACCTGGGCGAAGGCATAGCCGAGGCCGGCGGCGCGCTCGCCGAGCGCCACCAGCGATTCCTCGACGGCCTTGGCGCTGTAGTAATTGCCTTCCCTGGTGGCGATGGCGCCCTTCAGCGCCTCGCCGTCGAGGCCGGCCACCGTGCTCTCCACCTCGATCGAGCCGAAGCGGTAGCGGCGGCCCTCGTCGACCGTGAACACGACGCGGTAGGTGTTGTTGGCCTCGTTCAGCTCGGCATGGGACGACACGACCTGGAAGTCGGCATAGCCGTGATTGTAATAGAAACGCCGCAGCATCTCCTCGTCGGCGCGCAGGCGGTCCTCGTCGTAGATGTCGTTGCGCGACAGGAACGAGAGCAGGCCGGAGCGCTTGGTCGAGACGACGTCGCGCAGGCGGCCGTCGGAATAGGCGCTGTTGCCTTCGAACTCGACGGCGGCGATCTTGGTGCGGCCGCCTTCCTGGATGTCGAAGATCACGTTGACGCGGTTGTCGCCGAGATCGACCACCTGCGAGGTGACGACGGCGTCGTCGCGGCCGATGCGCGCATAAGCCTGGCGAATCGTCTCGACGTCGGCGGCGAGCAGCGAATCGGAAAACGAGTTGCGCGGCTGGAGCTGGATCTGGCGGACGAGATCGGCGTCCTTGATCTTCTTGTTGCCCTGGAACAGCACCTGGTTGACGATCGAATATTCCACGACCGTGACCACGAGCGTCGAGCCGCTCTGGTTGATGCGCACGTCCGAGAACAGGCCGGTCGAGAACAGCCGCTTGACGGCCTCGTCGATGTCGCCGGCGCTGAAGTTGCGCCCCGGCCGGATATCGACGTTGTTGCGGATGGTTTCGGCGTCGACGCGCCGGTTGCCGCGGACCTCGATACGGCTGACGACCGCCGCCTCGGCCACGGACACCGTGGCGAGTTGCAGGGCGGTCGCGCCGGAGATCATGACACCGGCCGAAAGAGCCACCGCCGAGACGGCGCTCATGAAACTGGAAACTGCCTTCATTGGGCTTTGAAACCTTTTATTCTCGTAGTCCCCGCGGCGCGAACGCACGGCGGCGCAGTCAGTCCGCATACCGTATTACCCGGATTTTCCCTACACGCAAGGCTCCGGGTTAACATGCGTTTACTAAAATGCGAGCCGTGGCATTCGCGTCACGCCTGCATGGCCGTATGGTAAACGCCCGGTCAACGCGCACGGGCTAAATCGCGGCGCATTCATCTCAACATCCGAATATGTCGTTCCAGAACACGAATCCCATGAAGCCGAGCACGGCGACCATCCCGGCCCGGTAGAACAGCTCCATCACCCGCTCTGCAACCGGCCGGCGCATCGCCGCCTCAACGCCGTAGAACACCAGATGACCGCCGTCGAGCGGCGGGATCGGCAGCAGGTTGAGGAAGCCGATGCCGACGGACAGGATAGCGACCAGCTGCACCAGCCACTCGAAGCCGAGCGAGGCGGCCTTGCCGGCCATGTCGGCGATCTTCACCGGCCCGCCGAGCTGGCAGCGGTCTTCCCGGCCGGCGGCGAAGCGCTGGAGGAACTGGCCGGTGCGGGCGATGATGTAGCCGGTTTCCTTGACCGCCTCGGCGACCGATTCGGCCGGGCCGTAGGCGATGTGGCGCGGCTGGCCCATCGCCTCGTTGTTGACGACGCCGATGACGCCGAGGCGAATGACGTTGCCGAGCGCGTCGGTCTGCTCGACGAGCTCGGGCGTCGCCGTCAGCGAAACCTCCCCCTCGCCGCGGGCCATGACGAAGACGATGGGGTCGCCGGCACGGCCCGAAACCAGCCGCTGCACGTCGGCGAAGGTGACGACGCGCTGGCCGTCGACCGAAACGAAGCGGTCGCCGGGCTGGAAGCCCGCCGCCTCGGCCGGGCTGCCGGCCCTGACCTCGGCCACCATCGGCTCGGAGACCATGCGGCCGTAGATCGAGAACATCACCGCGAACACGGCGATGGTGAGCAGGAAGTTGAACGCCGGCCCGGCGAAGACGGTCGCCGCCCGCTTCCACACCGGCTGGAGATGGAACGCGGTCCGGCGCTCCTCGTCGCTCAGCCCCTGCGCTTCCTGCGAGGTCGGGTCGGAGGTGACGCTCATGTCGCCGACGAACTTGACGTAGCCGCCGAGCGGAACGGCCGAAAGCTTCCAGCGCGTGCCGTGGCGGTCGTTGAAGCCCAGAAGCTCCGGGCCGAAGCCGACCGAAAACTCCCGCACGCCGATGCCGCACCAGCGGCCGACCAGATAGTGCCCCATCTCATGCACGAAGACGACGACGGTCAGCACGAACAGGAACGGGACGATGGTCGTGAACAGGACGTTGTCGAAGCTGAAGAATGTGGCGAGAAATTCGTTCACTGTCACCCCTGCCCGTCATGTGGCGCTTGCGGATGGATAGCCAGATACGTCAAGTGGGGCAAATCCGTGTCGGCCTCCCCGAAACTCCGGCTAAAACTCCGCCTAAAACTCCGGCTGAAACTCCGGCCCTTCGGCCGTCAACTGGCGAAGAAGGCCAGGGCGGGCGCGTCCGGCCCCGACAGCGCCGCCCCGAGGAGGAACAGCGCGAAGGCGGCGACCGCCAGCCCGTCGACCCGGTCCATGACCCCGCCATGGCCCGGAATGAGCTGGCTCGAATCCTTGGCGCCGAACCGGCGCTTGATCGAGGATTCGAACAGGTCGCCGATCTGCGAAAGCACGGACAGGACGAGCGCCAGGACAACAAGCGCGCCGAGCCCGAGCGGCGAGCCGAGGTGATGGGCGGCGCCCGTTCCGATCGCGACCGCGGCGATGGTGCCGCCCGCCGCGCCGCTCCAGGTCTTGCCCGGCGAGATCGACGGCGCCAGCTTCGGGCCGCCGATCGCCCGGCCGACGAAATAGGCCAGGATGTCGGTCGCCCACACCACCGCGAACAGGAAGAGCGTCGCCGACAGCCCCGCCGCGTCGCCGCCGCGCAGGCCGGCCAGCGCGAGGCCGAGCAGCCCGGCATAGGCGAGGCCCAGCGTCGTCCAGTATCCGGCCTCGATCTTGACCGCATGGGCGGCAGTGACGAACACCGCGCCGACAAGCGCCATCAGCAGGAACGCGATCGGCTGGCCGGCGACAAGCAGCGCCAGCAGGATCGCCAGCAGGCCGGTGGCCAGCCAGCGGTGCGACGCGGCTTCCGACGGCGCCGTCATCGACAGCCATTCGTAAAGGACGGCGCCGGCGATCGCCGCGGCCAGCAGGCGATACCAGAGGCCGCCGGCGAAGGTCAGCGCCAGCGCGACGACGATCATCACCGCGCCCGAAATCACGCGCTGCCGCAGGTTGCTCGACCTGCCGGCGCTCATGACGCCACCGTGCGGGCGGTCACCCCGCCGAACCGCCGCTCGCGCTCGGAAAAGTCCTTGACCGCCTCCATCAGCTCGGCCGGGCCGAAATCCGGCCAGTAGCACGGCATGAACATCAGTTCGGAATAGGCGCTCTGCCATGGCAGGAAGTTCGACAGCCGCCGCTCGCCGCTCGTCCTGATGATGAGGTCGGGATCGGGAATCAGCCGCGTGTCGAGGAACTGGGCGAAAGCCTCGGGCGTGATCTCCTCCGGATCGAGCGTGCCGGCGGCGGCCGCCTCGGCCAACTGGCGCGCGGCGCGGGCGATCTCGTCGCGGCCGCCATAGTTGAAGGCGATGACGAGGTTCAGGCCGCGATTCGCCGCCGTCAGCGTCTCCGCCTCCTCGAGCAGCGCGCGGATGTCGCCCGACAGGCCCTCGCGCGCCCCGATCATCCTGACGCGCACGCCCGCCTGATGCAGCTCGGCCAGGTCGCGGCGGATGAACATCTTCAAAAGGCCCATCAGGTCGGTGACCTCGGCCTTGGGCCGCGACCAGTTCTCCGAGGAGAAGGCATAGACGGTCAGCCACTCGATCCCGAGATCGCCGGCCGCGCGCACGGTGCGGCGCAGCGCCTCGACGCCGGCGCGGTGGCCGGCGGCGCGCGGCAGGCCGCGCGCCTTGGCCCAGCGGCCGTTGCCGTCCATGATGATCGCGATATGCGCAGGCTTCACGATGCGGCCCCTTTCAGGAGAACCCCCTTGGCCGGCTTGCCACGGATCGTGCCGTGGCCGGCCGCGCTCAAACCTGCAAGATCTCCGCTTCCTTCTCGGCCAGCAGGGTGTCGATCGCGGCGATCGTGTCGTCGGTCGCCTTCTGGACCTTCTCGTTCTGGACGCGGGCGTCGTCCTGGCTGATGTCGCCGTCCTTCTCCGCCTTCTTGGCGTGGTCGATGCCGTCGCGGCGGACGTGGCGCACCGCCACCTTGGCCTGCTCGGCATATTGATGCGCGATCTTGACCAGCTCCTTGCGCCGCTGCTCGTTGAGCTCCGGCAGCGGGATGCGCAGATTGGTGCCGTCGACGATGGGGTTGAAGCCGAGATTGGATTCGCGGATCGCCCGGTCGACCGCGCCGACGAGCTGCTTGTCCCAGATCGAAACCGAAAGCATGCGCGATTCCGGCACGCTGACGGTGGCCACCTGGGCGATCGGCATCGGCGCGCCATAGGCCTGGACCACGATCGGGTCGAGCAGGTTGGCGGAGGCGCGACCCGTGCGCAGCGAGGCGAGGTCGTGCTTGAAGGCGGATATCGCGCCGTCCATGCGCCGCTGCAAATCCTTGAAATCGACTCCGGTGCTGCTCATCAGATTCTCCGCTGCCGGCGGGCCGGCATCTCTCGCTTCGTGTTCGGCGCGTTCCGTGCCGCCGTCCGCCTCAGGCGTCGCTGACGACGGTGCCGCGCCCCTCGCCCCGCAGAATGGCGCCGAAACCGCCCTTCTCATGAATCGAGAAGACGATTATCGGAATGTTGTTCTCGCGCGCAAGTGCAATTGCGGCCGTGTCCATGATCGCGAGGCCGTCGCGGATGACCTCGTCATGGGTGATGCGTTCGTAGCGGCGCGCGGAAGGGTCGCGCTTGGGGTCGGCGGTGTAGACGCCGTCGACCTGGGTGCCCTTGAACAGCGCGTCGGCGCCGATCTCGGCGGCGCGCAGGGCGGCGGCCGAATCGGTGGTGAAGAAGGGATTGCCGGTGCCGCCGGCGAAGATCACCACCTTGCCCTGATCCATATAGGCGGTGGCCTGGCGCTGCGAGAAGCTCTCGCACAGCTCGGGCATGGCGATGGCCGACAGGACGACCGTATCGATGCCGAGCTTGACCAGCGAGGTGCGCAGCGCCAGCGAGTTGATGACGGTGGCCAGCATGCCCATGTGGTCGCCGGTGACGCGGTCGCCGCCGGCCGACGCCACCGCGACGCCGCGGAAGATGTTGCCGCCGCCGATGACGATGCCGACCTCGACGCCCATGGCGCGCGCCTCGGCCACGTCGGCGGCGATGCGGTCGGCGACGGAGACGTCGATGCCGAATCCCTGCTCGCCCATCAGCGCCTCGCCGGACGCTTTGAGAAGGACGCGGCGATAGGCTGGCTTGGACGGCATGGGTCTTCCTCTTTCCGGGGATGCGCGGTGCAGGCGATACACGAAGGGCGCCGCGATGTCACGCGGCGCCCTTCGTTCGATCGGATGAAGGTCGGGGCGCTATCAGCTCTTGACGGCCGCCGCGACTTCCGCCGCGAAGTCGCTCTCTTCCTTCTCGACGCCCTCGCCGAGCGCGAAGCGCACGAAGCCGGTCAGCCTCGCCGCGGCGCCGATGTCCTTCTCGGCCGCCTTCAGCGCCGCCTCGACGGTCAGGTCGGGGTTCATCACGAAAGCCTGCTTCAACAGCACGACTTCCTCGAAGAACTTGCGCATGCGGCCTTCCACCATCTTCTCGATGATGTTCTCCGGCTTGCCGGATTCGCGCGCCTGGGCGGCGAAGATGTCCTTCTCGCGGGCGACGGCCGCGGGGTCGACCTCGTCGGCGGTCAGCGCCAGCGGGTTGGTGGCGGCGACGTGCATCGCGACCTGGCGTGCGAAGCCGCGCGCGGCCTCCACGTCGCCGGCGGTCTCGATGGCGACGAGCACGCCGATCTTGCCGAGGCCGTCGGCGGCGGCGTTGTGGACGTAGGTCGCGACCACGCCGGCCGGCACGGACAGCTTGGCCGAGCGGCGCAGGCTCATGTTCTCGCCGATGGTGGCGACGGCGTCCTTGATCGCCTCGTCGACCGGCTTGCCGCTGGCCGGGTAGGTGGCGGCGCCGACCGCGTCGCGCGTGCCGTCGGTGCCGAGCGCGACCTGCGCGACGGTGCGGACCAGGTCCTGGAACGCCTCGTTGCGGGCGACGAAGTCGGTCTCGGAATTGACCTCGACCACGACGGCGCTCGCCCCGTCGGCGGCGACGCCGATCAGGCCTTCGGCGGCGGTGCGGCCGGCCTTCTTGTCGGCCTTGGCGATGCCCTTCTTGCGCAGCCAGTCGACGGCGGCCTCGATGTCGCCATCGGTTTCGGCCAGCGCGGCCTTGCAGTCCATCATGCCCGCGCCGGTCATGTCGCGCAGTTGTTTGACCTGTGCAGCAGAAATGCTCATTGTCGCCTCTTCAAATCCGTCTTCATCAAAAGGAGCGGCGCACCATGGAGATCCACGGTGCGCCTGCATCGTCTGTCGTCATGGCGGTCACATGGCGTGACCGCCAGGATCAGGCGCCCTTGTTCTCGTCGAGCGCCGGCTCGACGGGGGTCTCTTCCGAAGCGCCGATGTCGACGCCGAGCGCGCCCTGCTGGCGGGCGATGCCGTCCAGCGCCGCGCGCGAGATCAGGTCGCAATAGAGCTGGATGGCGCGGGCCGCGTCATCGTTGCCGGGGATCGGGAAGTCGACGCGGTCGGGGTCGCAGTTCGAATCGACGACGGCGACGACCGGGATGCCGAGGCGCTTGGCCTCCTGGATGGCGATCGCCTCCTTGTTGGTGTCGATGACGAACATCAGGTCCGGCGTCGAGCCCATGTCCTTGATGCCGCCGAGGGCCTTGTCGAGCTTCTCGCGCTCGCGCTCGAGGTTCAGGCGCTCCTTCTTGGTGAAGCCCTGGGCTTCGCCGGAGAGCAGCTCGTCGAGCTTGCGCAGGCGCGAGATCGAGTTCGAGATCGTCTTCCAGTTGGTCAGCATGCCGCCGAGCCAGCGCGAGTTGACGTAATACTGGGCCGAGCGGCGCGCGGATTCGGCGACGATGTCGGACGCCTGGCGCTTGGTGCCGACGAACAGCACGCGGCCGCCGCGGGCGACGGTGTCGGACACCTGCTTCAGCGCCTGGTGCAGCAGCGGCACGCTCTGCGACAGGTCGATGATGTGGATGTTGTTGCGGGCGCCGAAGATGTAGGGCGCCATCTTCGGGTTCCAGCGGTGGGTCTGGTGGCCGAAGTGAACGCCAGCCTCGAGAAGCTGGCGCATGCTGAAATCAGGCAGAGCCATTCGTTTCTTCCTTTCCGGTTTGCCTCCACGGGCCAACGACGGAAAGGGCACTTTTTCTAAGCAATCCCGGACGGAAAACCGCTTCGCACTTTTCCTGGAATTGCTTCATGCCCTGCCGCCACCGGAGGTCTTCGCCGGATTTCTCCCGGACGCAGACCCTGAAGCCCGTGTGTGGAATGAGCGCGCATATAGAGGCTGCGGCCGCAAAAGGCAACCGTGCGCCGCGCGCTCCGCGAAATGTCCTACTGCGTGCAGCTTTCCGGCGCGTCGAACAGGGCGAGATCGACCAGCGTCCCGGTCATCGAGAAATCGCCGTAATCCATGACGAGGTCGCGCGTCATGCCGTTGTCGTAGAGCTTGAAGCTGATGCGGTAGGTCGGCAGCTCCTCGCCGTCGGCGCCGCCGTCGCCCAGATCGAAATAGGCCATGTCGACCGGCCAGAACGAGGCTCCGGCGAGATCGCCCAGCGCCTTCAGCTCCGGATCGCCGGCGCTGGCCCTCGCCGGCTTGCCGACGACGACGGTGGTGGTCATCACCTTGTCGGCTTCCTCGGACCCGTCGAACAGCGCCGCCTCGTAGAAGGTCTCGCCGTTGCGGGCATTGGCCAGAAGCTCCTTCAGGTGATGGGTGGGAAACTGCGCCGGCTGGAGCGTCACCTCCTGCTTCTGCGGCTTTTCGAGCGAAACCAGGATGCCGTCGGGCCGGGAGCGGGCCGAGCCGCGCAGCTCGCTGTTCAGTTCCTCGTCGACGAAGGAGCGGGTGACGAAGTCGAAGCTCTTGCCCTCCCCGTCCTCGTAGGTGGTGGTCTGCTGGTCTGTCAGGCGCGAGGCGTCCTCGGTGTCGATGCGCGTGACGAAGCGGAACGTCACCGTGTACCCGTCGCAGGGCGAGCCGGCGAACTCGTAGACCATGCGCCCGGACAGGCCGGTGATGCCGGAACGGTCCGAGGCGCTGTCGAGCGCGAGGTCGTAGACGGCGCGGTGCGGCGCGAGCGTCCCTGCCCCGGCCTCGGCCGCGGTGGCGGCGAACGGGGCGGCCGTCAGGGCGACGACGGCGATATGTGTTGCAAGCGCGGCGCGCGTCTTCATCCTGTCTCCGTTTCCGGGGCCACTATCGCCCGAGGCTGCTATTCACCACGGGCGGCATTCATGGCACAAGCATGGCGTATCCGCCGGGCTTCATCCCCGCACGCCAAGCATAAGGAAAAGATCATGGCCGACACAATCCAAAATCGCCTCGCCGCGCTCGGCGTCGCGCTGCCCGCCGCCGCCGCGCCGGCGGCCAACTACGTGCCCTTCGCGCAGTCGGGCAAGCTGATCCTGACCTCGGGCCAGTTGCCGATCAGCGACGGCAAGCTCGCCGTCACCGGGCTCCTCGGCCGCGAGCTCGACGTCGCCGCCGGCAGGGAAGCGGCCAGGCTCTGCGCCATCAACGTGCTGGCCCAGCTCCAGGCCGCGACCGGCGACCTCGAAAAAATCGCCCGGCTGGTCAAGATCACGGTCTTCGTCGCCTCGACGCCCGACTTTACCGAGCAGCATCTCGTCGCCAACGGCGCGTCCGACTTCCTCGTCGAGGTGCTGGGCGAGGCCGGCCGGCACGCGCGCGCGGCCGTCGGCATGGCCTCGCTTCCGCTCAACGCGGCGGTCGAGGTCGAGGCCATCGCCGAGCTCGCCTGACCCATGGGCGAGCTGTCCTGGCTGATCCGGCGGCCGATCGCCCATCGCGGCTATCACGACCTCAACCGGACGCGATGGGAGAACACGCTGTCGGCGTTCGACGCCGCGATCGAGCGCGACTACGCCATCGAATGCGACGTGCACCTGTCCGCCGACGGGGTGCCGGTGGTGTTCCACGATTCGGTGCTGAACCGGCTTGCCGGGCGCGACGGCTTCGTCCACGACATGACCGCGGCGGAGCTGACGCAGCTCAGGGTGGGCGGCACGGAAGACCGCATCCCGACACTGGCCGAGATGCTGGCGCGGGTGCGCGGGCGGGTGCCGCTGGTGATCGAGCTGAAGGGCGCCGAGGGCAAGGACGAAGGCTTGGTCGCGGCCGTGGCGAAGACGCTCCAGGGTTATCCGGGACACGCGGCGATCATGTCGTTCGATCACTGGCTGGTGCGCCGATTCGCCGACGAGGCGCCGGGCATTCCGGCCGGGCTGACGGCGGAGAAGATCACGCAGGAAGCGCTCGAGGCGCATTTCTCGATGCTGGCGCATCCGATCTCCTTCGTCTCGTTCAGCGTCGCCGACCTGCCCAACCCGTTCGTCTCCTTCGTCCGCGACAGGCTCGCCATGCCGGTCATCACCTGGACGGTGCGCAACGAGCACGCCAAGGCGGCGACGTTCGCCCATGCCGACCAGATGACCTTCGAGGGCTTCGAGGCGTGAGCGGCAGCTTGCGGCGCGAGCCCCGCGACCTATCTGCAAGGCCATGACCACGCGCCGTAACGACAGCAGCACGACCCGGACCACGAGCCGGACCACGGGCGAGGACGCGGGGTTTGTCCTGCGGGTCGTGCAGGACATGGCGGCGTTTTCGCCGCGGGAATGGGCGGCGCTGGCGGGAACCTCGCGCGGCGATTCAACCGCCTCGGAAGCCGAATCAACAGG
Source organism: Aquamicrobium sp. (assembly GCA_039808485.1). Classification (GTDB taxonomy): domain Bacteria; phylum Pseudomonadota; class Alphaproteobacteria; order Rhizobiales; family Rhizobiaceae; genus Aerobium. The sequence goes on along the minus strand of JBDHTD010000010.1, from coordinate 23,714 downwards.
CTCGGGTTCCGATTCAACCGCCTCGGAAAATGAGTCCGGTTGCGGGTACAACCCCTTCGTTTCGCACGACTTTCTCTCCATCCTGCAAGAAAGCGGCTGCGCGACGGCGCGCACGGGCTGGCAGCCTGTGCATCTGCGCCTCGAAACCGCCGGCGGCGCGCTGGTCGGGGCCGCGCCCTGCTACCTGAAAAGCCACAGCCAGGGCGAATACGTCTTCGACCATGGCTGGGCCGACGCCTTCGAGCGCGCCGGCGGCAGCTACTATCCCAAGCTCCAGGTCTCGGTGCCGTTCACCCCGGCGGCCGGCCCGCGCCTGCTCGTCCGGCAGGGCATGGACGGCGCGGGGGTCCGCGCGGCGCTGGCGCGGGGGCTTCAGTCGCTGGCCGGGCAGATCGGCGCCTCCTCCGTCCATGTGACCTTCGCCCAGGCCGCCGACATGGCCGCCCTCCGGGAGGCCGGCTACCTCCCGCGCACCGACACGCAGTTCCATTTCCTCAACGAGGGCTATGCCAGCTACGACGATTTCCTTTCGACCCTCGCCTCGCGCAAGCGCAAGGCGCTGAAGCGCGAGCGGCGCGAGGCGCTGGCCGCCGGCATCGACATCGACTGGCTGACGGGAAGCGACCTGACCGAGGCGGCGTGGGACGATTTCTTCGGCTTCTACATGGATACGGGCAGCCGCAAATGGGGCCGGCCCTATCTCAACCGCACATTCTTTTCGCTTCTCGGCGAACGGATGGCGCGCGACGTGGTGCTGGTCATGGCCCGGCGCGGCGGCCGCTACGTCGCCGGCGCGATCAACTTCATCGGCTCCGACACGCTCTACGGCCGCAACTGGGGTTGCATCGAGGACCACCCCTTCCTGCATTTCGAGGTCTGCTACCACCAGGCCATCGACTTCGCCATCGCCCACGGCCTGAAGACGGTCGAGGCAGGCGCGCAGGGCGAGCACAAGCTGGCGCGGGGCTACCGCCCCGTCACCACCCGTTCGGCGCACCACATCGTCCATCCGGGCCTGCGCCGGGCGGTCGCCGACTATCTGGAGCGCGAGCGGCAGGAGGTCGAGGCGGCGGAAGGGTATCTGGACGAGCACACGCCGTTCAGGAAGGGGACGTGAGGAGATAGGGGAGTAAGGGAGCAGAGGAATAGAAGATTGACGGAACGGGTTCGGTATTGCCTATTCCCTTACTCCCCTGCTTCCTTCCCTTCTCAGAGGCTTCCATGACCGCGCCCGCCTACGACACCGACAACATCTTCGCCCGAATCCTGCGCGGCGAGCTGCCATGCCACAAGCTCTACGAGGACGACGACACCTTCGCCTTCATGGACATCATGCCGCGCGGCGACGGCCATTGTCTCGTCATCCCCAGAAAGCCGGCGCGCAACATCCTCGATGTCGAGGTCCCAAGCCTCGCCGCGGTGATGGCGACGACGCAGAAACTGGCGCGCGCGGTGGTCGAGGCGTTCTCCGCCGATGGCGTCACCGTGCAGCAGTTCAACGAGCAGGCCGGCGGCCAGGTGGTGTTCCACCTCCACTTCCACGTCATCCCGCGCTTCGAGGGCGTCGCCCTGAAGCCGCATTCGGGGCAGATGGAGGATCAGGCCGTGCTCGCCGCCAACGCCCAGAAGATCAGGGACGCGCTCGCGGCATCATAGTCTATCCGGCAAAGCCGATCGCGGCGAGGCCGGCCAGCAGCACGGCCTCGCCGATCAGGATGCCGAGCAGCACGCTCCGGCGCAGGGCAAGGTAGCCGGCGAAGCCGACCGCCACCGCGGCGATGCGGATCCACAGCGGCGCCTCGGCCAGCGCCCCGGAGGGAAAGACGATCAGATTGCCGATGACGGCGGCGACCAGCGCCGTCGCCAGCGTGCGCACGGCGACCAGGATTTCCGAATCCTCGGCAAGGCGGCCGCCGAAATAGACGCCGAGGAAGCGGAAGCCGTCCGTCGTCAGCCACCCCGCCAGCAGGATGAAGACATAGGGCCACCACCAGGTGTCGAAGGCGGTGTAGCTCATGCCGCCTTGCCCCCGGCGCGGCGTTGCCTCTTCTTCCCGACGGCGCGGTAGAGGAGATAAGCGCCGGCGCCGCCGGCGAACCCCGCCGCCAGGAGGTCGAAGCCCGGCGTCAGCACGTGGAAGACCGGCCCGAGCACGATGCCGAAGACCATGGCGAAATGGCTGGCGCTCTCGCGCGCCGACCCCCACAGCGAGGTCAGGAAATAGATCGGCGTCAGCATCAGCAGCGCGGCCGAGAGGATCGGCGGCAGGTTGCCGGCCAGCGTGTAGACCACCGCCAGCACGACGAGGTTGACGGCGACGAGGGTGCCGCCAAGGCCGAGATACCAGGCCGTGCGCATCGGCCGCGGCACGGCGTGCATATGCTCCATCGCCAGCACCCAGGAGGTGACGGCGACGAAATGCGACAGGAAATAAAGCGTGATCGGGCGGGTCCTCTCGGTGCGCAGCTCCGGCACGATCGACACCACCATCGGCGTCAGCCGCATCGAAGTCAGCGCCACGGCAAAGGCCGCCGCCGGCAGGCTGGCGCCGGTCATGATGGCGCCGAGAAGCACGACCTTGGCCGGCAGGGCCCAGATCATCGCCGACATGAACAGCGCCTCCTCCAGCGAGAGGCCGGCCTCGCGCACCAGCCCGGCAAAGCCGATGAAGGCGCTGATCAGCATCAGCAGCGGAACGGAAAAGGCGAGCCGCACGCCGCGCAGGAACCAGCGGCGGTAGTCGGAGAAACGGGGGTCGGGAGGAAATATCGGTGTCGCCATCGCGGGGGAAGGGTTTATGCGCGGCGAGCCGCCCGGACAAGGTGTTTCCTCACCGGGCACGAGGCCCGGACAATGCTTTCCTTCGCGGGGCACGAGGCCCGGACAAGGGTCCGCCGCCCGCACCAGGTCCATCGATGCCTGGTGCGGGCGGCGGCAAGGATCGCGCTACTTGCGCGGAAGCTGCGGCACGGAACTGCGCTTCGGCTGCCCCTTCCCGTCCTTCGGCTTCGGCTCGATCTTCGGCTTCGCCTTGGCGGCGGGCTTGCGCGCCGCCGGCTTGGCGCGCGCGGGCGCCGGTTCCGGCTCTTCCTTCTTCGGCTTCACCGGCACCTCGTCGGCGATGGCGTCGAGCCTCAGCACCTCCTCGCCGGCCTCGTCGGTGACGACGCCGACGCGGACCGTGCCACCCTTCTTCAGCTTGCCGAACAGCACCTCGTCGGCCAGTGGCTTCTTGATGTGCTCCTGGATGACGCGGGCGAGCGGGCGCGCGCCCATGCGCTCGTCATAACCCTTGTCGGCAAGCCAGGCGATGGCCTCGGGCGTCAGCTCGAAGGTGACGCGGCGCTCGGCCAGTTGCGCCTCCAACTGGAGCACGAACTTCTGCACCACCTGATGGATGACCGGGACGGGCAGCGAGCCGAACGGGATGATGGCGTCGAGCCGGTTGCGGAATTCCGGCGTGAACAGCCGGTTGATCGCCTCGACGTCGTCGCCCTCGCGCTTCGTCGAGCCGAAGCCGATCGCCGCCTTCTGGAGATCGGAGGCGCCGGCATTGGTCGTCATGATCAGGATGACGTTGCGGAAGTCGATCTGCTTGCCGTTGTGGTCGGTCAGCTTGCCGTGGTCCATCACCTGCAACAGGATGTTGAAGAGGTCTGGATGCGCCTTCTCGACCTCGTCGAGCAGGAGCACGCAATGCGGGTGCTGGTCGACGCCATCGGTCAGGAGCCCGCCCTGGTCGAAGCCGACATAGCCGGGCGGCGCGCCGATCAGGCGGCTGACGGTGTGGCGCTCCATATATTCCGACATGTCGAAGCGCAGGAGCTCGACGCCGAGCGAGGCGGCGAGCTGCTTGGCCACTTCCGTCTTGCCGACGCCGGTCGGGCCGGAGAACAGGTAGCTGCCGATCGGCTTTTCCGGTTCCCTCAAGCCGGCCCGCGCGAGCTTGATCGCCGAGGACAGCGCGGTGATCGCGGTGTCCTGGCCGTAGACGGCGCGCTTCAGCTCGGCTTCGAGATTGGCCAGCACCTTCTCGTCGTCGGCCGATACGGTCTTGGGCGGGATGCGCGCCATGGTGGCGATGGTCGCCTCGATCTCCCGGATGCCGATGGTCTTCTTGCGCTTGCCCTCCGGCAGCAGCATCTGCGACGCCCCGGTCTCGTCGATGACGTCGATGGCCTTGTCGGGCAGCTTGCGGTCGCTGATGTAGCGGGCCGACAATTCCACCGCCGCCTTGATCGCCTCGTTGGTGTACCTGACCTTGTGGAACTCCTCGAAATAGGGCTTCAGCCCCTTCATGATGGCGATGGTGTCGGGAACGGACGGCTCGTTGACGTCGATCTTCTGGAAGCGGCGCACCAGCGCCCGGTCCTTCTCGAAGAACTGGCGGAACTCCTTGTAGGTGGTGGAGCCGATGCAGCGGATCGCGCCCGAGGACAGCGCCGGCTTTAGGAGGTTCGAGGCGTCCATCGCCCCGCCGGAGGTGGCACCGGCGCCGATCACGGTGTGGATCTCGTCGATGAACAGCACCGCGCCGGGGAACTCCTCCAACTCCTTGACCACCTGCTTCAGCCGCTCCTCGAAATCGCCGCGATAGCGGGTGCCGGCGAGCAGCGTGCCCATGTCGAGCGCGAAGATGGTGGCGTCGCGCAGCACTTCCGGCACGTCGCCCTCGACGATGCGCTTGGCCAGCCCCTCGGCGATCGCGGTCTTGCCGACGCCGGGGTCGCCGACATAGAGCGGGTTGTTCTTGGAGCGGCGGCAAAGCACCTGGATGGTGCGGTTGATCTCGCTGTCGCGGCCGATCAGCGGGTCGATTTTTCCGGCGCGCGCCTTGGCGTTCAGGTCGACGCAATAGGCGGTGAGCGCGTCCTGCTGCTTCTTGCGGCCGTCCTCGCTCTCGCCGCCGCCTTGCTGGCCGGGGGCTTCCTCCTCGGCGCCGCGCGGCGCGCGCGCCTCGGACGCGCCGGGCCGCTTGGCGATGCCGTGGCTGATGTAGTTGACCGCGTCGTAGCGGGTCATCTGCTGCTCTTGCAGGAAATAGGCGGCGTGGCTCTCGCGCTCGGCGAAGATGGCGACGAGCACGTTGGCGCCGGAGACCTCCTCGCGCCCGGACGACTGGACGTGGATCACCGCGCGCTGGATGACGCGCTGGAAGCCGGCGGTGGGCTTGGAATCCTCGTCGTAGCCGGTGACGAGATTGTCGAGCTCGGTGTCGATATAGGCGAGCACGGTCTGCTTCAGCTCGTCGAGATTGACGTTGCAGGCGCGCATGACGGCGGCCGCGTCGACATCGTCGAGCAGCGCCAGCAGCAGGTGCTCGAGCGTCGCATATTCGTGGTGGCGCTCGTTGGCGAAGGTGAGCGCCTGATGGAGCGCCCGCTCGAGGCCTTGGGAGAATGCCGGCATTCAGAACCTCATTTCTTTTCCATCACGCATTGAAGCGGATGCTGGTGCTGTCGGGCGAAGTCCATCACCTGGGCCACCTTGGTTTCGGCGACCTCGTATGTATAGACCCCGCATTCCCCCACTCCATGGTTGTGGACATGCAGCATGATGCGCGTCGCCGCCTCGCGGTCCTTCTGGAAGAAGCGCTCCAGAACGTGGACCACGAACTCCATCGGCGTGTAGTCGTCGTTGAGGATCAGGACACGATAGAGCGACGGCTTCTTGGTCTTGGGCTGCGTGCGGGTAATGACCGCGGTCCCCCGGCCTGTCCCGCCGCCGCGTTCCTCGTCGCCCTGCATCCTTGCCGCAAAGTTCGGCATGGTTTGCCCGCCGGTCTTCAATTCGTCTTCCTTCACACCTTGCGCAGGGTGCGACATGTAGGCACTCCTGCGCGAATTGTAAGCCCTTCTCGGCGGCTGACAATATGGCCGGCCGCATCATGCCGGGGGAAATCGTCCGCTTGCGGGCACGGCGCGGCCGGAACGGCAAAAACCCGGCCGCGCGGAGCGGGCCGGGTTCGGTTGGCCGGAGAAACGCCCGCGAGCGGGCGAATCGCGCCTGCCTTTACTTCGCCTTGGCGACGACGGCCTCGAACGGCTTGTAGGCGTCCTTGGCGATCTCGGCATAGAGCTCGCTCACCCGGGTCGCCTGGGCGACGAAGCCCTCATAGGCCTGGCGGGCATATTCGGTCTGGATCTCGACCGCCTTTTCCAGCGAGCGGGCGCCGGTCAGCTTCTCGAGCGCGGCCGCGCCGTCCTCGAAAGCCTTGCGCGAATAGTCGGTGGCCTCGGCGGCGAGCGCCTGCACGTTCTTGGACAGCGAGGCAAAGTTCTTCAGGCCGGCGTCGACAAATTCCTTGCCGGCCTTGCCGGCATCTTCAAACGACTGAACCATAGCGGGTTCCTTTCAATGGGGGCCAAGCGCACCCGCCACTCGGCCGGATGCGTTGAGCCTGATTTATGTTGCAGTGCACAATTTGTCAAGGGCGCCCGCGCCGGCAATCGAATCGCCGCGCCGGCCGCGGCCCTGGATTCCCGACCGGCTTCTTAATTCGAAGTTGACCGGAATGGTGAACGGCGCGGTTACCATAAACGGATTGGTAACGGGCTGGCCGCTATCGTCGGGCTTCAGGGTGCGGACAGGGGCGCTCCGGATTTCTTCGGTAACGATCGGGCGTAGCAGGTATGGTTGTGCGTAACGCGTCAGCGGGTTTTCTTTCTCGGCTCACCGGATATGTTGGCTTGTTGATCGTCGCGCTGGGCATCGCGCTCGGCGGATCGACGGGCCAGGCTTCGGCCAATTCGCGCTATGCCGCCTATGTCCTCGACGCCAACACCGGCAAGGTGCTTTTCGCGCGCAACGCCGACGAGCGGCGCTATCCGGCATCGCTGACCAAGATGATGACGATCTACCTGATCTTCGAGGCGATCGAGGCCGGCCGCATCACCGAAAAGACGCAGGTGCCGTTCTCGAAGAACGCAGCCTCGGAGCCGCCGACCAAGCTCGGCGTCAAGGCCGGCGGCTCGATCACGGTCGAGACTGCGATCCGCGCCCTCGTCACCCGCTCCGCCAACGACGTGGCCACGGCGGTCGGCGAATTCCTCGGCGGCTCGGAGGCCGGATTCGCGCGGATGATGACGGCCAAGGCCAAGCAGCTCGGCATGAGCAGGACGCAGTTCCGCAACGCGCACGGCCTGCCCAACCCGCAGCAATACACCACCGCCCACGACATGGCGATCCTCGGCGTGGCGCTGCGCGAGCACTTCCCGCGCCGCTACGACTATTTCGCCACCCGCTCCTTCGCCTACGGCAAGCAGCGCATCAACACCCACAACCGCCTGCTCGGGCGCGTCAAGGGCGTCGACGGCATCAAGACCGGCTACACCCGCGCTTCCGGCTTCAACCTGGTTTCCTCGGTGCGCGCCGACGGCCGCTCCGTCGTCGCCGTCGTCATGGGCGGCCAGTCCGGCCGCTCGCGCGACGACCACATGGCGGCGCTGATCCGCGAGCACCTGCCGCGCGCCTCGCGCAAGGACACCGGCCCGGTCGTGGCCTCGCGCAAGCTGACGCCCGGCGCCATCGCCGTTTCGGCCAGCGCCGCGGCCGCGCTGCCGCGCACCAACATCCCGATGCCGGCCTTCCGCCCGACCGGCGAGACGGTCGCCATGGCGCCGGCCCCAGCCCCGGACGTGGCCGCCTATGCGCCGACGCCGCGCCAGGCCGCGCCGGTTCCCTCGGCGCCCATACCCTCGGCATCCGTGCCGACGCCCGCGGCCGCCGGCCGCTTCCCGGCCGGCGCCGTCGACCCGATGCAAACCGCCTCGACCGCGCCTTCTGGCTGGGCGGTGCAGATCGCCTCGTCGCCGTCGCAAACGGAAGCCTTCGCCGCGCTGGTGCGCACCGGCAAGGAGGCCTCCGGCATCGTCGGCGCCGCGAACGCCTTCATCGAGCCGTTCGAGAACAAGGGAACGGTCTACTACCGCGCCCGCTTCGGCGGCTTCGGGTCCAAGAACCAGGCATGGAACGCCTGCAACGCGCTCAAGAAGCAGAAGATCGACTGCTTCGCCGCGCAGCTCTGAAAGCACAACGCCCGGTCCGTCACGCGTCGAAGGGGAGCCTACCTGTGACCATCCAGCAGAATTTCCTTGGCCTCGTTGATCCGCGCCGCAAGGAACGAGGAGCCGCCGAGATCGGGGTGCAGGCGCTGCATCAGGCGGCGATGCGCCTTGCGGATATCCGCCGTGGAAGCGCCCGCTTCAAGACCAAGGATCTCGTAGGCCTCCTGCTTGGTCATGGCGCCAGAAGCTGGCGCGCCAGCCTGCCGCCCGTGCGCGTGCGCCTTCACGTGGTCGCGCCAGACGGGAAAGCGGCTGTCAAGATAGGTTTCGAGTAGCTGCACGCTCTCGGCGTCGGAAGCGAGTTCCCGGCCGAGCTCCAGCAGGTCCTCCAGTTGAAGATCGGCGAGCCGCCCGCCCTCGCGCTTTCCGGTCAGAACGACGCCTTCCAGCGCCCCGCTGTCGTGGTCGAGCTCCATTTCGAGCGCGGCCGTGCGCACGGTCGAGCGTCGGCCAGGCGAAGGCCGCGCCGCCCGCCGCCGCCGCGCGTTCATGTACCAGGCGAACGCGCCCGACAGCAGCATCCCGCCCGCGCCGGCGCGCCCGGCCAGCAGCAGGACCGCGCCGACGACGCCGACGGCCAGCGGCCCGGCGAGGCGCAGGCCGGTGGCGAGCCGGGCCGCGTCGAGACGCAGGAACGCCCAGCCGACAAGACCGGCCAGCAACGCGACGGCGACGCCATAGAACAGAACCGTCATCCGCGCCCGCCGGATCGCTTCAGGTGCTCGATCATCAGCCGGTCCTCGGGCCGTCCCCGCACCTCCAGCGCCGTCAACCCGCCGGAGGCGAAGACGGCGACGGCCGACAGGAGCTTCGACAGCGCGCCCGCCGCGTCGCGGTCGAAGCGGAACCATGCCCCCTTCGACAGCCGGGCGATCTCGCGGAATGCCGTCTCGGCCACCGGGTCGCGTCCTTCCTGGAACGCGAACACCGGCACGCCGTGCAGGCCGAGCCGACCCGCCTTCGCGGCGAGGTCGTCGACCTTCTCCTCCATGGCGTCACCGATATAGACCAGCGCGTTGACCTTGTTTTTCCCGGTCTCCTTCAGCGCGTGCGCCAGTACCTTGCCGATCTGGGTATGGCCGCCGCGGCAGTCGATCCTCGTCATCAGTTCCTTGAGGGAGCCGGTGTCGCGCACGAAGCGCGAGGCGCGGCACTCGCCGAGCCCGCGGAAGTAGACGAGCTGGACCGAAAGCCCGCCGGCCTTGCCGCCCACCCGGCCGACCGCGTCGAACATCTCGCCCTGCAACGAGCAGGCGAGGTCCCAGGTCGGCTGGCGGCTCATGGTGGCGTCGAGCGCGAGGATCAGGCGGCCTTCTCCCTCGCCCGCGGGCGTGGCGAGCGCCCTCGCCTGCCGCACGAAAGCGTCGATGGCGGCGCTGTCGGACCGCTTGGCGGCCGGCGGCGTGTCGGAGGTGCTGCGCTGCGGAATCCTGTCCTTGCCCATGCTTGCAAGATGTGGCTGCGGCGCGCCGCTTGCAAGCCCCGCGACCGCCGACGGGCGCGCTTGGGCGCACGCTTACAACAGGCCGAGCTCGGTCAGTTCGCGGCGCAGCGCCAGCGGCAGCTCCTCGCCGGTTCCCGCGCCAGCGAGGTCGGCCGGGGCATCCTTGGCATCGAGGTAGCGCCAGCCCTGGAACGGCCGCCGCGGCTGCCATTCGGTGCGGATCACCTGCGGGTCGAGTATCAGCCGGCAGCGGCCGATGCCCTCGGCATCGGTGAAGGGGCGGATGTCGGTCAGCCGCTGGCGGCACTGCACGCCGCCCTTGATGATCCAGTAGAGCGAGCCGCCGTCGACGAGCTCGTCGACGCGCTTCGGCACCATGCGCGTGGTGTGATCGTCCTCGGCGGCCGCGCCCTTGCCGCGCTTCTCTTCCAGTTCCCCGGCGATCCAGCCCTCGAGGTCCTCGACGCTGTCGCAGCCGACGCATAGCTTTATCAGGTGCAGGGGCATGGATTTACTTCATGAGGCGGCGGGCGGCGGTTCTTGTCCCCATTGCCTACCGCCCATCGCCTTCCTTTTCAACATTCGACGACGTTCACCGCCAGGCCGCCGAGGCTCGTTTCCTTGTAGCGCTCGTTCATGTCCATGCCGGTCTGGCGCATGGTCTCGATCGCCGCGTCGAGCGGCACGAAATGGCTGCCGTCGCCCTTGATCGCCAGCGAGGCCGCCGTCACCGCCTTGACCGCGCCGAGCGCGTTGCGCTCGATGCACGGCACCTGCACCAGCCCGCCGACGGGATCGCAGGTCATGCCGAGATGATGCTCGAGCGCGATCTCGGCCGCGTTCTCGACCTGCGCGGGCGTGCCGCCCATCACGGCGCAGAGACCGGCGGCCGCCATGGCCGAGGCCGAGCCGACCTCGCCCTGGCATCCGACCTCCGCGCCGGAGATCGAGGCGTTATGCTTGATGATTCCCCCCACTGCCGCGGCCGTCAGCAGGAAGTCGCGAATCGAGGCGGCATCGGCCTCGACATGGAAGTGCAGCCAGTAGCGCATGACGGCGGGCATCACCCCGGCGGCGCCGTTGGTGGGCGCGGTGACGACGCGGCCGCCGGCGGCGTTCTCCTCGTTGACGGCCATGGCGTAGACCGAGAGCCAGTCGTTGGCCAGCAGCGGGTTGGGCGTGTTGCGGCTGCGCTCCTCCTGCAACCTGTCGTGCAACTGCCGGGCGCGGCGCTTGACCTTCAGCCCGCCGGGCATGATCCCCTCGCGCGAAAGCCCGCGCTCGATGCAGCCGCGCATCGCCTCCCAGATGCGGTCGAGCCCGGCGTCGAGCTCCTCGCGGGTCATGTGGACCTCCTCGTTGGCCCGCTTCATGGCCGCGACGGAAAGGCCGTTCTTCGCCGCCATCGCCAGCATCTCCCTGGCGTTGCCGAACGGATAGGGCACGCCGGTGCCGCCGCTGCCGCGCACCGGCCCCTCGGCCTTCAGGCGCTGCAATTCCTCCTCCGAGACGACGAAGCCGCCGCCGATGGAGAAATAGGCCCGCCGCAGCAGCATCCGCCCCTGTCTGTCGTAGGCGCAGAACGCCATGCCGTTGGCATGGCCGGGCAACGGCGTCTTCTTGTCGAGCACGAGGTCGGTCGCCGGATCGAAGCGATAGGCCGGGTGGCCGGGCGGCGCGACCCGCCGGGTCCGCGCGACCTCGTCGAGCACGGCGTCGACGGCGTCGGGATCGACCGTCAGCGGCGTCAGGCCGGTCAGGCCGAGAATCACCGCCCGGTCGGTGCCGTGGCCGATGCCGGTGTAGGCGAGCGAGCCGTGCAGGCTGGCGGTCAGCCGATGGACCCTGGCCTGCGCCGGGCGCGGCCAGTCGCCGGCGGCGATCTCGTCGAGAAAGCGAACCGCAGCCGTCATCGGTCCCATCGTGTGCGACGACGACGGGCCGATGCCGATCTTGAACAGCTCGAACACGGAAAGGAACATCGCGACCTCCGAAACGATGGACGATGTTTCGCGCCTTTTGCGGCATTTCGCAACAAGGATGCCGGCATCCGGTCACGGACAGGAGCCCAAAAAGCAAAGACGCGGCCCGAAGCCGCGTCCTGCAAAACCCTGATCCTTCAGTTCGATGGGGCTGTCAGCCGCCGGCGACGACCGTCGCGACTTCCGCGCCTCCGAAAAGCCATGCCAGCATCATGATGCCGGCGAAACCGATTACTGCCTTGGCCGTCACGCCCCAGCAGGATTTCTGAACGCTTTCGTCCATTTTTTCCCTGTCTTCAGTTTCCATCTCGATCCAGATCGCGGCCCGAGAAACGGGCGGTAGATAGTCCTTCCGCCGCCTTTCCGCAATGCACAAAACGGCCAAACCAAGGCAAACGCATCGAGATCAAACGGTTTAAACGCGCAATTCGATGCAAAATCAAACGATTAGATCGACAGCTTCATGTTAATGGATTTTTAACCGGCGTGGCGAAACCGTGACGGCGTCAGTCCGGCAGGACGCTGTCGATGCGGCCGGTGGCGCGATAGGCGGCAAGGCCGACCCACTCGCGGATCGCGATGCTCAGATTGCGCAGCGAATCCATCGGGTTGTCGCGGGCCGGGCCGAACCTCTCGGTGCCAGCAGTCTGGTAGTCGACCGGCCACGGCACGACCTCGAAGCCCACCTTGCGGAACAGGCCGACGGAACGCGGCATGTGGAACGCCGACGTCACCAGCAGCCAGGTGTCGCCGGGCCGCGGCGTGACCATGTCGCGGGTGAACACCGCGTTCTCGTGGGTGTTGCGCGAGCGCCTCTCCAGCACCATCCGCTCCGGCGCGACGCCGAGCGCCTCCAGAAGACGCGGCGCGGTGTCGCCGTCGCCCTCGCCGCCGAACATCAGGGCTCCGGTGCCGCCGGTGACGACGACGCGCGCCTGCGGATAGCGGCGGGCGAGGATCGCCGCCTCGACGAAGCGGTCGCCGGAGGCGTTGAGCTCGTAGCCGCCGCGCACCACGTTGATCCCGCCCTCGAAGCCGCCGCCGAGCACGATGATGCCCGCCACCTCTGCCGGCGCCGGGTCGGGGCGCCGGAAGCGGTCCTCGAGCGGGTGGAGAAGGACTGCGCCAAGGCTCGTCCATGCGCCCAGCGCCAGAACCGCGAGGCCGAGGAAGGAGAACAGCAGCCCCGCGCGCCTGAACCGCAGCAGGCCGAGCACGGCGCCGGCAAGAACGAGAAGCCCGATCAGGTTGATCGGCTGGGCGACCATCCAGAACAGCTTGGACAGGTAGAAGAACATCCGTCTTTCATCATTCCTGTTCGGGTGGGGCCGGAGGCGGAAGATCGCCGCCGTCGGGGAATGGCAGCGCCCTGCGGATGGCGGCGAGCGAGGCTTCCGCCTCCTCGCGCGTCATGCCGATGCCGAACGAGCGGCGGCCGCCGGCCTGGTATTCGACCGTCCCGAGCGGGACCGCGCTGGTCGCCGGGGTGCCGCGGGTGTCGACGCGGAAGCCGTTGACCTGCCCGACCGGATAGGCGCGCTTGCGCTGGAACGGGCCGAAGCCCCTGGAATGGACAAGCATGCCGCCGGTGATGAACAGCCGCTCGGAGCCGAACAGGTTCCACAGCAGGACGAGGAGCGCGCCGAGCCCGCCGAGCGTCCAGATCGCCGCCCAGACCAGCAGCATGACGGAGGCGACGACGTTGCCGCCGCGCAGGATCTGGGACAGCGCGAAAAACTCGCCGAACGACCACCCGGTCAGCCACAGCATCATGAACAGGATAAGGACGATGTTGCGCCGGGCGGGATTGTAGATGCCGAGGCCGTCCAGGGTCTCGCGGATGACGATGCGGGACTCGGACGTCTCGACCGTTCGTCCCCCGCTTTCCCTCAGTTGCGGCACCCGCGCCATGAGCAGCCCTTCGAAAGACGCGCGGCGGCGGCCGCTACCACCATTTCCGCGGCTCGAAGCGGCCGGCGGCGCGCTCGACCGCATGGGCGGCCGCGAACAGGGTTTCCTCGTCGAACGGCCGGCCGATCAGTTGCAGGCCGAGCGGCAGGCCCTGCCCGTCGAGGCCGGCCGGAACGGCGATGGCTGGCAGGCCGGCCATGTTGACCGTGACCGTGAACACGTCGTTCAGGTACATCTTGACCGGGTCGGCGGCGAGTTCCTGGTCGGCGATGCCGAAGGCGGCCGACGGGGTCGCCGGCGTCAGGATCGCGTCGACGCCGGCATGGAAGGCATCCTCGAAATCGCGCTTGATCAGGGTGCGCACCTTCTGCGCCCGCACGTAATAGGCGTCGTAATAGCCGGCGGACAGCACATAGGTGCCGATCATGATCCGGCGCTTGACCTCCTCCCCGAAGCCCCTGGCGCGGGTGTTCTCGTACATCTCGACTATGTCGCGGCCCGGCACGCGCAGGCCGTAGCGGACGCCGTCATAGCGGGCGAGGTTGGACGAGGCTTCCGCGGGTGCGACGATGTAATAGGTCGGCAGCGCGTATTTCGTGTGCGGCAGCGAGATGTCGACGATCTCGGCCCCGGCGTCCTTCAGCCAGGCGATGCCCTTCTGCCACAGCGCCTCGATCTCGCCGGGCATGCCCTCGACGCGGTATTCCTTGGGAATGCCGATCCTGACGCCCTTGAGCGAACGGCCGAGCGCGGCCTCGTAGTCCGGCACCGGCCGGTCGACGGACGTGGTGTCCCTGGCATCGACCGAGGCCATCGACTTCAGGAGGATGGCCGCGTCGCGCACGTCGCGGGCGATCGGCCCGGCCTGGTCGAGCGAGGAAGCGAAGGCGACGATGCCCCAGCGCGAACAGCGGCCATAGGTGGGCTTGATGCCGACCGTGCCGGTGAAGGCGGCCGGCTGGCGGATCGAGCCGCCGGTGTCGGTGGCGGTGGCGCCGGCGCAAAGCTTTGCTGCGACGGCCGCCGCCGAGCCGCCGGACGAGCCGCCCGGCACGAGGTCGCGGTTCGAGCCTTCGGCCCGCCACGGGTTCTTGACCGGGCCGTAGAACGAGGTCTCGTTGGACGAGCCCATGGCGAACTCGTCCATGTTGAGCTTGCCGAGCATGACCGCGCCGTCGGCCCACAGGTTGGCCGTCACCGTCGATTCGTAGCGCGGCTCGAAGCCGTCCAGGATGTGGCTCGCGGCCTGGGTGTGGACGCCCTCGGTGGCGAACAGGTCCTTGATGCCGAGCGGGATGCCTTCGAGCGCGCCCGCCTTGCCGCTCGCCAACCGCCCGTCCGACGCCTTCGCCATCGCTCGCGCCTTGTCGTGGGTGACGGCGACATAGGCGTTGAAGGTCGGGTTATGGGCGTCGATGGCCGCGAGATAGGCGTCCGTCAGTTCGACGGCCGAAAAATCCCTGGCCGCCAGCCCCTCGCGCGCTTCGGCAATCGTCAGTGTCGTCAGGTCGGTCATCGGGAAAACTTCTTCTTGTGAAAAAAGCGGGCGTCCGGCAAGCGGCGGCTTCCTATTCGACGACCTTGGGAACGAGGAAGAAATTCTCCTCGGTCGCCGGCGCGTTGGCGACGATATCGGCGGCCTTGTCGCCGTCGGTGACGGCATCCTCGCGCTTGCGCATCGCGATCGGGATGACCGAGGTCATCGGCTCGACGCCCTCGACGTCGGCCTCGGAAAGCTGCTCGACGAAGCCGAGGATGACGTTGAGCTCGCCGGTCATGCGGCCGGCCTCCTCCTCGGTCACGGCAATGCGGGAAAGCCGCGCCACGCGCTTGACGGTGTCGAGATCGACGGACATTCTTCGCTCCGGCGAATGGGTGGGAAACAACTCACCGGGCTATAGCGGCGCGGCCCCCCCAGCGCAACAGCTTCAAACCTCGAATGCCTCGCCCACCTTCGGCACCAGCACCTTCGTTCCCGAGCCTTCCAGCCCCTCGACGAACTTGTCCGGGTTCTGGTCGAGCAGGCCGAAGGTGGCGTAATGCGCCGGGATCACCGTCTCGAACTTGAAGAAGCGCCGGCAGGCGAGCGCAGCCACCGCGCCGCCCATAGTGAAGCGGTCGCCGATCGGCACGATGCCGACCTTGGGCGCGTGCAGCTCGTCGATCAGCGCCATGTCGGAGAAGATGTCGGTGTCGCCCATGTGATAGAGCGAATTGCCGTCGGCGAAATGCAGCACCAGCCCGAGCGGGTTGCCGAGATAGACGTTCGCCCCGCCGTCCTGCCCGAAGGACGAGGAATGCAGCGCCTGGACGAAGGTGACGGTGAAGCCGCCGCAATCTACCGTCCCGCCGGTGTTGCCGGGGTTGATCCGGCTGTCGCTCACCCCCTGCCCGACGAGATACATGCAGATCTCGAAATTGGCGACGAGCTGCGCGCCGGTCTTCTTCAGGATCGCGACGGCGTCGCCGACATGGTCGCTGTGGCCGTGGGTCAGCAGGACGTGGGTCGCGCCCTCGGCCGCTTCCTCCCAGCCCTTGCCCCAGGAAGGATTGCCGCTCAGGAACGGATCGATCAGGATTTTTGCTCCTTCCGCCTCGACGGCGAATGCGGAATGGCCGTACCAGGTCAGTTTCATCGCAAGGCTCCCTTCTGTTCTTCGGCGTGGCGGCAGGATAGAAGCGGGAAGCGACGAGGCAAAGGGGCGAAACGAAAAATGCCGGTGATCGACATTACCGAGGCGCCGTCGGTGCTGGCCCCCGGCGCGACGCTCGCCGGCATCGACCTCGGCACCAGGACGATCGGGCTGGCCGTCTCGGACGCCGGCCTGTCGTTCGCCCATCCGCGCCCGGTGATCGCGCGGAAAAAATTCACGCTCGACGCGCAGGCGCTGCTGGCGGCGGCCGACAGGGAAAAGACGGCGGCGATCGTC
This sequence comes from Aquamicrobium sp., assembly GCA_039808485.1. Lineage (GTDB taxonomy): Bacteria > Pseudomonadota > Alphaproteobacteria > Rhizobiales > Rhizobiaceae > Aerobium. The sequence goes on along the minus strand of JBDHTD010000010.1, from coordinate 7,381 downwards.
GTCGGACTGCCGATCAACATGGACGGCAGCGAGGGGCCGCGGGCGCAGGCGACGCGCGCCTTCGTGCGCAACATGGAGCGGCTGACCGCCCTGCCCTTCATCTACTGGGACGAGCGGCTGTCTACGGTGGCGGCCGAGCGGGCGCTGATATCGATGGACGTGTCGCGCGCCCGCCGCGACGAGCGCATCGATTCGGCCGCGGCCGCCTTCATTCTACAGGGTGCGCTCGACCGGCTTGCGGCGCTGGCGCGCTGACGCGCATTCCGTTCCACCACGCCAGGATCTCGCGCCGCCGGCGGAAGCCGAAGATCGAGAAGATCAGCGCCGTGTCGATGACGCAGGCGCGCATCACCAGCGGGCCAATGGTCGCCGGGTCGATGCCGAGAATATGGCCGTAGACGGCGAAGGCGTACTCGTGGACCGCCCGCGACAGGAACACGTAGCCGAAATTGATGTCGTTGTAGGACAGATAGTACCAGCCCCAGAACAGCCCCATCGGCACGGCCCAGAAGATCAGGATGTAACGCATGGCGCGGTCTCTCGAAAGAAGAACGCCGCGCCGGTGACGCGACCGAACGACACTGGACCGCTCGCCGGTTAACGGCAACGGAAACCATTCGTTAAGGTTAACGGCGAAGCCGGGCCTTGGGGGGAGAAGGCTCAGCCGAGCTCGGGATAGAGCGTCTCGAGGATGGCGCGCGAATCGTGGCGGGCGTCGAGCATGCCGTAGCTGGTGCGCCACTGGCCGGCGAGGCGGGTCTCGACGAAGGCGTCGGCGATGCGCCCTGCCCCCAGCCGGCGCAGCTCGGCGGCGGCGGCCGACAGCGCGAGCTGCTCGGTCAGGATGCGGGCCGAGCCCTCGTCGGAGGCAGCGACCTGAAGGGCCGCGCGCAGCACGCCGAGGACGCCCTTGCCGGCCGCACCCAAATCGCGGCCGATGCCCGCCAGCACCTCCTCGAAGAGCTGCGGCGCGCGGCCGAGGACCCTCAGCACGTCGAGCGCCATGACGTTGCCGGAGCCTTCCCAGATGGCGTTGACCGGCGCCTCGCGATAGGCGCGCGCCAGCGGCCCCTCCTCGATATAGCCGTTGCCGCCGAGGCACTCCATCGCCTCGTAGGTGAGCGGCGGCGCGATCTTGCACACCCAGTACTTCACCACCGGCGTCATGGCGCGGGCGAAGGCCGCCTCGCCGGAATTGCGCGCCGCCTCGTCGAACGAGCGGGCGAGCCGCATCGACAGCGCGGTCGCGGCGGCGACGTCGAGCGCCATGTCGGCCAGCACCCGCTGCATCAGCGGCTGGTCGGCGAGCGCCACGCCGAACGCCTTTCGGTGGCGGGTGTGGTGGACGGCCTCAGACAACGCCGCGCGCATCAGGCCGGCGCTGGCCAGCGCGCAGTCGAGCCGCGTCAGCGTCACCATGTCCATGATGGTCCTGACGCCCTTGCCCGGCTCGCCGACCATCTCGGCCAGCGCGCCGTCGAACTCGACCTCCGAGGAAGCGTTGGAGCGGTTGCCGAGCTTGTCCTTGAGGCGCTGGAATTCGAGGCCGTTATGGCTGCCGTCCTCGCGCAGGCGCGGCACCAGGAAGCAGGTCAGCCCCGCCTCGGCCTGCGCCAGCATCAGGAAGGCGTCGGACATCGGCGCCGACATGAACCATTTGTGGCCGGTCAGGCTGTGGAAGCGGTTGCCGGCGCGCACGGCGCGCGAGGTGTTGGCGCGCAGATCGGTGCCGCCCTGCTTCTCGGTCATGCCCATGCCGAAGGTCAGGCCCGCCTTCTGCGCCATCGGCTTCTGCGACTGGTCGTATTTGCGCGTCAGCACGCGGGGCGCGAGATCGCGGAAGAGCTGCGGGCTCGCCATCAACGCCGCCAGCGAGGCGCTGGTCATGGTGATCGGGCACAAATGCCCGCATTCGAGCTGCGCGGTCAGGAAGAAGCGGGCGGCGCGGACCTGGTGGCGGCGCCCGGCCTCGTCGCGGCCGTCCTCCCAGATCGACGAATGCAGCCCGAGAGCGATCGAGCGGCGCATCAGCGCGTGATAGGCCGGATGGAACTCGACCATGTCGATGCGGTTGCCCTGGCGGTCGTGGGTCCTGAGCTTCGGCGTCTCGACATTGGCCAGCCGCGCCAGCTCCTGCGCTTCCGACGAGCGCACGTAGCGGCCGACCTGCTCCAGGTCGCGGCGCACCGGCTCCGGCCAGCCTTCCGCAAGCTGCACCAGCAGCGGATCGGCGCGCCAGGCACTCGATCCGGTCAAAGGCGGGCTTTGGTTCAATACCTGATGCGTCACCTTCAGCGCCTCCGTCAGGCCGGTCGATTCGGGAGCTCGGGTCCAGTTACAGGCAAATGACGGCCAAGTGCGAGGAAATTCACCGCTGGGGATCGCGCCCGTGGAAATCGCGCCCGTCCGGCCGAAAGCGGCTTGCCCGGCGGGCGGCGCATGCCTATAGCACGGCTTTACCATGACAGCGCGCGCGCCCTTCCCGCTTTATCCGCACCGACACCTCCTCGGCATCAACGGCCTGTCGCCGCTCGACATCGAGCTTCTGCTCGACCGGGCCGACGCCGCCGTCGCCCTTTCGCGCCAGAAGGAGAAGAAATCCTCCACCTTGCGCGGCCGCACCCAGATCAACCTGTTCTACGAGGCGTCGACCCGCACGCAGTCGTCGTTCGAGCTGGCGGGAAAAAGGCTCGGCGCCGACGTGATGAACATGGCGGTCGCCTCGTCCTCCGTGAAGAAGGGCGAGACGCTGATCGACACGGCAATGACGCTGAACGCCATGCGCCCGGACATCCTCGTCATCCGCCATTCCTCGGCCGGGGCGGCGGCGCTGCTGGCGCAGAAGGTCGGTTGCGCGGTGATCAATGCCGGCGACGGCGCGCATGAGCACCCGACGCAGGCGCTGCTCGACGCGCTGACCATCCGCCGCGCCCGCGGGACGATCGCCGGGCTGACCGTGGCGATCTGCGGCGACGTGGCGCATTCGCGCGTCGCGCGCTCCAACATCATCCTTCTGAACGCGCTCGGCGCGCGGGTGCGCGTGGTCGCCCCCTCGACGCTGCTGCCGGCCGGCATCGGCCCGATGATGGGGGTCGAGGTGTTCAACCGCATGGAGGACGGCCTTAAGGACGCCGACGTGGTGATGATGCTGCGGCTCCAGCGCGAGCGCATGGAAGGGGCCTACGTGCCGTCGGTACGCGAATATTTCCATTATTGGGGCCTCGACGCCGAGAAGCTGAAGGCGGCGAAGGCGGACGCCCTCGTCATGCATCCCGGCCCGATGAACCGGGGCGTCGAGATCGCCTCGGCCATCGCCGACGGCCCGCAGAGCATGATCCAGGAGCAGGTCGAGATGGGGGTGGCCGTGCGCATGGCCGTGATGGAGGCGCTGCTCGACCCGCGCCGGAACGACGGGGAAGGAGGCGCCGCATGAGCGTCACCTTGTTCCAGAACGCCCGCATCGTCGATCCCTCGCGCAGTGTCGACGAGGTCGGCACCGTCATCATAGAGGGCGGGACGATCCTTGCCGCCGGCGCGTCGGCGCGCAACCAGGGCGCGCCCGAGGGCGCGAACGTCGTCGACTGCACCGGCAGGACGATCCTGCCGGGGCTGGTCGACGCGCGCGTCCATGTCGGCGAGCCGGGCGCCGAGCATCGCGAGACCATCGCCTCGGCCAGCCGCGCGGCGGCGGCCGGCGGCGTCACCTCGATCATCACCATGCCCGACACCGACCCGGTGATCGACGACGTGGCGCTGGTCGAGTTCGTGCTGCGGACGGCGCGCGACACGGCAAGCGTCAACGTCTTCCCGGCCGCCGCCATCACCAAGGGTCTCGAAGGCCGCGAGATGACCGAGTTCGGCCTCCTGCGCGAGGCGGGCGCGGTCGCCTTCACCGAAGGGCGGCGCACCGTCGCCTCCAGCCTGGTCATGCGCCGGGCGCTGACCTATGCCCGCGATTTCGGCGCCGTCATCGACCACGAGACGCAGGACCCGCATCTCGCCTCCTCCGGGGTGATGAACGAGGGGCTCTACGCGAGCTGGCTCGGCCTGCCCGGCATCCCGCGCGAGGCGGAGGCGATCCCGCTCGAGCGCGACCTGATGCTGGCGCGGCTGACCAGGGGCCGCTACCACGCGGCCAAGATCTCGACCGCGATGTCGGCCGACGCGGTGCGCCGCGCCAAGGCGGACGGCGCGCATGTCACCGCCGGCGCGGCAATCGCCAGCCTGACGCTGAACGAGAACGACGTCGGCGAATACCGCACCTTCTTCCGCCTGTCGCCGCCGCTCAGGGCCGAGGACGACCGGCAGGCGATGGTCGATGCGCTGCGCGAAGGCGCGATCGACATCCTCGTTTCCTCGCACGATCCGCAGGACGTCGACACCAAGCGCCTGCCCTTCGCCGATGCCGCTTCCGGCGCGATCGGGTTGGAGACGCTGCTTTCGGCAGCGCTGCGCCTCCATCACAACGGCGAGGTGCCGCTGATGCGGCTCGCCGAGGCGCTGTCGACGGCGCCGGCCAGGCTCTACGGCCTGCCGGGCGGCACGCTGGCGCCGGGCGCGGCCGCCGACCTGATCGTGGTCGATCTCGACTATCCGTGGGTGGTGCGCGAGGAGGACATCCGCTCGCGCTCGAAAAACACCTGTTTCGAGGGCGCGCGCCTGCAAGGCAAGGTCTTGCAAACGCTCGTCGCCGGCCGCACAGTCTACAGCCTGTAGCGCCCGGCGCACCGGCTTCAGGAGGGGGCAAGCCGCAATGACGACGACGATCCTGATTGCGCTCGCGTTCGGCTATCTCCTCGGCTCGGTTCCGTTCGGCCTCCTCTTGACGCGCGCGGCCGGCCTCGGCGACGTGCGCAAGATCGGTTCCGGCAATATCGGTGCGACCAACGTGCTGCGCACCGGCAACAAGGGGCTGGCCGCGGCGACGCTGCTTCTCGACGCGCTGAAGGGCGCGGTCGCGGTGCTTCTCGCCCAGCGCTGGGGCCTCGAGGCCGGCATCGCCGCCGGCTTCGCCGCGTTCCTCGGCCATCTTTTCCCAGTCTGGCTCGGCTTCAGGGGCGGCAAGGGCGTCGCCACCTATCTCGGTGTGCTCGCCGCCTTCGCCTGGCAGGCGGCGCTGGTCTTCGCCGTGGTCTGGCTGGCGGCGGCCGCCCTCACCCGCTACTCGTCGCTGTCGGCGCTCGTCGCCGCAGTCGCCTCGCCGGTCGCGCTCTACCTCGTCGGCCTGCCCGGCCACGCGGCGGCGCTCGGCCTGATGAGCGTCATCGTCTTCCTCAAGCATCGCGAGAACATCTCGCGGCTTCTCGCCGGCACGGAATCGAAAATCGGCCAGAAAGGCTAGCTGCGATGTCGTCCGCCGGACCGACGCTCACCGACCGGCAGCGACTGAACTGGCTTCGCCTGATCCGCAGCGAGAATGTCGGCCCGGCCTCGTTCCGCGGCCTGATCAACCGCTTCGGTTCGGCCGAGGCCGCACTTGCGGCGCTGCCGGAACTGGCGGCGGCGGGCGGCGCCAGCCGGCCCTCGCGCATCGCTTCCGAGGCGGAAGCGGCGCGCGAGCTCGAAACCGCGCGGCGCTTCGGCGCGCGGATCGTCGCCATCGGCGAACCGGACTATCCGCAGATGCTGCGGCGCATGGAACTGCCGCCGCCGCTGGTGTCGGTCAAGGGAAACGCCGCGCTGTTCCAGCCGGCGGCGGTCGCGGTCGTCGGCGCGCGCAACGCCTCCGCCGCCGGGGCGCGGATGGCGCGCATGCTGGCCTCCGGCCTCGGCGAAGCCGGCTATGTCGTCGTCTCGGGGCTGGCGCGCGGCATCGACGCAGCCGCGCACGAGGCCAGCCTCGCCACCGGCACGATCGCCGTGCTCGCCGGCGGGCTCGACCGCCCCTATCCGCCGGAAAACCTCGGCCTGTGCGACCGGATCGCCCAGGAAGGCGCGCTCGTCTCCGAAATGCCGTTCGGCTGGGAGCCCCGCGCCCGCGACTTCCCGCGCCGCAACCGGCTGGTGGCGGGCCTCGGGCTCGGGCTGGTGGTGGTGGAAGCGGCCCAGCGCTCCGGCTCGCTGATTTCGGCGCGCCTGGCGGGCGAGATGGGCCGGCTGGTGTTCGCGGTGCCGGGATCGCCGCTCGACCCGCGCGCCGCCGGCACCAACGCGCTCATCAAGGACGGGGCCATGCTCACCACCGGCGCGCGCGACATCATCGAGACCCTGCGCCCGCTATCGGCCCTGCCCGGCGAAGCGGAGCAGCCGTTGCCGCCCCTGCACCATCATCTGGAAGAGGAAGACCTTGCCGCCGCGCCGCCTCCAGCGGACGGCGACCGCGCCGTCGTGCTGGAGGCGCTCGGCCCCACGCCGACAGGAACCGACGAACTGCTGCGCCACACGGGGCTTCACCCGGCGCAGCTCGCCACCGTCCTACTGGAGCTTGACCTTGCCGGTCGCCTCGAACGCCACGCCGGCGGCGCGGTCTCGCTTGTCTTCCCGGACACGGCCGTCTTCCCGGACGCGTAGCGGCCGCTCGCCGCGGAGGATGTCGCTCACCTCGACATAGGACATCTCGATCAGATAGGTCAGCATGTCGCAGCGCTCGGCCTCGGCCATGGTGCGGAGTTGCCCGAGCATCGAGCGAATGTAATCCAGCGTTTCCGCGCGTCTTCGGTCGAGCCCCTGTGGCATCTGCCGTTCTCCGCCCCCTTCGCATATTGATTGCATAAAATCTATTACGCAACCCTCGCGTGAATTAGAGTTTATTGAATTTATAGAAAATTGCAATCGTGGATAATACTATTTCCGGTTGTATTGTCGGTATCGGGCCAAGAAAACGGCCAAGACCCTTGACCCGACCGCCAAGCGCGGCCATGTCACGGGCTGTTTTGCTGCAAAGACGCCGGCGGAAACGCCGTGCGTGAGGGGAACTGCGTCACCACATGGATGTCGTCGTCGTCGAATCGCCGGCCAAGGCCAAGACAATCAACAAATATCTCGGCTCGAACTACAAGGTTCTGGCCTCCTTCGGCCATGTTCGCGACCTGCCGGCCAAGGACGGCTCGGTGCGTCCCGACGACGATTTCGCCATGTCGTGGGAGGTCGACGGCCCGTCGTCCAAGCGACTCGGCGACATCGCCAAGGCGCTGAAGGACGCCGACGCGCTGATCCTCGCCACCGACCCCGACCGCGAGGGCGAGGCGATCTCGTGGCATGTGCTCGACGTGCTGCGGCAGAAGAAGGTGCTGAAGGACAAGAAGGTCAGCCGGGTCGTCTTCAACGCCATCACCAAGCAGTCGGTGCTCGACGCGATGGCCAATCCGCGCGACATCGACGCGCCGCTGGTCGACGCCTATCTCGCCCGCCGCGCGCTCGACTACCTCGTCGGCTTCACGCT